>CADCCQ010000015.1 GCA_902799955.1 uncultured bacterium | reverse complement strand
GGTTCCCCGACGAGCCAAGCGAGGAGCCTTGCGAAGCAAGGTCGCAAGAGGGTGCGCGCGAACTGCGAAGCGTATCCACCGACCGAAGGTCGCTGCCGACCGAAGGCGGTCGCTAGAGTGGTGCCGCAAGGCCGCCCCGTGCGCGGCGGGGAAAAAGAAAGTTGTTCTGGTTGTTTACAAGAGAAATCCAAGCCAAATACCATGTATCACGCTATTCATATATTCCTGAGAAAGGGGATGTGTTTTTTCAATAAATGTATACTGATTTGTCCATATTTATCTACATTGTTGTAAACAATTTGATATATATGATTATGCGTCAACATGTGATAACAAAAACCGCTAAAATATTGCGAGTATTGAGTAAAAAACAAAATATAATTTTTTGTCAATTGACAAAATATCATTTTATGTCTACAGTTATTGAAGAGTTATCAACAGGACAAAATGGCGCAGCGGCGAGACTGCTGATTTCTTGCCTATAACTTCGTATTGTTCACTGATCTCAAATGTTCACAAATACCATCATTGCCACAAATACAAATCGGGAGGATAGGCACTGCCTCGTCCAGGCCTGCGCGGAGAATAGACCCTCCCGTATTTGTCATTTGAGGGTAAAACCCACGAATATATCTCACGCCAAGTTCGCAAAGTACGCGAAGTTCCATTTTAGGGTTGCTTTGCGAACTTAGCGTACTTTGCGTGAGACAAACAATTAGGTTTTACAACTGGTTCATTTGTGATTTGTGAACAATTGTGGCAATTGTGATTTATTAAATACGGAAACGATTCCCTTTCAGCCGCTATGAAATGAGTAATTCCGCTATTCCACAATTCCATAATTTCATAATTCCATAATCCCTTCTTCATTTGCATTCCAGGACTCCAAGCTCAAAGCTCAAAGCTCAAAGCTACTCTTTGCATTCCCGTGCGAAGCGCGGGCGTAGGACTTTTGTCTGTCCTTGACTTTCGAGAGAAAACGCAGGTGAAGGGCAAACGGCACCATGGTCATGAGACAGCAGGCGACATCCGAAATAGGCATCGAAAGCCAGATCGCGAACGTCTTGTCCTCCATGAAGTAAGGGAGAAACAAAATCACCGGCAGGATCACAAAACCCTGGCGCATCGTGGAAAGGACTATGGCGGAGACCGGATGGCCTATCGACTGGAAGTAGGTGGTCATCACGATGTTCAGCCCGATGCACCAGAGCATGCAGTTGGAAAGCATGAGATCGTGCTTTGCGACGGCTAGAAGGGCGGGATTGTCCGATGGCACGAATATCCGCGCGACCGCTTCGGCAAGCGGCGGCACCGTTTGCATCAGGCAGGCCGCGACGCACAGGGCGCTTGTTATCCAAAGGCCGGCGAGAAGGGCGCTTTTCACCCTCCTGAAGTTCCGAGCCCCCCAGTTGTAGCCAATGACGGGCTGGATGCCCTGCTGCGCACCGAGGACTGGCATTATGATGAGGATCAGCGCCCCTTCGAACACACCTAGCGAGGCGATCTGGGTCGTCGCGGACGCCTTGTCGACGGCCCATTTCGCGAAGGCCGCCGGGAGGGCCATGTTGATTACCGCGCCCAGGAGCTGCTGAAGAAAGGGGGCGAAGCCAATTCCGCACGGCTTGGCGACAAGGCCCCTGTGGAATCTTATCTTCCCAAAGGAAAGCCTGACAGCGCTCCTTCCCCTCAAATAGTAGGACAGGGCGTATGCGCAGCTTGCCGCCATCGAGAAGACGGTCGCCCAGGCCGCCCCCTCGACACCCAGGTCCATCCCCGGCATGGGGAACGAAGCGAACCCGAGGTTAACGTCGAAACGGTATGTAGGCCCGAAAATGAAGAAGGGGTCCAGAATGGCGTTTGCGCCGAAGCCCACGATCATCGCCATCATCGACGTCTTTGCGGATCCCTCCGCGCGCATCATCGCCGAGAGTCCAAATGCCATGTGCGAGAAAAGATGGGATGCCAGCACTATTTTCAGGTATCGCCTTGCGCAGTCGAACGCCTCGTCGCTTACGCCTCCGCCCCCGCACCACCGTAGAATGGTGTCTATGTTGAACAGCACCACCGGCGTCAAAATGAAGAAAAACGCCAGTTTGAACGCCACCAGCTGGCCCAGCAGCTTTTCACATGCCTCGGAGTCTCCCTCGCCGAGTTTTATCGAAAGGACGGCCGAGTGCCCGGCGCCAATGAATACGCCGAACGCGCCGAAGACCATCATCACGGGGAAGGTCAGCGTCATCCCCGCAATCGCCGCCTCTCCGCAGCCGTGTCCGATGTAGAACCGGTCGACGACCGCGTAAAGTGCGTTCAACGTCATGGCCACAAGCGCGGGCCACGAGTATTTGAAGAGAAGCCGTAGCGGGCTTTCGGTTGAAAGCTCCTTTGTCCGGTCCGGCCTCGCGGAAGTCCGCTCCATCAGAACACTACGGTTGTATCAGGCAGGGCCTCGCGTATCCGCTTCATCTCGGCTTCGGAAAGATTCAAGTCCCCAAGCTGCAGCGTCGAGAGGCTCTTCCATGCGGAAATGTCCCTCGGAAGAACCGTTATGCCCGTGCCGGAGAGGATTAGGTGCTTGAGGCCGCCTTTCTTCGCAAGCCAGTCAGGAACGGAAGTTATCTTCCTGTTGTCGGAAAGGTCAAGGAGCGCCAGCTCGGGAAGGTCCTTCAGGAACGCAGGCATTTCGGATAGGTCGTTCCCGCGCAGGTACAGGTTCTTGAGCTGCTTGAGCGCGGAGAGGTCTGGAACGGATGAAAGTTTGTTGTTGTTGAGCCTTAGGTACTTGAGCGACGTGAACTCCGCAACCTCGTCGATGTTTGTAATGGCGTTTCTGTCGAGGTTCAGGTATGTTATCTTCTTGGGATCGAGGGTCTGGATCCGCGCGGAAAGGTTCGTCCAGCCGGAGTCCTGGATATAGACGCGCCCCTGTTTCAGCAAGGCGTCCTTGGTGACCTTCTGGAGAGAGGTCTCCTTCAAGTAAACCTCGGTCTCCGGAGCCACGGTCTTGTAGGCGGGTACCGGCTCCTTGAAGCAACCGGAGAAGGCGGTCAACATCGCCAAAACAACAGCTATCTTATCAAGATTACCCATTCTTTCCGCCTTTCTGCTAGCTTTGACTGTGGCGTTTATTGCGGTTTGCTGTGTTTCACCCGCCCCCGCCTTTACACGGGGGCGGATGAGGTGTCATTTACGCATTTGCTGCCGCGACGATGCCCGCGAAGTCGGCCGCCTTGAGCGCCGCGCCTCCGATCAGGCCGCCGTCGATGTCCTGCTTGGCGAGAAGCTCCGCCGCGTTGCCCGGCTTCATCGAGCCGCCGTACTGGATTCGGACGCTCTGGGCGGTCTCCTCGCCGACGAGCTTGGCGAGCGTGGCGCGGATGAGCGCGTGGACCTCCTGGGCCTGGTCGGGTGTCGCCGTCTTGCCGGTGCCGATCGCCCAGACGGGCTCGTATGCGATGACGAGCCTGTCGCAGTCCGCCGCCGTGACGTCCTTGAGTCCGACGTTCATCTGGCGCTCGATGACCTCGACCAGCTTGCCGGCCTCGCGCTCCTCCAGGGTCTCGCCGACGCAGACGATGGCGGTGAGCCCCGCCGCGATCGCGGCTCTTGCGCGGAGATTCACGGTTTCGTCGGTCTCGCCGAAGTACTGGCGGCGCTCGCTGTGCCCGATGATGACGTATTTCGCGCCCGCGTCGAGGAGCATGCCCGTGGAGATCTCGCCGGTGAATGCGCCGGACTCCTTCCAGTGGCAGTTCTCGGCCCCGACGCCGACGTTCGTCCCGGCCGCCGCCGCGACGGCCGCCGGCACGTCGATGGCGGGCGTGCAGCACACGACCTCCACGTTGGTGAAGTCCTTGGTCGCCTCCGCGACCGCCTTCACGAGGGCCGCCGTCTCTGACGGCTTCACGTTCATCTTCCAGTTGCCTGCTATTATCTTCTTTCTCATTTTCTTTTTTCTCCTTTTCGGAAGTTGTCCTTGGTCTTTCAGCGGAAGCTCCGTTATGTCGCCTTCTTCGCGTCGCCGAAGCGCCTGTGCGCCACGCCCGCCGCGCCGAACACGTCCTTCACCGTGTCGAGGAACGCGTAGTCGCCGCCGTAGACGACCTCCTTTATCCCCGCGTTCACGATCAGCTTGGCGCAGGTGAGGCACGGCGATATCGTCACGTATATCGTCGCGTCCTTGACCGCGTGCCCGAAGAACGCCGCCTGGCATATCGCGTTCTGCTCGGCGTGGACACAGAGGCACTCCTCGAGGTGCGTACCGCTCTTCACCTTCCCCGCGCACCTCGGGCACCCACCCGCGAAGCAGTTCACGACGCCGTGCGGCGTCCCGTTGTAGCCGGTGGAGAGGATGTGCCGGTCCTTCACGATCACGGCCGCGACATGGCGGCGCGAGCAGTTGCTCCTCGTGGCGACCACCTTGGCGATCTCCATGAAGTATTCATCCCACGACGGGCGAGGGTCTATTGTCTGTGCCTGCATTTGGCCGAATATTATATCACAACAATATATTGTTGTCTAGTTGGGACAACTTTGTTTCGTTGTGGTATAATGTTGTTCACGGGAATGGAATGATGGATCTGCGAAACACATCCGGGCTGCGAGGCGCCATGGCGGTTTTTCGCGGAGGAGAAAAGGAGAGTACGCAAGTGAACAGGGCAGCAAGGCCTAGAATACTACTGGTGGACGACGAACGCACGGTGAGGACGTCGCTCGCGGCGTCGCTTTCCGAGGCGGGCTATTTGGTGCGGGGTGTCCGCAGCGGCGAGGAGGCGCTGCGGGTCCTTCGCGAGGGCGAGCGAGCGGACCTCGTTCTGCTCGACGTCATGATGCCGGGCCGCGACGGCTTCTCGACGTGCGCGGAGATCCGCAGCCTCGACCGTGACCTGCCGATAGTCTTTCTGTCCGCCCTCGACGAGGAGCGGGACCAGATTCGCGGGCTGGAGGTCGGCGCGGACGACTACGTCTCGAAGTCCGCCTCCCAGGCGATGCTCTGCGCGCGCATAGGGAAGGCGCTGGAACGCGTCGCGCACCTCGCGCGCATCGACGCGCCGCCGTCGATGACGAAGACCGAGGCCGGGATATTCCGGCTGCTGGCGTCCGAGCGCGGCAGGTACTTCTCCTATCGCGAGATCTTCGCGGCGGTCTGCGGAGAGGGGTACGTCGGCGACGAGGCGGCCATACGGGTCCACGTCTCGCACATGCGGCGGAAGATTCCGTCCGGCCTTGCCTTCGTCGCCCGCCGTGGCGTCGGCTATGCGCTGGTGTAGTTCCCTGTGGGGACACTCCCCGCAGGAAGACTTTCGCAAGGTGGTTTTTTTGGTTGACTTGAAACGCGTTTTCTAGGATAATATGCGACGATGAAGATTGGCAAATATGAAATCGTGCGCCTTCTCGGCAAGGGCGGGATGAGCGAAGTGTACGAAGTGCTCGACCCAGAGGTCGGGGCGCGTCACGCCTTGAAGGCATATACGTACAAGAACGAGGACGACGAGGTGCGCCAGCGCTTCGTCGCCGAGGGCCGGCTTCTCGCCAGGCTTTCGCATCCGCGCATCGTCAAGGTCTCCGACATCGGCGAGGACGCCGGCCGGCCGTTCTTCGTGATGGACCTAGTCCTGGACCCCGACGGCGAGAAGCGCAGCCTCGCAGACGTCCCGGAGGGCTCCGCCGACGAGCAGATGATAGGCCGCTGGTACGACGACATCCGCGACGCCCTCGCGTACATCCACTCGAAGGGCGTTGTGCACCGTGACCTGAAGCTCCAGAACGTCATGATCGGCCCGGACTCCCACGCCGTACTGACGGACTTCGGCATATCGAAGATATTCGACACCGGGGCGTCCGGCGCGGACAAGATGGACGCCGTCAACACGATCGTCAACCTGCGCGACGGGCGCCGCCCCGTCATGGGCTCGCTGGGCTACATGGCCCCGGAGCTGGAGATGGGCGCCGAGGCCACCCCGGAGTCCGACTGGTACGCCCTCGGCGTGATCGTCTACAAGCTGCTCACCGGCACGTGGTGCGACTCCCGGACGGACGTCACCTCCGCCCTCGGGACCTACGACCGCGCATGGCTCGCGATTGTCCCCAAGCTCCTCCACTCCAACCCCAAGGGCCGCGAATGCCTTTCATTTGCCGAGGAACACGAGCGCGAGCGCGAAAAGGCGGAGGCCAAGGTCGAGAGCCGCTATCTGCGCGAGAAGGCGCGCGGGCACCTCGCCCGGCATGTCGCGCGCTACGCCATGGCGCTCTCCATCATTGCCGCCGGGGTGTCCGGCGCGCTCGGCTACAAGCTCTACCGCACCCAGCGAAGGCTGTTTGACGCCGAGACGCGGCTTTCAATGCCGACGTTCGAAACGGTGTTCAAGCTTCCGGCCGTCGTAAGGAACCAGGACGGAGAGGCCTTCGCGCGTTCAGACCTCGAGGATGTGCAGATCGACGCGTGGGTGCTCACGCACAAGATGTTCGCCGATCTCGCCGACGGCAAGATAACGCTTGACGAGGCGAAGGAAATACTGAAGCGCATCCACCACAAGGTGATGAAGGAAGAGGCAGACGACCTTTGGGGCGACTACCAGTCCAACGGAGACGACGAGTTGCTGCGCGAATTGTTCAGGGGCGCCGTGAAGCGGATGGTGCCTGTTCGCAGGAACTGACGCACCGGAAGGGGAGTACGAGAGATGAAAGTCGACAAGTCTCAGTTTATCCTTGTGGCGCTGGCGGCAGTCGTGGTCGCGATCGTCGTCTGGCGTCGCAACCCGCCCCATGACGGGCGCGGCACCTCTGGCGACGCTCAGGTCGAACGCCAGTCACCCGGCGGCGGCTCTGCGCGTTCGTCCAATGCAGGCGCGCGCCCAGGCAACGAAGGTCCGCGTAATGTCGAGGAAAGCGCAGCCGATTCGGACGACGGGACGTCAGAGGCCCAGCCCTCCGACTCCAGCCCCGACCCCGCAGACGCGGAACGCGCCCTTGTGGAGGAGTTCGACAACGCAACCGACAAATGGACAAACCCGGTGTCCGGCGAGATATCAACGAAGGAGGTCTACGCCTTCGCGGACGCCTTTTCCCGTGTGCCGGCGAAATACAAGCGGGAGTCCCTCCAGCGTGCGCTGAACTTGATTCCCGACGACAACATAATGATTCTCGCAGGGCTCTTGATGGACAAAAGCCAGGAAAAAGAGTACATAATGGCTGTATTCCAGGACGTCCTCAACAGATCTGATGAAGTGAAACAGCCGCTTCTAAATGAAATCTACAAGGACAAGACCCATCCATGTTGGCCAGAAGTTGCTTGGATATTTGATGCAACTGGTCAAAAAGACAACAAAAACACAAAATAAAAATTTTTTGTCATTTGTTGTCACTAAATACATATACTAAAGATGGTTGAACTTGCTGCTCAGACCGAAGCGAATCCAGGCGCTTCGGTTTTGTGCTTTAAAGACGTCGCCCAACCATCTCAAACAGTAGACAAGAAGGGCAGACCTGGTTTCTTGAGATTGAAAACAACCAGAACAACTTTTTCTTTTCGTCGCGCAACTGCGCGGCGTTCTTAAGCCGGCGGGCTGTTGCCCGCCGTAAAATGAAGTTGTTTCAAATAGTTGTTTCCAATCAACAGAAGACGAGGCGGTGAATTATAGAGATGCGTCCTGACGAAGAGGAATGATACACGGAGGTATGGACAGCAATGTTTTGTTGTGATATAATACGCACCATGAGGTACGCAATAACATTGCTAGCAGTTGTGGTCATGGCAATGCCGGGCTTCGGCAAGAGGGCCTTTGACCTCTACCAGCCGATAATAGACCGGTGTCCGTTCGGGCCTCCGCCAGAAGATCCGAGCATTCCGCCGGATCTTGTCTCGAAGTCGTCCGGTGCCGCCGGAGACGGCGCGGACGCCGTCGAGCTTTCCAAGGAGCAGGAGGAGCTCCAGAAGTCCGTGGGCGTATATGCCATTAATTTAAACCAGGCCGGCAAGGTGATGGTCGGGTTCTCCGACTTGAGCGACCCGAAGGCCCCTCGCTACCACTACCTAGCCGTCGGCGACTCCAAGGACGGATGGCTTGTGAAGAGCGCCGACCCTCTCGAGAAGAGCGTGACGCTTGAGAAGGATTCCATAGAAGTCACCCGCAAGCTGGGCGAGGCGGCTACGCCGAAGGGAAATGCGCCGGGCGGCGCCAAGGGCGTTCCCGCCGTCAGGCCGAACGCATTCGCCAACAGGGGAATGGGCGGCATGCGCGGCACGCCGATCACCGGCATGCGCGGTCGCGTGGTGCCCGGCGAGGACACAATGAAGAGCCGTCGCCAGCTCAAGCGCGAGCAGGAGGACGCCGAGCGCCGTGCGAGGATAGAGCAGGTCGAGGCCGCGAAGAAGGCGGCGGAAGAGACGCGTCGCCAGCGCGAGCAGGACAAGGCCGCCATGGAGGCCGAGCGCGAGGAGCTGCGCCAGAACCTCCAGAACATCCGTGATGAGCTCAGGAACGCGACGGCCGAGAGGCGGCGCCACGAGGCGGAGGAGCAACACCCCGACAATCAGGGAGGGGCCGCCAATGCGGAAAACGAAAATTGAGGAGTTCAGGAAGTCCCTGCTCGAGACTGGCGGCTACGAGACGCCTGACGATCGCCGCGCGCCGCGCCGCGCGAAGCCGGGCGCCCTCACCACCCTCGGCTTTTCCCTCAGGGTGTGCAGGGTGTTCCCCATGTGCGCGCTCTACGAGCCGCTGGGGATACTGAACACTGACAGGTGGGCGCGGCTATGCTTCTCGTCCGTCACCGGCGCGGAGCGCCTCGGCATGAAGGTGATCCTCGAGGGCTGGCGGAACCGCCTGGAGTGCGAAGGCCCGGTCGTCTACCTCTGCAACCACATGTCGACGGTGGAGACGATCCTGATGCCGCCGGTGCTGCTCACCTTCGGACCGTTCAACATCGTGGCCAAGATGTCGCTCTCGCGGATACCGTTCCTCGTGAAGGCCGCCGCGCACATGGGCATGGTCGGCATAGGGCGCAAGTCGCCGCGCGAGGACCTCGTGAATCTCCTGAAGGTCGGCGTCGAGAGGATACAGGCCGGCAACAGCTTCCTGATCTTCCCGCAGGGCACCAGGCAGAAGGTCTTCGACAGAAAGCACTTCTCCTCGATAGGCGCGAAGCTCGCCGAGAAGGCCGGCTGCCCCGTGATGCCCATTGTCGTGGACACCCGCTGCCAGCCTACGCGCGAGCAGGGGATCCTGAGGAAGGTGTTCAAGGACTTCGGCCCTGTCGACCCCTCGTTCGACATCCGCTGCGCCTGCGGCCCGGCGATACGGGCGGACAAGGCGAAGGCCATGCACGAGCAGTCCTTCGACTGGATGGCCTCGAAGCTCGAGGAATGGGGCCTGCCGACGTGCAGGTAGCGCGCCGGGGCCTACATCCTACATCGTGTCCAGCGTGTTCAGAAGCCGCTTGACCTCCGAGGGCGTGCCGACGGTTATGCGGAGCCTGTCGCCGGTCTGGGGACCCGGGAAGTACCTCACGAAGACCATCCGCCTCCTCAGCCCTTCGAACACCTCCTCCGCCGTCGTTGTCAGTGGCGGCTTGGCGAACACGAAGTTCGCCTCGCTGTCCGGGACGTCCCATCCCCTGCGGCGGAGCTCGTGTATCAGCGCCGCGCGGGTCTTCTTCACGGCGGCGACGGTCTTCGCGTGGTAGATGCGGTCGTTGAACGCCGCGAGCGCGACGGCCTGTGCGACGGCGTCGACGTTGTAGGAGTCCTTCACCTTGTAGAGCGCCTCTATGAGGTCGGAGGGCCCGATGCAGAACCCGACCCTAAGGCCGGCGAGCGAGTAGCTCTTCGAGAACGTGCGCATCACGATGACGTTCTTGTTGCGCGGCGCGATGGCGAGCCCCATGCAGTTGCCCTTCGCGAAGTCCGCATACGCCTCGTCCACCAGCACGACGCCGGGGAACTTGTGCGCGAACGACGATATGGTGGCCGGCTCGGTCCACGCCCCCGTCGGGGCGTTGGGGTTCGCCCAGAGGAACAGCGACGCCTTCTGGGGTAGGCGGGCGGAGAGCGTCGAGCGGCGGCTGGAGTACGCGAGGAGGAGGGAGGCGAGGGGGAGCCCCACCCATTTCACGTCGCGGATCGCCGCAAGCGTCTTGTACAGGGAGTAGCTGGGGTCGAGGGAGGCGATGCACTCGTCGTTCTCCACGAACGCCCGCGCGGCGAGGGACAGGATCTCGTCGGAGCCGTTGCCGACGAACACGCGCTCCGGCCCCGTCCCGAACCTCTTCGCTATTGCCTTCCTCAGCGTGACGAACTCCGGGTCAGGGTAGCGCCGAAGCTGGTCGAGGTTGAACGACGCGAGGACCTCCGCGCACTTTGGGGTGGGCGGATACGGGTTTTCGTTTGTGTTCAGCTTCACGACGTCCCTGCTCTTCGGCTGCTCGCCGGGGACGTACGCCTCAAGGAGTTCAATGTGCTTTGCTGTTCTCATCTTCTTTATTCGTGGTCTTGTTGTTCTTGTCTTCGTCTTTGTCTTCGCCTTCCATGACGAGCTCCGCGCTTGTGTGGCACGAATGCCGCTTCAGCAGGATTATCAGTACGTTCTCGTCGGTCCAGAAGCTGTTCACGGACCTGACCGCCTTCGCGTTGCGGTATGTCGCCGCATAGTCGAGCAGCCGTATGTTGTTCTCGAGCGTCGTGGTCTGCCTGAAGAGCGAGCACGAGCATTCGTTGGGCGCATCCGGGTTCCCGGACGCGATGGGGATGAGGTTGAAGAGGTACCATCCCGTGTTGGCGATGTCCACCATCGTCTTCCCGCCCTCGTTGGAGTAGCGGATGGTGGCGCAGCCGCAGAGCGCAGCGGCGAGGGCGCAGAGAAGGGCGGTCCTCATTCCCCGTCCCCCTTCCTCTCCTTCGAGAGCGTCCCGGAGAGCTGGATCTCGCGGTATGTCAGGAGGTATGGGATGGGAAGCGGGGTGTTGAGACCCGGTATCTCGAGCATCACCGACTCGCGCGTTTCGTACTTCAGGTCCTCCGCCGTGCATCCCTGACCCCGGGTGTGGAGCATGAACCGACCCTGTATCTTGTCGAGCGTCACGTCGTCGCGGAACAGCACCCAGGGCGTCCACGCGTCCAGGCTCGCGTTGCCGCATGCGATCGGGATGAAGTGGAAGAGGTACCAGCCGTAGTTGGACACCAGCACATGCTCCTTGTCGATGCTTCTTATCCTCGCCCTCTCGAGCGAGAAGCATCCGGCAAGGCACATGGCCGCCAGTGCCACTGCGATTCCCGTCTTCTTTCTCATTTCCAGTCTACCCCCTCAACCATCTCTCTCTTCACTTTTCATTCTTCACTTTTCATTCTTCATTCTTCATTCCCCTACACCACCCTGTCGCCCCACACCGGCATCGCCGCCTTGTATCCGGCGTCGCACAGGGACTTCACGATCGGCAGCGGGCCGTCCTCGAACGCGACGCAGCGCCACCTGGAGTGGATGTGGCCCAGCTCCTGGTGGTGGACCGGCACGAAGAGCTTCGCCGGCATCGTTTTCTTCGCGGCGGCCATGAAGTCCAGCCCGATTGCGCAGTGCCCGAAGTAGACGTCGGGCCTGCCCTTCGGCTTGAGGTGGTCGAAGCGGTTGCAGTCGCCGGAGTGGAAGATGGTGTATGCGCCTTCGCCTTCGCCGCAAACCACCTCGAATGTCGTCACTGCCCACGGGAGGTGCTTGTTGTGGTCGGCGGCCACCGTGTGGATGGTGACGTCCTTGTACTTGAACGTCTTCTCCATGTCGCGGCAGTACCAGTCCCACGCCAGGTGGAAGTTGGAGATCACCGGCTTGCCGGCGCCGGACATCGTGTTTATCAGCCGCGTGTTGAGGTGGTCGCCGTGGTTGTGGGTGACGAGCAGGAAGTCGAGGTGCTTGGCGAGGCGCGCCGCCTTGCGGTGGCAGATGTCGATTCCGAACGAGCACGTCTTCGTCTTGACGACCACGCCCATGTTGTAGAGGTACCAGATCGCGGGCGTGTCGCCGGTCACGGTCGTAGCCTCGAACTCGCCGAGGATGCGGTCGAACGACTCGTCGTACCAGCGCATCACCGGGTACTTCGCAAGCAGGGCGTCCACCGTCGCCTTCGGCGTGGCGTCGTTCATCGCGGCGGTGAAGTCGCGCGAGGCGACCATCCTGTCGATGGCGCGCTGGACGACCGCGAGAGCGGGCGCGCGCTTCGCATCGTCGAACATCGTCGTCCCGCGGAGCAGCTTCACGGCCTCGTCGAACTCGGCGTCGGTCACCGGCTCCACGTCGTAGGCGGGGTCGGGGTCGCCGTTGACCTTCCGCTGGTTCACGATGCGGCTCTGCGCGCGGACGATTCCCGCCGCGACTGCGGCGCCGCCCGCTATGAACGTCCTCCTGTCTATTGTCTTCATTGCCCTCTGCCTTTCATTTGCCTTTGCCTCTTCATCTCTTCTCTCTTCACCTTCACCTTCACCTCTTCACCTTCTACAACTCACCCATCCCAACACTCACCCACTCCAACACTCACCCACTCACCCACTCAAACACTCTTCCCCATCCCCTCCTGCAGCCTCTCGGAGAGCAGCGTCGACGAAGTCCCCTTGGTGTACTCGAAGTACACCACCTCGACGCCCACCGCCTTCAGCTTCGCCTCGACCTCGTTGTACATCGCGCTGCCCTTCCAGTCGTTGCCGTGGAAGAGCCTGTCGAAGTGCAGTTTCTCCCAGGCGGCGAACTTGTCCATCGACGTCTGCGGCACGACTTCGTCGACGTAGCGTATAGCCTTCACGATCGCGACGCGCTCGTCGAACGGCACTATTGGGTTGTGGTGCTTGTACTCCCGCACCACCTCGTCGGTTGAGACGCCTACGATCAGCCTGTCGCAGTTCTCACGCGCGCGCCTGAGCAGGTTCAGGTGCCCGACGTGGAACATGTCGAAGACGCCGGTTGTGTATCCGATTACCATCATGTCCCTCCCTGCCCGTGCCGCTTGAGGAACCTGCGCAGGGCGAGCGCCTTCTCCATGTCGAACGATGACGCCGGGTGGTGCGGCTTCAGGCGCCCCGGCCACGCGGCCCAGTCGCCGTAGTTGTACGTGAGGACGGTCTCCGGGTCGTTCGGCACCATCACGTCCACGCCCTCGAACGTCGCGGGCCTAAGCGGGAAGATGTCGTCGTAGTCGTAGACGGCCTCCTTCACCCAGTCCGGCGTCATGAACTCGATGCCGCGCAGCACCGCGGGCTTCGACTCGGGCGGCGCGGAGTCCTTCCCGTCCATTATCCACTCGCGCCGCGCGGAGTCGAGCGCGGCGCGGCGCGCCGCGTCGTCCGCCTGCAGGTCGAACCGCGCCGCGTTGCGTTCCTGCGCCTCCCTGACCTTCATGAAGAGCGCGTGCTTCTCCTTCAGCGTCGGGAGCGGGGAGTGGTAGAGGTCGTAGGACATCACCGACGACGTGACGTCCCCGGGGAGGTCGCGGTGGGACACCTTGATCTGGTTCCACTTGCGCGAGAAGCGCCGCCTGGCGTAGTAGCCGTCGGCGCACTTTTCGTTGAACACCTCGCAGAACCGGTCGTATTCGTCGCGGAGCATCCCCTGGTCCACGTCGTCGTCCCACGGCACGAACCGCCCGCCGTGGCGCACCGTCCCGAGCAGGCTGCCGCTGATCGTCCACGGGTGGAAGCCGTTCTCCCTGGCGACGCGCAGCACCTCCTTCAGGAGGACCACCCCCGCGAGCTGCACGTCACGCGCGTACCCGCGCGCGGGCGGCATGTTTCCGACGTCCGCCGCCGTCAGCAGCTCGCGGCGGAGCAGCGCGGCCTGCGTCGACAGCGCCGGCTCCGGGCGCTTCGCCACGCGTATCCCGAAGAGGCGCGTGACGTACTTGCCCTTTTCGAACTTCGTCTCGAGGAGCCTCATTTCGCTTCGCCCTCCCTGAGCTTCTTGAGCGTGGCGGATAGAAGCGTGGAGCTTGTCCCCTTCGTGCGCGGGAAGTAGACGACCCTCACTCCGACCTCCGCGAACTTCGCCTCCATCTCCTTCCAGCTCGGCGTGTTGAACCAGTCGTCGCCGACGAACAGCACGTCGAAGTGGAGCTTCTCCCACATCTTGAACTTGTCGAGGTCGTCCTGCGGAATCGCGGCGTCCACGTACTTCACGGAGCGCACTATCTCCAGTCGCTCCTGGAAGGGGATGACCGCGCGCTTGTGCTTGTAGGCCACCAGCTCGTCGACGGAGACCCCCACGATCAGCTTGTCGCAGAGCCCCTTTGCGTTCTTCAGCAGGTTGAGGTGGCCTATGTGGAAGAGGTCGTACACACCGCTTGTGTAGCCTATTGTCATCTTGCTCATGTTAGCGTCCCTTTCTCGATTCCGTTCATCACCGCGTCTATCACGCGCGCCGTCGCGTTCGGGTGGTTCACGCAGACCTCCGCGGCGGCGAACTCGTCGCGCGCCGGCTTCATGGGGTCGCGCCCTGCTATCGCGACGTCCCTCACGAACGCCGCGATCTCGTCGTCGGTCGTCGCGTGGTAGACGTTCGCGTAGAGCCGTTCGCTGAAGGGCAGCAGCTGCGCCTCGAGCGTCCCCTTCCCGTCGGAGAGGTAGCACTGCGGACGCCCCGTGTAGAAGTACTCCGCGAGGAACGAGCCGCAGTCGTGGACGAGCGCGTCGGACTCCGCGAACGTCCCGAAGTAGTCGCCGCCCTGCTGGAACTCGACGTTCGCGTGCGCCTTCATGCGGCGCTCGTACTCCGCCGTGCGCTCCGGCCCCCACCACTTCGGGGTCGCGAGGCGCGCGAAGAGAAGGGGATGCGGCCGGAACACGAAGTCCGCCTCGGGGAACATCTCGGGCAGACGCAGGAAGAAGTCGGCGTGCTCGAGGAACGTGGAGAGCGAAAGCGCGTCGGCCTTCCTGTCGATCGTGTGGTGCGGGGCGACGATGATCCTCGCCCGCGTCCGCGGCGCGCCGGCGGGGACACGGGCTAGGCGGTCCATCTTGCAGTATCCCGCCGCGACGGTGTTGCCGGCGAGCGCGGGGTTGCGCTCCACCCAGAGGCGCCGCGTCGCCTCGTTCGACACGAAGTACCGCCACGAGCACACGATGTCGGGAAGGAACACCGTCTTGCGCTCGTTGGACTTGAAGAGCCCGCCGTAGCCGTAGTAGAGGCAGACGACGAGCGCCGTCCGCGAAAGGCGGACCGTCGTGTACTGCTCAAGCGTCTGGTCCTGGTAGACAATCGAAGTGAAGACGACGTCCGCCGCGCCCTCAAGAGGCCGCGCCGCGCCCGTCGCCGGGTCGTACATGCACCTCACGGCGCCGCCGAACTTCGCCCTCAGCGAGGAGAGCGTCTTCTCCAGCGACGCCTTCAGGAACTCCTCTCCGCGCGAGACGCGGGGGACGACGGCGATGAACGGGTCGAAGCGGCCGTCGGAGAGCATCGCCTGGAATACGCTCTCGCCGGAGAACATCGACGCGTCGCAGACGACGAACGCGACGGATAGCCGCCCGCCCGCCGCGAGCTTCTCCCGGCAGGCGGCCTCAAGCCGCGCATAGCGCCGCCGGGCCTCCGGGACGTTCTTCGCAAGCCACGCGTCGCGCTCGGCGTCCATGAGCCTGCGGCGGATCCTGCGCCTGAGCCCCTTGGCGGGGATCAGCGCCGTCAGCAGCCTTATGATCGATGTCTTCGCGTTTTTCATTTTCCCTATTTCAAGAACTTGTATCCGCTCCCCCTGGCGTTCACTATCATCCCTCCCGCCGCGCCGAGCTTCCGCTTCAGCCTGCTCACCAGGACCCTCAGCGCGCCGTCGTCGCCCTCGTGCCCGGCGCCGCGCACCTCCGCCAGTATCTCCTCGCGGCTGAAGAACCGGCCGGGGCTGCCCGCGAGCAGCCTCAGCACGAGCGCCTCGGACTTCGTCAGGGGCGTCGACCTGCCGTTCTGCTCGACCGTCAGCGTCGCGAAGTCGGCGCGCACGCCCCCGATGCGCAGGTCCTCCGCCACTTCGCCGCCTCGCCTCGCGGCGTCGCCGTACGCGTCGGCGCGCCGCAGCGCCGCGCGCACCCGCGCGCGCAGTTCCTCAGGAGGGCGGCTCTTCTCCACGTAGTCGTCCGCGCCGTGCCCCAGGGCCTTGACGGCGGACGCCTCCGACGGCATCGCGGTGAAGAACAGCACCGGCGTCAGCGCGTCGCGCCTCCTTATCTCCGCGCAGGCGTCGAGTCCGTTCATCTTCGGCATCATCACGTCGAGAACGACGAGGTCGAAGCGCCCGGCGTCGAATTTCGCGAGCGCGTCGGCCCCGTCCTTCGCCGCGACCACTTCGTACCCGTCGGACTCGAACATCGCCCTGCACGCCCTGCGCATCCCGGCGTCGTCGTCCGCAACTAGAATCCTCCTCTTAGCACACATCACGCATATTATACCAGAAAGTCCGCAATTTCTCAAATCCGTCAGCGGCCCTTGGGGCTTTTGCGCGGCGCGGCCCCGGGCTTTTTCGAATACAGAACCTTCGACTGGCGGATTGTCTCCTTCAGGAAACATACGTCGTCCTCGTCGGCGGTGGCGAGGCCGTGGGTTGCCCAGTAGATGGCCGACGCCTGCGGGTTGCCCCAGTCGTCGATTCCGTGGAGCCGCTCCAGCCTGCGCATCTCCTCCGGGTCCATGCCGATCTCCGCCCAGGCGTTCCTGGCGGCGACGTCCTCGACGACCTTCCTCCACTCCTCGCGGTACATTGGCGAGGCGGTGTCGTAGTTCGCGCCGATCTTCAGCTCGAAGATGAAGGCGAGTTCGCGGCATATCTTCGCGCTGTGCGGGTTCCACCGCAGCCCCTCGTCCCTGAGCAGCCGCACCGCCTCGTGGACCCACGGCCAGCGGTCCTTCTCGCGCGGCATCCTGACGGAGATGTTGTATGCGAGGTTCCACGCGGAGTAGTTCCAGACCTCCGGCTCGTGCGGCTCCAGGAAGGTGAGCAGGCGCGTGAGCTGGACGAGCTCGCCGAAGCGCCCCTCGTCCTGGAGCCTGTCGGCCCGGAACCAGACGACCTCCGCCGCGAGGGTGCGGAGCCCGCCGAGCGCGGCGACCACGCTCTCGCCCACGACGGGCGATGTCCCCGGCCTCTGGCGGGCGAGGAGGAGCTGTCCGGCGGCGCCGGCCGCGAGGAGCGCCGCGACTGCCGCGGCCACGCATAGTCTTCTCTTCATGATGCTATATCCCTCCTTCGAGCAGCGACCTTAGCTGCGATATCTGAAGCCTGTCGCCCATCGCGATCAGCACGTCGCCGGCCCTCAGCTTGAACGCGGGCCCGACGTTCCTTATGCGCTTGCCGTCGCGGTCGACGGCGGCTATCGTGGCGCCGGTCTTCGCGCGGACGCCGAGCGACCCGATGGTGAAGCCGATCGCCGCGGAGGTCGGCCCGACGACGACGTTGCTGATGACGTCCTCGGGGATGGTGATCGTCACCTCGCGCGAGAGGCGCGCCAGGCGCTCGTCGGTCCTCAGCGCGGCGGTGAAGTTCCTCGCGGCGCGGCGCCCGGCCCTCACGAAGAAGCGCCACCCGAACGCCATGGCGGAGACGATCGTGATGGCGATGGCGACCCTGGCCCACGTCTCCTCCGGGGCGAAGTTGAGGTTCACCATGATGACCTGCATAGTGGCGAGCGCCATCACCGCCGTCATCACGACGTGCCTCACGAGCGAGCGCACGGTGTTCTGCCACCTCGCGCGGCCGGTGCCGACTATGGTGTCCGCCAGCGACGACGCCATAGACTTCGCGATCCTGACGGCGATCGCGAGGACCGTCGCGATGACGGCGTTCATCGCCAGCGCGAAGAAGAGCCTCTTGTGCGACTCGAAGAAGACCGAGAGCCTCGACCAGTCGCGGCTCTCCAGCATGGAGAAGCCGACGGACGCCGCGAACACGAGGACGGCCGCGACGGCGAGCTGCAGCACCTGACGCCTGACCAGCCTGCGCCGCGCGGAGGCGCCGGACGTGCGGTAGCGCTCGATCGCGCCCCGGTACGCGGCGAGCGCCTTCGCCAGGCGGGCGGGGCACTTCCCCTCCACCCAGTCGCCGAACCTGTCCGACGACTTTATCATCAGCGGGTTCAGGAGCGTCGTCAGCAGCGAGACGCCGACGGCGACCTGGTAGAGCGGCCTCTCCACGTCGCCGGTGATGGTGACGTAGAGCAGCGCCGCCATGTAGGCGAACTCGCCGGTCTGCGCGAGGGACATCCCCATCTGGACTGATGTCTTGAGCCCGGTGCCGCACGCGAGCGCGCCGACTGTGCAGTTCAGGAACTTCCCGAATACCACGAGCGCCGATATACCGAGGATAGCCGGCAGGTGCGCCCAACACTCCGCAGGGTTGACGAGAAGCCCCACCGACACGAAGAACGTCGCGGCGAACATGTTCCTGAGCGGGGACACCAGCCGCTCAAGGCGCGGCCTCGCCTCCGAGCTCGCGCCAAGGACGCCGACGACGAACGCGCCGAGCGCGAACGAGTAGTCGAGGCGGTACGCGACATACGTCACGAAGAAGCAGCACCCGAGGAGCGTTATGAGAAGTGCCTCGTCGTCGCCTCGCTTCGCGACCGACGTGAGCAGCCTCGGGACGAGCACCAGCCCGAACACGAACGTCGCGATGAAGAAGACGGCGATCCCCCCCATCGAGCGCACCGCGAGGGACACGTCCACTCCGCCGCCGTTCGCGACGCCGGCGATCACCGCCATCACGCCGACGCACACGATGTCCTCGCAGACCGACGTGCCGAGCGCGTACCTGACGAAGGAGCGCCCCTCCCAGCCCATCTCGCCTATGATCTTGGCGAGCAGGGTCGTGGCGCTGTCGCATATCGCCGCGCCGAGGAAGAGCGACGGGACGGTCCCCCACCCGAGGAACCGGTGGCCGACCGTGTAGCCGAGCCACATCATCATAACCGTGTCGAGGAGCGCCGTCGGCATCGCCACGTTGCCGACGCGCTTGAGCTGGGTGGTGGAAAGCCCCAGCCCCATCGAGAACATCAGGAACACTATGCCGAGCTGGCCGGCCGTCTGGACCGACGACTCGTCAAGGAGGAACGACCCGCCCCACGTGTGCCTGGACAGCAGGACGCCCGCCAGTATGTAGCCCACCACCTTGGGCCACTTGAACCGCGCGAAGAGAAGGGAGACGGACCCCGCGACGGCCATTATCATCGCGAGGTCCTGGAGGAACGCCCCTTCGCTCATGGAGCCGGGGTCCCTTTCACTTCACGACTTTGCGCCCGCCCCATCCGGCGGACGCCGCGTTGCCCTTGGCGGCCTCGTGCGGACGGAGCGAGCGCACCGCCGCGCCTGCGAGCCACATCTCGTGGTTGTGCAGCTCGGAGAGCTTCGCGAGCATCTTCTCCTTGTAGTCGGAGCCGCTCGTGTCGCGGATGACCTCCTTCGCCTCCTGCATCGTCTTCACGCTGTTGTAGAGGCGCTTGAAGACGGGCATGACGGCCTTCTTGAAGATCGGCCTCCACTTGAGTGCGCCGTGCTGCGCCGTCTGCGAGCAGTTGCCGTACATCCAGTCCATGCCGTTCTCGTCGACGAGGCGGATGAGCGACTGCGTCAGCTCCTCGCACGTCTCGTTGAACGCCTCGGACGGGCTGTGCCCGTTCGCGCGCAGCGTCTCGAACTGCGCCTCCATCACGCCCGCGAGCGCGCCCATCAGGATGCCTCGCTCGCCGACGAGGTCGCTCGTGACCTCGTTCTTGAACGTGGTCGGGAAGAGGTAGCCGGAGCCGACGGCGATGCCGATGGCCTTCGTGACTTCCTCCACGTCCTTCGCCTTCATGCCGTTCGGCTCGAATGCGTAGGAGCTGTTGATGCCCGCGCCGGAGAGGAAGTTGCGCCTGACCGACGTGCCCGAGCCCTTCGGCGCGACCATCACGATGCCGACGCCCTTCTGCGGCACGATGCCGGTGAGCTTGTTGTAGACGTAGCCGAAGCCGTGGGAGAAGTAGAGGTACTTGCCGGGCGTGACGTACTTCTCGATCTTCTTCCACACCTCGGGGCAGGATCCGTCGGAGACGAGCATCATCACGATGTCGCCCTTCTCCGCCGCCTCCTCGAGGGAGAAGAGCGTCTTGCCCTCGACCCATCCGTCCTTCTTCGCGCGCGCCCAGCTGGAGCCCGCCTTCGCGCTCTTGCGCTGCCCGACGATCACGTCGAATCCGTTGTCGCGCATGTTGAGCGCCTGCCCCGGGCCCTGTATGCCGTATCCGAGGACGGCTATCTTCTTGCCCTTGAGGACCTTCCTTGCCTTGTCAAGGGAGAACTCCTTGCGGGTCGTTATGTTTTCAGCTACGTTGCCGAACTTGATTTTCATTTTTTGCTCCTGTCTGGAATTTCCAGTTTACTCTTGTGCAAGTGACGGATATTATACCACAACAAAACCATGTTGTCACGGCTTCCGTGCATTTTTCCTCTTCGTCAGAACGTTCGCATACGAGTATTATACTTCAACAAAAGATGGTTGTCTATGCTTCCGTTAAACCGGCATCTTCGTCTGCACGTTCGCTTGCGGGCATTGTGCCGCAGACAAATGGGAACGGGTAACGAAAAATGAAATCGCGGTGAATTTTATGATATAATCTATGGTATGAAAACGAAAGCACTTGGAACGTTGGCGGCGTGCGCGGCATTCGCCGCCTTCGCCGCGGCCGCGGCCTCCGGCGCGGCGGTCGAGCCCGTCGTGATGCGGGACGCAAAGGTGGACGGCTTCTGGCGCGACCAGTACCGCCGCATGATATGCCGTTGGATCCCGCACTGCATCCGGCAGATGGAGGCAGGCGGCGCTGGCGAGGAGCTTCTCAACCTCGTCGCCACCGGCGAGGTCCTCGCCGGCAGGACGCCGTCCGTCAAGTTCAAGGGATGCCCCTGGAGCGACGCGTACGTCTACAACACGATGGAGGCCATCTCGCTCGCGCTCGAGATCGACCCCGGCGACGACTTCGCGCTCGCGCAGGGCCAGCAGGCGCTCCGCGCGAAGATGGAGGAGTGGATCCCGATCATCCTCGCGGCGCAGGAGCCGTCGGGCTACATACACTCCTTCCACGATCTGCGCAGGCAGCCGCACTTCTCTCGCGCGGGCGACCACGAGTTCTACGTGATGGGCTACTTCATCGAGATGGGCGTCGCCCACTTCCGCATGACGAAGGGGAAGGACCGCCGCCTCTTCGACGCCGCGATCAGGTGCGCCGACCACCTCGACTCCGTCTTCGGCCCCGCGCCGAAGCGCACGTGGCTCAACGGACACCCCGGCCTCGAGTACGCGCTCTGCCGCCTCGCCGACGCCGTGAACGCGGCGGACGGCGCTGGGAAGGGCGACAGGTACGCGCGGCTCGCGCAGCACTTCATCCGCGGCCAACACGTCGCCGGCGGGAACAACGCCGGATGGAACGCGGCCTACCACCAGGCGGAGCGACCGGCGACGGAAATGAAGGACGCCACCGGCCACGCAGTGCGCGCGACGTACTTCTACACCGCGATGTCTGCCCTCGCCTCGCGCCTCGGCGACAGTGAGCTGGGCGCCGCCGCGGACCGCCTCTTCGACAGCGCAATCAACCGCAAGGAATACCTCACCGGCGGCGTCGGCGCGTCATGGCGCGGCGAGGCGTTCGGCGGCGACTACGAGCTCGCCAACACCGGATACTGCGAGTCGTGCGCGTCTTGCGGCATGAGCTTCTGGACGGTCGAGCAGCACAGGCGCCACGGCGACTCGTGGCCGGTGGACGTCCAGGAGCGGCTCGTCTACAACAACCTCCTCGGCTCGATCTCGGAGGACGGACGCAGCTTCTACTACCAGAACCCGCTCGACAGCTCGAAGGTCCGCTACCCATGGCACGGCTGCCCGTGCTGCGTCGGCAACATCCCGCGCACGCTCTTCGCCCTGAAGGACCTCGCGTACTCGCTCTCCTCCGACGGCAGGACGCTCTTCGCCGACCACTTCCTCTCCATCCAGGGCCGCGTCGACGGCGTCGCCGGCGCGCGCCTCTGGATCCGCCAGCGCACGGACTACCCGTGGACGGGCAGGGTGACGTTCGCGCTCGCGCCCGAGAAGCCCGCCGCGTTCACGTTCGCGATGCGAGTCCCGGACAGGACGGAGAGCGCGCTCTACACCGCCGACCCGGATGTCGGCGGTGTCTTCACCGTCACCGTGAACGGGAAGAAGGCGCGTGCCGAGTTCCGCGGCGGCTACGCGCGCGTCGAGCGCACCTGGAAGGCAGGCGACGTCGTGGAGCTGACGTTCCCGATGCCCGTGCAGAGGATGCGCTGCGACGGGCGCGTCGAGGCGAACAAGGGGCGCGTCGCGTTCCAGCGCGGGCCCGTGGTCTACAGCTTCGAGCAGGTCGACAACAAGACGCCGCTTGCCAGGCTCGTCCTCGACCCCGGCGTCACGTTCCAGCCGTTCTGGAAGGCCGACCTCTGCGACGGCGTCTTCGCCATCAGGGGCGACAACGGCGCGGTGGCCGTGCCCAACTTCGCGCGGCTCAACCGGGGCGAGGGAAGGGCGATGGTGTGGATGGTCGAGGACGCCGCGAAGGCGGGATTCCACAAAGGCGTGTTCGCAAAGGCGTCCGTCTCGTTCAGCCGCGGCGAGATGAAGCCGAAGGTCTCCGCGATCAACGATATGGACGCGAAGAACGGCAACTTCGACTTCTGGCCGCACCTCGCAACCAGCGAGTGGATCAGGTACGACTTTGGCAAAGACACCGAGGTCGCGAAGAGCGCGGTCGTCTGGTTCGACGACAAGGCCCAGAAGGGCAACTGCCGCATCCCCGCGTCGTGGACGCTCAGCGCAATGCAGGGCGGTGGCTCGTGGAAGGTCGTGGCGGAGTCGCGCGCGCCCGTGACGAACGGCTGGGACGAAGTCTCGTTCGCCCCCGTGAAGACTCGCGCACTGCGGCTTGACGTGCAGCTTCCCGCCGGCTTCTCCGCCGGCGTCCGGGAGTGGAAGGTGGAATAGGCGTCAGGCTCTCTTCGCGCCACCCAGCAGAAGCGCCAGTAGAAAGGCGACGGCGAAGAAGACGCAGTCGAGCATCAGCACGAACGCCAGCACCGCCTGGACGAGGAACAGCCCGGGCGCGGCCTTCGCGATCCCCGCCTCCACCCAGCCGCAGCCGTGCGGGACAAGGTTGACGGCGAACAGCGCGAGGACGATCAGGGCCAGCCCCTTCCACATCCCCTTGAGGTCTTGTCCGCTCAACGTGATCTCCGAGGCGATGCAGAACGTCGCGTAGACGTATAGCGCGATCCACGGCGAATGCCAGTTCCACACGCACGCGGCGTTCCGCAGCATCTGGAGCGCGGCGAGGAACACGCCCGCGACGTATTCGCTCGAATGCGCCGCCGCGCCGGCTGGGACGAAGGCGTGCATGTCGGGGAGTATCCCCATGCCGCCGACGAGCAGCGACATGGCGAGGATGGCGGCGCATCCGAACCACACCGGCCCGGTCGAGATCAGGAAGAGCGCAATGCCGCCCAGGACGCCGCTTTTCGGCTCGATGTGCGAGACGTATCCAAGCGTCCCGTCCCGCGTAGGGTGGAACGGGACGAACTTGACGATCTTCGTCCCGGTGAGGATGCAGCCGAGGGCGTGCCCCGTCTCGTGGCAGATGACGCCGGGCGCGACGATGTAGTAGTACGCCATCCCGATGCTGGACGACGCCATGCCGCGGATACCCTGGCTTACGAACCACAGCACGACGGCGAGCGCGAGCACGAGGCCGGACACCGCGAGCAGCTGCGTGCCCGTGTGCGCCCCCGCGTTCGCGATGTAGTGTAGTGCGCCTTCTGTTGTCATGGTTTCGAATTATACAGGAAATGCCGTCGATCATCAAGTGGATTCCGCGGATTTGTTTTCTTTTCCGTCCGACGCTCGCCTTTGTCGCCTGTTTATGGCATAATGCCTAGACAACATTTTTTTGTTATGGTATAATGTGTTCAGAAAGGTAAATGACATGAAGGTTGTTCTATTGGCGGGCGGGCGCGGAACCCGCATCAGCGAGGAGAGCCAGTTCAGGCCGAAGCCGATGGTGGAGCTTGGCGGGATGCCCATACTCTGGCACATCATGAAGCTGTATTCACACTACGGCTTCAACGACTTCATTGTCTGCGCGGGGTACAAGCAGCATGTCATCAAGGACTGGTTCTCGGCCTACTTCCTGCACAACAGCGACGTCACCTTCGATTTCACCGGCGGACGCAACGAACTGGTCGTCCACGCCCAGAGGTGCGAGCCCTGGAAGGTGACGGTCGTGGACACGGGGCTGGACACGATGACCGGCGGGCGCATCAGGCGCGTCAGGGAATACATCAGCGACGAACGCTTCATGATGACATACGGCGACGCTGTGTGCAACGTCGACATCGGGAAGCTCCTGGAGTTCCACGCGGCCCACGGCAGGATCGCCACGCTCACCGCCGTCCGCCCCGGCCAGGAGAAGGGCGTCCTAGACATCGACGAGAACAACTCCGTGCGCTCGTTCCGCGAGAAGAGCGCGAAGGACGCCTCCCCCATCAACGCCGGCTTCATGGTGCTCGAGCCGAGGATATTCGACTACCTCGAAGGCGATTCCACGATCTTCGAGCGAACGCCGCTGGAGCGCCTCTCCGCGGAGGGCGAACTGAAGAGCTACATATTCGACGGATTCTGGCAGTGCATGGACTCCAAGCGCGAACACGACATCCTCGAGAAGCTGTACGCCGAAGGCAAGGCCCCGTGGAAGGTGTGGTAAGGGTCATGGCGTCTGAGTTTTCACACAGGGCCGCAGAGTCACGGAGAGAAAAGCATCTCTCCATCTCAGAACTTTTTTGCCTCTGTGTTGAAAATCATGTTGAGGTTTGAATATGAATTTAAATATGAAAAGGGATATAGAAGCATTCACCTGCTATCAAGGTCGGCGGGTCCTTGTGACGGGCCATACGGGCTTCAAGGGCTCGTGGCTTTGCGAGTGGCTGCTCGCGCTCGGCGCGGAGGTGCATGGCTTCGCCCTTGAGCCGCCCACGCGGCCGAGTCTCTTCAACCAACTGAAGCTCGCGAAGCGGATCGCATCCCATACGGTTGGCGACGTGCGCGACTTGCCTGCGCTTGTTCGCACGATGCGCCGCGTGAAGCCGGATTTCGTTTTCCATCTCGCGGCGCAGCCGCTCGTGAGGCTCTCGTACGAGAAGCCGGCGGAGACCTTCGATACGAATGTGATGGGCACGGTCAACGTGCTGGAGGCGGCGCGAGTATTGACCTCCCCAGATTTAATGGCCAGTTCTTGCTCCAAGTTGCCCCAAGGCCGGATGGCACAGCGGCAGAATAATGCCGGGAATAAAGAGGCTTCCCCAGATTTGATGGCCGATTCTTGCTCCAAGTTGCCCCAAGGCCAGATGGCTCAGCGGCAGAATAATGCCGGGAATAAAGAGGCTTCCCTAGATTTGATGGCCGAACTGTGTTCGGCCAACCCCCAAATCTCCATCGTCTGCATCACCACCGACAAGGTTTACGAGAATAATGAGAAGGGCCGCCCATTTAGGGAAACAGATCCCTTTGGCGGCCACGATCCCTACAGCGCGTCGAAGGGCGCGTGCGAGATCGTGATTTCCTCGTATCGCCGATCCTTCTTTGGCACGCCGGATTCGCCCGTGTGGGTCGCTTCCGCGCGTGCGGGCAATGTAATCGGCGGCGGTGACTGGGCGAAGGATCGTATCGTTCCCGATGCCATGCGCGCGCTTGCGAAGGGCGCAACGATCCCCGTGCGCAACAGCGCCTCTACGCGTCCATGGCAGCATGTGCTCGAGCCCCTCGGCGGGTATCTCGCTCTCGGTGCGGCGCTTGCGAAGCGCGAGCGGTTCGATGAGGTTTGCGGCGGATTCAACTTCGGTCCGGATCCCAAGGCGAATCGCACGGTCAAGGAACTGGTGGAGGAAATGCTCAAGTGGCGCAAGGGAACGTGGGTGGATAAATCCGATCCGAATGCCGTCCACGAGGCGGGGCTCTTGAATCTCGACATCCGCAAGGCGCGGAGGGTGCTTGGCTGGAAGCCGAGGTGGGGTTTTGAGGAGACCGTGAAGAACACCGTCCAGTGGTACGCCGCCGTTGCGAATGGTGCAAATCCGGTCGAGGCAACCAACGCACAGATTATGGGTTATGATTGTAATCTTAATGTCCATGGAGAACATGAAGAACATGTAGGGCATGTAGGTGAGGTGTGGAGATGAATGTCCATGTTGAACATGTAGAGGATGGGTTGAGGATGAATGCCCATGTGGAACAGGGCGAACGGGAACGAGAGATCGAGGAATTGAAGACTCTTGCTGCCGAAGTTGGGCAGGTTGCATACGATGTTCACCATTACTTTGGCAATGGGCTTTTGGAGAGGGTGTACGAGTCTGCGCTTACGCATAGATTAGAGAAGATGGGGCATTTTGTCGAACGGCAAAAGCCCTTGAATGTGTTTGATGAAGACGGATATTGCGTTGGAGAGTATTTTGCCGACATGGTAGTTGACGGTAAACTCATCGTCGAATTGAAGGCAGTTGCCTCCTTGACGACGGAACATCTGTCGCAAGTCATGAACTACCTGAAAATAGCCAACTTCCCTCTTGGACTCCTCTTGAACTTTGGAGCTTTCAAATACGAGCGGCGCACTGTTTATGCCCCTATTCGCCAGCCCTCTATCTTTAAACCTAATACGCTGTGACAAACCCAATACGCCATGATGAAAATGAACTCCATCATTCACTCATTTCCCGAAGTGTTACATGTCCTTCATGTTCTACATGGACATCAAACCTCCTACAATTTTCCACTTGGAATTCTTGGTGAAAATGGGCCCCATCACTCCTCCATCTCCCAATGTTTTACATGTCCTTCATGTTTTACATGGACATCAAACCATCCCCCACATGTCTTACATGGATAAAAACAAAGGATAGCCATGACAGCAGAAGAGTTGAAAAAGGAGATTCTTGAAAAGACGGCGGAGTACTTCCGCCTCGTGCATGGCGCGAAGGCCGCCGAGCCGTTCACGCCCGGCAAGTCGCGCGTGAACTACGCGGGACGGGTATTCGACGAGCGCGAAATGCAGAACCTCGTCGACGCCTCGCTCGAGTTCTGGCTCACCTACGGACACTGGTCGCGCGACTTCGAGAAAGGCCTTGCCGCCTACCTCGGCGTCCGCTTCGCCTTGCTCGTGAACTCCGGCTCGTCGGCAAACCTCCTTGCCTTCATGACGCTGACCTCCCCGCTCCTTGGCGAGCGCCAGGTGAAGCGCGGCGACGAGGTGATCACCGTTGCCGCCGGATTCCCCACTACAATCGCTCCGATCGTGCAGTACGGTGCGGTGCCGGTATTTGTGGATGTCGAACTTGGCACGGCAGACATTGATGCCGCGCAGCTGGAGTCGGCATGGTCGCCGAAGACGAAAGCCGTGATGCTTGCGCACACGCTCGGCAACCCGTTCAACGTGAAGGCGGTCAAGGCGTTCTGCGAAAAGCACAACCTCTGGCTGATCGAGGACAACTGCGACGCGCTCGGCTCCAAATACGACGGCAGGTTCACCGGCACGTGGGGCGACATCGGCACGTCGAGCTTCTACCCGCCGCACCACATGACGATGGGCGAGGGCGGGGCTGTCTATACGGACAACCCGCTCCTCAAGAAGATTGCGCTCTCCATCCGCGACTGGGGGCGCGACTGCTGGTGCGAATCGGGCGTGGACAACACCTGCGGTTGTCGCTTCACGAAGCAGTTTGGCACGCTGCCTGTCGGCTACGATCACAAATACGTCTATTCGCACTTTGGCTACAACCTGAAGGCGACCGACCTCCAGGCGGCGGTCGGATGCGCACAGCTTGAGAAGTTCCCGTCGTTCGTGGAAAAGCGCAAGGCCAACTTCGCACGACTCTACGAGGGGTTGAAGGATTTGCCGCAGCTGCGTCTTTTCGAGAAGTACGAAGAGAGCGATCCGTCGTGGTTCGGATTCCTGATGACGGTGAAGCCCGACGCCGGCTTCACGCGCAACGACCTTGCGAAGCACCTTGAGTCTGCGAACATCCAGACGCGCAACCTCTTTGCGGGCAACATCATCCGCCATCCCTGCTTCGAGACGATGCGCGAGGGTATTGACTACCGTGTGGCCGGTTCGCTCGCCAACACCGACACGATCATGAATTCGTCTCTTTGGATCGGCCTCTATCCCGGCATGGGCGACGCGAAGATCGACTACATGATCAAGACGATCAGGGGGTTTTGTCTAGCCGTGTAGAATGTACCGAGGGCTTGAAATAAGAATAGCCGTGTAGAGAGGTAAATGTATGAGAGTTGCCGATTACATCTGGAAGTTCTTGGCCGACAAAGGAGTGAGGCATGTTTTCCTCGTGACTGGAGGCGGCGCAATGCACCTCAACGACGCGCTTGGGTGTGAGACGCGCATCAAGTATGTGTGTAATTTGCACGAGCAGGCGTGCGCGATGGCGGCGGAAGGCTATGCAAGAATGTCGGGGATGCCGGGTGTGGTCAGCGTCACGACTGGGCCTGGTGGTACGAATGCTTTGACGGGCGTGATGGGCGCATGGCTCGACTCCGTGCCGATGATCGTGATATCCGGACAGATCAAGCGGGCAACGATGATAACCTCTTGTCCGCATCTGAAGCTGCGGCAGCTTGGCGATCAGGAATACAACATCGTCGATGCCGCGCGGCCGATGACGAAGATGGCGAAGACGGTGATGAGCGTCGAAGAGGTGCCGGAGGTCATGGCAGAGGCGTGGAAGCTTTGCCAGAGCGGTCGGCCTGGGCCGGTGTGGATTGACGTGCCGCTTGATATTCAGGCGGCGGAGATGCCGATAGGTGACGGAGATTTGATGTCCGAACTGTGTTCGGACATTTCCAGCGCAAAGCCGAATCCCTCTAAATCGGAAGTCGAAAGGGTTACCGCCCTTCTTCGCAGGGCGAAGCGTCCGGCGATCATTGTCGGTTCCGGGGTGCGTAATGCGCGAGCCGAGAAGCTGTTTCTGGAAGTGGCGGAATCGCTGAACATTCCGGTGCTGACGTCGATTTCCGGCATCGACCTCATATCCTCGAATCATCCGCTCTTCTTTGGCCGTCCTGGCATTCTTGGCGAGCGCCCTGCAAACTTTATCATGCAGAATAGCGATCTGTTCATCGTGCTGGGCACGAGGATGGGTATTCGCATCTGCGGCTATGCATACGATACCGTGGCCTGCAACGCGGTGAAGGTGATGATTGACGTTGACGAGGCGGAGCTTGAAAAACCGACGTTCCGCCCTGACATCAAGATACATTCAGACGCCGGCACTTTCCTCAAAGCGCTGCACGCAGCCCTGCCGTCATTGCCGCCGTGTGAGGACTGGCTTTCGTACTGCCGTGGGGTGAAGGCTCGTTTCCCCGTGATCCTGCCGGAGCATCGGGAGCGAACGGATTACGTTTCAAGCTATGTGCTGCCCGAGGCCATGGTGCGCCATGCGCCCGATCCGCTGACGGTCGTGACATCGAATGGAATCGCCTACACCTCGACGTTCCAGACAATTCCAATCCGCAAGGGGATGCGCATGTTCTCCAACGAGGCCTGTGCCTCGATGGGATATGGCCTTCCTGCGGCGATTGGCGCTGCGTTTGCCGGTGGCGATCGGCGCGTTGTCTGCTTCGAGGGCGACGGCTCTATCCAGATGAACCTCCAGGAGCTGCAGACGATGAAAAACTATCGCCTGCCCATCACGCTCCTCATCTACAACAACGGGGGCTACCTCTCGATCAAGACGACGCAGAAGGCATTCTTCGGCGGGTTTTTCGTAGGTTCCGAAGCTGGGTCGGGGGTCGTGCTTCCATCCTTTGAGAAACTGGCAATTGCATACAATCTGCCGTATTTCAGGCTTGCAACCAATCAAGAGCTGGATGCAAAGCTGCCCGAGATATTTGCGGTGGATGGACCGGTTGTCGTTGAAGTCATGCTTGATCCGTTTGAGGTGCTTGGCCCCAAGGCGGCATCGCGGCGGCAGCCCGATGGCACGATGGTTTCGGAACCTCTCGATAATATGGCGCCGTTTCTGCCGGAAGAGGAGCGGGCGAAGTGGATGTTGGCTAAGCATAGTTTGGCCATCAAATCTAAGGAAGAGAATGGCGATTAGCGGCGAGACAAAGCGCTACCGGCGGTACAAGGGCTGGGATTATGCGAAGGGGGCTTCGCTTTTCGTCTCCATTGCCACCGCGCCGCGAAGGGCGCTTTTCGGTGTGGTGCGCGATGGCGTAGTGGTGCTTTCGTCGCTGGGCGAGAAGGTGAAAGAGGCCCTTGCGGCGATACCGCGCCTGAATCCCGGCATTCTGCTTTTCGGCTACGTGGTGATGCCGGATCACGTGCATTTCAACTGCGCCCTCTTGCCTGGGCTTGCCGAGCCGCTGAAGATGCTTGGCAATGCAATCAGGCGGTTCAAGAATTACACTACCAAACTGGCCAAGCTCAGCTTGGCCATCAATTCTGGCGGCTTGGGATTTGGCAAAGCATCTAGCTTCGATGGCCGAGCGGAAGGTGATGAAGTATCTAGATTCGATGGCGATTTTGGATTAGGCAAAGCATCTAGATTTGATGGCCAAACTGCGTTTGGCCTATGGCAGCAGGGCTACCACGATTATATCCTGATCTCGCGCGAGATGATCGATGCGACCGAGCGCTACATCGCCTACAATCCGATGAAGTGGGAGCTCATGTATGGCGTGGAAGGCGCGCTTCGCGTGATTGAGCCGCTCTTCCTGCCACGCCTCGATCCCGGCCACTATTGGAAAGGCGTGGGCAACCTCGCCCTGCTTGATCCTGCGGAAAAGCTTCTTTCGCTGCGCATTTCGCGCCAAGTGCAGGGAACGGAATTGACCAAGATGCTTTCGCGGATTGAAAATGCGGTTTCCCAGGGCTACATCATCATCTCAGGTTTCATCTCAAAGGGCGAGCAGGCTGTGCGCGATATGCTCTGTAGACGGAGCGACGCGCGCTTCATCCGCGTCTTGCCGTCGTGCATTCCCAATCGGCGCTTTCGGCCCGAGAGCCGCTATGTGGCGCCTTTTGCCGAGGGGCGCTACCTTGAAATTGCCCAAGGCAATGACGAAACTGAGTTTAGCCGCAGCGCCTGTCTTGATATCAATGCCGAGATCATCGAAATCGCCAAGGCCGGAGAAGGGCTTGCGCTCTACTGGAAGCCCGATGGGCCGCATAAATTGGCCGAGCGCAGCTCGGCCATTAAATCTGCTGGAGGTGGCAGCTTGGTCATCAGATCTACTGAGTTGCAGAAATCAGCTATCAAATCTAGTGGGGGCATGGTATGAATTTTGCAGTAGGCTTATTAAATAATAGATTTGATGGCCGATCTGAGATCGGCCAAATAGGCCCCAAGCGCCTCTTCATCAGCGGCGGTACGGGCTTCTTCGGCAAGTCTATGCTTGACTACCGCCTTCGCCATCCCGAATGGCCATGGACGAAGGCTGAATGGGTGATACTTTCTCGCTCGCCCGCTCGCTTTGCCGCATCTTGCCCCCGCCTTGCAAACCAACCGGGCGTTTCATTCGTCGCCGGCGATGTGCGCGACTTTGCCTTCCCCGAAGGCCGTTTTGATGCCATCCTCCACGCCGCAACAAGCGCCGTCACCACGCTTTCGGATGCTGAAATGACGAGCGTAATCATGGATGGCGCGCAACATGTGGTGGATTTCGCGAAGGCCGCTGGCTGTAGCAAGATTCTCTTCACGAGCTCGGGTGCGGTCTATGGCCCACGGATTACACCGGCGGGCGAGGATGATGCGTGTGAGCCGGTAACGGCCTACGGCAAAGGGAAGCTGGCGGTGGAGCGGTTGCTAATCGATACCGGATTTGACGTCAAGATCGCCCGTTGTTTTGCCTTCACCGGCCCGCACCTCAATCGCGGCATTCACTTCGCCATCGGGAACTTCATACAGAACTGCCTTGACGGGAAGCCCATAGTCATAAACGGAAACGGCACGCCGCTGCGCAGCTACCTCTATGCCGACGACCTCGTGGAATGGCTTTTCGCGATCCTCGATCGCGGTGAGAACGGACGCCCGTACAACGTCGGCTCCGACCGCGCCGTGTCGATCCGCGATCTCGCCGCGACCGTGCGCGAGGCGCTTGGTTCGTCGAGCGAAGTCCAGGTCCTGGGGCGTGACGTCCCGGGCGCGGCTGACGTCTATGTTCCAGATACATCAAGGATCAGGCGCGAGCTTGGGGTCGAAGTCAAATGCGACCTCAGGTCGGCGATAATCAGGACGGCGCGGAGCGACGTGGAAAACGCCTGAAAAACCCCGTCGAAAAAACCATGAAAATTCCCCCTTGCGTAATGACGCAAAATAAGGTATAATATTACCTCACTTTTTCAAGATAAGGAAGAAGACATGAAAAAAGACATACATCCGTCCTACGGAGAGGCAACGATCACCTGCGCCTGCGGCAACGTCATCAAGACTCGCTCCACGCGCAAGGAGATGACCGTTAACACCTGCTCGCAGTGCCACCCGTACTTCACGGGGCAGAAGACGATGGTTGACACGGAAGGCCGTGTCGACTCGTTCAAGAAGCGCTACGCGAAGTTCGCGAAGTGACATCCCTTGGTTGACGAAGGTCAAATCAAGGGCGTTCTGGGTCGTCTGGCGTCCGTCGAGGCGGACCTGGGCGACCCTGCCGTTTTGTCCGACGCGAAGCGCTATCGCGCCACGCTGCGCGACCACGCCTTCCTGAAGAAGCTGGAGAGCGCGTTCAGGGCGTACGAGAAGGCGGCGGCGGACATACGGGGCAACGAGGAGCTTCTTGCCGACCCGGACTTCCGCGACGAGGCGCAGCGCGAGATAGACTCGCTCAGGGCGGCGCTGCCCGACCTGGAGCGTCGCGTGATGGCGTCGCTCCTCGAGCCGGACCCGTTCGAGGGGCGCAACGCCGTCATGGAGATTCGCGCCGGGACTGGCGGCGAGGAGGCCGCCCTTTTCGCGGGCGACCTGTTTAGGATGTACTCCCGCTACGCCGAGCAGCGCGGATGGAAGATATCCGTCATGCACTCGAACGCGACGTCGCTCGACGGCTACAAGGAGGTCGTCTTCACCGTCGTCGGCGACGGCTCCTACGGCAGGCTCAGGTTCGAGTCCGGCGGGCACCGCGTCCAGCGCGTCCCGGAGACCGAGGCGCAGGGGCGCATCCACACGTCCGCCGCGACGGTCGTCGTGTTCCCGGAGGCCGACGAGGAGGACGACATCGACATCCCCGACAGCGACATCCGCATCGACCTCTTCTGCGCCGGCGGCGCCGGCGGGCAGCACGTCAACAAGACGGAGTCCGCCGTCAGGATGACCCACCTCCCGACGGGGCTCGTCGCCGTCTGCCAGGACGAGCGCTCCCAGATAAGGAACCGCGAGAAGTGCCTCGCCACCCTCAAGGCCAGGATCCTCGACTTCCGCCGCCGCGAGGAGGAGGCGAAGATCGGCGCGGACCGCCTTACGCTGCGCGGCTCAGGCGACAGGTCCGAGAGGATCCGGACATACAACTTCCCGCAGAACCGCGTCACCGACCACCGAATCGACCTCACGCTCTATTCGCTCGACAGGGTCATCGACGGGGAGATGGACGCCCTTCTGGACGCCCTTGCCGCGCACGACCTCGACGACCGCCTCGCCGCCAGGCTGAAGAGCGTGTAGCACGACCCTTTCCACGACAATCCACAACAGAGACACACATCGCCATGACACAGGAAACAAACGAATACAGGGCCCAGAGGCTGCAGAGCATGTCGGCGCTCAGGGAGATGGGCTACGAGCCATACGGCGCGAAGTACGACCACGAGGACCTCGCGGCGGTGCGCGCCACCTTCGAGGAGGGCCGCCCCGTGCGCGTCGCAGGGCGTCTGCTGATGATCCGCCGCATGGGCAAGATGAACTTCTGCACGATGAACGACGGCACGGACCGCTTCCAGCTCATCTTCAAGCGCGACGAGCTTTCCGAGACGGCGTTCTCCGCGTTCAAGCTCCTCAACCTCGGCGACATCATCGGCGCGGAGGGCGTTCTGTTCACGACACAGAAGGGCGAGAAGTCCGTCGTGGTGAAGGAGTGGACGATGCTCGCGAAGGCGCTTGAGCAGCCGCCGGAGAAGTTCCACGGCCTCGCCGACCAGGAGGAGTGCTACCGCCGCCGCTACGTCGACCTGATGACGAACGACGAGTCCAGGAACCGCTTCTTCGTCCGCTCCCGCCTCATAATGGAGATCAGGAAGTACCTCTGGGACAGGGGTTTCGTCGAGGTCGAGACGCCGATTCTCCAGGACCAGGCCGGCGGCGCGGCCGCGAAGCCGTTCTTCTCGCACTTCAACGCGCTTGACAAGGACTGCGTGATGCGCATCGCCCCGGAGCTGTACCTCAAGAGGCTCCTCGTCGGCGGCATGAACAAGGTGTTCGAGCTGGGCAAGGACTTCCGGAACGAGGGCATCGACCGCACGCACAACCCCGAGTTCACGGTCTGCGAGATCTACGAGGCGTACGGCGACCGCACCTCCATGGAGGCGATAATGGAGGGCCTTCTGCCGCATCTCTGCGACACCGTCGTCGGCAAGCGCGTCGTTGAATACGGGGATGGGAAGGTCCCGATCGACTTCACGCCGCCCTACCGCCGCGTCGCGTACAAGGACCTCGTGAAGGAGCTGATGGGCGACGACTGGTTCGACCTCGACTTCGCCACGCAGCTGGAGAGGGCGAAGGCCAAGGCCGCGGAGACGGACACCAACCTCGAGCTGGACGGCGTGACGACGGAGCTAATGCTCACACACGAAGTCTACGACAAGCTGATCGAGCGCAACCTCATGCAGCCGACATTCGTGACGCGCATCCCGCACGAGTTCGTCCCGCTCGCCAAGGCGTGCAAGGACGACCCGTCCCTGGTGGACGTCTTCGAGTTCGTCGTCGCCGGCCGCGAGCTCTGCCCCGGCTACACTGAGCAGAACGACCCGCTCGAGCAGCGCAAGGCGCTCGAGAACCAGGCCGGAGAGGACACAGAGAAGATCGACGAGGACTTCATCTCCGCGCTCGAGTGCGGCATGCCGCCGACCGGCGGGCTTGGCTTCGGCGTCGACCGCCTCGTGATGTTCCTCACGGGCACGGACTCCATCCGCGACGTCGTCCTCTTCCCGCAGATGAAGCGGGCGTAGAGCGCAGATAGGAACGTCGCTCCGCGACGCGACAAGATGAAAGGGCGCGTTGTCACCAACGCGCCCTCCTTGTTTCCCTCTGATAAATCAGACGTGCTGACTCTAGCATATCCTTGATTACCAGCCAGAGCTCCTCATGCTCTTGTTGAGCTGCGCCACGGCCTGTTCAATCTTGTACTCCTGGATGGAGGAGTAGGTCCCCTGCATCGTGCGCACGCCGATGAAGACGAAGAGAACCACGCTGGCCGCCCAGAACAGCGCCGTGCAGCAAGAGGCATTCGTGCACTTCTCGGCCGCGCCGGCCTTGCCGGGGATGCAGCCGAACGCAATCATCGCGATGCCGGTGAGGCCGCCGACGTACGGGAAGAACATTGGCGCAATGCACGCAAGGGCGATCCAGGGCGAAAGGCCGACGTCCCTCACCCTGCGCACAAAGACGGGGTAGAGCACCAGAGTGGCCAGCATCGAAAGGCATGTGCCCAGGACCATAAGGGTTTTGGACAAGCCCTCGCTTTCTATGTCGCAGAAGTACACAATCGAAATGAATATGCTGCTGAGGATGCCAATGGGCAGGCCCAGAAGGAGATACGTCCCCCAGTACTCGCTCCGCGTGGAGACGTCGTTGATGTCCACGAACTTGCTTGGACACTTGATTTTCTCAATTACCTTTTCGAACATTAGTCTGTGCCTTTCTTTTGTATTTGTTTTTTGGGTTTCGGCTTTTTCGCCTTATCTAATATTCTATCAGAAGGGCGCCCCAAAAAGCAACATGAAATTTGATTAAAATGGAAAGCGGGAATTGATGCGGGAAAACCCCGAGGGGAGATTTCCATGTTTCCCGGGATGGTTTCTGGTATAATGTACAGGCAAAGCACGACAATTGAAAACGGGAGGCGAAGGTGAACATCTGCATATTCTTCGAGGGGACGGGGCAGGGCGTCGAGGGGAAGGCGACGAACGTGACCCGTCTCCACGACGCCGCGGCGGAGTACGACGGGCAGCTCCTGTTCCTCGAGCCGGGGCCGGGGACGCGCTTCGGCGCGTATCTCTCCGGGAAGGTCGCCGGCGCCGACTGGCGCGCGGCGTTCGGGTCCGCGCGCCGCTGGTTCGAGGCGAACTACACGACGCTGCCCGCCGTCGGCCTTGAGACGCGCGTCTATCTCTTCGGCTTCTCGCGCGGCGCGCTCATCGCGCGGCATTTCGCCGCCTGGCTCGACAGGCTCGGCGTCCCGGTCGCGTACATGGGGCTGTGGGACACCGTCGACTCGACGATGGGTCTGGACGTCTCGGAGGAATGCCCCCGCAACGTCAGGAAGGCGCGCCATGCCGTCGCGCGGGACGAGGCGCGCCGCTTCTTCGACTACGTCCCGCTGCGTGACGGCGCCGGCGGCAGGGTCTCCGGGGGGCGCGTCGTCGAGATGCTGTTCCCCGGGAGCCACAGCGACGTCGGCGGGCTCTACGACGACAACCACGTCGTGGCGGACGTCGCGCTCGCCTGGGTCGCGGCGGGGGCGAAGGCGGCGGGAATGCGCTTCAAGCGGGGCGTGAAGCTTGCGCAGAGGAAGGTGGACGTGAGCCGGGCGGTGCTGCACGACTCGCACGCGCTGGTCTCGAACCTATGGGGCGGACTGGGCTCGGCGATTCGGAATCTCGCCGGCCTCCGGCTCCATCCTGCGTGGGGAAAGTGAATTTACATTTTACATTCGCGCTTGTTGTGATATAATATGTCCATGAAAAAAATACACGAAGAACAGCTCAGGCTGGCGGCGAACACGATTCGCTGCCTCTGCTCCGACATGATAGACCAGGCCAAGAGCGGCCATCCCGGCGCGCCCCTCGGCATGGCCGACCTGGCTACGTCCCTTTGGCTAAACTTCCTCAACTTCGACCCTCTCGACGTGAAATGGCCGGGCCGCGACAGGCTCGTGTTCTCTGGCGGGCACGCGAGCGCGCTTGTGTACGCGCTCTTCCACCTCTCCGGCACCGGCGCGCTCTCGATGGACGAGCTGAAGCGCTTCCGCCAGTACGGCTCGCGCTGCGCGGGGCATCCCGAGCGCGGGCTCGTGCCTGGCGTGGAGGTGACTACGGGCCCGCTCGGGCAGGGCCTCGCGATGGGCGTCGGCCTCGCGCTCGCCGCGAAGAAGTCCGGCGTCGGCTGCAGGACGTGGGTCTTCTGCGGCGACGGCGACATGGAGGAGGGGATTTCGCACGAGGCGTGCAGCCTCGCCGGGACCATGAAGCTCGACGGGCTCGTGGCGGTCTACGACTGCAACGACATAACGATCGAAGGCGCCGCGACGCTCTCCAGCACCGACGACGTGAGGCGGCGCTTCGAGAGCTACGGCTGGAAGGTGATGTCCTGCGACGGACACGACTTCGCGGCGATCGACCGCACGTACCGCAACGCGAGCCGCTTTGCGGGCGCGCCGGTTCTCGTCATTGCGAAGACCCACATCGGCTTCGGGGCGCCGACCAAGCACGACTCCGCCGACTGCCACGGCGCGCCGCTCGGAGCCGAGGAGACGAAGGGCCTCAAGGCCGCGCTCGGCTTCGACCCCGAGAGGAGCTTCTACGTCCCCGACGAGGTCAGGGCGGTCTTCGAGTCGCGCGCGGCGACGATGCACCGCATCGCGAAGCGCTGGCGGCGCGAGCATCCCGAGATCACCGGCGAGACGAAGGCCCCCGACTACATGAAGCTCGTCGAGGCGCTCCCGAAGTACGAGCCGGGGGCGTCTGTCGCCACGCGCAGCGCGTGCGGCGAGGTGATGAACGCGCTCGCGAAGCTCGTGCCGGAGCTCGTCGGCGGGTCGGCGGACCTCGCCCCTAGCAACAAGACCGTGATCAAGGACGGCGGCTACGTCGCGCCCGGCTCCTTCGAGGGCAGGAACATCCACTTCGGCATACGCGAGCTCGCCATGGCCGCGATAGCCAACGGCATAACGGCGTTCGGCGGCTTCAGGGGCTTCGGCTCGACGTTCTTCGTGTTCAGCGACTACATGAGGCCGGCGATCCGCCTGGCCGCGCTGATGAAGCTGCCGTCGATAAGCGTGTTCTCCCACGACAGCTTCTACGTCGGCGAGGACGGCCCGACGCACGAGCCGGTCGAGCACCTCGCGGCGCTCCGCACGATCCCCGGGCTCGTCACGTTCCGCCCGGCGGACGCCACGGAGACGGCGTACGCATGGGTCGAGATGCTGCTCAACACGTCCGGGCCCAGCTGCCTGATGACGACGCGCCAGAACGTGCCGGTCCTCGAGGGCGTGCGCCACGAGGGCGTCGCGAAGGGCGGCTACACGATCTTCGAGAGCGGTTCGCAGGGCGCGGACACGGTGCTCTTCATCGCGACGGGCTCCGAGGTGTCGCTCGCGATCGCCGCCGCGAAGGAGCTGGCCGCCGAGGGGCGCGCGGTGAGGGTCGTCTCGATGCCGTCGGTGGAGCTGTTCCTCGCGCAGAGGCAGGAGTGGCGCGAGTCGGTCGTGCCGTCCATGATGACGAAGCGCGTCATCGTCGAGGCGGGCGTCCGCTTCGGGTGGGACGCGTTCGCCGCGGACCGCCGCACGACGCGCTACGTGACGATGGACGGCTTCGGGGCGTCCGCCCCGTACAAGGTGCTGGCGGAGAAGTTCGGCTTCACCGTCGAGAACGTGGTGAAGACGGCGAGGGAGATCGCCTGACGGAGGTGTCGAGATGAAGGAGGACGGGAAGAGGAGGATCGTCGTAACGAGCGCGCTGCCCTACGCGAACGGCGACATACACATAGGGCACCTGGTGGAGTATCTGCAGACCGACTTCTGGGTCAGGTACCAGAGGCTCCGCGGCAACGACTGCGTCTACGTGTGCGCCGACGACACGCACGGCACGCCGGTGATGATCCGCGCCAGGCGCGAGGGCGTGACGCCGGAGGAGCTCATCGCGCGGTCCCACGAGGCGCACCTCAGGGACTTCACCGACTTCCAGATACGCTTCGACAACTACTACACGACGAACTCGCCGGAGAACAGGGAGCTTTCCGAGGCGATATTCGCGGCGATGGAGAGGTCGGGCGCGGTGACCAGGAGGTCCGCGCCGCAGCTCTACTGCGAGAAGTGCAGCATGTTCCTGCCCGACCGCTTCGTGAAGGGCACGTGCCCCAAGTGCGGCGCGCCCGGGCAGTACGGCGACAGCTGCGACCGCTGCGGCGCGACGTACGCGGCCGAGGAGCTTGGGAATCCCGTCTGCACGACGTGCGGCGGCGCGCCTTCGCTCCGCGACGCGGAGCACCTCTACTTCGAGCTGGAGCCGCAGCACGAGTACCTCGAGAGGTGGATCCCCGAGCACACGACGCCGGACGTCGCGAACAAGCTGCTCGAGTGGTTCCGCGAGCCGCTGCGCGGCTGGTGCATCTCCCGCAACGCGCCCTATTTCGGCTTCGAGATCCCCGGCAACCCCGGCAAGTTCTTCTACGTGTGGGTGGACGCGCCGATCGGCTACATCGCCTCGCTGAAGAACCTCGGGCGCTTCGACATGTGGAACGACCCGGAGGCGGAGCTCTACCACTTCATCGGCAAGGACATCATCCGATTCCACTGCCTCTTCTGGCCGGGGATGCTCCACGTCGCGGGCTTCAAGGGCCCGGACAAGGTGTTCGTCCACGGCTTCCTGACCGTCGACGGCGAGAAGATGTCGAAGTCCAAGGGCACGTTCGTGACGGCCCGCACGTACCTCGACCACCTTCCGCCGGAGGCCCTGAGGTACTACTACGCCGCGAAGCTCGGCGGCACGGTCGACGACATCGACCTCAACCTCTCCGACTTCGTGCAGCGCGTCAACTCCGACCTCGTCGGCAAGATCACCAACATCGCCTCGCGCTCGGCGCAGATGGTCCACAAGCGCCTCGACGGGCGCCTCGGCGCGATGGACGCCGAGGGCGCGGCGATGGTCGCGAAGTGCCGCGAGGCCGCGGCGACGATCGCGCGCCACTACGAGGGACGCCGCTTCAGCCAGGCCGTCGTCGAGATATGCCGCCTTGCGGACATCGCGAACGCTTACTTCGACGGCGTCCAGCCCTGGAAGACGGTGAAGACCGACCTTGAGGCGACGCGCTCGTCGCTCACCGCCGCGCTCAACGCGTTCAGGGTCATGGCGATCTACCTCGCCCCGATCCTCCCGGAGTACGCAGCGAAGGCGATGAAGCTCTTCGGAGAGGACGCCTTTACCTGGGACTCCGCGCAGGAGGTGCGCGAGGGCATCGCGCTCGGCGAATACGAGTATCTCGCCAGCAGGATCGACGCGAAGCAGGTAGAGGCGATGGTCGCCGCCGCGATGGAGAAGCCCGCTGATTCCGGCGAGGTCGCCCACGAGTCGCGGGCGAGCAAGAACAAGGGGCAGGCCGAACGCAGTTCGGCCATCAATGCTGGTAACGCGACGGGAAGCGCGGGTAATGATGGCGGCGCGACGGGAAGCGTAGGCGCGGCTGGAAGCGCTGGCAATGCTGGCGGCGCGGCGGGCGCGGAGGCGGCGCCCGTCAAGCCGGAGGTCTCGTTCGCCGACTTCGAGAAGATCGACCTGAGGGTCGGCGTGGTGGAGAGCTGCGAGCTGGTGCCGAAGAGCTCCAAGCTGCTGAAGCTCGTGATCGACGCGGGCGCGCTCGGGAAAAGGACGATATTCTCCGGCATCCGCGGCGCGTACCCTGACCCCGCCGCGCTCGTCGGCAAGGAGGTCGCGTTCGTCGCGAACCTCGCGCCGAGGAAGATGTCCGTGGGCGTCTCCGAGGGCATGGTCCTTTTCGCCGGGACGCCCGGGGAGGGCGGAGGCGTGGTCTCGCCGGACGCCCCCGCCGGCGGCGGCGCGACAGTGAGCTGACGCCAGGGGAATGGATGGCGGACAGTAGAACTTGAAAATCAGAAGACGAGGGAAGGTGGGACATGACTGGCATTGAGATCGCGCTGATGGCGACATGGTGCCTCGCGGCGGCGGGGCTTGCCGGCTACGCGGCGTCCGTGGCGAAGGAGGTGACGTACGTCACGCTCGCCGACGGGCGCCGCCAGGAGCGTTCGCTGCCGCTCTCCTTCAAGATGCTCATCCCGTTCGTGGGCAACCTGGACGGGATACTCTCCCGCCCGGCGTTCGCCGAGAGGATAGCTCTCGCCGACAGGATGCTCGTCTCTGGCGGGTACGAGGGCCTTCTCAGCGGACGCGAGTTCACGGCGCTGAAGTTCCTGTGCCCCATCGTCATGGGGGCGATATGGTGCCTCGTCATCGTCCTTTGCGGCGTGGCGATACCCGATTCGCTGTTCGTCTCGATGCGGCTGCCGCTGTGCGCCTTCGGAATCATTCTCCTCTGCCTCCAGCCGACCATCTGGCTACGGGGCGCGATCAAGAAGCGCCACGCGTCGATCGTGCGCGCGCTGCCGTTCGTCCTGGACATACTCACGCTGAGCGTAGAGGCGGGCATGGACTTCATCAGCGCGCTGCAGAGGAACTGCGAGTCGCGGAAGATGGACCCGCTCAACGAGGAGCTGCTGCGCATGACGAAGGAGATACAGGTCGGCTCCTCGCGCAAGGCGGCGCTGAAGGGCATGGCGGACCGCGTGGGCCAGCCGGACCTCAAGTCCGTCGCGTACGCGCTCATACAGGCGGACGAGCTTGGCGTGTCGATCGGGTCGATCCTGCGGATACAGTCCGACCAGATGCGCTCGCGGCGGTTCGACAGGGCGGAGAAGCTCGCCAACGAGGCGCCGACGAAGATGCTCGGGCCGCTGATGCTTTGCATATTCCCGGCGGTGTTCGTGATACTGCTGGGGCCGGTTGTGGTCCAGGCGATGAAGGGGCTGCTGAAGTGACGGAACATTGCGAGGAGGGCGAGAGATGTCCAGAAGACCGGATCTGCTGATAGAGGGCGGCGCGCTTTCCGGGAGGAGGTTCGCCGTGCCGGACGGGGGGCTGAGGCTCGGCCGCTCGTCCTCGTGCGACATACACATCCCGGACGAGGGGCTTTCCAGGAACCAGTGCATCTTCGAGTGCGACGGCGAGGCCGGGATAAGGGTCATCGACCTGTGCAGCGCCAACGGGACGTTCGTCAACGGCGAGCAGATCGGGCTGGACGCGAAGCCGCTGGCCGTCGGGGACGTCATCGAGGTGGGCGAGACGACGATACGCGTCGTCTCCGACGAGCCCGTGGCGACGCCCGCGCCTGCAGGCGCGGCGGCCGCCGCGCCGGGGGCGGCCGTGGACCTGGGGCTCGGCGC
>CADCCQ010000014.1 GCA_902799955.1 uncultured bacterium | reverse complement strand
CACGATCTTGCACAGCACGTGGATGTGGTTGTCCATCACCGTGAACGCCTCCAGGACCACGCCGCTGAACTCGGCGGCGATCCTGATGAGCTCCGCCAGCCGCGTCTTGACCTTCGCCTTGCGGAACAGGAACTGCCTGTTGCACGCTCGCGAAGTGAGATGATAGTACGCGGTCCCTTCCGCCATGCTCTTCACCCTTGCCGTCCTTGCCATTTCTTGTACCTCCCTCTTTGTTCGTTGCATCCGACCGGCATGGTGGCCGCGCGGTACTTCCGCGCAGCCCCGGTCGACGCAATGTAGTCTACCACATTTTGCAAAAAAGATTGTAACGCAATTGTAACATCTGGAAAATATTTTTCTCCACCCCTGCCAGCCGCACTAGCACGGCATATGGGGAGAGACCCCTATTCTACCCCAGCCGCACAAAAGCGGCATATGGGGAGAGACCCTCTTTGCAGAAGGGGAGACACCCTTGGTGCATTTCCCTGCGGCAATGCTGCCGTCTCCTTCTCTGTATTTCTCTTTGCTTCCTGCTAACGACTAGCCACCAACGACTAATTCAAGGGAAGCGCGTGTCAAGCAGCCTCCTGGCGCGCTTGTTCCCCTGCGCGGCGGCCTTCTCCAGCCAGATCCTGGCCTCATGTGGGGCCTTCTTGGCGACGCCCCAGCCATAGAGATAGCATTCGCCGACCATCACCTGCGACGCCGCATGGCCAAGCTCCGCCGCCTCCAGCGCCAGTTTGAATCCCGCCTTCTCGTTCTTGTCCGTTCCCTTGCCATGGATGAGGCAGAAGGCATAGTCGTTCATCGCGCGGACGTTCTTCTCCGCGGCGGCCGCGGCAAAGCACTTGACGGCGGCCTTGTGGTCCTCTTCGCATCCATATCCCTTGAGCAGGCAGATGCCAAGTGACGCCAGCGCGTCAATTCCCCCATTGTCCGCCGCCTTCCTATACCATTCAACGGCCTTGGCCTTGTCCTCGTCGACGCCCTTCCCCCAGAAATACGCCTCCGCCACGGCGGTCTGCGCGTCCAGGTCGCCGTAGTTGGCGTCCTCCAGTATCCTCCTGAAGCGGTCCTGATCGCTTTCGCCCGGGCGGGCGGCAAGGCGCTCCGCGCCCTTTTCGATGTCAATCTCGAGAAGGCGCTCCTCGATGGACGGCGCCAGATGATTAACGAGAGGGCGCGTGGGCGGCGGCGGGGGTGGCGTGGTCGACGCAACGGCACCTGAGCCCGGCCCGCGCCGCGCGACCAGGAGCACGGCGACGACGGCAGCCGCAACCGCGGCAATGCCCGCCGCCGCGAACGCGAACGCCCTCCGCCGCCTTCCCGCCGCCTCCTCGACGGCGTCGGCGAAGGCCATGGCGTTAGGGTAGCGGTCCTCCGGGTCGTCGCTCGTCGCCTTGCGGATCACGTCAAGCAGCGGACGCGGAATCGGCCGCGTCAGGGCGGCGCGCAGCATCTTACCGAGCGCGAAGACCTCGGTGCGCGCGTTGAAAACGCCGTCCATCATCTGCTCCGGCGCGGAGAACCCTTTTGTGCCCACCCCGTCGCGCCCCGGCGCGGCGATTCCCAGTTCGGCGGCCCGCGTCCCGGGGATGGCGGAGACCAGCCCGAAGTCCACCAGGACCGGCCCCCCTTCGCGGCGCAGAAGGACGTTCGCGGGCTTTATGTCGCGATGGACGAATCCGTATTCGTTCAGCGCGCCTACCGACCTGGCGAGCGACGTCGTGAACTTGACGGCCTCCTCGCGCGGAAGCGGCAGGAAGAGCGGCTGGAGGTACTCCATTATGCAGTACGGGGACCCGAGGGCCGTCCCCTCGCGGAGGAACTTCGGCATCCCCGGGAGCGCCACGGACTTCAGCACCTTCACCTCGCGCGCGAAGCGCTCCCTCATGGACGGCGACAGATCCGCGAGCAGCTTAAGCGCGCCGTCTCCGCCGCCCTTCAGGTTCACGACCCGGTACACCTCCGCAGAGCGTCCCTCGCCAAGAAACGCCTCGACGCGCCAGCCGTCGACCATGCTGCCGAGGGCGAGCCTCCCCGGCGCCCTGTACTCCGCCGGCCGGGAGGAGAGCATCTCCTCTATCGAGAGTTCGTCATCCGCTCCGCCGCCGCTCACGACGCGCCTCCCGAGCGATGCCTGCGCATCGCCGCCAGTTCGCCGCGCATCATCACAAGCGCGCAGAGCGAGTACGACGCGATGCCGGCGACCACGAGAAGCCCGAGGGACATGACGGCGCCCGCGCGCTCCCCGGCGAATGCGAAAATCCTGGCGGAGAGCGGCCTGAGCGCGGCGATCGCGCCGCCCATCGCGAGCGCGGCCGCCGTTATGCGCACGATCGACGGCACGGCGCGGGAGAGCCCGAGGTCGCCGTTCCTGCGCCGCGCGAGGACGAGCAGCAGCGCGGCCGCCGCGCCTGCGCACACGACAGTGGACGCCGCGAGCCCCACGTGGCGCCACTCGACGGGAAGGAGCAGCACGGCGGCGATGTTCAGCGACGCGTTCAGCACAACCGCCGCGACGGACACCCTGAGCGGGGTCTTCATGTCGTTCTGCGCCTGGAACCACGGCACGGCCACCTTCTGAAGCCCGAAGAACGCGAGCCCGGCGGAGTAGACGGCGAGGGCGCGCGCCACGCGCGTCGTCGCCACCGCGTCGAACTCACCGCCCTGGTATATGACGCCCGTGACCTCGTGCGCGAGGATCGCCAGCCCGACCGCGGCGGGGATCATCACGAACATAAGCGAGACGAGCGACGACGACAGCGCCTCCTTCGCGCCCTCCAGGTCGTCCTTCGCGAAAAGCCCGGCGAGCGTCGGCAGCAGGACCGTCCCGAACGCGACGCCCACGATCCCCAGCGGGAGGTCCATGAGCCTCTCTGCGTAGCCTATGACTCCGGCGGCCCACGGCGAGGCGAGCTGCGCGAGGAACTGGTCAAGCATGTAGTTTATCTGCACCGCGCCCGCGCCGACGGCGGCGATGCCGACGTTGCGCCACACGAGGCGGACCTTTGCGTCGCCCCAGCCGGTGAACTTCGGAAGCGGAGAGAAGCCCGACTTCGCCATCATCCAGAACATGAAGGCCATCTGCACCGCGCCCGCGCAGAGGATCGCAATCGCCACGCGGTGGATGCGCCTGTCGGGGTCCATCGACGGCGCGACCCACATCCAGAGGAGCGTACCGATCCAGACGAAGTTCAGGATGCACGGCATGAAGCTGGACGCCTTGAACCTCCCGAGCGCGTTCACGACCCCCATGCCGAAGGCCGCCGCGCAGATGAAGAGCATATACGGCAGAAGCGTCTTCACGAGCCCGATGGTCAGCGCGAATCGGTGTGCGTCCTCGACGCCAAGCCTGTCGCGCATCGCCCCCACGACCTCAAGGGAGCCGAGAGCCAGGACGAGGATCGCGCCGAGCATCAGGACGACCATCGTCATCACCGAGCGCGCGAGCGCGGCGGCGGCCTCGCGCGACGACCTCTCCAGCTCGCCCTTGAAGACGGGCACGAACGCCGCCGTGAGCGCGCCCTCGCCGAAGAGCTTGCGCATCATGTTCGGAAGCGCGAACGCCAGGGTGAACGCGCTCTGCGCGACGCCCGCGCCGATCAGGCGCGACTGGAGCATCTCGCGGACGAGCCCCAGCACGCGGGAGAGCGCGGTGAATGCGCCCACCGTGAATGCGTTCTTCAGTATGCCGTGTCCCCTGCCGCTCATTTCCTGAACCTGATCCTGTCTATGATTCCGTCTACGTGCTCGGCGCCGGAGAGCATCTCGATCGCGATGCGCAGGTACAGGCACTTCACGGGCGTCGTCTCGAAGCGCGGAAAGCGCACGGCGTCCTTCTCCGTCGTGACGAGCGCGTCCGCGCCCATGTCGGCGGTGCGGTTGAGCGCGTAGAGGATCTCGGACGGGTCGTAGCGGTGGTGGTCCGCGTAGCGCTCGCACCACACGACCTTCGCGCCCATGTGCCTGAGCGAGTTCTCGAACCCCTTCGGCGACGCGATGCCGGAGAGCGTGCAGGTCGTCTTGCCGTCAAGCCACGTCAGCGGATACTCCTCGCGGCTCCAGACGTCCTTGAGCGACTTGGGGGCGTGGCGGCACTGGACGATCGGCGCGGACTTGTTGTAGCGGCGCACCTCCTCGACGACGCCGGAGACGTCGCCGCGGCATTTCGTGAGGAAGATGATGTCGGCGCGCTTCAGGTGCCTGACGGGCTCTCGCAGGATCCCGCGCGGCAACATGTTGCCGTTGCCGAACGGGTTCGTGGAGTCGACGAGCACGACCTCGACGGAGTGCTTGAGCCTCTGGTACTGGAAGCCGTCGTCGAGGATGATCGTGTCGCAGCCGAGGCGCTTTATCGCGTAGCGCCCGGCCTTCACGCGGTCGCGGTCGACTACGACCGCGACGCCGGGCAGGTTCGACGCGAGCATGTACGGCTCGTCGCCACCGATAGCTGAGTCGAGCAGAACGCGCTTGCCGTTGGAGACGACGAGCGGCGGCAGGATGACATCCCTGAATATCCGCTGCCACCACGGCGCCTCCTTGCGGCGGTAGCCGCGCGAGAGCACCGCGACCTTGCGGCCCTTAGCCGCGAGGGCGCGCGCGAACATCTCCGTCACCGGCGTCTTGCCCGTGCCGCCGGCGGTGACGTTGCCGATCGATATTACCTGGATGCCGAGCGGGTAGCGGCGCAGGAAACCCGTCTTGTAGAGGAAGTACCTGACCGACACCACCGCGGCGAACACGACGCTGAGGCACTTCAGGAACCCAAGGAGCAGGCGCATGGAGAAAGGCTGGTTCTGGTCAGCCCCCTTTTCGAGGATGACCTTCACCAGGTACTTCTCCAGCCTCTCTATGCTGCTTTGCCTCGCCTTTCTCACGGTAGCATCACTCCCGCATGGCGGACTCGCCGGTCTGTATGTCGTGTCCCATGCGATAGATTATACCACAAACAGAGGAAGTTTGGCCGTGTAGAAGTGTAGAAATGTAGAAAAGTGAAAAGGTTCACGGAAGCAGTGGCAATATTGTTTTGTTGTGATATAATATCCGTTGTTGCAACAAGGGAGAGAGTGCAGTGAAGATAAGCGAAATACTTTCCGGCGGGCGGCCGAGCGTCTCGTTCGAGATATTCCCGCCGAAGCGCGACATGCCGTTCGACGGCATCCGCGAGACGGTCAGGCGCCTCGCGAAGCAGAGGCCGTCGTTCATGTCCGTGACGTACGGCGCGGCGGGCGGCGCGAGCGCGAACACCGCCGGCGTCGCGGCGTTCGTGCAGACGTGCGGCGTCAGCGCGCTTGCGCACCTGACGTGCGTCGGGGCGACGCGCGAGCGCATCGACGGCGAGCTCGCGGCCCTGCGCGACGGCGGCGTAGAGAACATACTCTGCCTCCGCGGCGACATGCCGAAGGACGCGCCCGCGGCGCCCAACGGCCCGTTCCTCCACGCCGCCGACCTAGTGCGCGCGCTGAAGCCGTCCGGCTTCTGCCTCGGCGGCGCGTGCTACCCCGAGTGCCACCCCGAGTGCGCCCACATGGAGGACGACATCTCCCACCTCCGCGAGAAGGTCGACGCCGGGCTCGACTTTGTCACGACCCAGATGTTCTTCGACAACAACGTCTTCTTCCGCTACCTGGCGAAGCTCCGCGACCGGGGCGTCACCGTGCCCGTCATCGCAGGCGTCATGCCCGTCACCAACGGACGCCAGATCGAGCGGATCTGCAGGCTCTCCGGCACCTACCTGCCAAGCCGATTCAAGTCGATAGTCGACCGCTACGGTGACCGCCCCGCCGCGATGCTCGACGCCGGCGTCGCCTACGCGACGGAGCAAATCGTCGACCTCTTCGCGAACGGCGTGAACGCCGTCCACCTCTACACGATGAACCGCCCGGAGGTCGCCGAGAGGATCATGGCAAACCTGAGGGGGATAATTGAGGATTGACCCCGTCCAGGTAAGGCGCTACCTCTGGCTCTACGGGAGGAAGCCCGGCGAGGCGCTGGAGCGGCGCATCGAAGCGATGCGCAAGGCCGCGCTCGGCGCGATCCGCCCCGCGCGCACATGGCGGCGACTGGACGACCTCGCGGAACTGGACATGCGCGGCTCCAAGTCGCTCGCCGCGCATCTGGGGAAGTGCCACGCCGCATACCTCGCCTGCGGCACCATCGGCGCGACGTTCGACGCGCTCCAGCGCTCCACCGCCGCGAAGTCGGCGGCGGACGCCTTCATCCTCCAGGCAATCGGCGCGGCGGCGATAGAGGAGCTGATGGACTCCGCCGAGGACGAGATCCGCCGCGAGCTCGCCCCCGGCGAAAGGCTCGTGCGCAGATACTCCCCGGGCTACGGCGACTACCCGCTTGAGGCGCAGAGGGAGCTGCTGGCGATCCTCGACGCGCCGCGCACGGTCGGCGTCTCGCTCACGGACGCCCTGGTCATGGCGCCGTCGAAGTCCGTCAGCGCCATAATCGGCGTAACCCGCCGCCCGCGCTTCGCACAAGAATGCCAATGAGTATAAGTTCTACTGGATTAATATGAAAACAACATTGACAACTTTTTACGGCGGGCAACACGCCCGCCGATTCAAGAGCGCCGCGCGGTTACGCGGCGAGAGAAAAAAGTTGTTCCGGTTGTTTCCAATAGAACTTACAGGCAAGGTTAAGTGCTACTGGATTAATATGAAAACAACATTGACAACTTCTTACGGCGGGCAACACGCCCGCCGATTCAAGAGCGCCGCGCGGTTGCGCGGCGAGAGAAAAAAGTTGTTCCGGTTGTTTCCAATAGAACTTACAGGCAAGGACAGGAGACCGTAAAATGAACGCTGCGAACAAGATCTTCCAAAACGACGACGGGATTCTCTTCCTCGACGGCGCAATGGGCACGCAGCTCCAGGCTAGGGGGCTGCGCCCCGGAGAGGTCCCGGAGCTCTGGAACCTGGCGCGACCGGACGACATCAGGTCCGTGCACGAATCGTACCTCGCCGCCGGGGCGAACGTCGTCTACGCCAACACCTTCGGCGCGAACCCCGCCAAGTACCACGGCGACGCGCCGCTCGCCGACGTCATAGCGGCGGGAATCGCCATCGCGCGCGACGCCGTCGCGAATGCCGGCGGCGGGCGGAGGTTCGCCGCGCTCGACGTCGGCCCCACCGGGCGGCTCCTGAAGCCCGCAGGCGACTTCGAGTTCGACGCCGCCTACGACGCGTTCGCCGAGCAGGTGCGCATCGGCGCGGCGACAGGCGCCGACCTAGTCGCGATAGAGACGATGGGAGACCTGTACGAACTGAAGGCCGCCGTCCTCGCCGCGAAGGAGAACTCGTCGCTCCCGATCCTTGCGACAGTCGCGCTGGGAGACGACGGACGCCTCCTGACGGGCGCGGACATCGAATGCGTCGCCGCGCTCCTCGAAGGGCTGGGAGTAGACGCGCTCGGCATGAACTGCGGCTTCGGCCCCGACAGGATGCTGGAGTTCACGCGGCGGCTGCGCAGATGCACCGCCCTTCCCATCGCCGTCAAGCCGAACGCCGGGCTCCCGAAGATGGTCGACGGCAGGACGGTCTTCACCGTCGGCCCAGAAGACTTCGCACGCGACGTCGCCGCGCTCGTAGAGGCAGGCGCGTCGATCGTCGGCGGATGCTGCGGCACGACCCCCGCGCATATAAAAGAAGTGGTTGAAAGCTTGAGCCAGAAAAATCAACTCAAACACCAAAAAACTCAAACACCAAAAAACTCCCGAACCTTCATCACATCCGGATCGCGGGCAGTCGAGATACCGTTCGACGACACGATCATCATCGGGGAGAGGATCAACCCCACCGGGAAGAAGAGGCTGAAGGCCGCCCTGGCGGAGGGCGACGTCGCATACGTCCTCCGCGAGGCGGTCGCGCAGGCCGACGCCGGAGCGCACGTCCTCGACGTCAACGTCGGCGTCCCCGGGCTGGACGAGCCGGCCGTCCTCGACGCGACGGTGCAGGCGGTGCAGAGCGTCACCGACCTCCCGCTTCAGATCGACACCTCCGACCCCGTCGCCCTTGAGCGGGCGATGCGCCACTACAACGGTAAGCCGCTTGTGAACTCCGTGAACGGGAGCCGCGAGTCGATGGACGCCGTTCTCCCGCTCGTCGCGAAGTACGGCGGCGCGGTAGTCGCGCTGACCCTCGACGAGAAAGGGATCCCGACGACCGCAGAGGGGCGCGTGGAGATCGCGAGGCGAATAGTCAGGCGCGGGGCGGACTTCGGGCTCACGCCGGCGGACTTCGTGGTGGACGTCCTGTCGATGGCTGTGAGCGCCGGAGGCGACGGGGCGAACATCGCCCTCGAGGCGCTGCGCCGCGTCAGAGACGAGCTTGGATGCCGCACCTGCCTGGGAGTATCGAACATATCCTTCGGACTGCCGGCGCGCCCGCTCGTCAACGCCGCGTTCTACACGATGGCGCTCGCCAACGGACTCTCAGCGGGGATCATAAACCCGCTCTCGGCGGACATGATGTCCGCCTACCGCGCCTACCGCGCCTTGACCGGGCGCGACGCGAACTGCTCAGAGTGGATCGCCGCGTTCAAGGACTGGTCGCCCTCCGCCGCGACAGGCGGCGCCGTCGGCAAGGCTGGAGCGGCGGGGAAGGCCGATGACCACGGCGGTGGTCTTTCATCCGCCATACAGCGCGGACTCAAGGGCGACGCGGCGGACGCCGCGAAGGCGGCAGTCGCCGCGGGAACGGACCCGCTCGCGATTGTCAACGGCGAGATCGTCCCGGCGCTTGAGGTGGTCGGCAAGGGTTTCGAGGCCGGGACTGTGTTCCTGCCGCAGCTTCTAATGGCGGCGGAGGCGGCCGGCGCGGCGTTCGACGTCGTAAGGGCCGCGTTCCCGGCGCGAGAGGGCGCGAAGGTGCGCGGGCCGATCGTGATCGCGACCGTTAAGGGGGACATCCACGACATAGGCAAGAACATCTGCCGCGCACTGCTGGAGAACTACGGCTTCAAGGTGATCGACCTCGGGCGCGACGTCCCGCCGGAGACGGTCGCGAAGACCGCCCTTCGCGAAAACGCGCGGCTGGTCGGGCTTTCCGCGCTGATGACGACGACCGTCGGCGCAATGGAGGAGACCGTCCGCCTCGTCCATGAACAGGTCCCCGGCTGCATGGTCACTGTCGGCGGCGCGGTGCTTACGGCGGACTACGCAGAGAAGATGGGCGCGGACCACTACTCGAAGGACGCCATGGGCCTCGTCCGCTACGCCGAGTCAATCTTTGAAGTGTAAAGCAGGGAATGAGGAAACACACTTAAACCAGCAACAAAACTCTTACGGACGAATGTCCCATACCCCTTGACTACATAACAAAGTTTTGGTATTATATGTACAAAAATTCTCTGCATCAGGGATCTTCTATCATGACAAGTACAATAAATAGGCCATATTTCACCGACTGGCTCTCCAGTTGGCGCGACAAGGACATCATCAAGGTTGTCACAGGAATACGCCGTTGCGGGAAAACTACCCTCCTGAAGCTCTTTCGCAATAAACTGCTTTCTGAAGGTGTCGATCCCCGTCAGATTGTATCCATCAACTTTGAAGATCCCGATGTCGGCGTATTTCACACTTTTGCCGATGCATGGGCATTCGTACGATCCAAGATGGATGACTCGCTTGGCAGGATATACATCTTTCTTGACGAAGTTCAGCAGGTGCCCGAATTCGAACGGCTTGTCGATGGACTTTTCGTGAAGAGCAATACAGATGTATATGTTACCGGCTCCAACGCCAAGTTCCTTTCCGGTGAACTTGCCACATTCCTTACTGGAAGATATGTGGAGATCGCCATGCAGCCTCTCTCATTCGTGGAATACCTTTCCGCATTTCCGGGACTCCCCAAGTCCGAGGCGTTTGCCAACTACATGCGCTTTGGCGGATTCCCCTTCGTGACGAGGCTTGCAGGGAACGACGAAGCTCGCAGGGACTATCTTTCCGCAATATTTGACACAATCATCTACAAAGACGTGCTCGCCCGGCTCAGTCTGCGAGACGGAGCCGTCTTGAAGCGCCTCGTAAGGTTCATATTTGACAATGTCGGCAATCCCCTTTCCGTGAACCGCATCGCCGGCACGCTCAAAGCGGACGGAACGGCTATAGCCAGCCGAACGATCGACACCTATATCAACGCGCTTTGTGAAACGTTTCTCGTGTATCACGCCACAAGATATGACATCAAGGGGCGCAGCTATCTCAAGACGCTCGGAAAATACTACATCGCCGACCAAGGTCTCCGCGCCGTAGTGACGGGAGAACGGGGCGGCGACATCGGACATGTTTTTGAAAACATCATATTTCTTGAACTCAAGAGGCGCTACCGCGACGTCTATGTTGGAACTGTCGATGGCCGGGAGGTTGATTTCGTCGCCTTTGAGAACGCAGCCCCCAGATACTTCCAGGTCGCGCTTTCAGTCCGAGACGAAGCCACTCTTAAAAGGGAACTCGCTCCGTTCAAGGCAATCCGCGACCAGTACCCCAAAACCCTCATCACGCTCGACAACGATCCACCACTTGACCATGACGGAATCCGACAGATCAACGCAATGGATTTTCTCCTTTTGCACCGCCCTAGACGCTAATGGCCAGTTCAAACGGCGTACGCCAAAGTTCGCCTCTCGCCAAAACCTCGATACCGGCGAGGTGGTTCGTCCCCTCCGGGAACAGACGTCGTAAGGGTCACGTTCCCGGCGCGAGAGGGCGCAAAGGTACGCGGGCCGATCGTGATCGCGCCCGTCGGCGCGAAGGGGGAGTCCGCGAAAGTAAACTCACGAAGTTTTTCGTAACGAGAAATTTCGTAAGTAGCAAGACCCACTTTCCCATTGCGGGCGTGAGGTTGTGGCGGGTGGCTAAAAGAGGTCGATCTCGGCCAGTGCGACGCGGTCGTTTCTGTCCAGGGCGTGCGTCGCCGTGAAGCGGAAGTAGCGAGCCTTGACCGGCTTCTCGAACGCCACGCGCCGCTTCGTCGGATTCGCCGCAAGGTTCCCGAACTCGCCGGAGGAGACCTTCGTCCAAGTCTTCCCGTCGGACGAGACGTGAAACTCGTATGCGTCGACCATTCCGTGCCTGCAGCCGTCCATGCGCGGCGTGTAGTCGAAGCCGTGAATGAGAAGCTCCTTGCCACAGTCGACGGTGAAGCTCTGCGGCGGCGGCAAGGGCGATACGCCCGCCGCATGAGAGTGCCAGAGCGTGGTGTAGTTCCCGTCGATGGCGTTCTTCGCGTTGCGCGGCGCGGCGCAGGTCTCGTCCACGATCCGCCATCCTGCCTTGCCGTATGTGTCGGAGGCGCTCGACACCTCGCCATCGACCGCCTTCCCGCGCCTGAGTGCGAATGGGTACATCTGCGGCGGCGCGATGCCGTCGAGCGTCACGCGAATGCGATCATACTTCGCGGACGGGATTCGGGCGAGGCGGCGGTGGCCGACCGTCGTGCCACGCGCGACGACGCGCCAGCCGCATTCGCCGTCGGGGACCTCGATGACGAACTCGGCAACCCTCTGCCCTTCCGCGATCCTCTCCTTGAAGTCGACGCAGTTGACCTCCGCGGCCTCGCGAAGCGCAAGCTCGACGACAAGCCTGTTGCCGTCGCGGCGCTCCGCGACCTTCGCGCCCTTCGCGTAGTCTACGGAGTTGAAGTCGCGCACCCATTCGCCGAATTCGGCGAGGCGCTCCGCGTCGGCGGCGCAGACCTGTCCGTCGGTGTCCGGGGCGATGCCGATGTTCATCACGGCGCCGCGCCCGACGGACTCGTAGTATATCTTCACAAGGCGGGCGAGCGACTTTGGCCTTTCGTTGCCGTGCCAGTACCATCCGCGGCGCAACGGGAAGTCCGTCTCTGACGGCTGCCAATGCAGCTTCCCGTCCCGCCCCTTCCTCGGGCACCACCACTTCTCCGGGCTCACGCCGCTCTCGTTCCCGCACCAGAGCGAGGACCACTCACCGTTGCCGCCGAAGGCGATTGCGGAGGGGTGCTTTTTGTGCATGATCTGCAGCAGGTCGTCGAGCCTGTAGTAGTCCTTGGGGATCGAGCGGCGCTCGCCCTTGCCGCCGTTCGCGCCGCCGTACCATCCGGTGCCGCCGTTCGCGCCGTCGAGCCATATCTCGCTTATCTCGCCGTAGTTGTCGAGTAGCTCGTTCCACTGGGCGAAGAAGTAGTCGACGTAGGCGGGCGTCGCGTAGGAGTCCTGGTGGCGGTCCCACGGAGAGAGGTAGACGCCGAACTTCATCCCCTCGCGGCGGCATGCGTCCGCGAGCTCGCGCACTAGGTCGCGCCCGGTGTTGGGCGCGGGCACGGCGGACATGGAGTAGTCCTTGTTTAGCGGGGATGGCCAGAGGCAGAATCCGTCGTGGTGCTTCGCGACGAGGACGACGGTCGATATCTCGGCGGCCTTCATCGCCCGCGCCCACTGTGCGGGGTCGAGCTTCGTCGCGGTGATCTTGGAGACCGGCACGTTGCCGAAGCCCCACTCCTGTCCGGTGTAAGGGTTGAGCCCCCAGCAGACAAGCGCGATGATCTCGCGGTCCTGGTACGCGAGATGCGCCGCAGACGGCAGGACCGTCGCGTCGGGCGTGCCCGACCTGTCGCCCGCCGCAATCCCCTGAACCGCCGCGCACGCGACCGCCACCGAGGCCAGGCACTTCGCAATTGTCCTCTCAATCATCGCCCTCTCTCTCATTTCTCTCACCACTTTACACTCTACACTTTACATTTTCCATTTTACATTTTACACTTCTCTCTCCTACCAGAGATCGATCTCAGCAAGCGCCACGTGGTCGTTCTTGCCAAGCGAATGAGTCCCTGTAAAGCGGAAGTAGCGGGCCTTCACGGGCTTATCGAACGTCACGCGCTGCTTGACTGTGTTCGCCTCTATGTTCCCGAACTCCCCGGAGGCGACCTTCGTCCACGACTTGCCGTCGGAGGAGACGTGGAACTCGTAGGCGTCGACCATGCCGTGCTTGCACCCGTCGAGGCGCGGAACGTAGTCGAAGCCGTGCATCACAAGTTCCTTGCCGCAGTCGGCAGAGAAGCTCTGCGGCGGACGCTGCGGGCCCTCCTTGATCGGGTGCGTGTGCCAGAGCGTCCTGTAGTTCCCGTCGATCGCGCCCTTGGCGTTGTTCGTGTAGGGGCATGACTGGCCGACGATCTTCCAGTCCCTCTTTGAATAGGTGTCCGGCGACTGGAGGTCTTCGTCGGTCACCCCCCTGGCCTTGCGGAACGCAATCGGGAAGATCTGCGGCTCGGCGATTCCCTCCAGGACGACGCGAACGCGGCTGTAGTTCGCGGACGGCACGCGCGCGAGGCGGCGGTGCCCGATTGTGGTGCCGCGCGCGATACACTTCCATCCGTCGCCTGCGGGAATCTCAACGGAGAAAGACGCGACGCGCTGCCCCTCGGCGATCTTCTCCTTCATGTCGACGCAGTTGAAGCTGGCGGCCTTGGGCAGCTCCAGCTCGACCGTCAGAGTGTTGCCGTCGCGGCGCTCCGAGACCTTCGCGCCCGCCGCATAGTCGACGGAGTTGAAGTCGCGCACCCACTCGCCGAACTCGGCGAGGCGCTTCACGTCGGCCTCGCAGACCTGCCCGTTGGTGTCGGGGGCCACGCCGATGTTCATCACCGCGCCGCGCCCCACGGTCTCGAAGTAAATCTTCACGAGCCTGGCAAGGGACTTCGGCCTCTCGTTCGCGTGGTAGAACCAGCCGCGGCGAAGCGGGAAGTCGGCCTCTGACGGCTGCCAGTACAGCTTCCCGTCAAGGCCGCCCCGCGGGCACCACCACGTCTCGGGGCTCACGCCGCGCTCGTTTCCGCACCATGTGGTGGACCAGTCGCCGTGGCCGCCGAACGCGACGGCGTTGGGATGCTTGCGGTGCATGAGCGCCAGCAGCTCGCCCTTCCTGTAGTAGTCCTTCGGGATCGAGCGGCGCTCGCCCCTGCCGCCGTTCGCGCCGCCGTACCATCCGGTGCCGCCGTTCGCGCCGTCGAGCCAGATCTCGCAGATCTCGCCGTAGTCGTCGAATATCTCGTTCCACTGCGCGAAGAAGTAGTCGACGTAGGCGGGAGTCGCGTACGAGCCCTGGTGGCGGTCCCACGGAGAGAGGTACACACCGAACTTCAGGCCTTCGCGCCTGCAGGCGTCGGACATCTCGCGCACTATGTTGCGGCCGGTGTTCGGCGGCGGCACCGCGGACATGGAGTAGTCCTTGTTGTATCTGGACGGCCAGAGGCAGAAGCCGTCGTGGTGCTTCGCGACGAGGACGACGCTCTTTATCTCGGCGGCCTTCATGGCGCGCACCCACTGCGCGGGGTCGAGCTTCGCCGGCGTCAGCTTCGAGACGGGCGCGTTTCCGAAGCCCCACTCCTGGTTAGTGTACGGGTTGAGCCCCCAGTGGACCAGCGCCATGATCTCGCGGCTCTGGTACTGCAGATGGGCCTCGGACGGCTTGACCGTCGCGTCGGGCGTGCCCGACCTGTCCGCAACCGCCACGGTAGCCGCGCACGCCGCGCAGACCATGGACGCAATCTTCAATGCATTTCCCTTCATGTCTCTCCCGTTTGTTCTGTTGTCGATCTTAATGAACTGCCCGCCGCAGACTAAAAGGTGACGGGCCATAAGGCCCGTCACGATTGTCTTACCGACTCAGGTGTCTATCTCAAATATGAAGCAGCCTTTCTCACTTTTGCTTCTTCAGACGTGATTTCTACCTGATTGTGATGACGAACTTCTTGACCTTCGTCCTGACCTTCAATGTGCTACCATCAACCTTGAGCTTATATTTATCTGCGTCTGCACTGGAAAGCGCGAACTTGCCAGCATCAAGGTCTGTCGAACCTGTCATGAGCGTCACCCAGCCATCCGTGTCCTTTAGTTCCAGGGCACTGACGTCGACAGTCACCGTTCCCGACGCGGGATAGGTGATCGATCCGGAGACCGAAAGCCCGTTCTCGTCCGAGGCGAACGCCTTGAAGGTCGAGCCAGCGCTGAACGTCAAGTTGCCGGTCAACGTGCCCGTGCCGCCAATCGTGCCCGCAACCGTCACATCGCCAACCCATGTACCCGTGAGGTTGACCGAACCACTGACATTAAGAGGAATAGGCGTGCCTACATCTGCTAGAGTCTGAGTTCCCGACAATGTCAACGTGCCAGGAGTGCCCGTCGCTGGAGCCACCACATTGAATTGGGTAGTGCGGTTTGAAACAAACTTGCCCTGCCATTCAGTATCCTTCGACTGCGTCACGGTAAGTATTCTGCCGTTCGCACCATTGTCAGACCAGTCAGAACGGATATTCTTGGAACCAGCAAGATTGCCGATAATGGTCTCGCCATCATTTTTCGTCGGGAGAACCAGCGAATCTGCGAGCTCCGTCTGAATAGTAAGCGTCGTGGCCGGCATGTTGGCATCCGTCTTGGGGAAAGCCCTCCAGCCTGCGCTTGACGAAAACTTCAACGTTCCCGTTCCCGTAATATTACCCATTTCAGTATTTTGATCGTCTGTGTTCGAGGTGCTCACCAGTTCCAACACGCCGGTATCGCCGAGTGTCATGTAAGTACCACCGCCCCACTTGCTGCGGGAAGAAGCCTTGACCGTGCCGTCAACGACAAACCCCATGCCAACACCCCACCATGCGGCGGAAGAGTTGTCAAGGTTCAGCGTCGCGCCCTCGGAGATGTAAATCTCACCAGCCGTTACCGTAGTCGGAAGAGTTGAACCGAAGACTAGCACACGCTTGGCTGCAGTGTTGTTTCCGACAACAGCGCCGGTAAAGCCCGACCAGTCATCAGTTATCTGCCATACGGCCGTTGCCGCGCCCGAGTTAGGGATTGAGATCGTGCCGCTACCCTTGAGCGTGCCGACTTTAAATGTATTATTGAGGCCGGAATAACCATCAGTCCAGGAGAATGTACCCCCAATCTCCAAGGCAGGGACACAGGTGTAATTGGGCGTGAGCCATCCGCTGCAATTCGTCAGCTTAACTGTCGAGCCGGCATTTCCGTAGTCGTTGAAAGCGTAGCCAGTACCGGTAATGTTGGTAGCACCCTTGATTTCAACAGTGCCCGTCCAAGCGGCGTTCTTCCACCACTTCGTCTCATTCTCGCCATCGACCGGCGAAGGAACGCCACCGAACACGACTGTGCCGGAACCAGTTACGGCTGCAGAAGCGGAAGACGCCAACGTGCCATTGGCGACGAGCGTACCGTTCACGACAAAACCACCAGGGGCAGTAGCACCCGCGACCGTTATCGACTTACCGGACTCAATCTGAAGGACACCGCTTGCAGACGTACCCGTTACAGTACCGATAATTACCTTGTACTTTGTAAGCGTAATCGTTCCCGTGAATGCGGATGCGTCATTAATGGTAAGTCCGTTGCCGTTGGACGAACCGCCGGTCGTGGAGAGCGTTCCGCTTCCCGTCAGGCGAGCAATTGTCGCAATCGAACCGCCGTAACCATCGCAAACGTTCATTCCCGCTCCATCAATATCGACCGTACCAGGGAAGGCTGTAGTCGTATTGTTCGGGAAAAAGAGATTCACATCTGTGAAGCGGAGTGTGGAATTGGCGTTGCCATAGAGTGCGAGATTCCAATCCTTTCTTTCGTTGCTGGAGTTCGGAATGTTCTTAACCCAAACCGTACCAGACCAGTTCTCGGCATCAGTCCAGCCCTTGCCAGTCGGAGGCTTCGTGCCGTCATACACAACCGTACCGGAGCCGGTGTAGGTGGTGGCATCAAGGCGGGCGTCGTTGACATTCAGCGTAACACCAGAGCCAACATTGTTGGTAGCGGCGGAAATCGTCGCAGAGCCGTCGAGCGTGAGCGTGCCACTACCAGTGATGTAGACCGTGCCTGTCAGCGTCTTTGTCTCGCTGACCGTGTAGGTCGTATCGCCGGAGACCTCGATGATGAGATCGTTCTCTCCCGCATCCGGCTTGACCTCGATGATCTGGATAGCGGCAACGCCCATACGCTGCGTACCAGACCAGCGATGCCCGACTATCGTCAACTTGCCGTCAGGATTCTCCATCGCCGGGAACACAAGGTAGTTGCCACCTTCTGTCAACGCCGTACCGCTGGAAGAACCCCAAACATCAGAAGACGTTCCCTCGCAAGTGACTATCGCACCCTCGGTGCTGTCCCACTTATAATTAGTCCCATTAATGGTAAGATGTCCAAACGGACGTCCATTGGTGTCGTTTGAGAAATACAGCACCAGTTGATACTTATAATAGGGAATACCATCGACAACTACCTTCGGAGTCTCATAGGCGGCACCTGCAGCATCATCAATATAGCCATGGCGTAAATCAACGGTTCCATCTACGCCAGTGTATCGATATGAACCCAATGCTCCAGAAACCGTCACACTTGCACCCGCTACAAGAGACTTCTCGCCAGTTGAATCTACGCTATAGATGGTTGAACTGCTACCGTTTGAACCAGCCATGTTCGACCAAGATGTGCCCGGCACTGCATATTCGCCAATGCCAACATCAGCGGCAGTAGTCAGTCCCACACCATTATGGGTGAAGTTTATATTGATTGACGGCTTGTAAACGGTTGGCGTCAGACTCGCTGGATCGCCGTCAACCCAATAAAGGACGATGCCAGTGGAAGTCTGGACAAGTTCGCACGTACCAACCGCGTTGTCCGTCGTTAGCGTCGTCGTGCCAGTTGTGTTGACCGTGGAAAGCGCCTTAGTGGCAACCTGACCGCCATTAGAATCCAACACCTTGATGGCAGCATCGGCTGTGAAGGTCTGAGAAGAAGAGGTGAATGAGACGAGTGCCTTGTGAGACACCTGCGAAGTGCCCGTCAACGTCACATCCGCCATCTTGATCTTGTGGTTGGCAGCAGAGACGGCTTGATACGAGACGCTGCCCGCGCCCTTGAGATAGTATTCAAAAGTGTTGTTGGCGTTGCCGGACGTAAGCCCCGCATTCCATGTAATGCCATTAGCATTGGCGACAGAGAGTTTAATCGCCTGACCATCGGTAATATTGCCGCCGCTAAATCCGCCAATTGTCAACTGGGATGTTTTGTCAACGGTCATCCACATGGTGGTGTCGCCCTGGTACTTGACGAAGCTGTTCATCGTGACATTGGCACCGTTGTAGAGACCCATTCGAAGGTTCCAACCCTCCACCGATATGGACGCATTGATGTTGATGGTATTGCCATCAAAGAGGATTGGGTCCCATGTGTTTTCGCCGGACTTCGCGGGTGTGCCGGACGGACTTGCACCACTGGAATCCTGCCAATTCCCCGTGCCATTCCAGGTGTCCGTGCCGACAAACTTCCAAGTATAGTTTTCCGTTTCGCCGGTGACGGGGTTCGTCTTGGCGAAGTCGGCCATTGCCACCACTGGCAATGCGAAGAAGGCAGCCGCGGCGATGCGCGACAACGTCTCAAGTAATTTGATCTTCATGATTGTTCCTTTTTTGTTTTATACTTCCTCGCTGACACCAAAGCCACCTGACAATGGGGTGCAAAGACGCATATATATGATACCACAATTCCCCTTATAAAAGCAAGTGGAAAAATCAGCGTGCGACGCCGCCGCGCACGCCCGCCGCGTCAATGTCGAACGGACGGAACCCCGCCTTTGCAACGGGTGACTCTGGCTTGAGGTGGAAATCACGCCTTTCGGCATTCACAAAAAGCGGATCGACGACGCACCCCTCCGTGTCGTTGCCCTTCGCCTGCCACTGGGCAAATGTCTTGCCGTTGAAACTCGGCGCACCGGACTCCATCCACCAGATGTTGCCCTTCCACGCTATCTTTCCCGTCTCTTGTACCGTGCCGCCGTACCGCGCGAACACGGGCCCCGCGTTCCAGTAGATGATGTTGTGCTCCGCCGTAAACGAAAGGTGGGGCTCGGCGCGCGTGAGCGCCACCTGGCACTGGCGGCTGAACGCGAGGATGTTGTTGCGAAGGATATTCTCCTTGCCGTAGTGCTGGTGGAAGGAGGCGTCCTTCGTGTCGTAGACGAGGTTGTTCTCGAAAACGATTCCTTCGCTGCCCTCGTCGGGGTAGAGCCCCCATCCGCCGTATGTGCGCGAATCTACGTTAAAAATGACATTATTCGTCACACAAGTGCCGTATGAGGTGCCGAGCGTGTAGACGCCGCCCATGTCGCTGAGCGCGCACTGCCCGATGTCGTGGATGCGGCAGAACGCGAGCGTGTTCCCCTGCGCAAGGCTCCCTGCGTAGCCCCACACCCAGCCGATCGAGACGCCGGTGTAGAAGAAGTCCGCAATCTCGCAATGCGTGACGGAGTTGAACGGGGAGTGTCCGATCCACACGCCCACGCCCTCGGCGAAGATGCGCCCGCCATGCGCAATCACGCAGTCGTCGATTACGTTGTACCCCGTGCCGCGCCCGTTCACAAGGCCCGTCATGCGCTCCCCCTTGCCGATGATCTGCGTCGCGGCTGTCGTTCCGATGCGCACCCCGCCCGCGCCGGGATGAACGATCGAGCAGCGCTCGATGCGGTTTGAGACGCACCCCTCGCGCAGCCACACGCCGTATTCGCCAGCGTACGCGACGGAGCATCCGCGCATTGCGATCCTGTGCGCGCCGTCAGCCATCACCGCCGCGCTAGTGTGCGCCGCCGCCTGTCCGCCCGGCCACTCGCTCGGCCCGAACGACGAATCGTCGCCGATAACTCCGCTGGGAAGCCCCTTGATCCCATTGAAGCTCTGGCGGCGCGGGGAGTCGGAAAACGCGAAGGCGATGTTTTCGAAGGAGACGTCATGCACGAACTCGTCCTTCGAGGGGTCGCCGGCTATGCGCAGCAGGTTCACCAGCCCTGGCACGGGGTACTGGAAGCGAGTCGTCTCAAGCTTCTCGCCCGGACGCGGGATGTAGACTATCTTCTTCGCGACGCCGTCGTACAGCCACTCGCCCGGCTCGTCGAGCGCGAACGGCGCGTTCTCGACGTAGTACGTCGACCTTGCGTCCCACGTGTTCCATTTCGTAACGGACTTCCCCTCCGTGAACACCACGCCCCGTGCGGCGTCGTAGCCGCGGATCGGGCGACGCGTGGAAGACCACTTGTGGTGCACGACGAGATGCGCAAGGCGCAGATGGGCGAAGCTGCAGTTCGCGAGCGGCGCGAGGTCGCCGCCGTTCGCAAAAAGCTCCATCAGCTCGGTGTCGCCGGCGAGGAGCGTGGGCTTCGCCCCCTTCGCCTGCAGAAATCCCTCGTTGGGATAACGGGCTCGCTTCGCGCGGTGCCCGTTCACGTACAGCTGCTCAAACCAGACGGCGACCTGGAAGCGGTGCTTCTGCACAATCGGGACGTCCGCCTCCCAGCGTCCGTCGGGACGAACGCGCCACCCCTTCAGCTCGCGTGCGCCGACGATGCGCACGGAACCATCCGCGGGCCCGCGCCACGTGACGGGCGCGCCGGGTTCGCCGGAGTCCTCGGGCGCGAATGTGAACGGCTCGGAGATGGGATACTCCCCCGCCGCAATCTCCACCGTCCAGCCGCCGCGGCCCTCGGACGCCATCCGCGCGCGCAACGCCTTCTGCGCCTCCTGCGGCGAGGCGAAAGGACGCTCCGCCGATCCGTCGCGGGCACCCGTGGATCCCGGCGCGCCCGGCGCGACGTGGACGACTCGCGAGGCGTTTCCCGCCGCCGCAAACGCCATGCAGCACAGCATGGCGGCCAGCGCTCGGCCCATCCACCCTTTATATGACAATTCGACATTCATTTCGTTGCAGGGCTCCTGCCAGACACAGTTCTTGCTCATTGTAATCGTTCCTTCCTTGTTGCCGCCTTTTATTCTACCAAAAATGCGACGCCAGCGCTAGGAAGAATTTGGATTCTGTCACCTGACGACTAGGAGCGTCACTCGCCGACCATGTAGTCGATTCCGACCTTGAAGAATTTCGCGGGGGCGGACGCGTCGATATTGACTAGCTTGGTGACGTCCGCAACCGTACCGTTGATCTTCGTCCCCGACTTCTCGATGTCCGCCGGCGAATCGGCAACCAGCACGTACATGCGTCCGCGCACCTTCGTGAGATCGACATTGGTGTCGATCGTGAACTTGCCGCCCTGGATCGCCACCGACACGACCTTCATGTCCTCCGTATACTCCGCAAGGTCCAGCCCTAAAAGGAACGCCCCTTCCGCCCGCGCGGCCGTAGCGTCGTTGCCCGGAGTCGCCGCCCATTCCGTGAACGCCGTCTGCATTGCCGCATTCGCGGCGTGTCCTCCATTCCAATTCGCGGGCCAGGCAACGACGGTTGAGATCGCGATGGACTTGCCGCTATCCGCAAGGACGAAACTGGAGGAGAAAGAGGCGTTCGGCGAAGCGACGGAAAGCGAGAGCTTCGCAAGGTCGGATTCGGTGAACGTACCGTCCGTCCGCGTCAGCACGGTGAACGTGCCGGCGGACTGCGACGGAATCTCGACCGCAACATCCCCCGCGATTGACACGCCCTTCGCCGTAAGGCGCCCCGCGCCCGGCGCGCCAACGACAAGCCGCGAACCGCCATTAAGCGTCAGCGTGCCGCCCATCGTCGCCGTCCCCGATCCGGACAGCGCAAGCGCCGCGCCGTCATTGACCGTCACGTTGCCCGTGCCGATTTTCGAACCGGCTTTAAGCGCGAGCGTGGCAGTTCCCCCGACGTTGAATGCGACGCTATGGGCGCTCTGCCCATACGCCCCAGAGGAGGCGTCGTAGTCGCAGACGAGCGTCCCCACGCCGATGATCGACACCACTCCCTCCCTGATGAACCCGGCGCTGGACGCCGTTATGACGTGCCCCGCATTGTCGCCCCAACCAGTCGTGTTGATTGTCAGCGACGGTCCCTCGCGGGCACCGACCCAGTCCGAGATCGTGAAGTCGTTCGTGTTCGGCTGGAGAATCGCGTTGGACGACGAGCTTGCCGCAAGCATCCAGAATCCGCTGCCGCCAGAAAGACCTTCCTCGCCGATCACCCAGCGGGCCATATCGCCCGAATTGCTCCTGTTGAGACGGAACGTCCAGGACGTGTTGCCATTACTGACAAGTCCTTTAGCGACGGCAACGCCGTTTGCACCGACAGTCTGAGCGAGTTTCATGTCCGCAGAACCCGAAACAATAATCTTCCCCGTGACGACAAACACACCGTCGAGCCGATTGAGCATCCAGCCGCCGCCCGTCGTGGCGGTGTACGTCAAATCGCCGACAAGCGTGACGGTCGCGTTCGCTCCGACGGTGACCATTGAGAGATCGGAATATGAACTCGCCGTCAGGTTCCCCGTGAACGTCACCACACCCGAGCCCATCGTGATTGCGCCAAACGTCGCGTTGACGTCCGCCTCAATCGTCGTCGCGGACGTCACGGACGAGAAATTGAGCGCATCGCCTGCCCCCGGAACCACTCCGTCGTCCCAGTTCGCCGCGACGGAGAAGCGGTTGCCGCCGTTTCCGCCGAGCCACTTGCCGTGGACGCCCCCTGGCGCGGGAGGCTGGGGAGTCTCGAAGCGCTTTGAGTACGCAAGGGCTTTGAAATCCGTCGTTGTATTGTAGCCCTCGACCTTGTCGAGAACAGTCCACGTCGCGCCGCCGTCGTCGGAGGCGGAGAACGTCCACGAGACAGGCGTGCGGCTGGACGCGTCGTTGGCGGTGTACCAGCGGTAGCCATACACTGCCGTCGGACTGTCAAAACAGAAGTCCAGCCACGCGGCGGAACGAGTTGCCGCCGACTGATTGAGCCCCGCGCGCCAGTCAAGCCACTTCGTGTCGAGACTGCCGTCAACGGCGTTGGGGGGACTCTCGCTCGAGGGATACGTGTCCCCGTATGAATCTGTAGTCGTCGAGTCGTATGCGATGGTGAACGAGTTTGAAGGAATCGCAGTGCCGCTTGCGTCAATAAGCTGTATCTCGGAAAGCTGCATGCAAAAAGTGTCGCTCCTCGGCGCATCGACCTTGAAGCGATAGCGCGTGTGGGCAGTGGCGTCGCCCCCCGTCGTCCCGCCGCCTGAATACACGAATCCCCTGTCCTTGGGCGTGATTTCAAACGAGTCGTATTGCGTGTAGTTCGGGCTTTGGTACTTGTCCCAGAACTCAGTGACCTTCAGCGAAGTGGGACGCACCTCGATCCAGGCGGCACCGCAAGAAGCATCCGTGGCGCCCATGCAGTCGAAATATTTTGTCGCGTTCGCGTTGCCGTAGCTCGATATGTTTTTCGTAATGGTAGCTTCATAGTTGCTTTCCTCTATTTGCCCCGCAACCATATAGATCGTTCCGTCGCTGTTTGCAGAATCCCCGCGCAAAGGCTTGGATCGGATGTAGTTGTGCTCGTCGCCGGAAAGCGCAAGATCGACCTTGTGCTTGTCGAACACATGCCGCCACACGTCGTAGTTGCCGCGCGACTTGTCGAACGAATCACTCTTGGCAGCATATACAAACCAGGGATCGTGCTGGACGACGACGAGGTATCGGAAGCTCTTCTTGTTCTTTTGCTCCGACACGACCCTGTCAAACCAGTTCGTCTGGTCCCGCAGCACATTCGTCTTGTCATTGTATCGCGACATCCGCGACCCCTTGTGGATAAGAGAGTCGATCCCGACGAACAGGACGCTGTCGCGGAGGAACCAGTAGCAGCCTTCCTGCTCCGTCGTGCCGGGACCGTTCGGCGGATTGTTCTTGACGGCCAAGTACCAGTAGTAGTCGTAGAACGTGCCGCTGCCGGTGTAGTAGTACTCCTTGTTGCCGGGGACCATGGCGAACGTGTAGTTCGTAACCGCAGGCGAACCGTTCCACTGCTGCCAGTTGTCGTAGCGCGAGCCGTACTTCACCGCGTCGCCGGAAAAGAGCACCATGTCGATGCCGCCAGATGAAGCCGTCCGCGCCTCGGCGTCCTGGCGAAGCAGCTCTACCGTCGTCATCTTGCCCGGATTGTCGGGATGGGAATGCACGTCGCTCAACCACAGGAAGTTGTAGCTGCCGCTCGTTCCGGCGGTCTTGAACTTCTGCGTTGCAGATTGTGTGCTGCCGGACTTCACGTAGTAGATGTATTCCGTGCCGGGTTCGAGCGAGGAGAGCGTCGCCGTGTACTTGTAATAGTTGACGTCGCTTGACCTGAATGTGATTGGCTTGTAAACGCTTTCGCACGTCGCCTGAACGGCATCGCCCGGCGCGGACGCCTTGGCGTACCAGAGCTGGCAGGCGTTGCTGTCGGAATGCCAGACGAAACGTGCCTGCGTGGCGGTGTCCTCGCCGGGGCAGCACGAGAGCATGTTGAACGTCACAGCCTGCGCCGACACGGTGGCAATGGCAATGACACCCGATATGATTCCTGCAAGTCTAGCCGCTGTATTTGACATCATTTCCCCTAGTCATTTGCACTGTCTTAATTACATGAGATACGATTGAGCTTGGCAGATGTCTCAGGCTTTGCGCATGAGAACGAGGCGGCGAAGCCTCCGCCGGGGGCGAGCTTCGCCTTGAGGGTGTCGCCCGCCTTGACGGTGAACGTCCGGCGGACGTAATGCTCCGCGTTCACGTCGGCGTCAGGGGCGTCCTCGAACACCTCGACGTCCCACTCCCCGCCGCCGAGGAAGTCCGTAGGCAAGGCGATCTCGCGCGAATCCCAGTTCGTGATCGCGCCGAGCCACCACCTGCCGCCCTTCCGCCGCGCAACGACGGCGTATTTGCCGATCTCGCCGGCGACGCCGACCGTCTCGTCCCAGACCGTCGGGACCTTCGCGAGGAAGGCCGTGCACTCCGGCGCGGTGCGGTACTGCGTGGGAGAGTCGCAGAGCATCTGCACCGGCGCCTCGAAGAGCGGGAAGAGCGCGAGCTGGTGGCAGCGCGTCCCGTAGCAGGCGCTTGCGTCGCGGCCCTTCACAAAGTCGGGCGCGTTGAAAGCGCGGTTCCTCATCGCGCCAGGCGTGTAGTCCATCGCGCCGGCGACCATGCGCGTGTAGACGAGGTTGACGTCGTTCGAGACGACCACCTTCCGCCCGCCGATGGAGTGACCCTGCTCAAGGCCGTAGACCCCCTCGTAGTTCAGCACGTTCGGATACGTGCGGCAGAGCCCCGTCGGCTTGTGGACACCGTGGAACATGACGACGAGCCTGCGCTCCGCGGCGTCCGCCGCCGTCTCCTCCAGGAACCTCTCTACAAGCTGGTCGTCGCGGTTCATGAAGTCGATCTTGAAGCCCTTCGCGCCCATGGCGGCGTAGCGGTCGAACACCCGAAGGCGCTTCTCCCTGTCCATGAGCTGCGCCCACGCCGCCCAGAGGATCACGCCGACGCCCTTCTCCTTCGCGTACGCGATCACGCCCGGCACGTTCACGCTGTCGCGAGGCCTGTCGAGGTCCAGTTTCTCGGCCCATCCCTCGTCCATGATGATGTAGGCGATTCCGTTCGCCGCCGCGAAGTTGACGTACTCCCTGTACGTCTCGAAGTTGCATCCCGTCTTGAGACCGGGGACGTCCGTGATCTTGAACCCATGCCACCAGTCCCACGCGACCTGGCCCGGCTTCACCCACGACGCGTCGGCGACGCGGCTCGGCTCGGCGAGCGCGTAGACGGCGTCCGACTCCACGAGGCCGATCGGAGAGTCGGCCAGCACGAACACGCGCCACGGGAAGGCGCGAGTCCCCTTCGTCTTCGCGAGGTACGGATGGCGCGACTTGACGTTCGTCATGCGGCGGTTGACGTCAAACTTGCGCGGAACACCCGCCTGCCACGAACGGAGGCGGTTTGGTTCACCTTCCCTGCGGTAGAAGTTGAGCCCCGGATAGTCGAGGAGGTTGGATTCCGTCACCGCGAAGACGCCCGCCCCCGGCACTGTCGCCGCGAACGGCAAGATCACGATCTGCGGATGCCCGGACGGAACGCCTGCGACGGGGCCGATCTCCGCCGGCTTTTCGAAGCTGGTCTGGAAGCCCCCCACGACGGAGCGGCAAAGCTCGGTCCCCTTCGGAAACTCGATGTACGTGTCCTCGGCGGTGACGGTTATCTCGCCTTTGTACTTCGTCTCGAAGCGCCACGCGACGGCGTCGTCGCGCGCATGCAGGACGAGCGCCCATTCGCCGAAGTCGACGCGCGTCTCGTTGGCGGAGAGGTCGACGGACGCCTTTTTGTAGAGCGGCGTCGCGACCGTGCCGCAGACCTTCCGCGTGGTCGCCCTCGGCCTCGCGCCGCGCCCGTCCATGCGTCCGTGCTCACGAGTCGTGAGCGAAATCTCCGTCGGCTCGACAAGCGTCTTCCCCCTGCGGAAGACGGAGTACGACATTCCGCCATCGCCGACCTCGAGCCTCAGCTCGTTGCGTCCGTCGGGCGAAACAGCGCTGAACGCCAGCGGACGCGCCTCCGCGGCGAGGCAGGGACGCGAAGCCGCCGGGATGATGTGAAATGCCGCGGCAAGGCAAATCGCCAAGGCCGCCGCGCTTTGATGTCTTGCCGTCTTCATCTGCAGTCCTCCTGGTTGACTGTTCCTATCTGTCCACGCGGGCGCCGCCCCCGCCGACCATCTTCTCGATGTCCGCCTTCGTGGCCATCGAGGTGTCGCCCGGCGTCGTCATCGCGAACGCGCCGTGCGCCGCGCCGTAGTTCACGGCCTTCTCCGCGTCGTCGAACGTCATGAGGCCGTAGATGAGGCCGGACGCGAACGAGTCCCCGCCGCCGACGCGGTCGTATATCTCGAGCCCGGGGCGGCTCACGGACTGGTGGAGCTCCCCCCTGTACCAGCAGAGCGCGCTCCAGTCGTTCACCGTCGCCGACTTCACGCTTCTCAGGGTGGTCGCGACGACCTTGAAGTTCGGGTATTCGGAAACCGCCCTGTCGATCATCCTGGCGAAGCCCTCGACGGGAAGCGTCGTGAGGTTGGCGTCGACGCCCTCGACCTCGATTCCGAGCGCGGCGGTGAAGTCCTCCTCGTTGCCGATCATGACGTCGACGTACTTCGCGATCTCGCGGTTCACCTCCTGCGCCCTGGCCTGTCCGCCGATCGACTTCCAGAGGCTCGCGCGGTAGTTGAGGTCGTAGGAGGTCACGGTGCCGTGGCTCTTCGCCGCCTTCAGCGCCTCGATGCAGACCTCGGCGGTAGTCGCGGAGAGCGCGGCGAATATCCCGCCGGTGTGGAACCACCTGACGCCCTCGCCGCCGAAGATCGCGTCCCAGTCTATGTCGCCGGGCTTCAGCTGGCTGACGGCGGTCAGCCCCCTGTCGGCGCAGCTCCGCGCGCCGCGGCAGCCGAAGCCGCGCTCCACGAAGTTGAGGCCGTTGCGGACCTCGCGCCCGACGCCGTCGAACTTGCGCCAGACGACGTGGCTGGTGTCTACGCCGCCCTGGAGCATGAAGTCCTCGACGAGCCTCCCCACGGGATTGTCGGCGAACGCGGTGACGGCGGTCGTCCTCATTCCGAAGCAGCGCCTCAGGCCGCGCACGACGTTGTACTCGCCGCCGCCCTCCCAGGCCCTGAACTCGCGGGCGGTGTGTATGCGCCCGTCGCCGGGGTCGAGCCTCAGCATGATCTCTCCGAGCGACGCGGCGTCCCACCTGCATTCACTCTGCGCCTTCAGTTTGAGGGATTCCATGAAAACTCCTTTCCGCTTTTCGCTTTACGCTTCGCACTTCGTGCTCTTCATTTTACACTTTACACTTTACATTTTACACTTTACACTCGTTCACTTCCCGCCAAGTCGCCTGTCGATGTTCTTCTCGACGTTCCACGACCTCGGCAGGTCTTCGTCAAACGAGGACTCCACGAGGTTGACCCTGAAGAATCCCTCGTACGCCCTGTCGCCGTTGAGGCCCTTTAGCGAGAACGAGACCTCCTTGGTGCCCTTCGGGGCGCGGCCGACGATCTCCACCACGTCGCCCCTGTACAGGTTCTTGAGCCGGGCAGGCAGCGCCTCCGCCTTGGAGGACGCCGTGAACATGACGCGGAGGTCGGTCAGCACGGGGTCGCGGAAGCGCTCGCTCAGCTCGGCGATGCTGCGCCCGGCGTACTTCCTGTCGCCTTCGTGGATGAAGCTCTCGCCGCGGTTGCCGCGCGTCAGGACGTCGATGAGTTCGCGGTTCGCGGACTTCTTCACGCCGTACATGTAGACGGAGACGAGCCCGTCGTTGAGGGCCGTGAAGCGCGAGAGGATCTGCGACGTCTGCCTCACGCCGGCGTTGGCGTCGCCGTCTGTCACGACAAGCGCGACGAGCGGGCGCTTCGGGTCGCGCGGCAGCGTCAGCACGGAGGCTATCGTCGCGAAGACGTCCGTCCTCCCGTGCGCGGCGAGGCGGTCCATCCACGCCTCCGCGTCCCTGTACGCGTCCCTGTCGCAGTCGCGCCAGGACTTGAACGCGTACTCGAACTTGTCGCGGAACGCGACCAGGTTGAACCTGTCGCCGGAGTTCATGCAGGTGCGGAGGATCTCCTTCGACGCCTCGCGGCAGCTCCTGAGCCGGTCGTTGGCGATCGAGCCGGAGGCGTCCATCAGTATCACGACGTCCTTGGAGACGATCGGCAGCGTCTCGTCCGGGGCGATCTGCACGCGGAAATACGTCCATCCGTCGGCCTCGGCCGACGACCCCACGACCTTGAGAAGGCTGTTGAGCTCCTTCGCCTCCCTGACGTCAAGGAGGTCCCTGACGGCGAGCTTCTCCTGTTCGACGACCTTCTCGTCGACCTCGGACATCACCTCCGCGACGGGCACGAAGTCGTCGACCTTGCGCACGGCGTCGGCCGGGTTCAGGAAGTCGGAGCCCGGCTCGAAGACGTCGGCGACGGAGGACGGCGGCTCCGGAACGATCTCCGGCGCCGGGACGTCCGGCGCCTCGAGGTGCGAGACGGCGGGTGACGGCGGCGGCGCGGAGCCGGCCGTGGGCTTGTAGAGGAGAGGGTTGTCGGCGACGACCGGGGATGTGAACTTCGCGGTGCTCTCGCCCGAATGGATCGGCACGGAGAGGAGCGGGGCATTCTCGACCGTCAGCTCCTTAACCTTCGGGACCTCCGCGGCGAAGTCCGGCGGCGGCGCGTCCGGCGAGGCCTCCGCCCCGGCGGAGACGGTCTCCGTCTCGGGCAGCAGGTCGTCGACCTCCACCGGCGGGGCCTCGCGCTGCGCGACGACGTCCGGCACCGTCTCGAGGCGCACGGTGTCCGGCGGCGGCGCGGACTCCCTGACCCTCATGGGGGGCCGGGCCCTGGTCCTCGCGTCGGCGCCGGAGACGTGGGTCATGACCTGCGGCTTCATGAAGAACATGAGCGCCGCGTGGAACACCACCGAGACAAGCAGCGCCAACCCGACGAACTCCCCGCGGCCTGTGCTTTCGTCGGTCATTCATTCTCCTCTGGATGTGCGGCGAGTATCTTCTTCGCCTCGTCGACGAGCGCGGGCGCCTGGAACAGGGTGACGACCACGGTCGCGTACGAGCACGCCTCGCGCGCCAGCCCCGCCGCCTCCGCGTTCCTGGCGAGCCAGAGGTACGCCTCGGCGCGCATGGCGTCGTCGGACGCATTCAGCGCGACGGCCTCCTTCAGCGTCTTCTCCGCGATCTTGTGCTCGCCTGCCTTGGACTCGAGTATGCCGAGCCTCAGCGAGGCGCTGCGCGCGTCGTCGGTCCTCACGCCCTCGGCGAGGGCCTGCCTGTACGACCCGGCGGCGGCGGTCATCTCGCCCATCGCCTCCTCGGCCTCGCCGAGCAGGGTGAACGCGGCCTGGCGCCACTCAGGCGACTTGCCTGCCTTCGCAAGGGCCTCCGCGCAGAGCTTCGCCTCGGCGGGGAGGGACTTCGTACCGTCCTGGCCCTCCAGGAGGAAGCGCCCGACGGCGTGCATCTTCTTCGCGCCCATTCGCTCGCACGCGCCCTCCCTCACGAGCGCGGCGTACGCGGCCTTGGCCACCTCGAGGCGCCCCGCGCCGTAGTCGGCGTCCGCGATGTGCAGCTTCGCCTCCCTCGTTTCGTTCAGCGGCAGGCCGAGCTTCAGCGCCTCACGCAGGCACTTCTCGCCCGCCGCCCCGTAGCCGAGCCTGACGGACGCTATGCCGCGCCAGTAGAGCGCCAGCGGACGGCGGCGCTCGTTGCGCCCGGTCTCCAGGGCCTCCTTCAGGGCGAGCTCCGCCGGCGACCAGCGCCCGGCGCGGATGTCCATCATCGCCTTGCGGTACAGGGCCTCGGCAGCGTCGTCGGTGCCTGGGTTCTCCCTCGCGACGGCGAGATATGTCTTCAGGGCCTCCTTGTCGTCGCCGGCCTTCTCGTACGCCCACGCGAGGCGAAGCCTGTCCTGCGAGGCGCCGGAAAGCGAGACCGTGCGCCTGGCGGCCTCGACTATGCCGGCCGTGTTCCCGGCCTTGTCGGCGGCCTCGAACTCCATCCTCGCCAGCGGCAGCTCGACCGACTTGCGGTACCTGCCGTTGGGGTAGTCCGCGAGATAGCGCTCGATAAGCGCCTTGGCCTTCGCCCTGTCGCCGGAGGCGTACGCGCAGGCGGCGAGGAGGTACGCCGTGTCGTCCGTGCCGCCGTCCCCGCAGAGCCCCGCCGCGTCGGCGTACTTCCCTGCGAGGTAGTCGCTCCACGCCGCCATGGTCCTGGCCACGCCGCAGCGCTTGTCGCCGGGATGCCTCTTCAAGTAGCGGCGGAAGAGCGCGGACGCCTCGTCGTACTTCTTCGCCGCGTAGCAGCGCGACGCGGCAAGGTACAGCGCCTCCCTTGCGAGGGCCTCGTCCTTCTTGGACTTTGAGATGTCCAGCAGCGCGTCGATCGCCTTGCGGCGGACGGCGGGGTCCTTGTCCTCCGCCCCGAGCGCGGCGCCATGGAACTTCGCGTAGAGAGCGTACGGGCCGTCGGGCTCGACCTCGACGCACTTCGCGAACGCGTCCCTGTCGCTTGCGAGCTGGGCGTAGTGGTAAAGCGCCGACGCGCGGACGGACGCCTTCACCCTGTCGCTGTCGAGGAGGCGCAGCTCGGACTTCTTCGTGGCGTCGTCCGGCGCGGAGAGCGCCATCATCAGCCTCGCCCTGCCGACATGGCGCGAAAGGGGATGGGCGTCCAGCAGCTTCTTGTACGCGGCCCTCGCGGCAGCGGAGTTCCCGGCGAGGCGCTCGCACTCCGCGAGGCGGTACAGGAGCTCGTCCGCCTCGATGCCCTTCTCGCCCTGGAGCGAGGCGTACTCGGCCTTTGCGCCCTTCCAGTCGCCCCGGTTGAACATGCGGTCGGCCATCGCCATCCTGTCGGACGGCAGAACCGCCAGCGCAGCTGCCAGAAGAGCAGACGTCATTTCGCGGCCTTCCCCTTCACGTCTTCCCTGTCTTCGTTGGACGTGGCGAGCGAGAAGTTCCATACGCCCGCCGCGCGGCAGGTGTCTATCACCCTCACCAGCGAGTCGTACTTCGTGTCCTTGTCGGCCCTGATTATCACGGCCTGGCCCGGGTAGAACTTGGCGATCCTGGCGAGGCGCGCGCCGAGGTCCTCGAGCGAAAGGTCCCTGCCGTTCACCCTCACCTTGCCGTCCTTGGCGACGTTTGCGATTATCTCGCCCGGGAGCCGGTCGGGCTCGTCGGACGTCCTGGCGGACGGCAGCTGGATCGTTATCTCGCTCTCCCACTGCGAATAGACGCTCGCCGTCACGAAGAAGCACAGCAGAAGGAAGATGACGTCGAGCATCGACGTCAGCGTGAGCGCGGCCGGCTTCGACGCCCTGTTAGCCGAGAACTTCATCGGCCTTCTCCTCTAGTGCGGCCACGAGGCGCGCGGCGCGGCGGCGGAATATCGCGTGCATCAGCAGCGACGGTATCGCGATCACAAGCCCGAAGATCGTCGTGACGATGGCCTGCGAGACGCCCTGAGCCAGCACGACCGGCTTCGCGCCAGCCGCGACGTCGGTGGCGATCCCGCCGAACGCCTGGAACATGCCCAGCACCGTGCCGAGAAGCCCAACGAGAGGCGCGATCGCCGCGATGTCGGAGAGCCAGTCGACAGCCGCGTACACCCTCTCCGCGATCCGGGCGCCCTCCGCCTCCGGGTCCTTGGCGGATATGATGCGCTTTATGTTGCGTTCCACGAACGAGCTCTTGCGCTGCGTCAGCCACAGGTACAGCATCACCGTCAGGGCCATGATCGAGAAGAACGCCAGGACCCACATCAGGGGCCCTCCGTCCTCCCACGCCTTCCCGAACGTTATGTCACCCATCGGATTCATGTTCTTGAGTCCCGGCATTGTCTCTAGCCTCCTTTGTGGTTGTGTCAGTGCCTGAAGCTGCGCTGTCCGGTGAAGACCATCGCGACGCCCGCGTCGTTGCAGCAGTCGATGACGTCCCAGTCGCGGATCGCCCCGCCGGGCTGCACGATCGAGGTTATGCCCTCGCGTATGCCCACCTCCGCGCCGTCGCGGAACGGGAAGAACGCGTCGGAGACCATCGCGCATCCGGGCAGTCCGCCCTTCTCGGCCTTTGTCTGCTCCATAATCTCCGCCTGCTTCCTCGCGCCGTCCTCGTCGCCGAAGACGAGCCTGAGGTCGTTGTAGGGCTTCTGGTACTTCTCCCACGCGATCCAGTCCGCGTGCTTCGTGTACGCCTTGTCGCGCGCGATCTCGGCGACGCCGACGCGGTCCTGCTCGCCCGTGCCGATGCCGACCGTCGCGCCGTCCTTGACGTAGAGGACGCTGTTGGAGGTGACGCCCGCCTCGACGAGCCACCCGAAGACGAGGTCCTCGTACTCCTTGGCCGTCGGCAGGCGCGCGATTTTGTGCTCCTCGTAGCGAACCTCGCCGGTCTCCTTGTTCGTGATCTTGCGGTTGCAGTACGCGGGCATCATGTCCTCGGGCCTGCGCGCGTTCGCGCAGAACGAGGTCTGCGCGACGATGCCGCCGTCGATCAGGGACTTGAAGTCGACGACGTGCTTCGCCACGAAGTCGGTGAGGCGCGCCATGTTGCGGATGCGGAAGACGCGCAGGTTCTTCTTCGTCGCGAAGAGGTCCATGACGCCCGGCGCGAAGTCGGGCGCGACGACGACCTCGGCGTAGTTCTCGACGATGAGCTTCGCCGTCTCCATGTCGCAGTCGCGGTTCAGGGCGATCGCGCCGCCGAACGCCGCGAGGCGGTCGGCCTTGTTCGCGCGGAAGTACGCCTCCGCGAGCGTGGAGCCTGTCGCGACGCCGCACGGGTTGTTGTGCTTGACGATGACCGCCGTGGGCTTGTCCATCAGATAGCGAAGTATGTTGAGCGCGTTGTCGGTGTCCGTGACGTTCGTCTTGCCGGGGTGCTTGCCGGACTGCAGCAGCTCCGGCACCGACGCGAGGTACTGCCCCGCCTGGAGCATCTCGACGTCGCCGAGGACGAGGTTGCCGTTCACGAGCCTGTACAGCGCGGCCTCCTGGCCGGGGTTCTCGCCGTAGCGCAGCCCCTTCTCCTCGCCGCCGATGTTCCACGTCACCTTCTCGTACTGGAACGTCTGGCGCGAACCGCCGTCGATGAACGAAATCTCCATGCGCGGCGCGAAGTGATCGGCCTCGATGGTTTTATATGCTTCTTTCAAGTCTTTCATGCCGAATATTATACCACAACAAAAGTTGGCTGTCTATGCCTCCGTGTATCTTTCATCTTCGTCAGGATGTGCACATACAGGTATCTTGTCTCAACAAAACATTGTTGTCACTACTTCCGTGAATCATTCCTCTTCGTCAGTATGTACACTTACGGGTAGTTCACCACAACAAAAGTTGGCTGTCTATGCCTCCGTGTATCTTTCATCTTCGTCAGGATGTACACATACGGGTATCTTGTCTCAACAAAACCGTATTGTCACTACTTCCGTGAATCATTCCTCTTCGTCAGTATGTACACATACGGGTATTACACAACAAGCAGCGGCATATTGGCCGTGAAGAAGTGGAGAAAATGTAGAATCGTGATGGAATGGGCATACTCTTCGAAAAGGCCCCTGAAATAATGTATGAGAATTATATGCGGAAAATTCTCAATGGCGGAAAAACCAAAAAGTGAATATGAAAACAGCACGCCCTACAGCGTCAAAATGCATCTGAAGCGGTATCCGACATGCCTCACCGCTTCCATGCCTTTCCGTAAGGCTCCTGTCTCAAGCCTTCTGCGATTCCTTCGCGCATTGATGCATCACGTACACCAGGCAGTTTTGCGTGCCAAGTTCGCGGAAGAGGGCAAATCCGACCGCGCCACCATTCGACTCGCTAAGGTACGTCGTGCAGACAAGCCGTGAACGTTGCGCCAGACGGAAGTCGGCGAGCATCTTCTCGGCGGATCCCCTGTCGTGCGGGCGTCCAATCGGACTGTACAACGTTTCGACCGTCTCGTCCTCCGCAACATAAAGATCGAGAAGCGTCTTCTTGACCGTGTTCTGGAATCCAGCCATCGGCGCATTGTGTCGAACGACATATCCCTTCTCTTCAAGCAATTCGTACAGTTTCAGTATTGAATGCGGCCATTTGCCCCAGATGATCTTGTTGAACTTCTGGGCGCACGCCCAATCAAGGCGAGTCTCTTCATTCAGGTCTAGCATCTTTTGTCTCCTTCTTCTTTGCACCGTTGTAGGCAAGTACCATGAAGTGCCTGCGCGAGATAGTAGTTCAATTTGATGTCGGTAACATTCACATGCAAAACAATGGATGAATATGGAATGAGACGAAACCATGCTTCTATTTGGTACGACTCATCTGAAGATAACGTTTTTCTGCTTCGGTAGCTTCTTGCAGGCCTTCCGTCAACGTCTTACGCATGAAGTCTCCGTATTCCCTCTGGCCCGGTGTTGCCTCAAACTTCTTGTATGCGATATAGGCATCCTCCAACTTCGCAAATATTGCATTGAGCGAATCCAACAGTCCGTCGTTTGCCTCCTTCAGGGCCACATAATCGGGATCTGTATCTGGATTGCGCCCAAAATCAACCAATTCCTCGCGCAATTTCTTCAGCCCGGCAGTGCGCGACTCCCGTTCAGCCCGTAGCGTCTGGACTGTCTGCCACAATTCAGGCGATTCCTGTAACGCGAATGTCCGCAGTATACTCAACTGCGCCTTGTTCCACTGTCTCGGCTTAGGTTTTTGCGGTGACGGCGTCCTGAGTACTGTCACCGCCTCCGGTACCGGACGCGAAACAGGAGACCCCGAAATGCTTGTGCATCCAATGATGCAAACAGACCCAAGGCCGGCCGTCAGAATAATTGTAGGCGAGTTCATGGCATCCTCCCAATGAATTTTTCAAGAAACAGGAATCCTGTGTTGATAAATACCGCCAAGATCATCAACACGTGGACAATAAAAAACTTTGGAAGAAGCAACGCCACACCAACTGCAATCCATCTTCCGGAAATCGGCAAAAGCAAAAATGCCAACGTAATTACAAACACCAACGCAAAGCCTGACTTGGAGTAATCCAAGTCTGGGCCACTCATTCTGAGATGCGGCGCAATGCAAAAAACGAGATAAGCCCACAGGAACATCTTCCAGCCCGAAAACAACGCTCCTCCAGCAAGATCGCAACAAAGCAAGATCGCGCACCGTAAACATGCAACAAGATATGCGAACAATCCTGGTAATTCCCCATTCGTGAAATAGTCGTAATACGAGATGTTCATCTCCTGTCCGACAAGAAAGCGCGTCAGCAACAGTATGACAATACTTCCGAACCATATCGGCCCAGTGCAGATAATCATCTGTGAAATCTTTCCCCATACACCACCGCCGAGCGTATGCCGCACCCATCCAAGATAGTCAGGATGCTCTTCACTGTCAGGCCGGAACGGCACAAATTCAACCACCCTGTTGCCGGTTATCCATGTTCCTACCGCATGACCCAACTCGTGACAGGCAACGCCAATGGCCGTGGCATACAAAAAAGTTCCTCCACGGCGATTGCCAAATTTCCCCCTAAGGACGCCTATTGACCAAAGTCTGGGGCTAATCCTTTGTAGCAACCATGCGATGGCAACCGGGAACCCTACCAATAGCATACCGCTCCACAGCGTCCGTCCTACGATATTGGAGAGATAGTCTCTCACTTGGCGGACCTCATTTCGTCAAACCGCCTTGCGGTGTTTTCGGCCGCCTTGATGCCGTCTTCCAGCGTTTTTTTGCGTAGCTCGTCATAGTCCTTGCGGCTGGGTGTGGCCTGGAATTTGCAGAACGCGAGATAGGCGTCCTCGATCTTTGTGTGCATTGAATCCCTGGCGGCAACCATCTCATCACGCATCGAACGTATCCGCAAGTAGTCGGCATCCTGCATCGGGTCCTTGTTGAACGTCTCAAGCGTCTTGGCAAGGTCTGCGATGCGCTTGTCCTGTTCGACAATCGCTCCCTGGAGGTCTTGATGGACCTTCCACAAAATAGGTGCCTCCTTCATGGCAAAGATTTTCAAGCGTTCTTCTCGCTTGATACGGGCTGCCTCAATCGCCATTTCTTCTGCCTTGCGGGCGGCTTCGTCTTTTATACGTCGATCTTCTGCCTGGCGTTTTTGCTCTGCAGCTTCGTTCTCGGCTTGCCTCTGAGCAACTCGATTGTCATAGTTGGTTCTTACCTGGCTGATAAATGACGAAGCCTTATCCCAGATCCAACTACCTAATTCAAGAAGCAGGATTACTACCAGACATCCTATACCAAAGGTTTTAAGGTTGTCATCATCCATCGCTACTCCTCCAAGATCTTCTTGAAAAGCTCTTCGCGCGTCGCCTTTTCGTTGGGTTGGATGATGCTTTCGATTTTCGGATTGTCGTAGTCCACGCCGAGCGTCCCCATGCTGTCCTCAATTGCGTTGAGGGAGTTGACGATACTGTTATCGCCCTCTATGACCTTCTTTATGCGGAGGTCATTGATGGTATTCTGTATCTGTTCACGAATCTTGACGATACGCTTCTGTTCGTTCTGCGTGATCTTCAGTGTCTTTTCGAGGGCCACCAACTGGTTCTTCTTGCTTCCCGTGTTCGACTGAATTTCCACAAGCTTTTGTGCCGCATCGATGATCTTATCCTGGGTCTTCTCGCGGGAAAGCGAGTAGCCTCCGAGTTTGGCGGGCCATCTGTTGGCAGCCTCACATTCCTTATATGTCTTCTTCGCCTCGGCAAGGAACTTCTTGAGGTTCTGTTCCATCGTGTCGTTGTCGCCAAGCGTGCGTTTCACCGCGGCGATGGCACAGGCCTTCTCATGCGCACGAGCCTCAAGCTCGCGCGAGTACTTTTCGATATCTTCCAGCATGGCCTGACAGTACTCAACGGGATGCAGAGCGCGATTCTCGGGCGTCCAGGCATTGTTCTGGCGTATCCGCTCCTTTCGTTGTTGCTCCCGAACAACTTTCGGCACATGTTCACCATCCGGCGAACGACCTAGGTTTTCGACACGCTCAATGATCACGTCGCGTTTCTCTTCTGGGGCCATGATGTAATACGCGACCGCTGCGGCAGCTATCACACCAACTATCATCAGTATTTTTTTCATATTGTTATTTCCTTTCTTGATTAACAAGTATGATTGCATACATTCTTTCTTACCGCATTGTATCGCCGGAAGCATCTTTCGTCATAAAAATGATACTACCCAGCAGGGTCAATCCGGCAAGCAAGCCGAATATAGGAATCTCAACAGAGCCAAACTTTGGGATTACTATAGGACCTAAAGTGAGCCAGGAAACCATCTTGGGTGAGATGCTGTCCAGGAGCGCAAGGAATACTACCACTTTGTATTGGGCGAAAGTGATAGCGGACATCAACCAATACAGCAGAAACCATGCCTTGCGTCTCGCATACAGAAAATGCAAACCGAATATGCCCAAAAACAGCCCGAGCATAACAAATTTCCAACGCTTTTTCTGGCTGAATGCTGTGTTACTCGTCTTTCTCGCTTTCTTCTGTCGCTCAAATTCCAGACTCCAAAGTCGCCCTTCTTTCGCTTTTTCATAGTCCCTTATGATATAACCTGGTAACTGATCCATGACAGACTTACCCTCTGCCATGACGCCACTGATTGGTTTCTTGCTTGCATTGATTGTGGTGGGAATTTTCTTCAACTCTGTTGAGGCGTCCTTAGACCCTTTTTTAACCGCCAGCTCAAACAACCGCTTGGCTTCGCATAAGTCCTTCTTAACACCCAAGCCTTCAAGATAACTCTTTGCGATACAACAAATTGAAGCCGTATACCCAGCATTGGCTGACATTACATACAATTCATTCGCTTTCTTATGGTCTGGTTCGGCGAAATAACCCCATCTATATAATTCGCCGAACAGTCGCAATGCACGCCGTTTGAGGCCCGCCTTGAAACCCTCATAAATCAAGGCAAAGGATCTATTGACATCTTTCTGGCATCCTTTGCCATCACGATACCGTAGCGATAAATCCAATTTTGATTCCGCATCTCCAGCATCTGCAGCCATTTGCATCCACTTCGTTGCCTGCTCCAAACGCGTTTTTTGATCCTTGCCAGCAACTCCATCATTATACATTTTGGCTAAAAACTTCATTACCGTGACATTGCCGGACTTCCCCACTTCTTTAAGTTCGTCAAATCTTGACTGGTCCTTTGTACAACCCTGCATGACAGCATCAAGTTGTTGCTTGGATAGTTCATCATCCTTGGCCACCTTGGAGAGCATTTTTATTGCATCCCCAAGGTGTTTATCTTCTTTCTTTTCGGCCAGTTTTCTAATTGCTTCGACATTTCCTGCTGCTGCGGCTTTCTCAAACCAATAGCAGGCAAGGTCCGAATATCCCCCCGTAATCCCAACTGTAGAACTCTCGTCGTAATAGGGGCCGTCGTGATAGGGGCGTTCGTGAAGTTTGGCCAATTCCAGTATCGCAGAAGTATCGCCATTAACTGCTTTCGGGAGCTTCTCCATATACACTTTAACCATTTCAATTGTATCTGATCCACATGGATCACATTCAATGTATCGCTTGAAATATGACAACGCCTTTTCTGTATCTTTCTTCAATCCCTCCAATCCCGACACGCCCCCCAAGCTTATAAATGCCATCTTCAACAACGCATTTTCCTGATTATGCGCCGCTGCTTTCTGTAACCATTCAATCCCCTCCATCTTACGTTCGTCACTTTGGTTCTTGTCCAACAAAAGTTTTGCTATCATTTGGCATGCCGAATCCTGTAGTATTCTTTTTTCATCATCCGTTGCGATAGCCCCTTCGTCAGCACACATGCGGAAATACTTTTCGGCTTTCGCCTTATCAACATCAGCTATTTTGACAGCCCTTTCATTAGGGCTCATTGCTAGACTGCCATTAGCATATGCAAACGTTCCTTCAGAACAATAACCATCGTAACAACAACCGACAATATAACAAGCTTTCGCATATCCAGCATCAGCAATCTTCACTAGTTGCGCAAAATGTTTTGGTGTCATGTCCGCCACATCCTGTCCGATAACAAGCTCTAAGACTCCATTTACTGTTTCATCACTCAAATAGTCAGCACAAAATGCTTCTACATCAAATTCACCATCCCCTTCGCAAAAGTCGCACCATACCTTGCCTTTCCCCTCGCAGTCCTTACATTCCACCTTGCCAGAACCGCCACAGGTCTTGCACTTTCCCGATTCTGTCTTGTAGTTGCCATGACATGTCGGACACGGCATGGTGTCATCGTCTTCTTCTCCCATAGGATCCAAGACCCGCCCTTCGTGGCAATCGGGACAGATGCTGAATGTTGTCCCTTTGCCATTGCAGTCTGGGCAGGTCAGCTTGCCCTCGCCATTACAGGTACTGCATGTATGCTCCCCGGCCCCATGACACCACACACATTCAATCCTGTTGCTCATGATAAAATCCTTTCTGGTTTATTTGGAGTGTTCTTGGCAAACCACCACACATGGTTTGCCAAGAACCGATTGTAGCGTTTTACACACTAGGCGGACCTGCCTTGACTCGTTTATCGAACTTCTCTACGACCGCCTGAGAAACAGAAAGATGAGACAACAAGTCCCTCGCGACATCTCCTCCAAACCAGTTATTATTTCCACTTACAAAATACACACGCACACCATATTCGCCCTTATCCTTGTTCCATTCGCCAACTACGCACTCAATATTCGATTCGTAAAGTACATACGGTTTTTTTGTGTTCAGTAAAATTGTTGGTACACAAATTTCAATTGGGTGATCAATACGAGTGCATGTGTCGACTGTACCCAAAATATCTATTGAACCACTAACATTCACATCTTCCATGGCTGTTTTCCTTTCTTATTTGCCCATAAGGGCGGTTTTGTAATGACGGACTGCCGTCTGGCAATCTCTCGCGGCTTTTGCATTTGCCACATAGTTGCCCATGTGGTCAATCATTGACTGCAATTCTGTCTGTGTCGGATTCCCCTTCGTGTGAGGAGCAACGCTCAACACGCGTTTCACGCGGGATAAAATCGCATGAGCATTGGGCGTCAGGCTCCCGTATTTCTTGACCAGCCATTTTTTGAACAGATTGCCGTATGGAATCACATGGTCAAGATCCGGATTGTTGAAGTACTTAACAAGCAAATTATATGTTTTGAGCTTTGGATTCTTCAGAAGCCATTCAACGAACGGCACAAATGAGTCAATCCCATACTTGTTTCTTTTATCAAGCCACTTGCCCTTGTCAAGAAATGCCTTGATTGCTTTTACATGCGCAAACAACAACTTGAGATCGTGTACCACCATCCCTTGATAATCGAACACCGTCACCCCTTTGGTCAATGATGTTCGATCGAGTTCGTTGTTGACCGCTGTGACACGATCCTCGGCTGTACCCTGTGCGAGACCCTTCTCGTACACAGATACCGAGCAGGTCATCCATTTCTTGAAGACATCACTTGTTCGTTTTTCCATGCGATCTTTCCCTTCCTTATGCCCTTACTTCAATCACGGCAAAAGAAAGAGGGCGCAATCCCTGCCGTGTTTCTGGTGAGGCCCTGGAAAGCCCTGCAAGATACCACGGAAGAGGATACGCCCTGGGGGCGCATTCTCCACGTCGCAGGCTCTTGCATTGAAGCTTTCCAGGTTTCACCAGAGCCAGAACGATGCGTTGAACGCAAAGTCTTGAATTATTTTAGGCCTATTATACCACAATCTCCGTCATTTGTACACCACAAATCCACGGTCAACCGCAGGACTACGGACACAGTGGCAGAATACATGCCCATCCAGACCCAACCCAAGCCTTTACACCTCATTCCGTGGCAAGGACAGACCCTGCCTCTACTCCATACTGCACGATCCACGCCGGAATCTTACGCGGGAAATCGCGTCATCGGCGAAAAAGCATTTTGGCTTCTGGTGGGTCGCTGGGAAAGTTCGGCCCGGTAATCAAAGCGCCACGCACGCGATTGGTTGGATAGTATTGCTTGCTGAACAGCAAATCCGCATCAACTTCTTCAAGAACATATCCTATCGCATTGCGAGGATATGGCACCATTGTCGTGTTGTTGAACTCACAGTTGACCACTCGGATTGTGACATTTGACGACCCGGAAACCGACGCCACAAGACTGCCAGGACCTCGCAACGTCACAACTTGCGGACCTTTTAGCTCAATGCACTCCACAACTTCGTGATTGCTTGAATTGAGGTTAATTGTCGAATAAACCATGCCGTTGGACATCACAGAGGTAGCAAGCGCATCCAACGGGGACGGGAAAGACTCCGACAGCGTCGCTTGCGTCGGACTAGTGATGTGTTCCCTATCAGAAGCGGCAGCAGCACCGCCTCCACAAAGGAACAAAACGGACAACGCCGATCCTGCTAGGAGTATGCAAAGTGCGCCACTGACGAGAAGGTTGCGGAAGAGATGGCGACGGCTGATTGCCCGAGCGAGCACGCAAACAGACGGATAACGTTGCGAGGGGATGGCAGCGGTTGCGCGGCGGATGATGCGCACCCACGGCTTCGGCGGCTTGCCGCCGAAACACTCGTTTACCAGCATTCCGAGCGCATATACGTCCACGGACGGGGTTATCTCGCCGCCGTTCAGCTGTTCTGGGGCGGCGTAACGCGGCGTGCCCACCGCCACGGCCTTACCATCAACGATGGAAAGCGAACTGTCCATCTCTGGGGACGCATCCTTGAGCAGTCCGAAATCAGCCAAGACAGGTTCTGTCTGGCGCCAAAGGATATTGCCGGGTTTGATGTCGCGGTGGACAAAGCCGAGGGAATGGAGATGGCTGACGCCGTCCGCCACACGCAGCAGAAGGCTGGCAACATCCTTGTCGCGATGCGGCAGCTCGCGCGATTCGAGAAGCTCCATCGCGTACCACGGATGGCCGTCACGTTCGCCGGAGCCGAGAAAGCGCGGGAAGGCCGGATGCGCGTTCTGAGCGAGGAAAGCGGTTTCGCGGACAAAGCGCGCTCGCGCCGCCTCTTCACGTGCCGCATCGCCGTCAGCACGCGGCACATACACCTTCAACGCGGCCACCATGCCGAGAGTTGCATGCTCTGCGCGATACACCTCACCGCCCCCGCCCTTTCCGAGGAACGCCGTTATGCGCCAATCGCCGAACATTTCGCCGTCCGGGAATGACGCCCCCGTCGGCAGCCGCACATGTGCGGAAAGGAAGCTCTCTATTTCATCCGTGGCAACTTTCATGCGTTCTCCGCCTTTTCAAGAGCCTCCACGATCCTGCGGAGACGAGCCGTCATCCGGTTCTTGATCTGGTCGACCGCATTGCGCTCGATTCCGAACGCGGTGGCGACATCGTTTGGCGAATCGCCGTTCACAGCAACGCGCAGGAACACCTGCCGCGTGCGAGATTGAATCGAATCGTCGTTCAGCAGCTGCTGGAGCGCAATCTCAAGAAGCGATTCCCGCCAGGATTGTTCGTCGTCGGCCGAATCCGGTAGGGACGCGCGTCCCGCGTGTCCGCGGTCACACGGGACGTGTGACCCTACCATTTCGGCGATTTTCGCCTGTCGATGGTTTTTGCCGAGTTGCCGTAGCGCCTTGTTGCGGAGTATGCCGGTAAGGTAGTTGCGGAAATGCCCCTTCTCTTCCGGGGCATAATGATATGACGGCAATGCGGCACAAACGGCGATCAGAGTTTCCTGGATGATGTCATCCGCCTCCACGGACGGGAAGCGCTCGCGTAGAAACGCCTCCATCATCGGACGGTAGCGCGCCGCAAACTCGCCCCAGCGGGCGTGCTGCGAATCAGACGCGAGATCGCGCAAGAGCGTTGTGGAAGTGGTTGGTATGCCTGTCATTTCACTAGCGATCCATTCGATTTTCGTAGTGTGAATTTTAGTGTTGCTTTTCGGGCAGGTTCCGCATAACTGTCACTCCCGCTCGGAGAGTTCCAGCCAGCGGGTCTCAGCGGCGTCGAGTTCGGCGCGGGCGGGTTCCAGGCGGGCGGTGGCGGCCGCGGCGCCAGCGGGGTCGCGCGAGTAGAACGTCGGATCGGCGAACGCGGCCTCCAACTCCGCTATCTCGCGCTCGAGCGCGGCGATTCTCTCCGGCAGCGCCGCGAGCTCGCGCTGCTCGCCGTACGGGAGTTTCCTCCGCGCCGCGGGAGGAGAGTCGGCCGGGCGCGGCGGCGGCGCGGCT
>CADCCQ010000013.1 GCA_902799955.1 uncultured bacterium | reverse complement strand
TCCCAGTCGGTGAGGTCGAGCGTCGCGCCGCTGGCGAGCGTGCAACCCCAGTGGCGGTCGCTCTCGGGCTTGAAGACGCCGCTCACGGTGAGCGAGTTCGCGCTGTACAGCGCGCCGTCCGTCGTGTTCGCGCAGATGTAGTCCTTCACCGTCATCGGCTCGCGGTCGATCGCGAGGATGCCGGAGTTCTTCACGACGAGCGTCGTGTTCGGCGCGCGGATGCCCTTGTTGTCTGTCTGGTAATAGACGGTGTAGAAGCCGTCCACCTCGAGCGTGCCCGCCGTGATGTCGGTGTTGTTCATCCAGCTGTAGTCGTTCCCGCTATAGCCACGCCCGTTCCAGTGGAGCGTGTAGCCCTGAAGATCGAGCGTGATCGGCACGCCGTCGCGCCGCACAAGGCCGCCGTACACGAAGTCCGTGTACGAATCCGCTGTGAGCGTGACGTCGCCCCAGTGCGACCAGCTGACACCAGAGGCAAGCGTGGCGGCGAGCGTACCGCCGTTCAGGACGACGCGGTTCTTGTAGTTGTTGACGGAACCGTAGGCATCCAGCGTGGCGCCCGGCTGAACCGTCACGTCCGTCCCGAACGCGCCGAGCGTGCCCGTGCAGACCTGGTCGCGTCCGTCGGTGACGGTGGGCGTTCCGAGACGGAACATTCCCTCGCGCACATCCGTGCCGCCCGTGTAGGTGGAGCCGGCCGAGGCCTCGTACGCGCCCGCGCCCTCCTTCACGACCTTCACGTTGCCGCAGATCGCGACGCCGTCGTTCACGGCATCCACGCCTTCCGGCACATCGATGATCAGCGTGCCCTGCGTCCTGCCGGTCATCCACTTCGCCTGCAGGTACTGCACCACCTCGGTACGTTGCGCGTCCGAAAGCGCCGTGTTGAAACAGATGAGCTCGGAGAGCTGGCGTCCGCCGTTGCGGTAGCCACTATCAATGCTATTGCTGCGGTCAAAGGTGAGCGAGTCGGAGGCGCAGTTCTGCGATGTCAATATGGAGATGACCTGGAAGTCATCGGCCGGAATCACATCGTTCTTCCAATCGACCACGTTCGTGCCGTTCCAGACATTAGTGAACTTCGCATGGCTGCTGTTACCATACTGTCCGGCCGTGCCACGATGGAAGTTGTAGGTGCCACTCCCCCCGTTCCTGTCGCCCAGCAGGAAAGCCCGCTGCGTAGCCTCGACCTTGATCACCATGAACACGGTGCGCAGGTTGGTGAAGCGCGTGTACGTCATGTCGCGCTGGCTGCTCGTCTTGCCGAAATCGACCGTGGGACGTCCGTACGTCGTCGCGTCGTAGATCGGGAAGTTCTCGGCCTGCGCTGTTGCCGCAGGAGCCGTCGCGACGCGATGGCTGGAATCCCTCGAAGTCCACGAGAGGACGCGGCCGGCCGAATCGATGTTAAGTGTCGAGGTGTCGGAGGCGTCGAGCCAGAAGCACGCGCTCGAGAGGATCGAAGGCGCCGCAACCGTGCCGTCGAACCAAGGCGACGTAACCTCCGCGCCAAGGTAGCCGTCCGCCGAAAGGCCCTTCACCTTGAGGGTGTGGCCGTTCAGGTCGATGGCGGAACCGGACGGAATCGTGACCGTGCCGAGTCCGCGCCAGTCGCAGTCCGCGTTCAGCGTGACCACGTTCCGGCCCGAGCCCATCGTGAAGTGGTCGGGCGTGAACGGAACGTACTCCCCGCCGTTGACGCTCACGAGCATCGGCCACGGCATACCGTTGTAGGACATTCCGTTGGACGCGCCGTTCGCGCCCTCGCCGCCAGTCGTGTCGCCGCAGACGATGGTGAACTTGTGCCAGCCCTCGGCTATGGTGAAGTTCGTCATCTTGTTCGCGTTGTAGGTGTTGTTGATGTGCTTCCACGCACCGTCGATGGCAAAGCCGTAGTAGTCGTCGTAGCGCTGGTTGATGTTCCATGTGCCCGCCTCCTCCGCCGAGACGTACACCCAGCCGTCGTAGCGCACCTGCGCCTCGTTGATGTACGTGGCCGACCACGGGACGCCGTAGGCGTTGAGTTCCGTGAGGTCGCCAACGCCCTGCGTCATGTAGTGCTTGAGCAGGACGTTCTTCCAGTTGTCGTTGCCCATCGCCGAGCGACCCGCGTACTTGATGTAGCCCATCTGCGTGTAGGAGTGGATATCCTCGCCGATCTGGACGCCCTTCCAGTTCACGTCCGTGCCCTCGGGGACGCTGAACGACGTCGTGCCGTCGATGATGACGGTCGTGTGCTCGTTCGGAACGGCGTTCTCGACCACGTTGCCCGCCGCGTCGCGGCACTCCCAGTTCGCCGCGCTCGTCAGCGTCGTGCCGTCGCCGTTGCCCGTCCAGCGCGCGGTCATGTCAACCGTGCCGGGCGTCGTCCAGATTTCGATCCGCGCCACCTCGTAGGCAGCGGCGGTCAGCCGCGTGCTGTTTCCGAGTTTGCTGATGTCGCTCGAGAACGTCCAGTCCATCGAGCCAAGCGACTGGTGCGACATATTGCCAAGACCGAACTGGTAGTTCCTCACAGTGCTCTCCGTCCACTGGTTGAACGCGAACAGCACCTGCGCCGGATTGCGCTCGCCGGGCGTGAGGCGGTGGACCTGCATCGAGCCGTGTCCAATGCCGTCGAAGCTGCAAAGGTCGTTCCAGTCGTAACCCCAGGTCTTGGCGGGCGCTCCCGCGACTCCGCTTGCGCCGCTACCGTAGGAATGCGTCCAGAACTCGATCCAGCCGTCCGCGCCGTCGCCCGTCGCCGCCGTCGGCTCGATGCCGGGCATGTTGCTCGCGATCTTTAGGTGCGCCGCGGGCCCTTGGTACATCTTGGCCGGGATGATCGGCACGCCGAGCGTGTCGATCGACCTGTCGCCGAAGGCGTCCATCGACACCCACAGCCAGCGCGTGAGGTTGTGGTACTGATGCACCCCGTCGTCCTTGCGCCTGATCTCGATGTAGTAGCCCACGCGTCCGACGTTCTCAGTCGCCGCGCCGGTCTCGCCGATGTCGTCGTAGGGGACGAATCCGTTCTTGGCGAGCGGCGTCCTGTTGTGCGCCACGACGTCGAAGACGCGGGCGCGGGTGAAGCCTGCGAGGTACGCGGCGGGCACGTTGTTCTCCGCGCCGGTCGTGGTCGGGATGTTCGCCTCGACCTGTCCCGGCGTGAAGTCGGGATCGTCCGCGAGCGCGTCCGTGATCGCCTTGCAATAGACGTCCGCCATCTTGTCCTCGCCCGGCCAGTCGGGATGGAGATCGGTCGCGCTCTGGAAGCTGCCGGTGATGTACGTGCCGTTCTGGTCGTAGCGGTAGCACGGCGTGTAGAGGTCCGCGAAGTACACGCGCTTCGCCGGGAACATGCCGCCCTCGATCGCCTCGCGCATCATCGTGTTGTAGGTGACGACCTTCGCGTTCTTCGCGGCGTCGGCGATGTCAACAACCGCGCCCGCGATGAACTTCGCCGTTGGCTTCTGCGTGATTACCTTCATCACGAGGTTGCTCCACGCGGGGAAGAGCGTACTGGGCGTCTGGGTGTTGCCGTTGATGTCGTTCGTGCCGAGCTTGACGAGGACGAAGTCCACGTCGCCCGCCTGGTCGAGGAAGTTCTCGATGGCGTCGATCGTGCCGCCGCCGCCGTTCGAGATGAGGCGCTGCCCGCCGATGCCGGAGTGGCTGATCCACTCGTCGGGCATCGCCGCACCGCAGATGTCGGCGCTCTGGTCGTAGCGGTGGCCCTTCGCGATCGGCTCGTAGCCCGCCGCCGCAAGCTTTTTCATGAGGCCCGTGCGCCAGTTGCCGTACCCGCCGCCGTGCGTGATGGAGTCGCCCACGGGGAGGACGTTCACGCGCGTCTTCGGCGCGCCGTAGTCGAGGTCGAGCCACAGGCGGCCGCCCTTCGCGAGGTTCTCCGCCCAAACCTTCGGGTTGTTGCCGCTCGCGCTCGTCGCGTCGAAGAGAGCCGTCAGCGCCGCGTCGTCCATGTTCAGCGAGCCGTTGTCCCACGTCATCAGCAGGAAGCGTCCCTTCGTGTTCGCGGCGTACTTCGCGTCGAGCGCGATCTTCGCGCCGGACGCAAACACGGGCGCGCCGATGAGACGGAACGTGAACTTCGTCGGGTCGTACGTGACTCTGCCCGTCGCGCCGATGTCGAGATTTCCAAGGTAGAAGCCGCCCACGTCGTTGAACGACGCCGCGCCGTCAACCATGAGGCGCGTGGTGGTGAGCGAGATTGGATCCCAGCCGATGTACGTGAACGCCTGCGTCGCGCCGGACGGCACGAGGATCGACGCATTGGCGAGGCTTGTCGCCACCGTCTCGTTCTTCGCCCAGTTGCCGGCGGTCGCGAACGTGGACTCGCCCTCCGTCGCGGGAGTCCAGATGTAGTTGGCGGCGGCGGAACGGTCGGACACGGTTTCGCCGTACTTCAGCCAGAACTCGACGCGGACGTACGAGTACGCCGCGCCCGAGATATTCGCCATGTCGGCGCTGCCGGCCTTGTCAACAAACGTCCAGTCAAGCTCCTTGCTCGTTTGTCCGTGGTTGCCGTAGTTGGCAAGCGTGCCCATGCCGAACGCGCCGGAGTCGGTACCGCCCCAGCGGTTGTAGGCAAAGAGGATTTCCGCCGGCAGCACGCCGTCCGGTTCTGCGAACTTGCGCATCAGCTGGAAGCAGGCGAAGTTGCCGGACGTGCTGAACGTGTCATTGAAGCCGAGTACGTCGCCAGTCCAGGGCTCCGCGATCACGTCGCCCGTCCTGTCTGTACCGCCGTAGTTCTGGCAGTTGAACTCGATGTAGCCCTCGACGGAATCGTTGTCCGCCGCGACCTGCTTCACGCCGCCGAAGTTGCTCCACACGTGGAGCTTCGTCACGGTCTGCTGCTTCTTCTGCGCGACGGTGACGGGAAGCGCCACGTCCGCCCAGTTGGGCCCGGGGGCGTCCATGTCGATCCACATCGCCTGCAGCGCGCCGGTGTCGCGGCGCACGAGCTCGATGTAGTAGCCCACCTTCTCGATGCCCGTCTCCTGCATCGGCGGCGCGTAGGTGTAGGGGATCGCATAGAGGTTCTGCGCATACGCGGTGGTGTCCGTCGGCTCGATGGTGCGCACGCGCGTGAAGCCGTCGAGGTACGCCGCCGGGACGTTGTTCGTCGCGTCGAGGACGACCGCCGGAGGCGTCCACGTGGACGGCGTGTTCTTGCCCGCCGCCGTCGCGAGCGTCATCAGCTTCGTCTTGATCGCGGCGGCCACGGCCTCGCACTCCGCCTGGGTCTGCGAGGCGGTGATGAGCGATGCGATGTCAACGCACTCCACGTCCGCCTCCGTGCCGCACCACGACGCGATGTCGGCGTTGAGCGCCGCCGAGCCGCCGGGGATCGTGCAGGCGATCACGGTCGTCATCGGGAGCGCGGTCTTGATGCGCGTCACGGCCTCCTTGTAGTTGGCAAGCACCGTCGCGTCGGCAACGCCGTCGGCCACGTCCTTGTCGCCGCACAGGAAGATGGTGAAGTCGGGATAGTTCGCCGCCGCGCAGTACGTCTCGAGGCCTTCGAGGACGCCGGCGCGCGTGGCGGACGTCTTGAGCGCGAGATCGACTACGCCCGCGTGGCACTTCCACGCATCCGTGTTCGCGCACAGGTTGTTCCCGTTCGCCGTGCGCCAGCCCGTCATCTTCACGTTCCAGCCTTCGGCGAAGAGCGACTGCGCGAGCGGTCCGCGGAAGCAGTACGTACCGCCATAGACGTAGGTGCCGCCGAGCGTGAATATCTTGATCTCCGGCGCCGTGACGATGGAAGACGGATCCTTCGTGAGGACGATGCTCGTTGCATTCACGACGAGCGTGTAGCCCGCCGGACAGCCCGTCACGTCGATTTTCGAGGCGTCGAGGCCGGAGATCATGCCGGCCGTGAGCAGCGTGATGTTCGCGTCACCCTCCGGCGCCGCCATGCCCGTGAGGTCGAACGCCGCCCGGCCGAGGAAGTTGAGCGTGCCCGCGAACGAGAACGGACACGGCCGCGAGAACGCGACGTCGGTCGTGAACTGGATGATGTTCGCCGGCACCGAGAGGATCGTCCCGCCGTCATCAACCTCAAGGGACGTGAGCTTCACCGGGTTCACGCACTTGCGCATGTCGAGCGTGCCGCCCGCGTGGATCGTCACCGGCACTGCGGCGGAGGAGATGGCGATCGAGGGATTGACCGTCGAGGCCGTGGAGTCCATGATCACCGTGCCGCCGAAGATCTCCGCGCCGTTGTGCATCTGCTGGTCGGTGTGGTTGTTCGTGATGTGGAAATCGGCCGCGCCGTACTTCACGAGCTTCGGATACGTGCCGTTTCCGGTAATCGGCGCAGGGCAGGTGATTTTCGTCGTCTCGTTGGAGACGATGAACGTGTCCGAAATGTAGATCCAGCTGACCGAGGAGGAAACCTTCGTGGCGTCGTTGAAGATAAGGTTCCTCAGGTGCAGCCTGTTGCTGGTCTGCACGTAGGTGGAGCCGCCGTCCATCACGAGGTCGCGCAGATAGACGTTAACGGCCGGCACCTCGACCTTCGAATTCACGCCGTCGATGATCGCGTCGACATTGGGCAGGTTGACGGTGCTGTTGTGGAAATACAGACTTCCGTTCGTCACATGGATCAGGCCTTCGCACGAACTCACGGCGTTGCACATCCAGAAGTGCTTTCCGGTCGGAACGTTGATCGTGAGGGTGTGGCCGTTCATGTTGAAGTCCGTCGCCCCGTAGCCGCTGTTGAGAAGGCCGAAGTCGCCGTTCGACGAATACGCCGTGGCGTCGCCCGTCATGATGATTCCGGCCAACTGCGCGGAGCCGCTGGTCACGTTGCCGCCGCTGTTGCGGAAGCATCCGTTGCCGTCGGGTCCGGTGCCCTCCATCGTCAGCACCGGACAGTTTCCGTTGCCGTTGCCCGCCATGTCGTAAGCACCGCCGGCAACGATGCGAATCGGGTACTTGTTGGGGACAAGCGAGGTTGCGCCCATCGCAAGCGTTCCCGCGTTCACCACAGTGCCGCCGGAGTTCCTGAGTTTGTTCTTCGCAGTGAACGTGCCCGCGCCGGTCTTGACGAGCGTCACCGCGCCCTCGATGGTGAATGCCGTGTTGTTCTTCGTCTCGCCGCTCGGCACGTCGATGTACAGCTCGCCGGCCGTGACGCCGTTCTTCACGATCTTCACGTCGTCGATCAGCGACGTCGAGTCCGAACCAAGGTAGTAGCCCTGGAATGTGAGCGTGTGCGTTCCCGCCGTCAGGTTGAGCGTGACGGTCTGTTCCTCGAATGCGGTGTTGTTCACCGCGCCCCATGTCCGAACAATCGTATCGTCGAAGGCGACGGTCAACTTTGCGCCTGCGAGATTGGGACGCCCGGCGAGCTTGAACGTGAGCGTGTATTCGCCCGCCTCCGGCGCGGTGAACGTCTGCTCGATGCTCGCAGCGTTCTGAAGCCAGCAGACAAATGTTCCGTCGATCGGCGTGTTCGCCACCCAGGTGGTGTTGTTTTTAGAAAGGCCGCACGACGTCGTGCCGTCCCACCCCGTCGCCTGGAACCCGCCGACGGTGAAGTAGGCGTATGAGCCGGAGAACGTTCCGTCGAAGTTCTCGAAGCTGCCGTTCGTGATGAGGTTCGCGCGCTCGAGGATCGAGTCCGTAATCTTCACGCTGCCGTCGCCCGCGACGTTGTCGAGGTAGAGCGTGTGTCCGTTCAGGTCGATGACCGTATCGCTCACGACGTTTATCGTGCCAAGTCCGCGCCAGTCGCAGTCCGCCGTGAGCGTCACGCGACCTGTGCGCGCGCCGAACGTGATCGAGGCCCACGACGGCGTAGAGCCGACGGGGAACGAGAACGACGCCGCGCCGTCGATGTCAACAGCCGTGTCCGAATCTGGAAGCGTCGTCGCGGGCAGTTCCGCGCCTGTCGCGTCCCAGCACTTCCAGTTGGCGGGGTCGGCAAGGTCCGTCACGTCACCACCGCCGATCCAGTGCGCCGTCGCCGCCCTTCCGGCGTCCGCCGCCGCGAAGGAGTTGAGGCTCGCCGTCGAGTCCTGCACCCAGCCCGTGCGCGTGAGCGTGGCGCCCTTCGTGAAGTCGTTCGATTCAAGCTCGTTGGAGTGGACGACGCCGTTCGCGCGGTCGAAGAGCGCGCCCTTGCCGTTCGCCTTGACGACGGGCACGAGGTCGCGTACCAGCATTCCGGCGTCCTTCAGCGACAGGGAGTTGAAGGTGTATTTCGATCCCTTCGTAACGGACCATGTGCCAAACACGGCAAGGTCGAGTATCGGATTTGGCTTGCGCTCAACTACGTATGTTTTGCGGGAACCGCCGTGATCGATCTTAATGATGTCTTCGTCAGTCATCTGGAAGCGATAGGAATCCGACGTCGTCGGCGACGAATCGAGAGCCGTGCCCCTGCCGTGCCAGTAGTACTTGTCGCTCTGGATGTCAAGCATGTATGCGGCGCCCTGCCAGGACTGGCCGAAGAGTGTTGCACCGTTGGCGTACGTAAGCCCGCCGATGTGGAAGTCGAACGTCGTGTTGATGTCGGGGATGTAGCCGAGGCGCACGGTCTGCCCGCCGGTGGAGATGAGGCTCGCCACTTCGCTCGCGTACGGAAGTGCGTTCGTCTGCATCAGGAAGAAGCGGTACTTGAGTCCCGTCGCCTGGAGCGCGGCGGGGAGCGTCACGTTCGTCGTGACCGTTTCCTGGGCGATCGTGCCCAGGTCCTCGAAGTTCGTCCACGCGTTCTTGTCCGCGCCGCCGTCCGTCTCGCCGTACGCGAGGAAGAGGTTGCTGCCGGACGCACCATTGCCGAACGCGAGCGTCGCGGTGGTGGCAGTCTGTTCCGTCACGGTGACGGTCGGGAGGAAGCGGAACGTCGGGGTCGTGTCCGTCACGCGACCGAAGCGCGCGGCGTCCCTTTCCGTGCCGACCTGGAACGCGGTTGCGGTTCCGCTTGGGTGGAACGTGTCGTTCACCTGGTCGTAGATGCCCGGCACGTCGTTCGCGTCGAGCGCGGGGATGTAGTCGCGCTGCATCTGGTACGGATCATACCATCCGCCGTTCGCGATCTTCATGCGGTAGAAGTCGAACGTGGAGCCTTTGGTTCCATCGTTGCAGGCGAAGATGTACATCGGGTTGTTGCCGTCCACGCTGCGCGTATTCGTCGGTCCTACGCGCGTCTCCGCGCCATTGGTGAAGAGACTCACGCGGTTGTCGTCATCGACGATGAAACGGTAGTTGGTGTTGAGCGCGGGCTTTGCGCCGAAGGCAGAGCCGCTTGCGTGGAAGTTGAACTTGTCGCCCTGCTGGTTGAAGAGGTAACGGCTGCCGGTCCAGTTCTGCCCGAAGAAGGCTGTAGAAGCAACATACGTGACGTTGCCGAAGCGGAAGTCCGTGACGGTGCGGCCGTCGGGGACGAGATCGGCGTTCACCCACTGTGCGCCGGTGGAGTGGACCTTGTCGAGTTCCTTCGTCATGGCGAGGTCCGTCGTCTGGAGGAGGAAGAAGCGGATCGGACGCCCGTCGCGCAGCGCGGCGGGAACGGTATAGGTGTACGTCTCCTGTCCGTCTGCGATGTCGGCGACCTTCTCGAAGCTGTCCCAGGCGTACTTGTCGTCGTCGCCGTCCGTCGCGCCGCTCGCGAGGAAGAGCGCATGGCTGCGTCCGTTCGGGTTGCCGAACGCGAGCGTCACGCTGTCAGCCGTCTTCTCCGTCACGCACACCGTGCGCGGCGGCTCGTAGAGGCGGACAACGCCCGGGAGCGTGTCGGGGCCAAGTTTCGCGCTCTCGGCGAGCGTCGCGTCGGAGAGCGCGCCGTTCCAGATACGCACTTCGTCGTACTTTGCATTCGCGTCGATGTCGGCCTCATAGAACGAGTGTCCGATGTTGAGCGTGTAGGGGCGGAGTTCCGCGATCGTCCAGCCCTTCACGATCGACCAGCGGTTGCGGACGATGCGACCCGTCGAGGCGTTGCGCTTCGTCCAGTGGACCATCGTGTCGCCGTTACCCATGTCGCGGTACGACACCGCGATGTGCCACTTCGTGTTGAGCGCAAAACCGCCGAACGAATCGTTGATGGAAAGGATGGTGGAGCCGCCCCTCTTGACCTGGAAGGCGTCCTGTCCGGTGTTCGTGCCGCGGGTCCAGCTGAGGAGGATGCCGTCCGTCTCGCCGCCGCCGCAGTCGAACACGCGGGCGTAGTTCTTGGCTGCGGTCGGCGTCGCCCAGATTTCGATCGTCATGCTGTCGGTGGGCAGGATGTTGCCGGCAGCGCCGAGCTCCACGTAGCCGCCGTTGTTGTTGTCGCTCATCTGGTTCTTCGTGCCGCTCATCTGGATGGTCGTGTTACTGTCGGCCCAGGCGAGCTTCTTGCCCTTGCCTGCGGCGGCGGGACGGCCGGGGAGCGCGTTGTTGTAGTTGCCGTTGAAGCTCCAACGCTGGCGAAGGTGGACGTAGGCGTTGTCAACGGCCGGCGCGACAGCGACTGTCTCCGGCAGGGAGTTCGGGCCGGCCACCGCGTTCGCCTCGAGCTGCGCATCGGTGAGCGCGCCGTCCCAGATGCGCACTTCGTCGTATTCGGCGTGGGCGTCGTGGTCGTTGGCGAATGGCGAATGGCCAAGGTAGAACACAGGGTTTTTCAACGAGGCGGGAGCCCAGTTCGGCACGTTGATCGAGCCGGATTTCACGAGCGCACCACTTGTCGAATTGCGGGTCGCCCACATAACGGTCGTCGAACCATCGGCGTTCGGGCACACCCTCGCGGTGATGTGGAATTGGGTGTTGAGGGTAAGCGGGCCGAAAGCGGGGGTGGCGGTGTATTTCGTGTTGGCCCTGTTCACCTCGACGATTGACTTGTTGATATCGGTGCCCGCCGTCCACGCCTCCATCAGGTAGTTTTGGGTGTTCTGCGCATAGTCGAAGATGCGGGAGTAGTTCTTGGCTGCGGTCTGTTTGGCCCAGATTTCGATTGTGGCGGCACCGGGCGGCATGACGTCCATGCCGAGGTTGAGAGAACCGGTGCTGTTGCCTGCGCCGGTCATCTTCACGACGCCGTCCGCGACGGCGACGTTCGCGCCGATCTTCACGGCCGCACGCCCCGACACCGAGTCCTTCAGGTCGGTGTTGAACGTCCAGCGGTGCTTCAGCGCCGCCGCCGTCGTCTTCGTCTCGTCCGCTCGCGCCGCGAGCGGGAACGCCGCGCCCGCCGCGACCATCGCCGCGAGCGCCATTGCCGATATGCGTAGTTTGCTCATCTTTTCTCCTTTGTATTCAGTTGTGGTAAATGGAAATCGTCAGTCGCTCTATCCGTTGTCTCGCAATCCACTTGCTGCAACGTTCTTTTTGGAATCCCCCTTGGCTTACGCAAAAATATTACCACTTCCCCCTCGCAATTTCAAGAGAAAATTTAAAAAAATGTCGTCCGGCAAGGGAAGCCAGCGCAGAACCGGGTAGGGAAATCTAGCGCAGAAAACGCGTTGCGTTTGCCTCAAGCGCAGTGGCGAGAGCGTCAAGCGGGACGCCTCGAAGTTCCGCGAGCTTCGCGGCGACTTCGGCGACCGGCGGGACTTCTGCGGTGTTCTCCGCAGTCGCGTCGCTTTCGACAAGCAGCATCTCCAGGGGAATGGTCTTCGCGAGTTCGCGGTAGTTGACCGCGTGGTCGTTCAGCAGCGCCGGGCCGATGGAGATGAATCCGTTGATCCGCGCAATGTCGGGGACAAGCCCCCCGGAGCGCGAAAAGCCGTGGAAGAGGAACGCGGGGATGCGTCCGGCGTACTTCGCGGCAACGCGGAAGACCTCGCCCCAGCACTTCGCGCCGTGAAGGACGACAGGCCGCGACAGCTCCGCGGCGATGGCGAGCTGCGCCTCGAACGCCTCGCGCATCGCCGTCGGCATGACCTTGTCCCTGAGGCGGTCCATCCCTATCTCGCCGACGCCGGCGCGGGGATTCGCCGCGAGGCGCGAACGCAGGGCGTCCGCGTCAAAACCATCTAGATACCACGGGTGGAAGCCGAAGAAGACGGCGTCGCCGGGCGCGGCGGACGCCACGTCGCAGGGTTCGCAGAGGATGTGGCGCGATTCGCCGCGCCTGACATGGCAATGCGCATCAGTCATTTCACCACCCCATGCCCCTCGCCCATGTTCTCGCCCATGAGGGCGAGCTTGGGATCGCTGGCCTCGTAGCCCTGGATCCACCCGTTCTCGAATCCGAAGTCCGCCGCGGCCTCCGTCACGCTCTCGTACTCATCCTTCGTGACAGGCCGGTCGAACGGCGGGGTGTGCAGCGCGGCGTATGCAGGAGTGTACTGCGCCATTACGGAGACGGGGACATCGCTGGAGACGTCGGAGGCGAGCCAGGCGAGGTTTTCGATCGCCTCGTCGGCGTGACCGGGAAGGACTAGTATGCGCACAACAAGCGGAGGCAGGCCGGGGCCTGCGAAGCGCGCGCCGGCGTCGCGCGACCACGCCCACTTCACCGCCGCGCGCGCGGCCTGCACATAGCCCGGCGCCTGTGACGCGGCGACTGCGGTCTCGTCGCGGGAATAGCGAAGGTCGAAAAGCGCGCAGTCGCAGAGCTCGGAATACTCGTCCAGCGTCTCCACGCGTTCGTAGCCGGACGAATTCCAGACAAAGGGAAGCCGAACTCCGTCGGCTCGGAGTGAATGCGCCGCCTCGCGGATGAACGGAAGGTACGGGGTTGGCGAGACGAGGTTCCAGTTCTCGACGCGGTCGGACGTGGCGAGGGAGCGGAGGATGTCGGCGAATTCACGTACCGACATGTCGCGTCCGCCGCCCTTCCAGCTCCACGGGGAGTTCTGGCAATAGAGGCACTTCATGGTGCAGCGGGAGAAGAACACGCATCCGCTGCCGCGCTCGCCCGTGATCGGCGGCTCCTCGCCGAAATGCGGCCCCCACCTGAAAAGACGCAATGCATTGGCCGCGCCGCAATAGCCAGGCGCGCCATCGTCGCGAAAGCGGTCGGCACGGCAGCGCCGTGGACACAATTCGCATTCAGTCATCTGCATATATGCGCATTTCCCATTCTAGCCAGCACATTCACTTCGATTATCTCTGCGGGGACAGTCCCCGCAGATTTGTCAACCACGGAATACACTGAATACACAGAAAATGAGGGGCTTGTTATTCCGTGTGTTCCGTGTATTCCGTGGTTTTGCAATTATCTCCAGTGAAAAAACAACGGCTTGGCCGTGTGCGTTTCCGCATGGTGGCCAAGCCGGTGTTTTCGCGGACGGCGATTACATCATGCCGTCCATGCCGCCGCCGGCGCCGCCGTGGCCGCCGCAGCCGCACGCGTCCTTCTTCTCGGGAAGGTCGGTGACCATGCAGTCGGTCGTGAGCAGCAATCCAGCGATGGACGCGGCGTTCTGGAGCGCGGAGCGCGTCACCTTGGCGGGATCAACGACGCCCGCCTTCATCAGGTCGGCGTACTCGCCGGTGCGGACGTTGTAGCCGTTGTTGCCGACCGCCTTCTTGACGGTGGCGATGACAAGAGCGGCCTCCTGTCCGGCGTTCTCGACGAGCTTCCTGAGAGGCGCCTCGATCGCGCGGGCCACGATGGACGCGCCGACCTTCTCGTCGCCTTCGAGCCCGAGGGCGTCGATTGCCTTCTGGGCGCGGATGTAGGCCACGCCGCCGCCGGCGACGATGCCCTCCTCGACGGCGGCGCGCGTTGCGTGCAGCGCGTCGTCGACGCGGTCCTTCTTCTCCTTCATGGCCGCCTCGGTGGCCGCGCCTACCTTGATGAGCGCAACGCCGCCGGAGAGCTTCGCCAGGCGCTCCTGGAGCTTCTCGCGGTCGTAGTCGGAGGTCGTCTCCTCGATCTGCTTCTTGATGATCGCGACGCGGGCGTCGATCTCGGACTTCTTGCCGAGGCCGTCGACGATCGTGGTGTTGTCCTTGTCGACGACGACCTTCTTGGCGCAGCCGAGCATGTCAAGGGTGACGGACTCGAGCTTGACGCCGATGTCCTCGCTGATGAGCCTGCCGCCGGTGAGGACCGCGATGTCCTCGAGGATCGCCTTGCGGCGGTCGCCGAAGCCGGGGGCCTTGACGGCGCAGACGGAGAACGTGCCGCGCAGCTTGTTCACGACGAGCGTCGCGAGCGCCTCGCCCTCGACGTCCTCGGCGATGATCATGAGCGGACGGCCGGTCTTCGCGACGGACTGGAGCAGCGGGAGCATGTCCTGGAGGTTCGAGATCTTCTTCTCGAAGAGGAGGATGAGCGGGTTCTCGAGCTCGCACTCCATGTCCTCAGGCGAGGTGACGAAGTAGGGCGAGAGGTAGCCCTTGTCGAACTGCATGCCGTCGACGACGTCCAGCGAGGAGTCGAGGGTCTTGGCCTCCTCGACGGTGATCGTGCCGTTCTGGCCGACCTTCTCCATCGCGTCGGAGATCATCTTGCCGATCTCCTCGTCTCCGTTGGCGGAGATCGTCGCGACCTGCGTGATCTCGTCGGCGGTCTTGACCTTCTTCGCCTGCTTGGCGATGGAGGCGACGACCGCGCCGGTGGCCTTGTCGATGCCGCTCTTGAGGGCCATCGCGTTGGCGCCGGCGGTGAGGTTCTTGAGTCCCTCGCGGTAGATGGACTCGGCGAGGAGCGTGGCGGTGGTGGTGCCGTCGCCCGCGACGTCGTTTGTCTTGGAGGCGACCTCCTTGACCATCTGCGCGCCCATGTTCTCGAACGGGTCGGGCAGCTCGATCTCCTTGGCGACGGTCACGCCGTCCTTGGTGATCTGGGGCGAACCGAACTTCTTGTCGAGGATGACGTTGCGGCCGGACGGGCCGAGCGTGGACGTCACGGCGTTGGAGAGCTTCTCGACGCCGGCGAGGATCTTCTGACGCGCTTCCGCGTCGAACTTAATCTGCTTTGCCATTGTGTTTTGCCTTTCGTTTGTTTTGCCAGGTTTCTAGATTTCTAGGTCGCTAGGCTTCTAGTATTCTAGATTTCTAGACTTCTAGGTTTCTAGGTCGCTAGCTTTCTAGACTTCTAGACTCCTATACTTCTAGACTTCCAATTATTTCTCGATCACTCCGAGGAGGTCCTCTTCCCTGACGAGCTGGTACTTCGTGCCGTCGATCTTGACTTCCGTGCCGCCGTACTTGGGCAGGAGAACCGTGTCGCCCTTCTTGACGTCAAACGGGACTTCCTTGCCGTCCTTGTCGGTCTTCTTGCCGACGGCGGCGACCTTGCCCTGCATGGGTTTCTCCTTGGCGGAGTCCGGGATGATGATCCCGCCGACCGACTGTTCCTTCTCTTCGATGGGCTCGACCAGAACGCGGTCGCCCAGAGGTCTGATTTTCATCTGTGTTGCCTTTCTTGTTTCTTGTGTTGTTCGATTGCCGTCGACAGCCATCGATTGCTTTCGACCGCTTTCGACAAATTGGTTATTTCATCGTGAAGTCCGCGTCGACGACGTCGTCGCCGCCCTTTCCGGAGTTTCCGGGATTACCGGAATTTCCGGGGTTCGCGCCCGCGCCGGGGTTCGCTCCCGCGCCCGGGTTCGCGCCGCCGGCCTGCTGGTTCGCCTGGGCGGACGCGTACATCTCCTGCGCGACGGGCTCCATCGCCTTCATGAGGGCCTCCTGCTTCGACTTGATCTCGTCGATCGGCGCCTGGGGCTGGCGGGCGAGGGCGTCCTTCAGCTCCTTGAGCGCGGCCTCGACGGGGGCCTTCTTGTCGGCGGCGATCTTGTCGCCGGAGTCCTTCAGCGTCTTCTCGACCTGGAACGCGAGGCCGTCGGCCTTGTTGCGCTCCTCGACCTCGGCGTGGCGCTTCTCGTCCTCGGCCGCGTGGGCCTCGGCGTCCTTGCGCATCCGCTCGATCTCGTCCTTGGAGAGGCCGCCGGCGGCGGTGATGGTGATCTTCTGCTCCTTCTGGGTGCCGAGGTCCTTCGCCGAGACGTTCAGGATGCCGTTCGCGTCGATGTCGAACGTGACCTCGATCTGCGGGACGCCACGCGGGGCCGGCGGGATGCCGTCCAGGTTGAAGTTGCCGAGCGACTTGTTGTCGCGCGCCATCTTGCGGTCGCCCTGGAAGATGGAGATCGTCACGGCCGGCTGGTTGTCCGCGGCCGTCGAGAACACCTGGGACTTCTTGGCGGGGATCGTCGTATTGCGCTCGATGAGCGGGGTGAGGACGCCGCCGAGCGTCTCGATGCCGAGGGTGAGCGGCGTAACGTCGAGGAGCAGCACGTCCTTGACCTCGCCCTTCAGGATGCCGCCCTGGATGGCCGCGCCCATGGCGACGACCTCGTCCGGGTTGACGCCCTTGTGGGGCTCCTTGCCGAAGAGGGACTTCGCCTTCTCCTGGATGAGGGGCATGCGCGTCTGGCCGCCGACGAGCACGACCTCGTCGACCGTGGAGAGGTCCGCGTCGGCCATGCACTTGCGGCACGGCTCGGAGGTGCGGTTCACGAGGTCCATCGTCAGCGCCTCGAGCTTCGCCTTGTTCAGCGTCGCCGTCAGGTGCTTCGGGCCGGTCGCGTCCGCCGTGATGAACGGCAGGTTGATGTCGTACGTAGTCGCGGACGACAGCGCGCACTTTGCCTTCTCGGCCTCCTCCTTCAGGCGCTGGAGCGCCATCATGTCGTTGGCGAGGTCGATGCCCTGCTGCGCCTTGAAGTCCTCGATCATCCACTTCATGATCGCCTGGTCGAGGTCGTCGCCGCCGAGGTGCGTGTCGCCGTTGGTGGCCTTCACCTCGAAGACGCCGTCGCCGATGTCGAGTACGGAGATGTCGAACGTGCCGCCGCCGAAGTCGTACACGGCGATCTTCTCGTTCTTCTTCTTGTCGAGGCCGTACGCCAGCGACGCCGCCGTCGGCTCGTTGACGATGCGCTTGACGTCAAGGCCGGCGATGCGGCCCGCGTCCTTCGTCGCCTGGCGCTGCTGGTCGTTGAAGTACGCCGGGACGGTGATGACCGCCTCGGTGATCTTCTCGCCCAGGAACGCCTCCGCGTCCTCCTTCAGCTTGCGGAGCACCATCGCGGAGATCTCCTGCGCCGTGTACACCTTGTCGTTGACCTTCACGGCCGCGTCGCCGTTGGACGCCCTGACGACCTCGTACGGGACCATCTTGATCTCGTCGGTCATCTCGTCGAACCTGCGCCCGATGAAGCGCTTGATCGAGTAGATCGTGGACTTCGGGTTGGTCACGGCCTGGCGCTTCGCCGCCTGGCCCACGAGCACCTCGCCCGTCTTTGTGAACGCCACTATCGAAGGCGTCGTCCTCGCGCCTTCCTTGTTGGGGATGACGGTCGCCTCGCCGCCCTCCATGACGGCCATGCAGCTGTTCGTCGTGCCCAAGTCTATTCCAAGTACCTTTGCCATAGTTTTTTCTTCCTTTCAATTGCGGTCGATTGCCTTCGAATCCCTATCGACTGCAATCAGCAAAGATACAAGCAGAAAACGTGCCAACGATGTTTTTGGGACATTCGCGGCACACATTGTGCCAAGGGCGGGAAAAAATGTCACACTTTTCTATGACAAGGGATCCTGGACGTAGTTCTCGTGCTCTGGCGGCTGTTCGGAGCTCTGGAAGTGGTCGCCCTCGTTGCGCGGGATTTCCCTGTCGCCGAACCTGGTGAACTCGCGGAAGAAGTTGACCTTGACCTCGCCAGTCTCGCCGTTGCGGTTCTTCGCGACGTCGATTATGGCGAGCGTCTCGTCCGCGGCGTCCTTCGACGTCGCGGTGCGCGACGGACGGCGCAGAAGGAACACGACGTCGGCGTCCTGCTCGATCGCGCCTGAGTCGCGCAGGTCGGAGAGCTTCGGCTTCTCCTCCTTGTCGTTCCGCTGCTCGTTGGCGCGCGAGAGCTGGGAAAGGACGATGACGGGTATCTTCAGTTCCTTCGCCATGGCCTTGATCTGCTGGGAGATCATGGAGACCTCGATCTGGCGGCTTGCCTGGCGCGCGGCCTCGCGGCAGGTGCAGAGCTGGAGGTAGTCTATCACGATCAGCTCGATGCCGTGAGCCTTCTTCGCCCGCCGGGCGCGCGCGCGCAGGTCCATTATGTCGAGGCCCGCCGCGTCGTCGACGTAGATCGGGGCGTCCTTCAGGTCGCCCGCGGCCTGGAAGAGGTTCTGCACGAGGATCTGCTTCTCGCTCTTCGCGCACATGTTGCGGTTGAGCCGCCACGTGTTGATGTGGGCGCGCCCGGCGATCATGCGGCGCGACAGGGCGTCCACGGGCATCTCGAGCGAGAAGATCATCACGGGATGGCGCTTGCCGCGGTCTGACCTGATCGGCACGCCGTTCATGTCCTGCCCGAGCGCACAGCACTCGGCTATGTTCATCGCGAGGGACGTCTTGCCGACGGACGGACGCGCCGCGATGACTATCATCTCGGACTTCTTCAGCCCCTGGAGCTTTTCGTCGAGGTGCGTGAGCCCCGTCGCCAGCCCCTCGAAGGAGAAGCCGTCGGACTTGAACATCTCGTTGATGCGGTCGAAGCTCGCCGTCACCGCGTCGCCCCACGGCATCGTGTTCGAGCCGGTGTCGCCGATCTCGAGGAAGGCGCGCTCCGCGTCGCCGAGGATGGCCCTGGGGTCCGGCCACTCCCCTTCGTCGTAGCACCGCTCCACGACCTGCGCCGCGCGCTCTATCATCTTGCGCCGCAGGCTCTTCATCTGGAGTATCCCCATGTAGTGCTCCGCGTGCGCAGTCGTCGGCGTCTGGTCGATCAGGGACTGGACGTACGCCACGCCGCCGACCGCGTCGAGCCTGCCGTTGGCGCGCAGGGAGTCGACCAGCACAAGCGCGTCGAGCGGCTTGCCGAGCCTGTTCACGAGGAGCATCTCGTTGTATATGGCGCGGTTGCGCGGGTCGTAGAACGACTCGGTGGTGACGCCCTGCGCAAGGCAGAGGTCCATGACGCGGGCCTCGCCGCGCACGGTCGTGTCGATGAGGATCGAGCCGAGGACCGCCCTCTCGGCCTCGACGTTGCTAGGTGGTGTCTTCAGGTCTTCCATTGCGATGGAACAGTATACCACATCCGGCGCGGATGCGCCGCGACAAGATGTCTACAAATATCTTCCGCTTGTCTACAGAATGTCAACTTCCATTTTTCGCTCACTTTTGGTATAATGTTAAGTTAGAAGTCAAAACGGCGTCCCGGGGAGGTCCCGGGCGCGCAGGCATCACCCGGAGTATACATGGCGAAAGAAAAATCTAGCGCAGACGGCAAGTGGTACGTGCGTAGTTCGGAGGGCAAGGTGTACGGCCCGACGAACGTCGCCACCCTTGTGCAGTGGGCCGAGGAGGGCCGCATCGAGCCGACGGGGTTCGTCTCCACGAACAGGCGTTCGTGGACGCCGGCGCAGTTGATGCCGGAGCTGGAGATGAAGTGGGTCGTCGAGGCGGAGCCCGGGAAGTTCTTCGGCCCGTTCAACAGGAAGATGCTCGCCTCGCTGGAGAAGTCCGGCGGCCTGCCGCAGGGCGCGGCGATCTACAGGCGGCACGACCTCCCCGTCGAGGAGGACCCTCCGCCAGTCACGGTCGAGGTCGAGAAGATCGTGGAGAAGGTCGTCGAGAAGGAAGTGCGCGTCGTAGTCCCGGTCGAGGTGGAGAAGATCGTCGAGAAGGTCGTCCTCAAGGAGGTCCCCGTCGAGAAGATAGTCGAGAGGGTGATCGAGGTCGAGCCTCCCGCGAGGACCGAGATCGTCGAGGCGGACGCCATCGGCGCGGTGGGCGAAATGCCGCCGCCGCCCGTGCCGGAGGGTGTGTTCAAGAACGTGTCGCCGGACAAGCTCGCCGCGCTGGAAATGGCCGCGCGCCGCGAGCTGGCCGCCGCGAGGGGATCCGGGCTTCACAAGTTTTCAGGCCTGTTCAGGAGAAAGTCATGAGCGACAAAAAGTGGTATCTGCGGACGCAGGACGAGACGTTCGGCCCCGAGACTGAGGCGAGGCTCGTCGAGTGGGCGAAGATGGGGCGCATACAGCCGGGGCAGGAGGTCTCCTGCGAAGACGGGGTGTGGATTCGCGTCGAGGACGTTCCGTTCCTCGACATGCGCTTCTCCATAGACCTGGGCGACGGCAACCCCAAGGGCCCCTTCAACAAGGCGGCGGCCGACGCGCTGATCGCGTCGGGGCGCCTGCCGAAGACGGCGACCGTTGTCGAGGTCCGCGCCCCGTTCGAAGCCGAGGGCGAGAAGGACTCCGCCCCCGAGACGCCGGAGCTCCCGGGGTTCTCCGACGCGTCCGAGCCACCGAAGGCCAAGGCCGAGCGGCACCCGTCCGCGCCCGCAGCGGCCGAGCCGGAGGTCAAGGTCGTGGAGAAGATCGTCGAGGTCCCCGTCGAGAAGATCGTCGTCAAGGAGATACCCGTCGAGCGCGTCGTCGAGAAGGTCGTCGAGAAGGAAGTGCCGGTCGAGGTCGAGAAGATCATAGAGAAGCGCGTCGAGGTCCCCGTCGAGGTGGAGAAGATCGTCGAGAAGATCGTCGAGAAGACGGTCGTCGACGAGACCCGCGTCAAAGAGCTGGAGGACCTGCTCTCGGAGGAGCGCCGCCACACGGCCGACCTCCAGGCGAAGATGGACGCGGCGGCGAAGGCCGCGACGGAGCGCGAGAACGCGCTCCAGGCGAAGATAATGGAGGCCGCCAAGGAGGCGTCCGCGCGCGAGTCGAAGCTCCGCGAACAGGTGATGGCGCTTGAGGACGAGCTGCGCAGGCTCCCCGAGACGGCAAGCGAAATCGCCGACATCCAGGCCGCCGTGTACTCCCTGATGACCAAGGAGGTCGAGGAGCTGAGCACTGTCCTGGAGCAGGAGAAGGCCGAGGTCGAGGAGCTGCGCCGCCGCCACGAGCAGAGGGCCGACAACCTCGTCCAGCGCCGCAGGGCGCTCCTCAAGATGGCGGGCTCTAACATCGAGGAGATGACGCGCAAGGCGCTCGTGAACCGCCCCGAGGACCCGCGCACCGCGCAGCTCCGCAAGGAACTGGCCGACGAGAGGCGCGCCGCCACCAAGAAGGAGATGGAGGCCGCCGCGAAGATCGCGGACCTCACCGAGCAGCTGCGCCTCCGCCAGGCGGAGGACCGCCGCCAGGCCGAACGCGAGAAGGACCTCGCGCAGCTCCGCGGCGAGGTGCAGGAGCTGCAGGAGAGGCTCCAGCTCCGCGAACAGGAGCTCGTCGGCGAGCGCCAGCGCAACGAGGCGCTGCGCCAGCAGCAGGCCATGAACCAGCAGACCCTCATGGCGCGCCTCGCGACGCTCGAGTCCACGTCGATCGGCACAAGCCAGTCCCTTTCAACGAACCAGAGCAGGGAGGCGAAGCTCGTGAAGCTCCCAAGGTGGATGAGAATCGGGTCATGAACTCCGTCGCATGCGTCATGCTGGCCGCCCTGTCGGTGTTCGACTACCCCGCGAGGCAGGCCAGGCACGATGAGCTGCGCGGGCAGTTCATCTCCGCCGTCGCAGACGGCGACGCGGAGGCGATGGAGAGCACCTGCCGCGAAGGCGTGGCGCTGCTGCCCGAGGACCCCACGTGGAAGTACAACCTCGCCTGCTCGCTCTCCCGCGCGGGGAAGAAGGCCGAGGCCCTCGACGCGCTCGAACGCGCGATCCGACTGGGGTTCAGGGACACCGTCGCGATCGGCAACGACAAGGACCTCAGGCCCATCGCCGGCGACAGGCGATTCGAGGACCTGCTCGCGCTCGCCGAGCGCCTCGCCGGGAAGCCCGCGCTCTTCGGGCCGATGTCGTCCATACCCGCAGACGGGCAGGCCGGCTCGACGATCATCGTCGGCGAGCAGAACCTCTCGTGGAACCTCGACGCGAAGTGCTTCATCGCCAAGCTCGCGATGGACGGCGCGGACGGCCCCGGCAACGCGGGGGACATCTACCTCAACCGCGACGGAGGGCACTCCGTGCTCAAGACGGACGAGTTCCCCGGGCTCACAAAGGTCTCCCTCGCCAGGGAGTGCCGCGAACACCACATAGACATGGGCATGCCCAACATGCTGTTCCCGTGCCCGGTGTTCGGCAACTGCTCGCTCGCCATCGTCGGCGGCCCGATGTGGCGCTCGATGCCAAGGGCGCTGATGACCACGGAGTCCGGCCGCCTGGGGCTCATGCAGAGGCTCTACCTGTCGAACCAGGTCTGGGTGTTCCCGGCGGTGTACGACATCGCGCCCGTGGGGACGAACGGGGACGTCTTCGCCTCCGTCGCGCCCTTCTGGATCTCAACCCAGGGCAGGAGCTGGTCGGACCTCTACTACCTCAAGGCCGCGCTTGAGGTCAGCAGGTCGCTGAAGCCCGACGTGAAGCGCCGCATCGTCTCGCAGGGGCTCCTCGCCCCGACGGTGCAGACGATCCTGAGGAAGTCGCTCAAGGGCGTGACGAACGAAGACGACTACCTGACGGCGAAGGCCCACCCCACGGCTTTCCCGCAGAACGGCCTCGACCTCGCGCGCCTGAAGAGCATGTCCGCGGCGCTGACCGAGGACGCCGTCCCGCCGATCGCCCCGCTCAAGGGCGTCGCGTTCATCGGGAACGGCGGCAAGCCGTTCCCCGGCGAGATCACATACGCGGGGATGTTCGCGTGCGCAATCGTGCTGCGCTCGCCGGAGACGACGCGCGACTTCGCGATCGTAGCCTCCGGCGACGACGAATACGCATTCGCCGCGGTCCACGACGAGCGCGGCGCCGCAAAGGTCGTGCACACCGCGCCGAACGCCGCGAAGGTCACAATCGACAAGACGCTGATGTCGCCCACCAACAGGGTCGACGTCGCCGTGTTCGCGCGGCGGCAGGGATCGGGCTGGGGCGCGCCGAGCTTCGTCTCGTTCGCGGTCGTCGACCCCTCCGCGCCGTACTCCGACCCCGTGCTGACGCACCGGGACGCCGCAAAGCAGGAAAAGGAATGAGGCTCATCCTCGCGCCCCTCGCGGAATTCACCGACGCGCCCTTCCGGCTCATGTGCGCCGAGGGCGGGGCGGACATGGCGTACACCGAGATGGTCTCCGCCGCCGCGCTCGCGCACGGCAGCTCGCCGACGCGCCACCTCCTCGAGACACTGCCCGGCGAGGCGCCGCTTGGGTGCCAGCTGTTCGGCGGGGACGCCGCGGACATGGCGCGCGCCACGGCGGAGATCGAGAAGATCAAGGACCGTTTCGTCGAGCTGAACCTGAACGCCGGCTGCCCCATGCCGCGCATAATCAAGTCGGGCGCCGGCGCGCGTCTCGTGGAGGACCCGAAGCTGACGTACGAGCTCCTCGTCGCGATGAAGGAGAACACATCCCTCCCCGTGACGCTGAAGACGAGGCTAGGGCCGCACCGCGGCGACAACAGGATATTCGAGCTCGCCGACGCCGCGAAGTCCGCTGGCGCCGCGGGGCTCATCGTCCACGCGCGCTACACGAGCCAGATGCACGGCGGCCCGCTGAACCTGGAGACGCTCGCCGAGGTCGTGGAGCGCATGGACATCCCCGTCGTCGGCAACGGCTCCGTCAAGACGAAGGCGGACGTCGACGCGATGGCGAAGACCGGCGTCGCGGCAGTGATGATCGGGCGCGCCGCCCTTCCCGACCCAGCGATCTTCATGAAACTGAAAGGAGTCGACGCGCCTCCGCCGTGGGGGGAGCGCCACCCGTGCCTCGTTCATCTCGACAGGATACTTGCCTTCCGCAGAATGCTCGAGGAGAAGTTCCCCGACGACCACGTGCCGGGCGAGGACGCCTTCGTCGGGATAAAGATGCACACGCACCTCTTCCGCTACTTCAACGGCATCCCCGGCGCGGCGAAACTGAGGAAACAGCTAAACTCGATACGCACGCTCGCCGAGGCGCGCGCCGCCATCGCGCCGTTTGTTCGTTGAGACTTTTGCAAAACCTCCGGCAGACATCTTTTTCGACCACGGAATACACTGAACACACAGAAAAAGAACGCCCCGCGGAGGGAGTCTCCACGGGGCAGTCACCGCTGTGACGCGCCGTCGGCGCGTCAGGTTCGGCTTCACTCGGGCTTGTTCTGCTGCCTGTTGCGCCTGCGCGGCCTAGGGCAGTCGCAGTTCGGGCCCTTGCCGCACTTGCAGGGCCTGCGGCCCCTTCCGCGGCCCATGCCCTCGCCGGGCTTGCCCTGTCCCTTGAAGAGCTTGAAGAGCGGTTCGCCCTCCTCGGAATCCGGCGGGAGGATTATCACGCCAGGGCAGTTGGGCGAGCAGTCGCACTTCTTGTACTTCGGCATGCGGCGCCCGTGGGGGCCCTGCCCACGGCGGCCCTCGCCCGGGCCCTTGTCGCACTTGCACTTGTCGCCTTTATCCGCGCACTTGCACTCGGGGGCGCACTTGCAGGGCTTGCCGGACTTGCACTCGCATGCCGCCTTGGGGCCGTCCTTCGCGCAGCTGCCCGCCTCGCCGCACGGCGCCGCGAACAGCGTTCCCGCCGCGAACAGCGCGACGGCTACAACCAGATTCTTCATTTGATGTTCCTTTCGTTTTGTTTTCGGCCTAGGAAACACTCCCTCGGCCTATGTGTCATATAATACCACAGCGAATCGAAAGTGTAAAGTTGAAAGTGCTGCCATTGTAAAGTTTCACGAATGCGGTGACAACAACGTTTTGTTGTGGTATACTATTCAGCATGAGCGAGAAAATGAAGATGGCGGACGGGAAGCTCGTCGTTCCCGAAAACCCAGTCATTCCATACATCGAAGGCGACGGAACCGGGCCGGACATCACGCGCGCGGCAATGGTCGTCTGGAACGCCGCAGTCGAAAAGGCGTACGGCGGGAAAAGGCGTATCGAATGGCGTGAAGTCCTCGCCGGCGAGAAGGCGCACCGCCTGACCGGCGAATGGCTCCCCGCGGCGACGCTCGACGCGTGCCGCGACTGCCTCGTCTCCATCAAGGGCCCCCTCACCACGCCGGTCGGCGGCGGCATCCGCTCCATCAACGTCGCAATGCGCCAGGAGCTCGACCTCTACGTGTGCCTGAGGCCCGTGCGCTGGTTCAAGGGAGTCCCCTCCCCCGTGAAGCGCCCGGAGCTGACGGACATGGTGATCTTCCGCGAGAACACCGAGGACATCTACGCCGGCATAGAGTGGATGAACGGGACGCCCGAGGCCGAGAAGGTGAAAAGGTTCCTCATAGACGAAATGGGCGTGAAGAAGATTCGCTTCCCCGAGACGGCGTCCATCGGCATCAAGCCAGTGTCGCTCGAAGGCACGGAGAGGCTCGTCCGCGCCGCGCTCGACTATGCCGTCGCGAACGACCGCAAGTCTGTGACGCTCGTCCACAAGGGCAACATCCAGAAGTTCACCGAGGGCGCGTTCCGCGACTGGGGTTACGCGCTCGCGAGGCGCGAGTTCGGCGCGACGCCGGTCGGCGAAGGCCCGTGGTGCGAGTTCAAGAACCCGAGGACGGGGAGGACGATCACCGTGAAGGACTGCATCTGCGACGCGTTCCTGCAGCAGATCCTCACGCGCCCTGCGGAGTACGACGTGATAGCGACGCTGAACCTGAACGGCGACTACGTCTCCGACGCGCTCGCCGCGACCGTCGGCGGGATTGGGATCGCGCCCGGCGCGAACATCAACTACCAGACGGGCGTCGCGATCTTCGAGGCGACGCACGGCACCGCGCCCAAGTACGCGGGGCTCGACAAGGTCAACCCCGGCTCGCTCATCCTCTCCGGCGAGATGATGCTGCGCTACATGGGGTGGACCGAGGCGGCGGACCTCATCATATCGGCGATGGACAAGGTCATCGCGGCGAAGACGGTGACATACGACTTCGCGCGGCAGATGGATGGCGCGACCGAGGTCAAGTGCTCCGAGTTCGGGGCGGCGCTCGCAAAGGCGATGTAGCCGCCAGACAGGCGGCGAACAAGAAACAAGGTCAACAAGAAAAGACAACAGCCAAGGGAGGGCATGGATCATGAAGACGGCAAAGGCAATGGCGTCCGCGACGGCGGCGCTCTTCTGCTCCGGCGCGCTGGCGGCGGGCTTTGGCCTCTATGAGATGGACGCGGCGTCCACCGCGTTCGGCGGACACGTCTACGGGCGTCCGCGAAACGCCTCGGCGGTCTACTACAACCCCGGCGCGCTCAACACCATGACGGGGACCGTGGTGACGGTCGGCATGACCGCGCTCAACCCCCGGGCCGACGCGCGCGTCGACATGAAGCACGACACGCGCATGAACCCCGGCTGGCTCATGTACCCCAACCTCTTCGTCGCCCAGGAGCTGCCGTGGGGCTTCCACCTCGGCCTCGGCGCGTTCGGCGACTTCGGCCTCGCCTCCGCCTACAACAACCACTGGGAGCTGAAGCACGATTCCGCCGAGACGCTCTTCGAGGGCTACACCCTGCAGGGCATACTCTCGTACGACATAACCAAGGACTGGTCGTTCGGCATCGGCCCGCGCTTCACGTTCGTCAACTTCGAGACGAGGCTCGTGCGCGACTTCGGGTTCGTCGACAGGATGTACCTCGCGCAGTCGATGGGCTACATGCACGCGCCAGCCAGGGGCAGGAACAAGCTCAAGATCCAGGCCGACAACCAGGACGACGTCGGCATCGGCCTCGCCGCCGGAACGAGCTACCGCGTGACGGACGACTTCTCGCTCGGCGTCATGTACCGCTCTCGCGTGAAGACGAAGCTCGAGGGCCACGCCCGCTGGACCGGGCAGGACATCGAGCACCACAACAACAGCCTCAACGAGACGATCCAGCTGCCCGCGCAGATATCCGCCGGCTTCAACTGGGACAACGCCCTGTGGCTCAAGGACTTCCACCTCGGCGCCTCGATCTCGTGGATAGAGTGGTCGAAGATCAGCGCGCTCCGCTTCGACGTCTACAACCCGATCTCCCGCAACGTCGAGAAGGACGAGCTCAAGATGGACTGGCGCAACACGTACCGTACGGGCTTCGGCATGGGATACGACGTGACGGACAACTGGGCCGTCCTCGCCGGCTACACCTACGACTGGGACCCGTGCCGCAACAAGCTCGGCTACGCGCACTCGATGCTTCCCGTCGGCGACCGCCACATCGTGTCGTCCGGCGTCGTCTGGACGAGCGACGGCGGCGACTGGGAGATCGCGCTCACCTACGCCGTCATCATCCAGGAGTCGAAGTCGCAGCGCGTCCCCGGCGAATACTACCAGTACGACCACTCCGTGCACAAGATGCACACGCACCACGCGTACTGCCACTGCGTATCCATCGGCCTTACCTACCACTTCTGAGGCGCCGCTCGAATGACCGTCTGGATCGTCAATCCCTTCGACACCCTCCCACAGGAAGGAGGGCGCTCCATGCGGTACTGGCTGATGGCGCGGGCGTTCGCCCGCGAGGGGCACGACGTCGTGTACTGGACGGCGGACTTCAACCACGCGACGAAGCGCCCGCGCTCCCCTGAAACGCTCGCCGCGGACGGCGGGGACATCGACGGCGTGAAGCTCGTCGCCGTCCACGAGCCGCCGTACAAAAAGAACATATCCCTTCGCCGCCTCTGGGCCCACTGGCGGTGGGCGAAGAACTGGCGCAAGGCCGCCACGAGATTCGTCGAGGGAGGCGGCAAAGCGCCCGAGCTGACGGTCGTCAGCTCGCCTCCCCTCTGCATCTGCGGCGAGGCGCGAAAGTTCGCGAGGCGAACCGGCGGCAAGGTGATAGTCGACGTCATGGACGCCTGGCCGGAGACGTTCGAGCGCGTCGCGCCGCGCTGGGCGCTCTGTCCGCTCCGCCGCCTCGCCCGCGCGAACTACCTAGGCGCGGACGCCGTCACGACTGTCGCCGACAACTACATCGAGACAGTGCGCGGCTACGGATACACCGGCCCCGTCAGGCGCTTCTACCACGGGATATCGATCGGCGCGGCGCCCGCGCGCGGAACGGACGCGGGAGGAACCGCCGCCGCGTCGCCGCTCAGAATCGCATACGTCGGGAACCTCGGCAGGACCTACGACCTCGAGACGGTGATAGAGGCCGTCGCGATGGTCGACGGCGCGACTCTCGAGATCGCCGGCGCAGGCGACATGGAGGAGTCGCTGCGCAGATTCGCGTCCGCGCAGGCGGCCGCCGGGCGCGTCACATTCAGGGGCTACCTCGGAGTGGAGGAGCTTGCACGCCTGCTCGCCGGCGCCGACGTAGGCGTCGTCCCGATGCCGCCGGAGAGCTGCGTCGGCATTCCGTACAAGCTCGCGGACTACTCTGCGGCGGGGCTCGCCGTGGCGAGCTCGCTCGGCGGGGAGTGCGACAAAATCCTGGCGCTGTACAACGCAGGCGCGTCGTACAGATGGCGCGACCCGCAGAGCCTCGCGAACGCCCTAGGGCGCATCAAGGCCGCCCTTCCCGCGATGAAGGCGGCGTCGCGCCGCATGGCAGAGGAGCTTTTCGACGAAAGCCGGATATACAAGGACTACGTGGATTTCGCGACAAGCATGGAGTAGACAAGAAATGGACCAGAAAGCGATAATGATTGCATTCGACGCATTTTCGTTCGGACTGGGCGCGACGATCGCCTCCTTCCTAAACGTTGTCATCTGGAGGGTCCCCAGGGGCGAGTCCATCGTCTCGCCGCCGTCGCACTGCCCTAGATGCTCGTCGCCCATAAGGTGGTGGCAGAACGTGCCGATCATCTCGTGGATTCTCCTGCGCGGCAGGTGCGCGAACTGCAAAGAGCCGATATCCATGCGCTACCCGCTCGTCGAAACACTGGGCGGAGTCCTGTTCCTCGCGGCGTTCTGGCACTACGGATGGCTCGCGCCGCTGGCGTGGATATGGATATCGCTGATGATCGTCGGCAGTTTCATCGACCTGGACCACCAGCTGCTGCCGGACTTCGTCACCGTGGGTGGCATGATCCTGGGCGTGGCGACGTCCGTCGCGTTCTGGGCGGTCGGGGAGTTCACGCCGTGGCATTTCCACAACCTCACGCCGAACTTCTTCTTTGTCCCGCCGCTGCAGTCGCTCGGCGGGCTGGCGCTCGGGTTCTCGCTTCTGTGGTGCGTGCGGTTCTTCGGGACGCTTGCGTTCAAGCGAGAGGCGATGGGCATGGGGGACGTGTTCCTGATGGGCGCGGTGGGCGCGCTGTTCGGGCCGGTGGCAGTGATCGCGACTCTCATCCTCTCGGCGGTTCTTGGGTCCATAGTCGGGATCGTGCTGATCCTGCTCGCGAAGGTGCGGCTCGGCGGGTTCGCGGCGATTCCATACGGGCCGTTCATCTGCGCGGGCTGCCTCGTCTGGATGTTCTGGGGGCCGGGGCTGGTCCAGTGGCACCTTCAGCTCCTCCTAGGGAAATAAGCCTCATGCACCGAACTCACCTCGCCCTAGATTACTAGGTTTCTAGGTTTCTAGATTGCTAGGTTTCTAGAATTCTAGGTTACTAGGTTACTAGATTGCTAGGTCGCTAGACTCCTAGGCTTCTAGAATTCTAGACTTCTAGTTTTCTAGATTGCTAGATCGCCAGACTTGGATTTTTCAAAAAAGCGAAAATCGCCCTTGACCCGAACGAAGAGATTTGATATACTATCTCCCGTTTCACGCGATTGGGCAGCCATCGCATGGGACTTGAGGTGGGATACTCAAGCGGTCAACGAGGGCAGACTGTAAATCTGCTGGCTAACGCCTTCCAAGGTTCGAATCCTTGCCCCACCACCATTCAGCGAAGCCCCGAGAACGGGGCTTTCATTGTAAAGGAGCAAAGCAATATGGAGATTGTCTGCCTCGACCTCGAAGGCGTACTCGTCCCGGAGATATGGATAGCCTTCGCGGAGGCGACCGGCGTCCCCGACTTCCGCAGGACGACCCGCGACGAACCCGACTACGACAAGCTCATGCACTACCGCATCGACCTTCTCGACAAGCACGGCTTCAAGCTGAAGGAAATCCAGGACGTGATTGGCTCCATGCGCCCGCTCATCGGCGCGGAGGAGTTCCTCGACCAGCTGCGCGAGCGCACGCAGGTGCTGATCCTCTCCGACACCTTCGACCAGTTCTCGCGTCCGCTGATGAGGAAGCTCAACTGGCCCGCCATCTTCTGCAATTCGCTTGAGACGGACGGCGACGGACGCGTCACCGGCTACAAGATGCGCTGCCCGCAGTCCAAGCTGACGACCGTGAAGGCGCTGCAGAGCTGCGGCTTCGACACGATCGCCGCGGGCGACAGCTACAACGACCTCGGGATGATCCGCGCCTCAAAGGCCGGGTTCCTCTTCCGCTCCACGGAGGAGATCAAGAAGGCGAACCCGGACATCCCGGCGTTCGAGACGTACGACGACTTCCTCGCCGCCATATTCAGGAGCATCGGCTGACAATGACGACCTGCACCCTTCTCGCGTCCATCTCAATCGCGTTCCCCCGCCCGGGGCAGACGCTGCCCTTCGTCGAAAAGACGTACGTGAACGGTGCGGTCCCGCACGGCACGACGAACCTCGTCGTCCAGGGGCGGCCCGTCGAGGTCTACAAGACGGGAGGCTGGGTGACGATGGTGGACGTCTCGGAGGGCGAGAACGAGATAGAGGTCTCGGCGAACGGGGAGACGACGAACTACGTCATCCGCGTGGAGCACAAGCCGAAGCCGCGCCTCGACAAGGACGGCAACCCGATAGTAGTGCCGGAGAAGAAGTACGAGAAGCTCCCGTACGCGAAGGACGAGGCGCGGCCCCATCCATTCGGCAAGTCGCCCTCCGAGATGACGATAGTCGTCGACCCCGGGCACGGCGGAGAGAAGGACACCGGCGCCGTCAGCCCCCACGGTTTCTTCGAGAAGGAGGCGAACCTCCTACTCTCGCTGGAGGTCAAGAAGGCGCTGGAGGCTCTCGGCTACAATGTCGTCATGACGCGCACCGATGACAGGCCCCTCGTCCTGCTGGACCGTCCCCGCGACGCCACAAGGATGGGCGCCGACGCATTCGTCTCGATCCACCACAACGCGCCGATGTTCAGCACCGACCCGAGGACGGTGCGGTACACGGCGGTCTACAAGTGGAACGACCTCGGCGCGCGCCTCGCCGCCGCCATAAGCGCCAGCATGGGCAAGGCCCTCGAGGGGGACATCCCCAACAACGGCGTGATGCACGCCAACTTCGCCGTCACGCGGAACCCGGAAATCCCGAGCTGCCTCGTGGAGACGGACTTCATCACCACGCCGGAGGGCGAGCTCGCGATCTGGAACCACGCCCGCCGCCGCCGTATCGCCGAGGCCATCGCCGAGGGAATCGACAACTGGCGAAGAAGCAAAGAGTGACGCGCTGTCACCGCTTGGAGCTTGGAGCTTGGAGCTTGGAGCTTGAAGCTTGGAGCCTGAAGCTTAGAGCTTAGAGCTTAGAGCTGAGAGCTTCAATTCCGCCCGTCCCTCCCGTCCCGCTCGTCCCGCTCGTCCCGCCCGTCCCGCTCGTCCCGCCCGTCCCGTAACAGCCTGGCGAACAGTGAGGAAGACTGGTGCGGGAAACTCATGGAGGCGGCAAAATGAAAACCAGATTATCAACTCAAACGACAAGGTGCAGACGGGGGGCAAAGTCTTTGTTGCCATTTCAGCACTTTCACCTCGCCTACTCAATTATCCCCGCTGCCATTCCACACGAACGTTCATCAGAGGGAAAAGTCGGTCTTTGATTTCTTTTGGCACCTTCTCCCCACGATGATGCGATGTCCACGCTCTGTATTCCTGCGTAGCTGCGATTCTAACGGCAACCTCCGGATACTTCCCGGCAAGCGCCTTTTGTACCTCTCGCTCAAAAGCAGTCAAGTGATCTCCTTCAGAAACATGAAACAAATGCCCAGGCTTGGGAGGAAGTTCGATGTAACGGTGCGCTGCCTCGTCAAGGAGCCCTTCTTTAATTGCCACGCAGATTACAACAACCTCTGCTTCCCACCAATGCGCATTAAGCTGAAACAGCGGATTTGAGACACCAATATCGAGGCCACTGGGCGGCAACGGCCATGGCGGTGGCTGCTCTCTCCCCGTAAATGGCGGAGGGAAAGGTTTTTCGTGTGGGAACCAGATAGGCTCGTCCTTAAACGTGACGCCTAGAGGTGGAATGCGCGTGTCAACGGCATGCGCAAGTGCAACGAACACTTTCCGACGACATCCGGCTTTCTCGGCCATGTCCAGAACTCGTTCAAGCCCATGCTGGTCACTGCAATGATCAATTCCTCCAACCAATGCCAGCCAGTTCTCCGCCAACAAAGCCGCCGCATAGGCAAAGTTTCCCTCTCCCGCATAGACCTCTGCAAGCTTGTCAATCAGACTGCTTCCATTGTCCCATTCTTCGCTGTCTGGACTGCGGACGAACTCTCTCGCTCCGAGAAGAAAGGTTTTTGCGTCATCTCTCCGACCTAAGCGACAAAGGTCATCGGCACAACGGCTCCAACTATCGGTTTTTGCCGCGAATCTTCTCCGCAATGCAAACGCCTCCTCGCCGCGACCCGCCAACCAATAGGCTTTGCAGACCCCATAAACCGTGTGGCAAAGGGCGTGATATCCGCATCCCTCGACAAAGGCATCGTCATCCAAACGGGCCTTCAAGGCGTCTCCCACCTCATGCCAGACATCTACCGAGAACTTCGTCGCGTTGTCTTCCTTCCAGTATTCATCGTAAAGGAACTGCGGCGACACATAATAGCGATACGGCGTTTCCGCATCGTGCACGAAGAGGATCTTTTCAGAGTCAGACATCTTGCAACATCTAAGCGCCTCGATGGCCACTTTCGAAATTTCTTCAATCATGCCATACAGTTCGCCGCCATACGGTTCAATGTCAAAATCGTCGTCCGTATTCTTGCAGGCCTCGTCCAGAACCTTTAGCACGCCATCATAATCGCCTCTCGCTTGGCAATCTCGCGCCCGTTCAAGGAAAGCGCCAAATGTCGCAAGCGACTCCTTGCGCCGCTTCTCAATGCGTTGTCGGAATTCCTCCTCTTCCCTCTCTTTGGCCTGACGTTGCTCAAGTATCTTTCTATCACGTTCCTCAATCTTGGCTTTTGCGGCAGCCAATGAAGATTCCGCCGCCTTCCAGATTTCGCAATCAACCGTATTCTCGGCAATGCGCCCGCCACACTTAATCGTCTTGGAGACATTTAGGATGACTGCCACGGCATGTTTGCACCTGCGCCCTACGGGACATGAACACACAGACTCAAGGTCGCCGTCATTGCCTATGAAAATCCTCGTGTAGTAATCGTCCGTCCCATGCGCAAGAGCGACGATTCCCTGTCCTTCGACAAAAGCAATGCCCTCGACCTTATCAAGATAGCCGTACGCACGGCCGACCATCTTGGGGTCTGTCCAGGCGAACAACCGCTCATCCGCAACATCGGCTAGCAATGCTATCAGTCTATCATCCATGGGAGCCCTTCATCTTCTTGTTCTCGCACTCCTGCCACATGTCTTTGTAATACGCCCTTTGTAGCAAAGCCTCATTCACCATCTCGACAAATCGCTCCTTGTCTTCGTAAGGCGAACCATAGGGGGCTGTGAAAACTTCATCGGAAGTCACCATGTCATGCAACATGGCGATTAGCCCCATCTCGTATGCCTCGCGCTCAAAGAAGAGCTCAAACTCGTCGTCATAAACGCGAACCGACCAATGCACCATCCACTTTGAGACATGGCAGGTCTGGCTCCAGATTCCAGCGCATCCGGCAACGCCACAGCTACTGCAGACGAGTATCGCGTTCAGGTTGGAGTCTTTTTCGTCGTCATGGAAATCCGGCTTTCCAAGGTTGGGCAGAAAATCCCACAAATTCAGACCGCATTTCAGCGTCTTCCCAGTATCTGGCGAAGTTGCGACGAACAGATACTCATCCCCCTTTTCGTTGACGAACGGCGATTCACGTATCAGGAAAGGCGAGTTGAAGGGTTCATAGCCGCGAAATAGTTCTGGCACAAGATGTGGATATTTCTCGCCGACCTCGCACCATTCAAGCGCGGACAACCCAGACGGACTGGCAGGTATTGCCACCTCGCCCTCTTCCATGATCTTGTGCCACAGGTCAAACATGCTCAAACCTCCTCAACCTCGTCACCTAATATTTCCGCGTTAGGATTGTGAACCTTACCTCCAAATTCTTCAAATAACGCGCGACGCTTTGGAGTGAGCTGATCTATAATCTTCCTACGGCCATCAGCATATTCGCCCCAATCAAAAGAATTCGGATCGTAACCATGTTCCAAGGCATACCTAATATTGGTCAATGGAGCCCAATAGCACTTTTCCTGCATTGCCAACGCCAAATCCGAGCCATGATCCATAAAAAACTGCATTCTTTCGAGTGTTCCGTTTGTAAGTGCGTAGCCAAGTTCTGTCCTGTCGATGGCACATTGGTCAACTTTAGCTCCAAGAGATATTAGATATTCTATTACTCGCACATCGGGATTTAGAGCGGACTCACCTAAAACAGTTTTCCCGTCGTCATCTTCTCTGCAAGGATCATTGCCTGCTTCAACAAGATATCTAACCATTTCAAGACAGTTCTTGCGCACGGCAAACGCCAACGGCTGACGCCACCAAAAGTCTTCGCGGCACGGATCTACACCAAGCGAGACAATGTACTTGAGCACATTGATATCAGGGTTCAAAGCTGCTTGATGGATAGCATACAAATCGTCGTCTATATCATTGTAAACAGGTGCGTCGGGATTGGCTCCCTTGTCTATCAACCGCTTCAGGTCATCAACCGTTCCGCGCGAAGCCGCAAGGTAGAAATCAAAATCTATTGGCCGCACTGTGTCTCTCTTTTTGACAGGCGGACCAAATCGGAATTCTTCTGTTGTAGGATTGAACGAAACACTTCGCCCCAAACCGCCAGTATCCACCTTTTTCTCCTTTATATTAGGCAACTCAAAATACAAAGTAACACATGGATAAAATCCGTCATTGTCGCATTTTGAATCAGACCATGCTGCATACGCAAACCCCCTCTTGTTCAACTTCGGCGTGTTATCTGTTCTGGGGTCTTCGCAAAGAACATAGTTCCTCACGCGTCCATAACGGTTGTATTCGCTTATTGTCATTTCTCGCACCTTCTCCATCTATTCACATGTCAAACAACAAAAGCTCTATCTCATCGGCGAAAGAATTGCCACGGGGACTGTCCCCATCAAGTTTAAACAGCCTAGTCAAATCTTCCATTGTCACGCCTCCTTTGGCGATCTCGTAGTTCCATAACATTACCATCATTCCATACCCTCGCCACATTTCGCCAAATGTGCACGCAATTTTGCAATAGCACGCGACAGAAAATGCCGCCCTTCCAACGCCGCTTCTGATGCTCTTACATCAACGTCTTTATAGTGACGCAACATGGACTTATACGGCATGAACCATTCATCACCAACTTTGAGAGCGCTTCTTCTAGGCCAACGCCGATTGATTGCTCGCTTGAGCAGACCGATTGCGTTACGAAACTCTTGCTCGCAGCCCCACGAACAACCTCCGTAACTGGTGTCGCAAAACCCATACACGTCCAATGATGCGTCGATTACAAGCTGTCGAGAAATCTGTCTCAGTGAAATACCGGAAAAGTCGATGACCCGGTCTGGGGCATCCTTCATTCCTACAGCAACGCCGTATCTTGAAAGAGGTGTCTCAAAAAACCAGAATTCGGGCCCCTCTCCGCTAAGGCAGAAATGGAGTCGCGACTTCTTTTCCACTCTTGCCCGGAACCAGAATAGCAGCCCCGCCGGAGAGCACCCGCCGCACTCGCTAAAAGTAAACTCAAAATCCCCCAGACGGAACACGTTCCAGCCGTTTCCGGGGAAACCGATGACAAACTTGCGCTTCTCCCAGTCGATGGATTCGCTCTTTGCAATCATCTTCCGTCCATGTGGCGTTTGCTCCCAATCTTTGTAAGACTGGATCACATCTTCGGATTTCTTATTTTGATTTTTCACAACGGTGTCGTCACGCCATGCCTGCGCCATAAGATGCTCGTATTCAGACTTGCGCTCCCGTGAAACGGCCAGAGCGTGGCGTAGCATTTTAACGCATTCCGACGTCAGTCCGTTTTCGACGTCAAAAGCTTTATCCCATTCCTCTGGGCATTTCTCGAGGTCGGTGGCAAGCTCCTCGGCAACGTCTTCCACGGGACGGTCGAAAACCCTTGTAAGGTCAAAACCGTCATTCGGCAGACTGGCGTCATAATGATTCCGGATAACAAACCAGCAACCTTCATTTCCCTCCGTAAGGATTGTCGTTTCGCCCTCGTCGTCCAGCTCGACTGCGACGGGGTTCCCATTGATCATACTATCATAAAGTGCATTCGCAAGACATTCCGGAACGAACATCGTTCCAAATGCGTCGCTGATTTCATAGCGGACACCGCCGAAATCGAACAAGCACCAACCGCCTTTGCCTGGATTTGATATCATAGTTCTCCTTTAAGTATTTTCGAATACACCTTGAACAGGTGGGCGACGATTTCGGGTTCGGACGTGTCGGGCTTGAGGCCGTAGGCGGCGAGAACGGCGCGGTCGTTCGCGGCATGGGCTTTACGCAATTCCACTGGCATCAACGTTTCATCATAGAGGTTGGCAAAGCTCTCATTCGGAAACTTGGCTCGGACGTCGAGAATCGCCTGCGCCGTCTGGGAGATTATCTCACGCGAAGTTCGCGAAGTCCGCAAAGTCTCTGCTGAATCCTCCTTCGCGTCCTTTGCGGACTTTGCGTGAGGTATATCCGGCCACGGGAAGGTGTTATAGACAATCTCCTTCGAATAGCGGTAGTCGCTTTTCAGTCTCCCCGCCACCGCCCGCATCCACGCCATGTGCACCGACGAGGTGAGAACGCCGAACTGATAGAGTGTCGCGTTCGGCACAATCTGCACGGCATCCGATGATATGTTATCAGCTGTCATATAGCCGATGGGAACATACTTCCTCCGTTCGGATGAAACACGCGGTATGAGCAGATATGGTTCATCATCTGGCTGAGTTATCTGTGCGAAAAGATGTGGGACCTTCGCGTAGCCGTTCGTGGTCTTGGCTTTCGATGCAAGGCGGAAGTCACGCACGGACTGGACACGCTCATAGAGGAATTTCGAAGCTTTAATGTCCGATGGCGCGGCATGTTTTAGCCAAAGGCAGAACCGCTTGTGACCCTTGATGAACTCATCCGCACCGACGTAAGGCCTTATCCATTTCGCCGCATCAGGATCCTCTGAAGAAAGTTGCGCCGACTCATCTTCCGAGAGAATGAAGAATCCGCCATCACGTGGCTGGTTGCCGAAGTTCATCTTCGGGACATCGCAAAGTGCATCTTTCTGCGCCGTTACAAACGAATTGTCGCCTGGCAGAAGGTAGGGACTGATGTTTTCACACTCCTGAACCGTATCGCCGTCATAGATGCGTTTATGCGGCACACCGCTGCTTGAGAACCCGACGATGACACAATGGACGGCAGCTTTCTTGGACGCTTCGCTGTCCCATTTGAACGTGCGCCAAGCATAGTCAATGGACACTCCGAAGTCGTCAAAGAGAACGCCCCAGAGAATCGGCACCTGGGAGCCTTGAGATATGGAGTTCGTCGAGACAAAACCGACTCGCGTATTTGTTTCCTTTATCAATTCCGCAGCCTTGCGATACCATCCGCAAACGTAATCAAGATCTTGTACTTCCTTGATATCGCCAAAAAGGCTTTCGATTTCCTTCTTCTGCTCGCTTCCCTGCGCCATCATGCGCGCCCCCACGAACGGCGGGTTGCCCATGATGTAGTCAAAATGTCTCTCTGCACCCTCGCGGATGCTTGCGCACCCTTCGGGTTCGGCTTCGCCGAATCTTCCCTCCGAAGCAGAGCTTCTGCGGCGCATTTCGTCTCTGCGCCTCACCCCTCTAGCGACCGCTTGCGCGGCTCGCTTTGCTCGGGGGATACGCGTGAGAATCTCTCCCCAATCCATCCTAAGCGCGTTGCCTTCCACGATGCCGTCGTAGTCCTTCAGCGGAAGGAAGTTCGGTTCACGGTGCAGGATCTGCGCCGTCTCCTGGAGCATCTGCGCCTCGGCGATCCAGAGCGCGGTCTTTGCGACGGCCACGGCGAAGTCGTTTATCTCGATGCCGTGGAACTGCGCGATGGAGACCTTTACCGATATGCCAAGGTCAAGTTCGCCCTGCCCTTTCTGCAAGGCGGCGATTATGCGGTTCTCCAGTCGGCGTAGCGAGAGGAACGATTCCGTGAGGAAGTTACCCGAGCCGCAGGCGGGATCGAGGAACGTGAGCGTGGCCATTTCATCCTGGAGGGCGAGAAGCTTCTTCTTAACCACGGAAGAAACGGAATACACGGAAGTCTTCTTTTCCGTGTCTTCAGTGTATTCCGTGGTTCCCAAAACCTCGTTCACCCGCCTTGTCAAATCGCTGAGGAAGAGCGGGTCGATGACCTTGTGGATGTTCTCGACGGAAGTGTAGACCATGCCCCCGGCGCGGCGCGTTACGGGGTTCAGCGTCGATTCGAAGAGCGCGCCGAAGATGGTGGGTGAAATGTCGCGCCAGTCGAAGTCGGAGGACTTGATCAGCAGCTCCTTGATCTCGTCGTCAAGCGGAGGAATCTCCGCCTCGTCCACGCCCTTGAAAAGTCCGCCGTTTGTGTAGGGGAACGCGGCAATCTCCGGCTCGAGATACGGATCGCGCTCCGCCTCCGGCGTATCGAGTGCGCGGAAGAGCTTAATCAGTTGGTCCCGCAAGAATTTTGCAGGCGTCTCGTTCAAGAGCTTCCAGAAAGCGTCTTTTGGAAACAACCCGGCATCCTCTGCGTAGAATAGGAAAACCAATCTCACGCAAAGCCTGTTCAGCGCAGCAAGGACTTCTGACTTCGGACCAAGGACTTCAGTTTTTCTGTCGTCATAAGTCTGAAGTCCGAAGTCCTGATACCGTTTCAGCAACGCCTTGTAGAGCTCGCCCACGATGCGTCCGGCCTGAATCGAGATTTCCTTTTCCTTCTCACGGATGGACTTCACAGATGAATCCACGAGAAATTCAAGGCGGGAAACCTCTTTTGGCAAATCGCCCAGGCGTATCTTCTGCGGATCTTCGAGGGGCTTGTCCATGTCATAGACCCATATCTCGTCGAAGTTGCAGGTGACGATCCAGCGGGCTTTTTCGGAGAAGCCGCGCGCCTGGTTGTATTCGACGGCCTGTTCATATGGAGTCTTCCCGCCGTGGCCTGACTGCGGCGCATCAAGTTTTATGCCGCGCGACTTGTGTTCAATGAGAACGCACGTCTCGGGGATCCACGCATCGAGGTACTTTGTCGTGCCCTTCATCGGCACCGGGGCCTGGAAAGAAATGCGGTCCATCGCATTCTCCACGCCAAGCACGTCGCCAAGAAGCGAAATCCAGAATTTCTGATAACCGCCCACCTCCGACTCGTTGGCAAGCGTCCAGTATTCGCGAAACTTCCTCGCTGCTTGGCGTTGACTATTCATGTGGCGTCCTTTTAGAACGCGATAAGTATATCAAATTCGGCCATGACTGGCAAGTGCCAAAATTCCGTCGTCCCTATTTCGCAGCGATTCGTTCCGTAAAAGTGATGTTCGGATTGCCGCGGATAAGTTCCATTATCCGGTCGGCGGTTTTCTTACCACCTTTTCTTACCACCTTTTTCTTACCACCTTGCGGCTCGCCTCGCGCCTTCAATGTCATCATCCCTTCTTCGTCTTTCCCAAGTATGGTTTCAATAGATGTTCAATTGCCATGGCTAATGTCTGTCACCAGTGATTCCTCCGCTTTATGCTCCATACGGCTTTTGAAATAGCTTGCCTCATCTCATCGGCACGAGTGGCGAGTTCATCTACCGTCGCTGCGCCGTCAAGCCGCGAATAAATGGTCTTGTCCCAATCCTCGCCACGGGCTGCGGTTCTCGCCGCGTGCATACGTTCACGAACGCCGCCATGTTTCGTAAAGTCGGCTTCCTGCGCGGCAATCATCTTGTCGAGAAGGTACTTTGTCTGCTGAATAACCACGATCATCAGATTGCACAGCGTTTCCGCCGGACGCGACACGAAGAGCTTTTCCCAGTCGTTCCAGTCCGCATGGCTTTTCGCAAAGTCTCTCGCGGCAGTCTTCTTCTCGCTCGTCGCCTCCCATTCCGCCGCGCCGTGCGATTTCAGGTAGTCAAGATAGTCTTCAAGCAGTTCGTCAAGCGTGGCTCGCGCAACATTTGTAAGCTTTATCTCCGTTTCCTTGCTTGTACCGCTTGCCGCACTCCCTTCGGCGATGTTCTGCTTGCAGCTCCTGGCGGCCTGCGTCATCTGATCGACCGTGCGGTCACCGTGCGCGGGCAGGAAACGACGGCAGAATGCGACCGTGCCCTGATAGATCATATCGCTCTTCTTGTAAACGATGAGATTGCGATAGCCTCCGTGAGGCAGTACGATTTTGGGTATTTCAGCCATTGGCACCTCCTTCAAAGGACGAAAGCGACGGAAGCGACCTAAGCGACCGGCCGACCTTCCCTGTCGCTTCAATCGCTTTCGTCCCTTTCGTCTCTTCTGTCTCTTTCATCTCGTTAGTCCCTTTTGTCTCTTTCGTCATTTTCGCGTACACCTAGACAAGCGCATGGCCTTCCGCGCATAACGTGATGAAACGTCAAGACCTCCCGCCGCCTTTGCGCAGTTCCTTGTAGCGGAAGCAGAAGCGGGCGCGCGGAGTCACTCCGGCTTCCGGAAGAGGTAGATTTTGCTTTCCGTGCCGTTGGCGAGGCGGACTATGTTGGAGCGGTGCTTCCAGATGACGAACGCCGCCATCAACGTCACAAGCACGCACTGCGCGGGGCAACGCAGCCCAGGGTTCCCAAGGATTGGGAACCACACCGCGACGCCAAGGAACGCGGCAGCCGAGCAGCTGCCGAGCGATATGTAGTGCGAACACGCGAACACGACGGCGAACAGCGCAAACGCCACGCCGACAAGGCACGGCGCAAGGCCGATCAGCATACCGAACGCCGTGGCCACGCCCTTCCCGCCCTTGAACTTCATGTACGGGGTGAGCATGTGCCCGACGACGCACGCAATGCCGACGGCAAGCGGCACCCATGACGGGCGCGACGCAAACGCCTTCGCAAGCAGAACCGGCACAAGCCCCTTCAGGACGTCGCAGAGGAACGCCAGAAGCCCCCACTTCTTCCCGACCGTCCGGAACACGTTCGTCGCGCCGATGTTCTTCGAGCCGACGGTCCTGACGTCGACGCCGCGCATGCGGCCGATCAGGTATCCGAACGGAATGCCGCCGACGAGATACGCGCCGACGATCCAAAGAAGGGAAACAACTAGACGTGACATGCTCATCTCTGAACCTCCGTAGATTTCTGCCAGGCCGTCATTCCTCGTCGAAGCGCATCCTGCGCACGGCCTTTATCTCCGAATGGGCCCGCTTGTCCGCGAGCATCTTCTGCTTCTGGCGGCGCGAGCGGCGGCGCTTCTGCCGCCGGACCTTCTCCGCCGCCTGGCGTGCCTCCGACTTGCGGCGGTTGTCGCGCTCGAGGATCGCCTCGGCGAGGGAACGCCTCGCGAGCCAGCGGTTCGTCTCGCGGCTGCGCGTCTCGCCGCAGCGCACCATGAGCCCGCTTGGCTCGTGCGAGAGCCGCACGACGCTCGAGGTCTTGTTTGTCTTCTGTCCGCCAGGCCCGCCGCCGAGGATGAAGCTCTCGTCGAGGTCCTCCTCGAAGACGGACGCCTCCGCCATCAGCTCCTTGATGCGGGCGATGGTCTCCGGCGATATCACGGCCTCGCCCCCTCCGCCGCCGCGGCGGCCTCCGCGCGCAGCCTCCTGCGCTCCCTGTGCGCCACGACGGTGCGCTTCACGAGGAAGTACGTCGGCGGAGTCAGGAGCGCGGCGAGGACAAGCCCGCCGATGAAGAAGCTGGCGATGGTCCTCCCCGCCAGCGCGCGCAACGTCTCCCACGTCCATTCGGACGGCAGGTTCGGCGACGAGCCGAACAGCACCCGGTGGACCGCCCACGTCTGCGCAGGGTAGATGAAGAAGATCGTCACCGGATTCGTCACGAACGTCGCGACGGTCGCGCCGACCTTGCTTGTCTTTGTTATTATCGCGAGCGGGATGGACACGACGAGCTGGAAGCCGAACGGGATCGAGCAGCCGGCGAACATACCGATCGCCCACCCCGCGGCTATGCGGTTCGGCGGCATCTCCTCGCGCACCATCTTGGAGCGCAGAAGCCGGAAGAACGCCTTTGTCTTCCTCCACCAGCCTTTGCGCCCGGACTTCATGCGACTGGATGGATGAAGAGCCCCGAGCGGAGCTTGGGCTCGAACCACGTTGACTTCGGCGGCATCGTCTCGCCGGCGTCGGCGATCGCCATCATCTCGGCGACCGTCGTCGGCTCCATCGCGAACGCGACGGCCGCCTCGCCAGAGTCCACCTTCGCGGCGAGTGCGGCGTCTCCGCGGATTCCGCCCATGAAGGAGATCCTGGGGCTTGTGCGCGGGTCGGCGATTCCCAGCACTGGCGCGAGAAGCCTCTCCTGGAGGTAGCTGACGTCGAGCGAGGCAACGGGGCCAGCGCCGGGGTCAGGCGTCCACGAGATGTCCGTCCAGTGCCCGTTGAAGTACATCCTCGCGTTGCGCTCGCCCTTCTCGCCGATCACGAAGTTCTCTGACAGGGCGCTCATGAACTCGTACTCCGAGAGTCCGTTGAGGTCGTGGACGAGCCTGTTGTACGGGAGTATCCTGAGCTGGCTGGCGGGGAAGGCCACGGCGAGGAAGTAGCGGCTCTCGCCCTCGAAGCCGTGCGCGGCGGCGTAGCGCGACGCGGCGGCGCTGCGGTGGTGCCCGTCGGCGATGTACGCGGCGGGGATGAGCGCGAAGCGCTCGGCCAGCTCGTCGGCGCAGCATGTGCCGCCGGTGGCGATGCGCCACACGGTGTGCCTCACGCCGTCGTCCGCCGTGAAGTCGTAGAGCGGCTCTTCGCGGCACGCCGCGGCGACGACCTCGTCCACCCCGCGGTCGTCGCGGTAGGCGAGGAACGCCGGGCCCGTGTGCGCGCCGAGGACCTCGATGTGGCGCGTCCTGTCGTCCTCCTTGTCCTTGCGCGTCTTCTCGTGCTGCTTCAGCACGCCCGAGAGGTAGTCCTTGGTGTCGAATGTCGCCACGATGCCAGTCTGCGAATGCGACCCCATCGTCTGGCGGTAGGCGTAGAACCACGGCTCCTCGTCGCGCACGAGAGTCCCGTCCGCGACGAAGGCGTCGAGCGCCCTGCGCGCCTGCGCGTACGCCTCCGGGGAGTCCGGCTTCGTCCCCGCGGCGAGGTCGATCTCTGGGCGCGACACGTGGAGGAAGCTCTTCGGATTCCCCTCGGCGAGGGCCTTCGCCTCCGCCGTGTCCACCACATCATAAGGAACGGACGCGACCTTGGCCGCGTCCGGTACATTCGGCCTGAGGGCCGCGAAGGGTCTTATAACCATCGTCTACCCGATCTTAGAACCCGATGTTTACGATCGGGAAGAAGGCGACTTCCGCGTCGCGGATGACGTTGATGATTCCGAGCTGGAAGCCGTACAGCTCCTCGGCGCGGTTGATGATGCCGATCTGTACGCCCTGCATCGAGCCGACAGTGTTCACGAGGCCCGCCTGGACGCCGCGAAGCGACCCTGTCTCGTTCCAGAGGCCGAACTGCACGCCGAAGAGGTCTGCCTGCACGGCGGAGTTGTAGAGGCCGACTTGGAAGCCGGTGAGCTGGTCCTTCACATCGTTCCTGAGGGCGTTGAGCTGAAGGCCCTCGAAGTACTGCGCGCGGCCCCAGAGGCCGACGTCGAACCCGGTGACGCTCTCCTGCTTCGTGGAGAAGGGAATCGTCACGCGCAGGCCAATGAGGTCCGGCGTGGCCGGCAGCTCGCACAATGCAAAGAACGCCGGCCATGCGGCCGTCTTCTTGCGCGGGGCGGCGGGCGCGTCCGCGATGGCGTACACCTCTTCGAGGTTGTCGTTGTCGTCCTTCTCATCCTTGTCCTCCGCATACGCCGCGAAGGCGAGCGAAAGAACCGCTACGAGCGATATTGTCTTCTTCATGTCTGGAGGCTCCTTATATGTTCGATGGTGTAATTATATGATTTTTCTCCGAATTTGGCAAGTGTTATCTTCAGCCGATTTTCACCTTGCGGATCACCACGGGCTCCTCCGGGACGTTCTGGTGGGGCCCGCTGAAGCCGGTCTTGACCTTCGCGATGGCGTCCACGACGTCCATTCCGTCGGTGACTTTCCCGAACACGGCGTAGCCGAATCCCTGCGGCGTCGGGTTGGTGAAGTCGAGAAACGCGTTGTCCACGAGGTTGATGAAGAACTGGCTCGTCGCGGAGTCGACGACCATCGTCCTGGCCATCGCGATGGTGCCGCGAAGGTTCTTGAGTCCGTTCATGGCCTCGTTCATTATCGGCTCGCGCGTGGGCTTCTGGTCCATCGACTTGGTGAAGCCGCCGCCCTGGATCATGAATCCGTCTATGACGCGGTGGAAGATCGTGCCGTCGTAGTGGCCAGAGTTCGCGTACTCCACGAAGTTCTTCACCGTCGCAGGGGCCTTCGCCTCGTCGAGCTCAAGTGATATCGTGCCCATCGTGGTTTCAATCGTGGCTTTCATTTTTCCTGCCTTTCCTTTTTGTGGTTGTTGCCTTGTCTGTCAAAACAGCGTCTGCTGCCGAACCGCCGGCGGCTCCTCGTCTGCGGCGTCCGGCGCCGCGCCTTCCGGCGCCGCCTGAGCCGCCGCGCCGAGGAGCTCCAGCAGCCTGGCCTCGTCGATTACCTCGGTACCGAGCGCGCGCGCCTTTGCCGTCTTAGTCGCGCCGACGTTGGCGCCGGCGATCAGGTAGCGCGTCTTCGACGTCACCGCGCCCTGCACGATGCCGCCCGCCTTCTCGATCATCGCCGCGTACTCGCCGCGTGGCCTGGAGAGCGTGCCGGTGAGGACGCATCCGGCGCCGGCGAGCGGACCGGCTGTCGCGACCTGCTCGCGCTCCGCGCGGCGCGGGTCGATGCCCAGCGAGAGCATGCGCGCGAGGAACGACTTGCCGTACTCGCCCGCGAAGAAGCCCAGCACGGCCTTCGCCGCCTCGACCTTGATCTCGAGGATCTTGCGCTCCCTGCCCTTCTTGGCGTCGTTCTCGATGACGTTCCTCAGCACGGGGCTGTCCGCCAGGTCGCTGAACCTCTCGTGCTCGGCGGCGATGTCCTTCGCGACCGTCGCGCCCACCTGCGGGATCCCGATCGCGAAGAGCCAGCGGTCGAGCGGAAGGGCCCGCGCGGCCTCGACCGCCTCGCGCATCACGGCGGCGTTCCTGCCGAACTTGCGTGGCGCGCCGTCCTCGCCGACGTTGAGTTCCGCGAGCGCGGCGTAGTCGAGCGTGAAGAGGTCGAGCGGGTCGCGGACAATGCCCTTCTCAACGAGGATGTCGGCGATGCGCCCGCCGAGCGCCTTTATGTCGAGCGCGTTGCGGCTCGCGAAATGCTCGAGGCGGCGCTGGAGCTGCGCGGGGCAGCCGGGGTTGCGGCATCGCATGGCAACCTCTCCGTCCACGCGCTCGGCCGCCGCGCCGCACACGGGGCAGACCGCCGGGAACACGTAGGGCGCCGAGCCCTCCTGGCGCTTCTCCTTGATGACGCCGTCGATCGCGGGGATCACGTCCCCGGCCTTCACAAGCCACACATGGTCGCCGACGCGTATGTCCTGCGCGGCGATCTGCTCGGCGTTGTGGAGGGTCGCGCGGGAGATGACGCTGCCCGCCAGCTCGACCGGCTCCAGCTCCGCGACGGGCGTCAGCACGCCCGTGCGCCCGACCTGCACCGTTATCGCGCGCAGGACGGTCTCCGCGCGCTCAGGCGCGTATTTGTACGCCCTCGCCCAGCGCGGCGAATGCGCAGTCGCGCCGAGGGCGTCGTATAGCGGGCGTTCGTTTACCTTGAGGACCGCGCCGTCGATCTCGAAGCGGAAGCCGTGGCGGCGTCCGCCAAGCTCGTCTATGGCGGCGAGCGCCGCCTCCATGCCGTCCACTACCCTGATCCACGGCGAGACGGGCAGGCCCCATCTCGCGAATGCCGCGATCATCTCCTCGTGAGTCGCGAAGCCGTCGCACCCGACGCCGCCGGAGTTGTAGACGACCATGTCGAGCGGACGCCCCGCCACGACCTTGGGGTCGAGGAGCTTCAGCGACCCGGCGCACGCGTTGCGCGGGTTCATGAAAGCCTCGCCGCCGGACTCCTCCAGCGCGGCGTTGAGGCGGGCGAAGCCGTCGCGCGTCATGTACACCTCGCCGCGAACCTCTATCTCGTCCGGCGCGTCGTCGGGGAGCGTCTTCGGAATCGAGCGGATCGTCCTCACGTTCTGCGTCACGTCGTCGCCGACCTCCCCGTTGCCGCGCGTCGCGGCGCGGACCAGGCGGCGGTCTTCGTAGAGGAGCGACATCGACACCCCGTCCACCTTCGGCTCGACGACGTACCGCCACTTCGCGCCCGACGGCATCTCGCGCGAGAGGAACGCGTCGAACTGCATGAGGTCGCCCTTCTCGTAGCACTTGTCGAGCGACTTCATAGGCGGCGAGTGGCGCACCTGCGCAAAGCCGGATATCGGCTCGCCGCTCACCCGGAGCGTCGGCGAGTTGGGGTCCTTGAACTCGGGGTGCTCCCGCTCAAGGGCGAGGAGCTCCTCGTACATCGCGTCGTATTCGGCGTCGGGGATGACGGGGCGCGCCTCGACGTAGTACAGCCGGTCGTTGCGGTTTATCTCCGCAACGAGATGCGCCATTCTCTCCCGGACGTCGCTCACAGCCCCTTCTTCGCGTACTTGAGGCCGATCTCCAGCCCGCGCAGCTCGGCGAGGCCGATGAGCCTGCCGCCGTAGCTGTAGCCGCAGTAGCAGTCCTTGCCCTTGGCCTTGGCGAGCAGGCCGTCGATCTCGAGGTAGCGCCCGTGGTCGGGGCGGACGACGATCTTCTCGCCACGGCGGCGCTCCTCCTTGAGGAACTCCTCGAAGAGCCTCGGGATGTCCGTCTGCCCGCAGAGGTGGCACTGCGACTCGTGGAATATCCTGTCGTCGGTGTACTCGAGGTTGCGGAAGTGGCAGAAGTAGACGCGGCGGCCGAACTTCTTCATGATCTCGACCGCGTCGTTCTTCGGGTCGCCGCCGAGGCTGCCGGTGCAGAGCGTGAGGCCAACGTGCTTCGAGGGGCACTTCCTGTACATCTCCGCGATGTCCTTCGCGTTGGAGAGGATGCGCGGGAGGCCGAAGATCGGATGCGGCGGGTCGTCGGGGTGGATGCACATGTTGACGCCCGTCTCCTCGAGGACCGGCGAGATCTCGTTGAGGAACCAGTACATGTTCTCGCGGAGCTTCGCGTCGTCGATCCCCTCGTACGTCTTGAGCTGCGCGAGGAACTCCTCGGGCGTCAGGTCGTCGACCGTGCCGGGGAGCCCGCAGAGGACGGAGTCCGCTACGCGCTTGCGCCCGGCATTGTCGAGCTTCGCCCACACCTTCTTCGCGCGCGCCTTCGTCCGGGCGTCGTACTCCCTCTCCGCGCCGGGGCGCTTCAGGTAGAAGAGGTCGAAGCCCGCGAGCTCGTACTCGTTGTACTCGAGGCAGGTGGAGCCGTCGGCGAGCGCGTACTTCAGGTTCGAGCGAGTCCAGTCCAGGACAGGCATGAAGTTGTAGCAGACGGTCTTGATGCCGCACTTCGCGAGGTTGCGCAGAGTCTGCTTGTAGTTCGCGACGTACTTGAGGTAGTCGCCGGTGTGCTTCTTGATGTCCTCGTGGATCGGGACGGACTCGACGACGGACCACGTCATGCCGGCGTCCTTCACCTTCTTCGCCCGCGCCCTGATCTCGGCGAGCGGCCACACCTCGCCCGGCCTGCGCTCATAGAGCGCGGCGACGACGTCCGTCACGCCCGCCTGGCGGATTTCCTTCAAGGTGATCGCATCCGCGTCACCATACCAGCGCCATCCCTGCTTCATTTTTCCGTCCTTTCTTCACAGTGACCAACGGCCGGCGAACGGCCGCTACAGCTCAACCTTCCTGTACTTCGGCACGAGCGTCTTCATGAAGAGCCAGCCGACGATGTACGCGACCGCGCAGTACCCGAAGACGATGCAGTACCCCGCCGGCTTGCCGGTGTACCCGAGGAACTGCATGGGGGCGGTCGTGATCTCGCCGCCCGCGTTGACCACCGCCGCGACCATGTCCTGCGCCGAGACGCCCGTCTGGTGGACGGCCTGGATGACGTCGGGGACCTGCTGGCCCGCCTTCTCTATGGCGTTGACGATCGTCCCCACGTCGGCGCCTGTCGGGATGTTCACGCCCTGCGGGACGAACGCCTTCGCGATCTGGACCGGCGAAAGCTCGACGGGATTGTCGACCCCGGCGATCTTGAACGCGCCAGCGGCGTGTGTGAAGAGGTTGCCCGCGCACTTGTTGACGAGGAAGCTCCCGCAGCCCGCCGCGAACTGCGCGATGCCCGTCAGCGTGCCGATCGTCGACTTCGGGAACATGTCGCCCACCACCGAGTAGATGTTCGCGCTCCACGCCTGGTGCCCGGCGCAGGCGAAGCCGATGAGAATCGCCGGCCACCACGCGGTGTACGCGCCGAGCGGCTGCGCGCCCAGCGCGAGGAGCGGGAAGCACGCGAAGAGGAACATCGCGATCATGCGCCCCTCGTACGGGTTCATGCCGCGCTTGTCGACCATGTAGGTGGGGAGCTTGCACAGGTAGATCGAGACGAACGTGACGATCGCGTAGAGCGTGAAGATGAGAGCCATGCCCATTCCCGAGGAGCTCTTGTAGCCGAACTGGTCCGAGAAGTAGCTAGGCGTCCAGAAGAGGAAGAACCACCAGACGCCGTCCGTGAAGAAGCGCCCGAGGACGAGCGACCACGTCTGCCTGAGCGAAAACGCCTTGAGGTAGCTGATCTTGGGGCCCTGCTCGGCGGCGGAGGCGGCGGCCTTCGCGGCGGCGGCGTCCTCCGCATCGTCCTGGTTGATGTAGGCCAGCTCCGCCGCGTTGACGTGCGGGTTCTCCTCCGGGTGCCTGTAGAGCCACATCCAGAAGCCCATCCAGATGAAGCCAAGCGCACCGATGATGATGAACGACATCTCCCATCCGCAGAACTTTGCGATCAGCGGAATGGAGAGCGGCGCCGCGAGCGCGCCGACGGACGAGCCCGAGTTGAAGATCGACGTCGCGAACGCGCGGTCCTTCTTCGGGAAATACTCCGCCGTCACCTTGATCGCCGCGGGGAAGTTGCCGGCCTCGCCGAGGGCGAGGACCGCGCGGCAGGCGAGGAAGAGCCATACGGACGTCGTGATGCCCATCATGCCGAGGAACCCGACGGCCTTCAGCGCCGAGGTCCCGGCGCCGCACGCGGCGTGGAGGCACGCGCCCAGCGACCAGATGAAGATCGCCCAGAGATACCCCTTCTTCGTGCCGAGCCTGTCTATGAACTTCCCGGCGAAGAGGTTGCATATCGCGTAGACGATCGAGAAGACGGCGGTGATCGTGCCGTAGTCCTTGTCGGACCAGCCGAACACCGGCGCGATGAAGTCCTTGTACGTGAGCGACAGGACCTGCCTGTCGAGGTAGTTCACCGTCGTCGCGAAGAACAGCAGCGAACAGATGATCCAGCGGAAATTCGACATCTTGTCTTTCATTGCATTCCAACCCCTCTTTGCTTGCCTATAAGTTCTTCTGGGAAACAACCGGAACAACATGTAAAACAACTTTTTCTCTCGCCGCGCAACCGCGCGGCACTCTTGAAAGCGGGCGCGGTTGCGCCCGGGTGGCAAGAGTTGTTGCATCAGTTGTCATGGTTGTTTCCTCTTCAGCGAAACTCATCCTCATTTACATTACCGCGCGCAGCCGGCGCCCGCGCACCCGCGGACTCGGCCGCCGGGGATGCAGACGCCTCAACACCCCACCGCCCGGGGACGGCCCGCGCAGGAGCCGCCCGCCGGGGCCGCGTCACTTGGTGGAGATGCGGTCGTTGTACTCGCCAGTCTCGGTGTTGATCCTGATGAGGTCGCCTTCGTTGATGAAGAGCGGGACGGGGCAGATGTAGCCGCCCTCGACGGTCGCGGGCTTCGTCACCTTGCCGGACGCCGTGTTGCCCTTCACGCCGGGCTCGACCTTGATGACCTTGCGCTCCACGAGCTGCGGAAGGTCGACGCCGATGACCTTGTCGTTGAAGAAGAGCGCCTTGACCTCCATCTCGTCCATCAGGAAGTACTTCTTGTCGCCCATCACGTCGTAGCTGACGCGGATCTCCTCGAAGTTCTCGTCGGTGAACACAAACGCCGTGCCGTCGTCGTACGAGTACGTGACGGACTGCTGCACGAGCTCCGGCTTCTCGAACTTGTCGCCCGAGCGGTAGCTCTTCGTCATGCCGCCGCCCGACATCATGTTGCGCAGCTTGCAGTTGTAGATGGCCTGGCCCTTGCCCGGCTTGGAGAACGAGAACTCCGTGATCTCCCACGGCTCCCCGTCTATGAGAAGCTTGACTCCCTTGTGCAGCTCTCCCGCTCCTATGACTTCGCCCATTTCGGTCTCCCGTTTTGTTTTTTTGTTTCCTGCGGCGGCCTCCCGGCCCTCCGCGTTCAATTCAGATTATACCACAACAAAGGCTTGTTTTCCACCTTCCGTTCGCCGCCGTCACCTGCACAGCGTGTAGAGGACGCCCGCGACGACCGCCGACCCGATGACGCCCGAGACGTTCGGGCCCATCGCCTGCATGAGGATGAAGTTCGCCGGGTCGTTCTGGAGCGACACCTTGTTCGAGACGCGCGCGGCCATCGGGACGGCCGAGACGCCCGCCGAGCCGATGAGCGGGTTGACCTTCTCCTTCGAGAAGACGTTCATCAGCTTTGCCATCAACACGCCCGCCGCGGTGCCGACGCAGAACGCGCAGAGGCCCAGGGCCAGGATGCCGAGCGTCGTGCCGGAGAGGAACTTCTCGCAGGCGAGCTTCGAGCCGACGGAAAGGCCGAGCATGATCGTGACTATGTTGATGAGCGCGTTGGACATCGTGTCCGAGATGCGCGCCACCGAGGGGCCAGCCTCCTTGGCGAGGTTGCCGAGCATCAGCGCGCCGATGAGCGGCACGGCCGACGGAAGCAGGATCGCGCACAGGAGAAGCACGATGAGCGGGAAGCAGATCTTCTCGATCTTCTTGACCTCGCGGAGCGGCGGCATCTTGATGAGCCTCTCGCTCTTGGTCGTGAGAGCGTTCATGATCGGCGGCTGGATGATCGGCACCAGCGCCATGTAGCTGTACGCCGCTACGGCGATCGCGCCCAGGAGGTCCGGGGCGAGGCGGCTCGTGAGCCAGATGGCCGTCGGGCCGTCGGCGCCGCCGATGATGCCGATGGACGCCGCCGCCTTGACCGGGATTACGTCGCCGAAGAAGCCCGGGAACGCCGTCGCGAGGCCAAGCGCGCCGAAGAGCGCGAAGAAGATGCCGAACTGCGCGGCGCCGCCGAGCAGCGCCATCTTCGGGTTCGCGATCAGCGGCCCGAAGTCGGTCATCGCGCCCACTCCCATGAAGATCATGATCGGGAAGACGCCCGTGTCGATGCCGAATGCGAAGAAGTAGTGGAGGAACCCTCCTGGCTCGACGATGCCGCCCTGCATCACGGGGATGCCGCTTTCGAGGAACGTTATCACGCCGTCGTGCATCATCGCCGGCGCCGTGACGCCGGCGAGCGGGCAGTTCGCGAGAAGGCCGCCGAAGCCGATCGGCAGCAGCAGGAGGGGCTCGAAGCCCTTCACGATGGCGAGGTACATCATGATGAGGCAGAGCGGGATCATGATGAGCTGCCCGACGCCGTATGGCATTCCGAAGAGCGTCTTGACCTCGTGCCCCGCGACGAAGCGGCCCTTGTCGTCGAAGTAGCCGCCGATCCACTCGCCGACCTTGACCTGGTGCCTTTCGGTAGACGCGCCCTTCGCCTGCGCCTCGTCGACGACCCAGTAGCCGTTGCGGTTGGCGAACGCCACGCGGTCGGCAGTTCCGTATTTCTTCCCCTGCTCAGGCCCGGCGGGGCGGTCCGCCCATGTGCCGTCGGCGTTCTTCTTCTCGAACTTGCCGGTGATGTAGTCGGGCGCGCCCTTGCGCACGAAGCCCGCAATGCCGGTGTCGCCGCCGAGGTCCTTGACCTTCCCGAGCGTCGCGCGCCAGTCGCCTTCGGCCTGCGCGCCAAACGCGCAGACCAATCCAAGCGCTGCCATGAGAAACTTTTTCATCTTCGATTTCCTTATCTAGATTTGCTGAGCATCCAAGATGTTCCTATCTCCTGGACTTCTGCGGATTGAGAAGTCCAGGATCATTGGAATTCTACCCGATAACAGCGAGAACATCGCCGGTCGCGACCTTGTCGGTCGCGTTGACGGTCACTGTCACCGTTCCGTCGCAAGGCGCGGTAACGGGGGTTTCCATCTTCATTACGTCCATGACGAGAATCTCGTCGCCCTTGGATACCTTCGTTCCGCTCGAGGCGGTTACGCGAAGGATCGTTCCGGGAACGGGGGATTTCACCTCCTGCCCTCCGGCAGGAGCAGACGCGGCGGCGGGCGCGGCGGCCTTCAAGCCGGCCTCTGCCTTGAAATCGACCGTCTTGCCGTTCACGACCAGCTTGTAGGTCATGACGGCGTCCGCCATGGACAGG
>CADCCQ010000012.1 GCA_902799955.1 uncultured bacterium | reverse complement strand
CGGAGCTGTCGCCGAAATACAAGACGCTCATGCGGTACAAGGCGATGGCGATGCGGCTCAGGCAGGCGACGGGCACAAAGGACCCCACGCCGACATCAGCCCTTCTTGACAGGCCGCAATGCGAGATCGTCAAGACGCTGCTTGCCGACGCCAGGCCCGCGTTCTCGCAGCTCTTCGAGGCGGTCGACCGCCTCGTGTCGGCTGAATATGTCCTCCTCGACGCCCCAAAGAAAATGGCTAGCGACCAAGGCGGGTAGGCGGCACATCCGCTGCCTCGCTGCGGCTTCAGCGGGGATACTTGGGGACGAACTTGGGCGCGGGCTTGGAAAGCTCCTTGGATATGGCCTTGATCGCGGCGTCTAGCTGCGGGTCGCGCCCTGCCGCCTCGTCGACGGGCGTGAGGTCTACCGGAATGTCAGGGACCGCGCCGCCGCTCTCCATGTCAGTGCCGTCGGGGAGGAACCAGCCCCAGAAAGGCTCGCGGAACATGCCGTAGTCAAGCAGGGGCGTGTCGGCCGTGGCGATGACCTCCCCCGCCGTCTGGCGGCCGACGAGCAGCCCCCTGCGGAGCGTCTTGATGGCGTGCGAGAATATCTCGCCGTTCGACTGCACCTCCTCGTCTATTATTACGACGATCGGCTTCGAGAACACGGGGCGCGTCCAGTAGCCGAAGAGATACCCCACCAGACCGTTGTGCGTGACTGACTTCGAGTGGTCGCTGCCGCAGAGGACGGCGAGGAGCCTGTCGGCCGTGAACCCGCCGAGGTTGCCGCGCACGTCCACGACGAGCGCGTCCTTGTCCCACGCCTCCGCGAACACCTCGTCCTCGAACTTCTGGTAGGACTCCGTGTTCATCCGCCTCACGGCGAGGTACCCGACCTTGCCGTCGGTCATCTTGGCGACTCGCGCGCGCGCCGCCTTCACCTTTTCGTCAAGGAGGCATTCGCGGATCTTCGCGTATGTGGAGAGCTTCACGTACACGGGCCTCTCCACGCCTTCGAGGGTGAGGCGGGCGGTCGCGCCCTCGTTTGCGAAGAGGAGCGGCGCGAGATCCGTCTCCTGCGAGACGGCGACTCCGTTGACCGTCTTCAGGACGTCGCCGGGCTTGAGCACGCCCCTTGCGCCGGAGTTCTCGAACACGCTCGCCACGCGAAGCGTCCCGGGCTCGAACCTGACGCCGAGGTGCCCGGTTACGGCGGTCCAGTTGTGGAGGTTGCGCGTCTCCGCCCATTCCCTGTCCCTGGACGAGGAGGTGTAGTAGCCGAGATGCGAGGCGTTGAGCTCGCCGATCATCAGGTTCATCACGCGGGAGAACACGGAAAGCGACGACGCGTTGCGCGCGGCCGGGAGGTACTTCGCCCTTACGGCGGGCCAGTCCGCGCCATGGAAGCCGCGGTCGTAGAACCTGTCGCGGACCTTCGCCCACGCGGTGCGGAACGCGAGCTCCCGCCAGTCGGGCAGCGAGTCCTCGCGGTAGACGCTGAAGTCGAAGACCGTGTCGAGATGCGCCGGCTTGTCGTCCACAACCCAGGCGAGGCGGTCGTCGGTGCTGAACCAGTACGGGTTGCGCCCGCGGCTGTTGCAGAGGCGCTTCGGGCTCATGCGGTCCGGGATGTGGATGGTGTCGGTGTGGTTGCCGCTGTGGAACGCAAGCGTCCTCGAGTCGTGGGAGAAGAACGGCGACGTGCCGCGCACTCCGGCGCGCCTTATGCGGTCGTAGAGCCCGTCGAACACGATCGTGACCTGCTTCTCCCCGTCGGGGCCCTTCGCCTTCTTCTTGTCGGAATCCTTCTCCTTCTTGTCCTTACCGTCCTTGGAGGAAGCCACCTTGGCGATCGCGGTGCGCGCCTCGTCGACGGCCGCGGCCCTGTCCGCCGCCTCGTCCGCCGGGTTGAGGTAGACGTAGAATATCTCGTCGCCGCTGGAGTCGGGCCTGGCGCCCGTCCATGCGAGGATCTTGCCGTCCGGGCTCCACGCCGGGCCGCCGTCCCACTTCCAGTTTCGCGACACGTTGAACGGCGCGTGCGCGCCGTCCGTGGAGACGATCCAGATGTCGTAGTTGCCGTATTCGTCCCTCAAGGCCGCGGCGACGTGGCGCGCGTCGGGGCTCCAGGCGTAGGCGCCGATGTCGGCGACATCCGGCCCGGCGCCCAGCACGGCGCCGTCCCTGTCGGCGAACGTCATGCGCCCCACGGGGTCCGCCCAGGCGATGCGGGTGCCGTCGGGCGAGACGGACATGCTGCTCCTGATGACGTCGTCCGACGCGATGACCGTGTGGTTGAACGATGCGTTCTCCCACCATGGCAGGGACGCCTCCGCGCGCGTCATGTACCCGACCTCCGACCTGTCGCCGTAGTTGACGACGTAGTAGAGGCGCGAACCGTCCGGCGTGAACATGCACTCGGTCACGCGCGCGAGCGGCTTGTCGAACAGCAGGCGCGGCGTCTTGACGGAGGTGTCCATCGCGTAAAGCCCGCCGCCCGTCGTGAACGCGACCTCGAGCCCCGCGGAGCAGAACGTCATGTCGCCGCTGTAGTCGTTGTTCCACGAGGAGGTGTAGAAGCGTCGCTTCACGCCGTCCTTGCGCGACTGCACGCCGCCGGGCGAGAGGACGATTTTCTCCGGCCTCGGGCTGGCGGAAGTCGGGTCGAAGCGCCAGAAGTCGAAGCCCGCCCTCACGATCATCGTGCGCCCGTCGGCGGAGACCGTGGGCTGGAACGCGGCGTCGTCGCCGAACGAGACGACCTCGCGGTCCGCCGAGCCGTCGATCGTGTACTCGCGCACGCCAGCGACGCGCGCGCCGGGGGCGCGTCCGAGATAGTAGAACGCCCTGCCGTCCGGACGCCACCTCGGGAAGAAGGCGTTGTCGGAGGTCGTCGCGCACTTCACGAACTCGCGCGTGGAGAGGTCGTAGAGCCAGATCTCCGCATCGCGCGAGCACTTGCCGCGCCGCTTGCGGTATATGCTGTTCTCGCCGTGGCGCGAGAACGCCACGTACCGCCCGTCGGGCGAAATCGCCGCGTCGTCCGTCTTAACGCCTGGCATCGGGAACTTCTCCGTGCCGTCGGGCGCGAACACCGCCAGCCGGAAGTCGTCGTAGCCGCCGCCGAAGTCGCGCAGCGCCGCGCCGACGACGGAGACGCCGTCAGGCGCCCACGCGCACACCCTCGTCGCCTCGCTGTGGCGGACGATCTGCCGCGCCACGCCCGTGGCGAGGTTCATCTCGAACAGCTTGAAGCCACCGTCCTTCGACGAGAGGAACACGACGCGGGAGCCGTCCGCCGACAGAAGCGGCCAGCATTCCCGCGACTCCTCCGGGGTGAGCCTCTGCGCGACGCCGCCCTGCGTGGACGCGAGCCATATCGAGTCGTTCCACTCGAAGACGAACCTGGTGCCGTCGGCGTTGACGGACGGCACCGAACCCAGGTATATCCCGCCGAAGTCGCCGTAGGCCACCACGGAAAGCGCCGCGACCGCGGCAAGAATCTGTAAACGCATCAGTTTGCTGTCTCCTTGACGAGCCTGTCCACGAAGGCAGCAAGCTCCATTGCCCCGAGGTCGCCGTCCGTCCTGGAACGCACGGACACCGTTCCCGCCGCCTCGTCGCGCGGCCCGACGACCACCTGGTACGGGACCTTCTGGACCGCGGCGGCGCGTATCTTCGCGCCGAGCTTCTCGGCGGTGTCGTCGACCTCCACGCGAAGGCCGGCCGCCGCGAGGGCGTCGCGGACCTTGTACGCGTATTCGTTGGCCTTGCCGCTCACCGGCAGGACCCTCGCCTGCTCCGGCGCGAGCCACACGGGGAACGCGCCGGCGTAGTTCTCGATGAGGATGCCTATGAAGCGCTCAAGCGAGCCGAGGACGGCGCGGTGGAGCATGACGGGATGGTGCTTCTTGCCGTCGGGCCCGATGTACTCCGCGTTCAGGCGCTCCGCGCTCGGAAGCTGGTAGTCGAGCTGGATCGTGCCGCACTGCCACGGACGCCCCAGCGCGTCGATGAGCGTGAACTCGAGCTTCGGCCCGTAGAACGCGCCCTCGCCAGGCTGGATCTCGTAGTCGAGGCCGGACGCCTTGCACGCCGCCGCGAGCGCGGCCTCGGCGTGCTCCCAGGTCGCCACCTCGCCGACGTGGTCCTCGGGCATGGTGGAGAGCTTCACCAGGAGGTTCTTGTCGAACCCGAAGTCGGAGTACACGTCCTTCAGCAGGCGGCAGAACTTCGCGACCTCCTCCTCGATCTGGTCCTCGGTGCAGAGGATGTGCGCGTCGTCCTGCACGAACCCGCGCACGCGCATGATGCCGTGCAGGGTTCCGCTGGGCTCGTTCCTGGCGCAGTGCCCGAACTCCGCGAGGCGCAGCGGCAGGTCCTTGTAGCTCCTCGTGCGGCTCTTGAATATCTCGAGCGCGCCCGGGCAGTTCATCGGCTTGACGGCGAAGATGCGCTTCTCGCTCTCGGTGATGAACATGTTGGCCTTGTAGTGGTCCCAGTGCCCGCTGCGCTCCCAGAGGCTGCGCGGCATGAGAGCGGGGGTGTTGACCTCCATGTAGCCGTCCTTGACGAGCTTCCTGCGCATGTAGTCCTGGAGCGTCACGTAGATCGACCAGCCGCGCGGATGCCAGAAGATCTGGCCCGGGTCCTCCGGGTCGAGGTGGAAGAGGTCCAGCTCGACGCCCAGGCGGCGGTGGTCGCGGCGCTTCGCCTCCTCGGCGCGCTCGACTATGGCGTCCATCTCGGCCTGGTCCTTCGCGACGATGCCGTAGACGCGCTGGAGCATCTTGTTGTGCTCGTCGCCGCGGTAGTAGCTGCCCGCGACGCGGGTCAGCTTCACGACGCCGATCTGGGAGGAATGCTCGACGTGCGGGCCGCGGCACATCTCCACGTAGTCGCCGACGGCGTAAGTCGAGATGTCCTCGCCCTCCGGTATGTCGGCCAGGCGCTCGAGCTTGTACTTCTGCCCGGCGAGCATCGCCTCGCACTCGGCGCGGGAGACGACCTTCCTGACGAACGGCTCGTCAAGCGCGATCAGCCGCGCTATCTCCGCCTCGATCTTCGGGAAGTCCTCCGGCGATATCCTGTGGGGCAGGTCGAAGTCGTAGTAGAACCCGTCGTCTGTCGCCGGGCCTATGTCCACCTGCACGTCGTCGAACACGTTCATGACCGCGCGCGCCATCAGGTGCGCGGCGGAATGCCGTCTCTGCTGCTCTGTAATCTCGCTCATTTCGTCTACCTTGCTCGCCGCGGGCCGGTCAGTTGACCGCCTTGCGGAGGATCATGTTCCTGAAGTCGGCGTCCGAATGGTCGCCCTGGAGGTACAGCGGGCCCGGGACGAACTCCTCAGCGTCGATCGCGCCGCCCGTCACGCCCTCGACCGGCGCGTCCTCGATTATCGTGGTGCCGTTCAGCACGACCGTCAGGTGGTGCCTGTACAGGGTTACGCTGACGTGCTGCCACTCGCCGGGCTTTTTCTCCACCGCGACGCGCGGCGTGACGCGCCCGTACAGCGCGGCCATGTTGTGCTTGTCGACCTTCCTTTTGTAGCTGTCGACGACCTGGATCTCGTAGCGACCGCGCAGATACACGCCGGAGTTGGACCTCGCGGGAACGCGCACGTCGTACTCGAGGTTGAAGTCGTAGAAGTCGGCGCGCTTCGAGATGAGGTTGGAGCCGCCGCCGGCCCACTTCCCGTCGGGCCTGAGGCCAAGCGCGTTGGAGAGGACGCCGTCCTTGAACTTCCAGCCGTTCTTCGCCTTGGGGTCCATGATCTTCCAGCCGTCGAGCCCGTTCGCGAGAAGGTCGATCGGCTCGCCGAACTTGGCGTCCTTAGTGGAGACGCCGACGGGGATCGGCGGGTTGCGCCAGCCGACGACCTCGCCGACGGTCTTGCCGGACTTGTCCGTGACCGTCGCCGTCAGCTTCATTCCGCTCACGACGCCGGAGACCTTCAGCCCGCCCTTCGTGAACGAGAACTTGTCGCCGTCGATCGTCACGTCGCCGGCCGGCGTCGGCGACGCCCAGCGCCACAGGACCAGCGCCTGCGGCTTGCCCTTCGCGTCGCGCGTGAATATCGCATGCCCCGCGCTCATGGAATCGTACGGGAGCCTAAGCCCCCAGTTGCCGATCACGGGGTCCTTTGTGTTGTAGAGGACGTTGCTGTCCGTCTTGACCGACGTGCAGCCAGCCAGCGCGGCCGCAAATGCCACCGCGAAAATCGAGGTTTTCATCTTGAATCTTTCCTTTCTTGACTTGCGGACGGCCTCACGGGCCATTCCGTCATTTTGAGTTGCCATCAGTTGGCCGCGCCGCCTGTGCCCTACTCCACAGGAGTGAGGTCGGCGACGGGGCCGGAAACCGGCTTGATGGGCGCAATCGGCTTCTTGGGCGGCAGCTTGACGCCCGCGCCGATCACTGGTTTGGGGGGAAGCTTCACGCCCGCGCCGATCGTCGGCTTCGGGGGGAGCTTGACGCCGGCGCCAATCGTGGGACGCGGCGGCAGCTTGACGCCCGCGCCGATCACGGGCTTGGGGGGAAGCTTCACGCCGGGCTTGAGAATGGCGGGCTTTGCGCCGGGAAGCGTCGGACGCCCGACCTTGACCGTCGGCGAGGCGGCGGGCGCGGCGACGGCGGCCGGCTGCTCTGCAGGCGCGGCAGCGGGAGCTGGCGCGGGTGAAGGTGTAGGTGAAGGTGAAGGGGCAGGTGTAGGGGTAGGGGCTGGCGCGGGGGCAGGCGCGGGCGCGGAAACAGGTGCGGGCGCGGGCGCCGCAGCGGGCGCGGCCGGCACTTCGGCGGCGTCGACGTCGTCGACGGAGACCTCGAACTTGCCGAACTGCAGCATGTCATGCTTGTTCAGCTCCACAGGCCCCTCTATCTTCTGGCCCTGGCGGAAGGTACCGTTCATGCTCCCAAGGTCCTCGAGAATCCACTTGCCGTCCTTCACGTATATCTTGGCGTGGCGGCGGGACAGTCCCTCGACCGCCAGCGGCGCGATTGTGTTCCCGACCTCGCGGCCAATGGTGATCTCGGTCTCCGCCGTGTAGCAGAAACCTATCAGCACCTTGTCGATGTTTGCAATCAGATTTATCTTCATGGCTTTCTCCCGCCTCCGTTTTGCTTGGTTCGATTTTGCTTGCTTGTAGCTGCAGCCTTTAATTATACCATAATAGGCGAAGAAAAGGAGGATGAAAATGGAAAAGTTTTTCCACGCGGTTGCGCCCCCCTTACATTTCACGGGAAAATCTGGTATAATATCAACAATCGAGAAAGGACACTCTGATGAACAAGCTGAACAAAATGATGGCGGCCGCCGTGTCTCTGCTGGCGGCGATGGTGATAACAGGCTGCACGACCCCCATGCCGCAGGAGCTAGCTGGCGGGTCCCCCGAGGCGTGGGAGGCCATATCGAACGGCGCACCTGTCCGCGTCGCGGTCTACGTCGGCCCGGGCGCGCGCGGCGTGGGGATGTTCAGGTGGATGCAGATCACCGACCAGGCCCAGGAGCTCAGCGTGCGGTACGTGGACGGCACGGAAATACGAAACGGCGCGCTGAAGTTCACCGACCTGCTCGTCATGCCGGGCGGCAAGAGCCGGACCGAGGCCGACCGCCTCGGCGAAAAGGGCCAGCTCGAGATCCGCAACTTCATAGAGCGCGGCGGCTCCTACATCGGCTCGTGCGCGGGCGCGTTCCTGCTTATGCGCGGCGAGGGGCCGCTGACGGACGACCCGACGGGCCGCCGGCGCAGGATCCTCGGCATCGCCCCCTTCAAGCACCGCAACGGCGACTACGGCGGCGAGGCGATGCTGCAGGTCGTGTACTCAAAGGAGGCCGAGACGCTCTGCGGCATAAAGGCCGGCAGGCGCGAGGAGCGCTTCAACGGCGGGCCGGTGATGGATCCGTCCGAGCCGGTCCCCGGCGCCGACTTCAGGGTGATGGCCCGCTTCGACAGCAACCTCCACTCCGACACCAAGAACCCCGACGAGCCCGGCCGCCCGCTCATGGCCGGCGGCGCAAGCGCGGTGGCGGGGACGTTCGGCCGGGGGCGCGTGTGGCTCTTCGCCGGGCACCCCGAGTACTATCCCAGCACCTGGAGCTCCGTCAGCGGGGCGTTCAAGTTCACGACCGGCCGCAACATCGTGTTCTCCGCGCCGCAGCGCAGACGCGGACAGCTCGCCGTCGGCTGGTGGTGCAAGCCCGGCCCGGGCGTCGTCGGCGCGAACCTCGCGCGCGCGCTCGTCCGCGACAGGTACTTCGACGTCGTCCCCTACTCCAACGAGGAGGTGCTGCGCACCGACCTCCGCCATGTCGACGTGATGGTCGTGCCCGATTCGCCGGACATCAAGGTGGTCGCCTCGCTTGACTCGAAAAACGACGTGATGCAGGCCTTCACCAGGTTCATGCAGCGCGGCGGCAGGATCGTGACCTGGGGCGAGGCGGGAAAACTCTTCAAGCTCCCCACCAGGACCCCCGTCGCGAGCCTCTATGTAGCCGGCGGACGCGACCAGCTCCACGCCGCCCACAACGCACTCGACGCGCTTCGCGCGATCAGGGACGTCCCGCCGCCCGCTCCCCGCAAGGGGCCGCCCCCGAAGGTGGCCAAGCCCGTGCGCGCCGCGGTGTACTACGACGAAGGCGTGGGCGGATGCGCCGCCATCCGCTGGATAAAGATGCTTTCGCTTTCGCCTGAATGCGAATGCACGCCCGTCAGCGCCGCCGACGTGCGCAACGGCGCGCTCGAGAAGGCCGACATCTACATCGCCCCGGGCGGAATGAGCACCACGCAGAGCAAACTGCTCCAGAAGAAGGGCCGCAACAACATCATCGAGTTCGTGCGCAAAGGCGGCGGATACTTCGGGACGTGCGCGGGGCTCTACCTCGCCCTCTCCGACAACACCACGAACAAGTGGCATCTCGGGCTGCTCCCGTACATCAGCCAGACGTGCCCGTACCGCGGCGGCGCCGAGCTCAACATCCAGTTCACCGACATGGCGGGGCTCTTCGGAATGAGTCCCGGCGAGAACCGCACCGTGCGCTACCACGGCGGCCCGGTGCTCCTGCCGTCCAACCCCGTGCCGGGCGTGAAGAAGATGCACGAGATCGCGCTCTACGACTGCGACGGCGTCTACTCCTTCAGCACCAACGCCATGCCCGTGATGGCGAACACCCCCGCGGTCGTCGCCGCGGAGTTCGGCAGGGGACGCGTCGCCGGGACCTCCCCGCACCCCGAAAGCTACACGCACACGCAGGACATCATCCGCGGCGGGCTGAAGTACATCACGAACGGTCGCACCATCGAGGCCGACTACCCGCAGCGCACACGCGGCAACCTCTCCGTCTGCTTCCACGCCTCAACCCTCCACAAGGACGGCGCGATGCTCGTCAAGGAACTGTTCCGTGAACCGACGATAGACCTCCGCGCAGTCGCCAACGAGACCATAAAGCAGGGTGAGCTCGAGCATTGCGACGCCCTCGTCATCGCGCACCCCGGCAAGAAGAGGTTCTCCAAGCTGATATGCGACTTCGCCAGAAACGGAGGCGTGATCATCGTGTTCGGAACCGAGAAGGAGCTGGCGAACGTCCCGAAGGACCTGCCCAACGTCGTCAAGTGCTCGGGCACCGACTCCGCGAGGAAGGCCATCCTCGGCTACGCCGCCGACGACGTCCGCACCACCGACTGACGTCTGGCGGCCTCAAGAGAAGGCCCTGGCGGCAGTCTCAGACTCTGAAAAGCAGGTCTCGGACCTGGTTTCTAATGTTTGATCTGAACTGGGCCGAGGAGGCCGGAGTCGTGTAGCGGCAGCCGTTCCGACGGTCTTCTGAACGTCCACGTGCGCCGCTTCGCCTCCGGCAGCCAGCCTTCATACACAAGCCGGTTGTACCACGTGTCCGTCACTTCGACCTTCAGGGCGTTTCTCCCCTTCCTCGCCGCGTGCGTCACGTCAAGACGGTACGGCGGCGCCCACAGGTCGTGGAATGTCTTCCCGTTCAGCTCCACGCGCGCAATCGACTCCACCCGCCCCAGATCCAGCACAACGCGCCCGCGAACGTCCTCAAGATCGAACTCCGTCGTGTACGTCGCCGTGCCCGAAAACGCCCGCGCGGAAGGCGATTCGCGGAACATTTCCCTCCACGGCGCAAGTGTCTGCACGGTCGTGTTCGTGGGCACATCCCAGCCCTCGGGGAAGGAAATGCGCCAAGCACGAAGAGAGACGTGAGACGCGGGACGAGAGACAGGTGGCGCAACCGGAATTGCCGCGGCTCCCCTGAACACCACAAAGCACGACTGCGCTGGGGCGAGCGAAAGATGGATGCGCCCCGGCAGGGCGGTCGCACCCCGCATTGAACCACCTTTGGTGCTCGCTTCGCTCGGGGGATATCCGCGACCGCCGTCAATCAACCCGTTTTCGGGATGCCAAATCTCGCAGGCCCGGCCTCCCGCGCTCCTGAACGCAACTTCGCCCTCGAACCCCTTGCCGTCTTTCGCCGGAGCGACGAAATACCAGTCGTCGTCTCCGTTGCGCCTGTGGTTCCAGACGATTCCTTCGCTGACAACATCGGGCGCAATGCCCTCCGCCTTCAACACCTCGCCAATTGCCTTTCCGACGTAAAGCCGCCCAGCCTTGTTTCTGTACGCTTGTTGTCTCGACGGGCAATCGCCTTCCCGCCTTCCCATCGCCTCCAACCTCTCGCGCGCCGCCGCAAACCGTCGCGCCCCTTCAGCGCCGCCTTCGCGCGTGGCCGGTTCGTCGGGCAGACCAGCCATCGCGACAACGCCGCCCTTCTCGATTCCCTTGATCAGGTGCGCCAGCGTCTCCGGCAACATGCGCCGCGATTCGGGAATCCAGAGGATGCCATATTCAATTCCTTCGGGCGTACACCACTTGCCGTCCTTCACGGAAATGCGCGTGAGAAACGCATCGGGGTTGCAGTAGTCGTACTTGTGCCCGGCGGGGAACGGCGCGTAGTGGTCGGGGCGCCCGTCGCATTCGTCGCCGAGATACCACAGGACGTCAATCACGGGAACGCCGGCCTCGAGCATCGTCTGGCAGCGCGCAAAGTAGTCCGTGAACGCCGACATGTGCCGCCACCACGTCTGCCCGCGCACGAACGGCGCGCCGATGCCGCGTCCGCCGAACGACGTCCCAGGCGGCAGCCACGGCTCCTGCGGGTTGTGCGTGAACGTGTGGAACACGAAATGCGTGATGCCTTCCGCGAGGTTCATGTTCGCGTTGTGCTTGTAGTCGCGCAGTCGCTCGTGCCACGAGACGCCAAAGGACGTGAACGCCTCCGCGCCGACGCCGCGCTTGCCGTAGAGGTGCGCGGCGGAGATGATCGGCTTCACGGGCGTGAAGTTGAAGGACACGGCCGGCTGCCAGAACTCGCACATCGGGATGTCGGCGTACTTGTAGTACTTCATGATGTCGCCGGGGATGGAGTTGCCGAACGCGGCCTCGAACTCCACCTCCAGTCCGCGTTCGTGCGCCCGCTTCGACATGTGCCCGAAGAATTTGTCCGTGATGAGATCGCTCACGAGCGTACGCCAGTCGTTGAGGAAGCGCGCGGTGTCGTCCGGGGAATCGACGACGTAGCCGAACACCGCCGGGATCCACATGAAGAGGTCGTAGCCGAGACGGGACGAGAAGATCGCGTCCATCCCTGGCGTCCACGTCTGGTGTCCGCACTCCCAGCTGTCCATCAGCATCGCGCGGAGCTTTCCGTGGAGGGGCGCGCCGGGTTTCGTGAGGCGGCCGATGTAGTTGTCGAACTGGATGTCCACAGCCTGCGTGGAAAACTTGTCGCACTCGAAGCCCGTCCCCTCCGGCGGTGCGGGACTGTTCTTGAAGCCCGTGTTGACGTGTCCGATGCGCAGCACGGTCCACCTGCCAGGCGGCGGATCCCATGTGAGAGTTCCGTCCTTCGCCATCTGGGACGTAAGATTCACGACGGACGCCGATTTGACGTACGCGCCCTTCGACTGCACGGGCGCGGCGCGGCGCAGGAGACACCGCAGCGTCCAGCACGCCTCCCCTTCCCAGTTGTCCTTCTTTGCGGCACTGAGGAGACGCACCGTGCGGAGCGTGATTGGATGCTTGTTCTTCACGGTCAGCGTGAAACGCCGCGCCGTCGTCTCGCGGCAGGCGAGCGACAGCGGACGCGCATCCTGCCAGCTGGACGGCGGTAGGGCGACCTCCTCCACAAGCATCGAGCCATTCTCGGTCTTCAGCGAAACAGTCGTTCCCGGGTCGAACGACTTCGTCACGGAGGCGAGGCTCTTCACGGACGGCAGTTCAAGCGTCCGCACCGTGACTGACTGCGAGAACTCGTAGGTAATCTCCGTCGTCGCATTCGCCGGAATCTTGGCGGCGGCGCGTCCGCGCGCCCAGGCGTTCCAGTCAGTAGGGCGAGCCGTCCTCGGCGAGCCGCCCAAGTCGGCACCGGTGACGGACGATGGCGCAAGCGGCTTCTCCCAGTCGCCCTCCGGCGCGGGAAACGCAATGACGGCAATGTCACGGTAGTCGTGCCACGGCTCGGATTTTGCATACGGGTTCGGTAGGGTCACGCGCACCGTCTTGAATCCCAAGTTGAACGACGAGCAAGCGCCCTCCACGTCCGTGCGCGACACGGCGAGGTGGCGCATGGCGTGTTCGGGCTTGATCCAGGGTCCGCCCGCCATCGCCCAGCCGGGACACACCTGCATCGCCATCCGGAGGTCGAGCCGCCTGCACTCGTCGCCGAAATGCCCCACGAGCGCATCCCATTCGGGGCTGAGGCACTTGACCTGCTTCGGCACGCCCGGCCACGCGCCGCGTGCGCTGTCGCCGTTGAAGAGCTTGATGCCGGCGATTCCGGCGGACTTCACGGCCTCCAAATCGGCCGTGATTCCCGGCGCGGCCACGTTTCCGCCGAAGAAGAAGAAATACGTCTCAGGCCGCTTCGCCTCCACGGGCGAGCGGAACGCGGCCTCCGGCGCACCGCCCTTCGCGGACGCATTCACCCCGATGCCGGCAATCACCATGGCCAATGCGATTTGAATCTTCATTCGGCTCTCCTTTTCAACATCATTTTATGTAATATTCTACCACAACAAAACATTGTTGTCTCTACTTCCGTACAACTTTCCTCTTCGTCAGAATGTACATATACAAGTATTACACTGCCACAAAACCATATTGTCACTGCCGAAAATAAAAATGAGAATTCAGTGCGGAAAATTCTCAATCCAACAAAACCGCATAGAACCTTCGCTTTCTGGCAATTTTCGCAATATAGCGAGAAACCCTTGCGGGGAGTGTCCCCACAAGGGTTCGTGGTACTGGCTATAAAGACACCTAGGGCAGATGGACTTCGATCTTGAAAAATCTGAGGGATGCTTTATTCAAGTCTGTCACAGTCTGCCAATCAAGGCTTGTACCAAGGGTAGCCGTTCCCTTCAGTACCGGCGTCGCACCTTGCACGTTCCACTGCGATTTCGGCGGATAGATTGTGATGTTGGCAAAGTCCGGCGTGCCGTCCGCCTTCATCGGGAAGGCCGTTATCTTCAAGAAGTCGTTCGCGTCGTTGGGATTCGCCCCTATCACATAGCTCTCCCAGACCTTGTATCCATTTGCGCCCGTCAATTTCGCCGCCGCTTCATACGCCTCGTATTCGTCCACCACGTCGGGATCATTCGCCGTGAGCCACGCATACGGCACGGGCACCTCCGTCGTCCGCGTGGCCGTCCAAGCGCTCGCCCAGCTGTAGTTCGCCACCCACGCAGCGTCCTCTCCCTCGCTCTCCACGTCGTCCTTCACATACCGCCACTCGATCACATGCTCGCCGTCGCCCGTGATCTCCGTTGACGCCGCCGTCCAAGCCGTAACGCCGTTCAGACGCAGCTTCACAACGCCGTCCACAGCCAGCTCGGCATGGTCCCACTCGTAATCGTCGTCCTGCTCGCACGACGTGCGCCACGAGAACGAGAGCGTCCCCGGACCCATCACCGTCGTGGAAAGGACGGAACTCTGCTCATGCGTGATTGTCCCTGACTTCATCGCCTCGCCGTTCGGCGCCGTCGCATCCGTCACGCGCGTCCAGCCCGCGTCGCCGTCGCCACTCGTCGTGAACCCGTGATCCGGCTTGCCCATCGTATCCCCGATGACCCACACCTTCTCGATCGCGAACGTCGCCACCTCGGAATTGAGGTAGTCCGGCATCACCGCGTACGCCTTCACCGTGCAGCTGTCCGTCACGTAGAACGGCCCCGTGTACTTCGTCGAATGGGAATTCGGCTCGCTGCCGTTCAGCGTGTAGCGCACGACCGCGCCCTCCGTCGCGCAGGAGATCGACACCTTCGTCTTCGACCCCGTGAACGACGACGACGCGTCAACCACCGGCGTCGCCACGTTCACCCATACGCGCGTCAGACTCGCCGTCACGACAGACGAGTCGAAGAAATCGTCGCTGAACACCTTGGCCTTCACCACGACCGACTCGCTGAACGAGAACGGCCCTTCGTAGATCGGGCTCTCCGCCGTCGGCTCGCTCCCGTCCAGCGTGTAGCGCAGCACGCCGTCGTTGTTCCACGCGATCGACACCTCCTGGTTCGAATGCTCAAACTCCGCCCCGTCCGCAAGCGAGAACACGGGATCGGCGCATTGCCCAAGCGCATACTCCGCCGTCACCACCTCGCTCAACAGCCCGTTCTTCTCGGCAACCGCCTTGACCGTCGTCTTGCCGTATATCTTGAACCGTCTGTACTCGGGACCCTCTGCCGTCGGCTCCGTCCCATTCGTCGTAAAGTGTATCGTTGCCCCTTCCGTCGGACACGACATCGACACCGAAAGCGATGAATCGAACGTAGTCCCGCTTACCGGATTCAAGACAGGATTCGCCGGCTCAACAAAGAACGTCGCCGTTAGCGTTTCGCCAACCTGCGTTCCGCCAGACATCACCTTGTGCGTAAGTGTGTAGTTCCCGTTGTGTTGAGGCGTCCACGTGACTGCCCCGCTACCAGCCATAGACGACAGCGTCTCACCGTTCACCTCGACAACTGCCATTGCGTCCGCAGCCGCACCATCCACCCACGCGGTCGAGTAGTGAATCGTCTCGCTCGCCGAAATCGCGCGAGTGCCGGTTGCAAGATCAAGCGCTACCGCCGCACTCTCGCCCGAACACATCGTCGCGCCATGCACTGATAATGCAGTAGCCGTAAACAAGCAACCTGTTATCAAGAACTTATTCATTTGGATTTCTCCTTTTTGCGATCTTATTTCATCATCTCATTCTGGCAGAATTCTGGCTATACGAAAACCGCAGGTGTTGCGCACTTCCGATGGAGGATAGCTACCCTGAATGGAAGAGGTACAGCGGTCTGCGTTGCTGCCAAAGCAGCCACCACGCAACACTCGATGTGCCCCCATTAAAGAGCCCTTGGGATCTTCGCCATACGCCAAAGTGCCCGACCAGTCAAGACACCACTCCCACACGTTTCCATGCATATCCCAGAATCCCCATTGGTTAGAATACTTCGTCACTACAGGGTGCGCCATGGAGTCTGAGTTATTACTATACCACATGTAGTATCCACTCGCTGAATTACCATAACTGTATGTCGTTGTTGTGCCTGCTCGACATGCGTACTCCCATTGCGCTTCAGTGGGCAGATCAAAGTCAAGACCAGTACGAGCGCGCAGTTTGCCCATGAACGATGATGAATCCACCGCAGGCGACGACGGCCACTTTGCGCCATTCGAAGTACCGCGTATCATATCGTAGGAAACGTAATGTACAGGGTACGTATCGCCCTTGCCGTATGAAGTTGATGAGCACGGATTCGCCCCCATAACAAGCGTGTACTGTTTCTGCGTGACTTCAATGATGCCGCAGAAAAAAGGATTGGTGAGCGTGACACGATGTGATTCATTGTTCTGATCATCCCCCATGATGAATGTTCCCGCCTCAAGCCGCCTCAGCACAAATTTCGTTGTCTTGTATTCATCCACACCAAATCCGCCGCTGGGCGGCTCAGCCAAATACGTGACGGGATAGCTTGTGGCATTCGCACCTGAGGAGAGGTCAATTACGCAGTAGGTCGCAGGAGTCGTTTCGCACGAGACGTTGAACACCACATTGCTCGACTTGAACGTAAGACCTTCGGCGTTCATGTCCCACACGAACTTGTGCGTACCTGCGGTGAGAGCCGTGTCGCCGGAAAGTTGTGTCGCAACGTTTGTCGTGTTCGCCACCATGTCGATGGCCGTCACCTTCAACGAAGTGAACACCGCTCGCTGTTTCGCCTCCGCTGCAATGTCGCCCGTCACCGTGTACGAGATATCAACCTTCCCGTTCCACGGATATCGCTGCTGTGCCGTCACACCCGTGATCGTCGGCGTCGCGAGGGCGGACATTGCAACCATCGCCATTAATCCAGCTGTTATGATTTTCTTGATGCTCATAAATCCTCCCGTGATTTCAATATCCCATAAGTTCTTTGAACAACCGCTCATTCGTCGTCGGCGCACCTGGTCCAGTTGCAACAACACCCTTTATTGACCACCGTGTTTTCGGCCTACCTTGTATGTTGCTCAGTCGTTCATTCCGCATATATGCCATCTTGATGAGATGTCTCTCTAACTCTGTTATGACTGTCTGTGGAGTGGGGCCTTGGCACGTTTCTAAGGAAACAAACGTCAAAGTCGGCGTACCCTTGTTATTCATCACAATCCTCTGATAATGATCAGAGGTTTTGTGCGTGGTAAACACTTCCGACTCAAATGACTTCCATGTTTTGCCCACATAGAACGGCAGAGAACCTCTTGCCGTGCGGAGAGAAAAAACATAACATCCTATTCTGTTCCTGTATTTCCGTGCCTTTCCAGAAAAGAAATTTTTACAGCAATCTTTCCGGTCTAAGAAACGTCTGCCCTGAAGTTTGATCTCGAATGGTTCCGACACCGTAAACTGCCGGACGACCGATCCGGTGTTTGGTCTAATAGCACCCTTATTTTTCATTATTGCCTTCTCTCCCGCACCTGTTGCTTGCACGTTGACACCCTCGGCGCGAGAACCAAGTGCAACGTGTCGTTCCCTTTTTCAGACATCGGGGCGGTGGTGGAAACATAGCACCTCCCTCGATGCATCAAGGGTAGGTGCCTGAGAGAACCTTCAAAAGATACACCGAAGGAGGCGAAACTGCACGAAGGCAGTGCTTCTTCAATGCGTCTTTTGAGTTTAGTTTCTCAGGCTTCACCCTTGACGCGTCCCAAACGCGGCTGCGGCTACTATTCTTCGCCGCCCGCCCACGCGGGAAATCTAGCGCTCTGCGTCAAGGCGGCATTGCCCGCCCTTCAACAGAACAAGAGAATTATATCACACCACACTCACAAAAAGCAAGGGCGGATTTTGGATTTGTGTAAAAGGGCGCATCTCCGTTATTCACGCCAACATATTGAGAATAGGAAACAACATTGACAACTTTGAAGAGAAGCACGGGCTAACTCGCCCGCGCATTCTTTCCATCTGTTTTCCACACGAGGGATTTGGCATAACAGTTGAAAGTAGGTTAGACCTAGTTTCTACTATAGGAAATCCGCCATATTGGGCGGCGGCTGCGTCGGTTCTGGCGGTAGTGTTGCGGCAACCGCCTTCACCTTTTCATATTCACCTGGAATGTCGTTTTGCAGTATGTCCCAAATGGTGTCGTAATCTATATCGGCATAGTCATGCACGATCTTATGCCTAACTCCCGCAAGTCCCTTCCAATCCACATTTGGATTCTTGGCGGCAAACTCACGGGTGATGTTATTGGACGCCTCACCCAATACCATCAGGTTAAAAAGTATCATCTCTGTCGTGTTTTCATGTTGGCGCAATTGTTCACGCCCCAAGCCCTTGCACAGCTCGGTTATGCGTTCCATTGCATCCAACATGTGGCGGACGCGAGAATCATCCCGGTAAAGCGACGGATCGGTCATAACGGCACCGCCTCCCTGCAGACACGATGCGCAAAGCCAAGCGAATGAGGCAGAATCCTGGAGGAGACAAGATCAACCTTGTTTCCAAGCAATTTCTCGTATGCTGATGTCATCGCACGTTCGTTACGCCAGCTATACTCTCCTGGCATCCATTTCACCAGGAAGTCCACGTCGCTGTCGGGGCGTTCCTCCCTGCGGGCGCACGAACCGAAGACCCAGAGCTTTTCAGCTTTGTGCCTCCTCGCGATAGCGTAGATCTCGTCACGCTTCGCGCGAATCTCGTCCAACATGCACATATTGTCTTGTCGCCTGCCTATTCCCGAACCATACCTGCCTCCGCTCGGTCAACCGCACCCACGGGTTCCCGCGCGAAAGTGACAACATTATATCACACCCAACCCCCAAAAGGCAAGGTAGGATTTTGGATTTGAGAATTCCATACGGAAGATTATTGAGCGATGCGCACTTGACCGGAGCCTTATGAAATTGTATAATACTGGGACAGGAAAGGAACGAACGACATGGCAAACAGCATTTCCAGTGGAATCTCAAGACGCGACTTCTGCAGGCGGTCGGCCGCAGGGTTCGCAAGCATCCTCGCGGCAGGCGTCGCGCCGACGATAGTCCCCGCAAGCGTGCTGGGCGCGTCCGCGCCGTCGAAGAAGCTTGCGCTCGGCGTGATCGGGTGCGGGCGCATTGCGCACACCTACAACGTGCCGGCGTGCCTCGCGAACGGCGGGAAGGCGTACTGCGATTTCATTGCGCTCTCGGATGTCGATCCTGACCGCCTCCAGAGCCTGCGCAAGGAACTTGCGAGGAAGGGGCCGAAAATGCAGGGACGTGACCTCGTGGCGGATTCACGTTGCTACGCCGACTACCGCAAGCTGCTTGCCGATCCCGCGATTGACGGCGTCCTGATCGCCACGCCCGACTTCTGGCATGCGCAGATGGCCGTCGAGGCGTGCCGAGCAGGGAAGGATGTGTTCCTCCAGAAGCCGATGGCGCTCACGATCGGCGAAGGACGCGCCATCGTCGATGCCGCGAAGAAGTACAACCGCATCCTGCGCACGGGTACGCAGCAGCGCACAGAGGAGAACTTCATCCACGCCGTCGAATGTGCGCGCGAAGGGCGTATCGGCAAGATTGTGCGCGTGGAGGTAGGCGTTCCGGACGACCCGAAGGAATACAAGCTTCCCCTTGAGGAGCCGGTCCCCGCCGGCTTCGACTGGAACATGTGGCTGGGCTCCACGCCTGATGCGCCGTACTCGCAGCTGCGCAGCCACCAGCGCGGCAAGAACGGCAAGGTGAGCTTCGCGCGTCCAAGCTGGATGACGATCCAGACTTACACCATGGGCATGGTCGCCAACTGGGGCGCGCACCACATGGATACCGCGATCCGCGGCCTTGGCGAGGAGCTGGGTGGCCCCGTCTCGGTCGAGGGCACGTGCGTGTATCCGAAGCGCAGGCTGTGGGATGTCCATGGCGACTGCGACATCACGTGGACGTATGCGTCCGGCGCGGAGATCAAGATGGCCTCCACGCGCAAGTATCCGTGCGGCGTGCGGTTCGTCGGCGAGAACGGCGACTGGATCTTCTGCGGATTTGCGGGAAAGCAGACGAAGAGCGATCCCGTAGGCGTGTCGGCGGACAAGGTCGCGGGGATGCCGATCGCCGCAAGCCGCAAGGGCATTATCGAGGATCCGGTGTCCAAGCCGCTTCCGCGCCCGATGGAGCACAACCGCGAGTGGGTGGAGGAGATGCGCACGCGTGGTCCGCTCGCCATGCCGCTGGAGGAGGCGCAGAGGACGTCCGTCGCCTGCGTGCTCGGCTACATGGCAATGAAGCTCGGGCGCAAGCTCAAGTGGGACGCGAAGAACGAGCGCTTCATCGACGACGCGGAGGCGAACGGAATGATGTTCCGTCCGGCGCGCGCCGGTTTCGGCGTCCAGCAGTACGTCGGGAAGCTGTAGGCGGGCGGACTACGCCAGCGCCGCCAGCTCGTCGTGGAGAAGGCGGCGCGCGGAGCCCGGACCTTCCAGCAGGCGCAGGAAGTAGCCTTCTATCCGCTTCGCCAGCGGCGTGGCCGTGAGGTCGACGCCGAAGATCGTCTCGTTGGAGAGGATGCCAGCGAGCTGCCCGGAATACGACGAGGGCTCGTTCCACCTTATGCCGGCCAGGGCGGACTGGAGGTGGTCCTTCAGCGGATCCGCAGAGACCTCCATCTCCTCTCCCTTGTCGTTCACCGCCAGTAGGTAGCGCATCCACCCGGCGATAGCCAGCGGGATCGCGACCAGCTCTCCGAGGTCGCGCCCCTCCTGGATATAGCTCTTGACCGTCTCGCCGAAGCGGATGCCGACCTTCTGCGAAGTGTCGGTGGCGATGCGCCTGGGGTCGTCCGGCATAAACGGGTTGGGGAGCCGTTCGCACACCACCTCGTCGAGGAACGCCTTCGGCGAGAGGATGCCGGGATCGGTGACGACGGGGAGCCCCTCGACGTAGCCGATGCGCCGGACGAGGCGCACGATGTCCTCGTCCTTCATCTCCTCGCAGATGAGCGTGTAGCCCAGGAGGCAACCGTACATGGACATCGCGGTGTGCAGCGGGTTGAGGCACGTCGTCACCTTCATGCGCTCTGTCTTGTTGACGGTCTCACGGTCGGTCATGTACACGCCGACCTTCTCCAGCGGGGGGCGCCCGTTCGGGAACCTGTCCTCGATCACGAGGTACTGCGGGCGCTCGGCGTTGACGAACGGCGCGATGAACGTCTTCTTGGAGGTCACGATCGGCGTCATGCCCTCGATGCCGGCGTCGGCAAGCGTCTTCTCGACGGCGGGGTGCGGACGTGGGGTGATCTTGTCGATCATCGACCACGGGAAGGAGACCTTCGACTCGTCCTCGACGTATGCGATGAAGCCATCGTCGACGAATCCCCTTTCGCGCCAAGCCTTAGCGACGAAGACGACGGATGCCTTCAGCCGCTCGCCATTGTGCGAGCAGTTGTCCATCGACACCACGGCCATCGGAGCGCCGCCGGCGCGGTAGCGCTCGAGGAGCAGCGCGGCGACTATCGACATGGCGTGGCGGGAGGAGTCAGGGCCTTCGGCGATGTCGGCCTCGACAACGGGCATGAGCGACGAGTCGTGCCTGCGCAGCTGGTAGCCCTTCTCGGTTATGGTGAAGGAAAGCATCTTTAGAGACGGGCTGCGGAACACGGCCTTCAGGCGTTCGGCCGACTCCTTGTCGGCGAAGTTCACCTTCACGCCCTCCGCGACGCCCGCGAGGACCTCGCGCGAAGTCGTTCCGTCGGGATTGAGCAGGACGTTGAGCGTGAGGTTGTCGAACGGCGTGTAGATCCTGTCGATGACGTCGTAGTCAAACGTGTCGCAGGCGATGATGCCGGTCTTCGCGAGGCCCTGCTCCAGAAGGCGCTGGTTCAGCGAGCCGATGAAGCCCCTGAAGATGTTCCCCGCTCCGAAGTGAACCCACTCGGGGGCGGACTTCGTCTGCGCGCGCATCGCCGCGACGTCGAACGCGGGCAGTTTCACGCCGGCCTTCTCCCAGGCGGCGGCTTCGTTCTTCACTGATTCCAGGCTTAGCTTCATTGTCTTGTGTCCTTCCTTGTTGCGTCCGCCATTCTGCGGCACACTCTGATTCTACCACATTTTGTCACTCATGTGAACACCCAAAAGTCGAGCGGCGCGGAATCGCCGGGATGACGTATCTCGCCGCGACGCACTGCGCGGCGGCCTCGTTCGCCGCCCGGCATGCAGCCGCAAGCGCCTCGCCCTCCACGAGCCGCACCGCGAGGACGCCGGTGAACGTGTCGCCCGCGCCCGTCGAGTCCACGGCATCCGCCGATGGCGCGGGAATGACCTCTCCCGTCGAGCGGATTCGGCACCCCTTGGCGCCAAGCGTGGTAACCACCTCGCCCGGGACGTCGCCGAGCGCCGCCTCCTCGAACTCGTTCGGCGTCCAAAGGAACACGCGCCTCTTCAGCGCCTCCGGAACCGAACGCGACGGCGCAGGATTGAACATGACCTTCACCCCGTTCGCCTCGGCGATCTCCGATGCGCGGAGGTTCACGGCATCCGGCACCTCGTTGTTCAGGAGAAGGATGTCGGCGGACGCAATCGCGTCACTGAAGCCCGCTTCGACGTCCGCCGTGTCCAGCTCCGCGCCGCGAGCGACCGTGACGCGCGTCTCGCCCGCGGCGTCTGTCAGTATGGCGGCGTGGGCGGACGGCCCCTTCTTGCCGACCACGCTCCCCTTGATTCCCTCCTGCGAGAGAAAGCGGCGCACCATCTCGACGTCATCCTCGCCGACGGCTGTGAGGAACGAGACCTCCGCGCCCTGCCTTGCGGCGGCGACCGCCTGGTTGCAGCCCTTGCCGCCCAGCTCGGAATTGAAATCGTCGGCATGCACCGTCTCGCCGCCCGCGTGGAAGCGCGGCACGCTGAAGAAAAGCGACTGACCCGTCAGCCCGATTATAGCGATATGTGCCATTGTTTCCCCCTCATCACAAGCCGAAGATACCCGTGAGCGTCCCCTTCAGATAGGCCCAGGCGATGTCGGCGCGGCGACTCTTGAGCGCCACGGCACAATAGTAAACCGCCGACAACGGGGCGAACACCAGCGTAACCGACAAGATCTGCATAAACGAGAAATGCCTCCGTGCAAAACGAAGACGGTTGCGTGCGAAGCAATAGGTACGATATGGCTTTTCGATCCCAAGCTGTCTCAGTTCCGGAACGCATCCCGGTTCCAGGAATCCGAGATGTTCCGTGCGGGCTTTCGTCGATATGATTGCGTCGTATCCGGCCTCCCGGATCTTCCAGCCAAAATCCGACTCCTCGAATATCTGCACGTACGACTCGTCAAATCCTCCAACTTCATCATAGATTTCCCTGGGAACCATGAATCCGTTAGGATAGTAGGACGTCGAATATGTTTGCGGCTCCAGAGGCAGCTTTTCCAACGGTAGGTTCGGACAGTTGTCCTTTGGCTGGGATGTCCAACGATTAAAATCGCTGCCGAGCGACCAAATCAGATTGTCCTTGCCAGGACGCTTGTGCACGGCCATCGGCGCGGCAAGGCCGAGCTTGGGATTCTTCTTGAATTCATCCAGGAGCGACACAAGCGCGTTTTCGCCGAGAATGTTGTCGTCGTCGAGGAACAACAGGAATTTGCCGTTCGCAATTTTCACCCCGTTGTTCCGCGACACCGCCTGAAACGAGTTCTTCTCGTTGCGGCTATATCGTACGCGCGGATCACCGCCAAACCGCTCGTCAAGCCTTGCCTTGGTATCGTCGGGCGAACAGTCGTCAACCACGACGACCTCGAGCGCGACATTCTCCTGCGCCAATACGCTCGCCACGCAATCGCAGACCATCGTAGCGCGGTTGAAGGTTGGGATTATGACAGATATGTCAGGCAATCTCTCCATTGTTTCCATACATACAATATTATACCTTAATCGCACCTGTTGTCAAAGCCAAAAAAGAAAAAGCCGCGTTGCCGCGCCTTCTGCTTTGAATTGGTAGCGGGGGCTGGATTTGAACCAACGACCTTCAGGTTATGAGCCTGACGAGCTACCAGGCTGCTCCACCCCGCAATCTGGCGTCTTCAAAATGGCGCGCCTGACAGGAGTCGAACCTACAACCCTCAGATTCGTAGTCTGATGCTCTATCCAGTTGAGCTACAGGCGCACTTCAAATTGAAAACGCTGCATATTATACCACAACACGGCCAACTGCGCAAGAGGGAATTTTTCATTTGCGTCACGCCAAGCAAATATGGTATAATTACGTCATAGAAAAAAGTCGTCAAGGAGCTTTTCGAGGAAATGGCTTGACCAACAACGACAAGAGAAATAAGAAACAGCAAAGGAGAGGCAATGAAGCACATCTACATGGGCAACAATACGATTTCAAGACTGGGGGTCGTCGCGGCGGCGATGATCGCGGCATCTGCCGCGTTCGCCCGGGGGACGCGGTGCGGGCGCGTGGCGCTACACACGTGGCTGACCACGGCGGAGTTCAAGGATATCTCCGTCACCGCGCCGGACGGCAAGGTGCTGTGGAGCGGCCTGCCCGATCCGGCCAAGTGCGACGTGGGCAACGAGGGCAAGTGGACGGTCGAGGGCGGCGTTATCCGCCAGTCGAACGAAGCCGCCACCACCGGCGGCACGCTCGTGTTCGGCGACCCCGCGTGGGGCGACTACACGTTCAAGGCGAAGGCGCGGAAGCTCTCGGGCAAGGAGGGCTTCATCCTACACGTGCGCGAACGCTCGCCGGAGCAGTGCATCTACGCGAACTACGGCGGCTGGTTCAACAAGCAGCACGGCGTCGAGACGAGGGGCAGCTACGACTTCGCGACGCCGCTGAAAAAGGACTGCGCGAAGGCGCCCATCGAGACGGGCCGCTGGTACGACCTCGAGATGACGTGCGCCGGCGACAAAGTCACGATGAAGCTGGACGGCGCGTGCCTGTTTTCGTCCGTGGACGTGCCGGAGATCACATTCGGCGGCGGCGAGAACAAGATCGTCGTCGATGCTTCGAAGGCGCGCTTCCCCGTGGCTGAGGACATGTGGGGCATCTTCTTCGAGGACATCGACCTCTCCCTAGACGGTGGCGTCTACGCGGAGCTAGTGCGCAACCGCAGCTTCGAGGACGGCCTGGTCAACTTCCGCCGGCAGAGCACGATCGGCTTCTGGAGCACGGTCGGCCACGCGACGATCGAACTTGACTCTTCGAAGCCCATCTCCGAGAAGAACCGCCACTGCGGCCGCATCGAGGCGCTGCCGGGCGGCGGCGTGGCGAACGACGGCTACTTCGGGATCGCCGTGAAGGACGGCGCGCAGTACCGCCTCTCCGTGGCCCTGCGCGGCGACGTGAAGGGGCCGATCGAGGTGGCGCTACAGTCCCTCGGCAAGACGCTCGCCACGGGCGCAATCGGCGGCATCGGCCCCGAGTGGAAGACCTACAGCCTCATGCTCACGGCGACGGGGACAGACCCCGACGCGAAGCTCGTGTTCCGCGCCACGAACGGCGGCACGTTCTACATGGACTGCGTCTCCCTCTTCCCCTGCGACACCTACGCGAAGAGCGGCCTCTTCCGCAAGGACCTCATGGAGCGCCTCGCCGCGCTCAAGCCGAGCTTCGTGCGCTTCCCCGGCGGCTGCTGGGTGGAGGGCGACACGATGGCCCAGGCGTACCGCTGGAAGCAGACGATCGGCAACGTGTGGGACCGCCGCACGCAGTGGAACCTCTGGGGCTACTGGAGCGCGAACGGCGTCGGCTTCCACGAATACCTGCAGCTCTGCGAGGACCTCGGCGCGAAGGCGCTCTTCTGCATCAACTGCGGCATGAGCCACAAGGAGACGGTGCCGATGGACAAGATGGGCGAATTCGTCCAGGACGCGCTTGACTGCATCGAGTACGCGAACGGCCCGGCCACGTCAAAGTGGGGCGCCGTGCGCGCGGCGAACGGACACCCCGCGCCGTTCAACCTCCAGTACATCGAGATCGGCAACGAGAACGGCGGCCCGAAGTACCACGAGCGCTACGCCCTCATGCACGACGCGATCCAGGCGAAGTACCCCGAGATCAAGATCGTGTCCGACGTGTGGGGCGGTCCGGTGAAGGGACGCCCGCAGCACATACGCGACGAGCACTACTACAAGTCGCCCGACTGGTTCATGACGACCGGCGCGAAGATGTACGACTCCTACCCGCGCGGCGAATTCGAGGTCTTCGTGGGCGAGTACGCCGTCACGCAGGACGTCGGCCGCTGGGGCGACCTGCGCGCCGCGATCGGCGAGGCGGCGTTCATGTGCGCCCTCGAGCGCAACGCGGACGTGGTGAAGCTCGCCGCCTACGCGCCGCTCTTCGCGAACGCGAAGCACACGGCGTGGAAGCCCAACCTGATCTACCCGATGACCGACGGCAACTTCGTGAACCCCAGCTGGAACGTGCAGAAGCTCTTCAGCGAGAACCGCGGACGCGAGGTGCTGGCGTTCGACCAGACGTCGCGCTGGTTCAAGGCCAGAAAAGGCCAGGCGTGCCGCGCGGTCCAGTTCTCCGCCGTGCGCGATGCGGACGGCTCCGTGGTCGTGAAGGCCGTCAACTGCTCGGAGGAGCCGCAGCCGCTCACGCTCGCGCTTGCCGGGAAGAAAATCTCGCAGGCGCAGAAGACGTGGTTCACGGGACCCGGCGCGCGCGCCAGCAACTCGCCGCTCGCCCGCGAGGCGCTGAAGGAGGTTTCGGGCGCGGCAACGGTGAAGGACGGCGTGGTCGCCGAGACGTTGCCGCCGCTCTCGCTCACGGTGTTCCGCGTCGCGAAGTAGCCGTGTGGATCAGGCCCGTCGGCCGGGCCCGTCACCGCATCTCCAGCATCCAACCACGCTTGGCCGGAACGGGAATCGGCTCGCCAACGCCGAAGATGCGCCCTTCCTGGAATCCCGGAATGGGACGCGCCACGAGCTGCAGGCGCCGCCTACCGGTCCACCTGCCGTCAAGCGTGAGTTTCACGGTGCGCGGCTCCGCCGCGAAGTTTCCGAGGATGACGAGCGCCTTGTCGCCTCGGATGAACGCCGTCGCCTTCACGTCCGGAGAGTCGGTCTTCGCGAACGCGTATTCGTCCCAGTAACCGGACATCCGCGCGTTCTCGATCCCGAAGTCCGCCCACGCCTTCCAGATCGCGGCGGGATTGCCCGCCGAGAAGTCCATGTAGCAGCGGCGCGTCGTGCCGTAGACCGCGCCGAGCCACCGGTTGCCCCCGCCCTGCAGCATCTCGCTCATCTGTCCAAACGGGATTCCCGAGAACGTGACGAACCACGTGTCGGGGGACATCTGGTCGTACTTGAACGACTCGCCGAACCACAGGCGGTCAACATACGGGAAGAACTCGGTGTACTGGTTCATCGGCCCCTTGGAGTAGCCGGTGTTGGAATGGAGGTCGACGAGCGCGCCGGGGCGGTACTTCTCGATGATGCGGCGCATCCGCTTCATCACCGTGCGGTCGAACGCGACGTCGTCCATGTAGATGCCGTCGATCCCGTAGTTCTCGAACATCCACCGAAGGCCCTCGAGGTAGTAGTTGATCCAGCGCGAGTGTGGGCTCAGCACGAACGCCGCGTCGACATAGCTGCCGTTCCACATCCGCACGTACCACGCCGGACGATACCCCTCGCCCATGTGTTCCCACAGCCACGGCGCGCCGTGCGCGTTTCCGGGGGCGATCACCTCGCCTCCAAGGCTCCGCAGCGCCTGAAGCTCGACCGTGTGGTTCGTGAGCTCGCGGATCGTGTAGTAGAGCTTTACCTTGCGTCCTTTCGCGTGCTGCGCGGCAATGTACGCCTTCAGCTCATCCTGGACGACGAACGGATAGTTGATCACGGGGTTCAGCAGCTGCGCATGGTGGATGTTCACGATGTTGGCGCCGGTCGCCTCGGCCACCTCGTCGAAGCGCGCCGGGTCGGCGTGGAAGTACCGCTGCGAAAACTGTTTCTTCAAGTCTAGCGGCTTGACGGGCGTGATGTTGAGGTCGAACTCCCACCTGCGAGGCGCGACGGAGAGCGCGGTCTCGCCCGTCCGCGCGACAACCGTCATGCCGTCCGTGCCGCCGAACTCGATCCGCCCCTTCCCGCCGTTCGCCCACGCCTGCGGAGGCTTGTAACTGTACGACCTGTCCGCGATCAGCGGGCCGTGGTACGCGCCGCCGCGAAACTCGACGTGCAACCCCGCCTCCGCGCCGCCCGTCCAGTAGCTGTCGTAGCAGCCGTTCTTCCAGTCCCATGAATACGCCAGCGGCCTCTTCCCGCCGTCGCGCCCCATATAGGCCGCGCCCATCAGGTACGCCGAGGCGTACGGCGTATAATCCGTCACGAGCCGCACGTCCTTCACCTTGACGTCCCCATCCGCCGCAACCTCCACGACATATCGCACAAAACCGTCAAACTCCATCCGCCCATTCACCGTAAACGCCATGCCGTCCGCGCGAGACTCCGCCTTCCACGCGACATGCCCGTCCACGGCGCTCTCCAGCGCAAACGCCCCTGCGCCAACCTCAAACTCGCCCTTCTCCGTCACGACCACAAACCGCATCGGCCTCTTCAGCACATCGCGTCCGTTGACCTTGATCGAGGCCGGAAGTCCGCTTTCCGCCAACATCAATGTCTTTTCCGACGCGCCCACCGCGCGCGCCTCGCGATTGTACGTCATCGCCTTGTACGGCTGCGTGGGCGTGTCGCCTTCGCCGATGCGCGAATTGAGCCACCTAAGGCGCGAGTGCCGCCACAGCTCTCCGTCGCCATGGTCGCGCACCGTCTCGTTGGTGACGGTTATGGCAAGCGCGACCGTGCGCGGAGACATGCCCTTCGCCGTGATCGTGGCCTTGCCGCGATACACGCCCGGCGCGGCGTCCGGCGGGACCATTACGCCGCACCAAAGCGGCTGCACGCGGTTCGCGGGAACGTCGAGCGTTATCTCCATCGGCCTTCCGTCCCAATTCACGCCCTCCGTGTTGAAGCAGGTAATCCCCGAAGCCGGGATGTTCGCGCCTCCGGGACCTGCAAGGTCCGAAAACTCCGCCTTCACGCCCTCCAGCGCGCCGCCGGGCGTCCAGAGCGCAATCTGCCACACGTAGTACTCGTCCTTCAGCGCAGTGCCGCTGAATGAATCGCGCGCCTCCGCGCCCTTCGCCCACTTCGCCGGAAGCCACGACGCGGGATGGATTGGATTTGCGCGGTCTTCGGTGAAGACAACGGGGTTCTCCGGATGCGCGCGGCGCAGGGCGTCCGTCTCCGCCGCCGTCGCGCGAAGTCCCATCGGCGTCCACGCCTCGAAAGTCGTGCGGCTCTCGAAACGCAGGACATCCGCCTCGACCGGCGGACGGAACGCGTCGAATGAATCAAGCCACTTCCTGCCTTCCGAGTAGTCCGGCGGGAAGTAGTCGTTCCACAGCGGCTGGTGCCTTCCCTCGCTCGACCCCTTCCGCTCGCGGTAGGGCATATAGTAGATGAAGTATATGCCGGGGCCGGAGGTCGGGTTGAAGAGCACCTCCCCGCGCTCCGCCGTCACGTCGCGGGCGACGACATGCGCGGCGTCCTTCCCCGTCGCGGCGTCACGCACGATGACGCGCTTGATCTCCGGCTGCGGATCGACGCGCCGCCACTTCAGCACGGCGCGCGCCACCCTGACGGGCTCGTTCACGCGCACGACGGCGCGGTGGTTGCCGAGGCCGTCCGCCGGCCACTCCTTCTCCGCCACTACGAACGGCACGCCATCCGGCGCGAAGTCAGCACAGGCCGCGACTGACGCCAGCGCGACAAACAACAGGTGAATCTTCTTGATCTGTTTCATGACTACATTCTACCACAAACAAGCGAAGAGAGAAGTTGAAAAGTTGAAAAAGCCCTTCGGTCGGGCCTAGAGCGTCACATAGCGCTCGGCGGAGGAGAAGCGGTCGAACGCGCAGTCGATCGCCGCCGCGGAATGCGCGTCGGCGGAAAGGACGAACCGGACGCCACGCTCGCGGAGCATTCCGCGAAGGTCGGCGGATGGATACGCGTCGTCCATCCAGCCACGCGAAATCGCACCGGTGTTGACCTCGACGATCTTCCCCGTCGCGGCAATCGAGTCCGCGACGCCCTCAAGCGTCTCCCGATACCATGCGGCGTTCTCGTCGAAATACGGATGCTTCGCGTTGAACTTCCTCACGAGGTCGAGGTGCCCGACGACATCGAAGTCGAACTTCTCGGCCATCTCGCACTGCTGCCGGAAGTAGGCGCGTATGTACGCCTCGACGTCTCCGCCGAAGTGGTCGCGGATCCCGTCGGCAAGCGACTTGGGCGACTCGTCTACGCAGACATGTCCGCCGTCCGGCGCCGTCACGAAATGGACGGAGCCGATGATGTAGTCGGGCGCGATGAACGCATACGTCGAGCGGTCGGGGTCGGAGATTCCCTGGACATAGTCGGCCTCGACGCCGCAGAGGACGCGGATGCGCCCGGCGTGCTTTTCGGCGAGGGCGCGTATCTCCGCCGCGTATGCGACGGCGCGCCCGGCGTCGAGCGCCCAGTCGAGAAGCGAGCCGGGGAGCATGGCGTGCGACGAGAAGCCGATTTCGGAAAATCCCTTTTCGATTGCGGAGAGCACGACCTTCTCCGGAGAGTCCGCGCCATCGCACCAGATGGTGTGGGTGTGGTAGTTCGTCATGGTCACCTCTCCACCATGCAGGAGCCGGGCTTCGCGGACATGCCGTGCATAAGCGCGATGGCGACGCCGTAGTTGACGATCGGGACGCCGGCGGCCTCGCACCGGGCGATCCGCGCCATGACCGCGCGGCGCGTGAGCATGCACCCGCCGCAGTGAACCACGAGCGCGGGGAGGTCCGCCTCGTCGAGGGGGAACGTCCCGCCGGAAGAGAACTCGAACGCGAGCCTCCGCCCGGTGTACTTCGAAATCCACCGAGGGAGCTTCACAGTCCCGATGTCGCCGCACTGGCGGTGGTGCGTGCAGCCCTCGGCGATCAGCACCCTGTCGCCGTCCCTGAGGGACTTCATGGCCGCCGCGCCGGCGCACAGCGCGCGGAGATCGCCCTTGCGCCTCGCGAACAGAATCGAGAACGACGTGAGCGGCACGCCCTTCGGCGTCGCGGCGTCAACCTCCTTGAACGCCTGGGAGTCGGTGACGACGAATCGGACGTTCCCCTCGCCGATGCGCGCAAAGACTCCAGGCAGCTCCGCTGGCTGGCAGACGACGGCGACGCAGCCGAGGTCGAGGAGCTCGCGCACGACCTGCTGCTGCGGCAGGATGAGCCGCCCCTTCGGCGCGGATGCGTCGATCGGGCACACGCAGACCACGATGTCGCCGCGGGAGACGAGATCTGCCAAGAGCGGGAGGTCGGGCTCCTTCACTGACACACGGGAGAGGCTGACGCGGAGGGCCTCTACGCCCTCGCCAGTCGCGGCGGAGACGGGGATCTCCCCTTCCGCGACAGGCACCTCCGGCGCCAGGTCGCGCTTGCTCCTGACGATGATCGACTTGACGCCACGCCTTTCGCATTCCGCGAGAAGCCTCCGCTCCGCCTCGTCCGGCAATTCGCCACATGGAATCACGACCACCGCGATGTCCGCGACTTCGAGGATGGAAAGCGTCTTCGCGACGCGCATCGCGCCAAGCTCCCCTTCGTCGTCGAGCCCCGCGGTGTCCGTCACGAGGCACGGGCCGAGGGGCAGTATCTCCATCGCCTTGGAGACCGGGTCGGTAGTGGTTCCGGGGACGTCGGAGACGATTGCGAGATTCTGCCCGGTGAGCGCGTTGATAAGCGACGACTTGCCGGCATTGCGCCGCCCGAAGAACGCGATGCGCGTCCTCATGCCGTCCGGGGTCTGGTTCATCTCCGCCATGTCAGCCTGCCGTCCATCCATTGAAGGCGTTCATCGCGGCATCCGGCCCCTGCGAGACGACGGCGGCGACGGCGTCCGCCGCGGCGGCGACGGAGGCGTCCATGACCTTGCGCTCCTCCGGGCCGAACTTGCCGAGGACGTGGGCGACGACGTTCTCCCTGTCCTTGCCGACGCCGACCTTGACGCGCGCGAAGCCGCAGGATCCGACGCGCTCGATGATGCTCTTCAGCCCGTTGTGCCCGCCGGAGGACCCGCTCTTTCTGACGCGGATCCTGCCCAGCGGAAGGTCGATGTCGTCCTGCACCACGACGAGATCGGCGATTGTGGCGTTGTGGTACCTGACGACGGGCGCGACGGAGTCGCCGGAAAGGTTCATGTACGTCTGCGGCTTCACGAGGATCACGGGCACGCCTGCGAGCGTGCCACGCGCCATGAGGCACTTGAAGGCGCGCTTCGCCTCCCACGTCGCGCCGATGCGCGACGCGATGAGGTCCACGACGTCGAAGCCGGCGTTGTGGGGCGTCCCGGCATACTCCGCGCCGGGGTTGCCAAGTCCCGCGATGACCTTCACGACAGCATCTCCCCGATGCGCCTGACGGCGACCGCCAGCTTGTCCATGGACGTGGCGTAGCTCATTCTGACGAACCCCTCGCCGCACTTTCCGAAGGCGGTGCCCGGCACGCACGCGACGCCGTGGCCCTTGAGAAGCGAAATCGCGAACTCCTCGCTCGTCATCCCCGTGGGGCGTATCGACGGAAACATGTAGAACGCGCCCTTCGGGACGATCGTCGGAAGGCCGATGCGGTTGAGCGAGGCGGCGAGGAAGTCGCGGCGGCGGCGGTATTCGCGGCGCATCCTGGCGACGTCCGCGTCGCCGTGGTCCATCGCCTCCACGCCTGCGGCCTGGGCGAGTGTCGGGGCGGACATTATCCCGTACTGGTGGATCTTCATCATCGCGTCGATGACGTCCGCCGGGCCGCATGCGTAGCCGAGGCGGTACCCGGTCATCGCCCAGCTCTTCGAGAAGCCGTTGAGGAGGACCACCCTGTCGCGGAACTCGGGGAACGACGCGAAGGACGTCAGCTTCTTCTTCGCCACTTCCTCCTCGTCCCTGTCGTAGACGAGCTCGGAGTAGACCTCGTCCGTCAGCAGGACGAGGTCGTGCCGTTCGCAGACCTCCAGGATGGCGCGCATCTCGTCCGGCTCCAGCGTCGCGCCCGTCGGGTTGCACGGGAAGTTGAGGAGGACGGCCTTCGTCCTGCCGGTGACGCGGCGCTCGAGCGCGGCGGCGGTCAGGCGGAAGGCGTCGTCCGCGGACGTCTCGACTGCCACTGGGACGGCATGCGCGAGGCGAACGGTCGCCGGGTAGCTGACGAAGCACGGCTCGTGGTACAGCACCTCGTCGCCCGGCGAGCAGAGGGCGCGGATCGCCAGGTCTATCGCCTCCGACACGCCGACGGTCGCGAGGATCTCGCTCTCCCAGGCGAACTCCGCGCCGAAGCGACGCGAGAGGTAGCGGGATATCGCCTGCCTGAGCTGCGGGGTGCCGAGGTTGGAGGTGTAGTGCGTGCCACCGTTCTCAAGGCAGGTGACGGCGGCGCGGGAGATGTGCCACGGCGTGTCGAAGTCGGGCTCGCCCACGCCGAGGGACACCACGTCCTTCGACTGCGCGACGATGTCGAAGAACTTCCTGATTCCGCTCTTGGGAAGCTCCGCGACGTGCCTTGCTATCCTCTCCCTCGCCACTGCCGCCTCGCGTCAATCGTCCTTCAGCCGGCGAGGATCTCGTCGGCGAGGGCCTCGAGCTTCGCGACCGTCTCGTCGGTCATCGACCCCCTCACCGTCACGACGTTGCCGCAGAACGAGAGGTCCTTGGCGGTCTCCAGAAGAGCCTTCATGCCCTTGGCCGCGGCAGGCGCCCACGTCCCGTTCTCGATGAAGCCGACCCTGCGCCCCTGGTAGTTGCGGCGCAGGAGGTGGCGGATGTACTCCTCCATCTTCGGGAACACGCCCGTGTTGTAGGTCGTCGTCGCGAGGACCAGGCGGCCGTACCTGAAGCCGTCCTCGATCGTCTCGTACATGTCGTCGCGGGCGAGGTCGGCGCACGCCACCTTCGGGCAGCCCTTCGCCTTCAGGATCTCGCAGAATTTCTCGACGACGGCCTTGGTGTGGCCGTAGACGGACGTGTAGGCGACGCAGACGCCGTCGGTCTCGACGCCGTAGGAGCTCCACGTCTGGTACTGCTTCAGGACGTGCGCGATCTCCTCCGGGGTCTCGAGCGCCGGGCCGTGGAGCGGGCAGATGCGGGCGATGTCGAGCGTCGCCGCCTTCTTGAGGAGCGCCTGCACCTGCGCGCCGAACTTGCCGACGATGCCGAAGTAGTAGCGGCGCGCCTCGCAGTCCCACCCCTCCGGGTCCTCGACGTCGTTCGCGCCGAACTTGCCGAAGCCGTCGGCGGAGAAGAGCGTCTTGGTGGCCGCGTCGTACGTGACGATCACCTCGGGCCAGTGGACCATCGGAGCGCCGACGAACGCGAGCGAGCGCCCGCCGAGGTCGAGCGAGTCGCCCTCCTTGACGACGACGCGGCGGTCGGCGAAGTCCGTCCCGAAGTAGTTCTTCATCATCGCGAACGCCGGCATGGACGACACGATCTTCGCGTCCGGGTACGCGGCGGCGAAGCGGGCGATGTTCGCCGAGTGGTCCGGCTCCATGTGCTGGACCACGAGGTAGTCGACCCTGTCCGTCGCGGCGGACACGTTCTCAAGCCATTTGTCGCCGAAGCGGACGTCCACGGTGTCCATGACGGCGACCTTCTCGCCCTTCACTACGTATGAATTGTAGGCCATCCCGAGCGGGACCTCGAACTGCCCCTCGAACAGGTCGACGTCGTGGTCGTCGACGCCTACGTACGCGATGTCGCATGATAGCTTCATTTTCTCTCCTCTTTTCTTTTCTGCAAATGCCTCTCCACGGCCTCCGTCACGAACGGCGCGGTGTCGCCGCCGTAGCTGGCGATCTCGCGGACGGTCGACGCCGTCACGTACGCCAGGCTCTCGCTCGGCATCATGAACAGCGTCTCGATCTCGGGCGCGAGCCTCCTATTGGTCAGCGCCATCTGGAACTCGTACTCGAAGTCGCTGTAGACCCTGACGCCGCGGATGACGACCTTCGCGCCCTCGCGGCGGCAGAAGTCGACGAGAAGCGAGTCGAGCACCTTCACCTCTACGTTCGCGAGCCCCGCCTTGGCGACGTCCTCGCGGATCATCCCCAGGCGTTCCTCGCACGAGAACATCGCCCGGTCCTTCGAACTCGTCGCCGCCACCGCGACGACAAGCCTGTCATAGAGCCGCGACGCCCTTGCAATCAGGTCGAAGTGGCCCTTCGTCATCGGGTCGAACGTGCCCGGATACACTGCCGTAGTCTCTGCCATAGGTCATATAGTATATCACAAACGAGCAGAAATTTGAACGCAAAAAAGAAAATGAGAATTCAATGCGGAAAATTCTAGGTGCCTGAAATCTTCGCAAAAAATTGAGAGATACAATGCCAATAAGTCAATATAGCGCAAGGCTCTGCGGGGAGTGTCCCCACAGAGCCTCCATCAAGGGGCTGTTGAAAATGCCCCTCGTCGATATAACATTTGGCAGGGCGGCATCGATGACGCCGCCCTGCCGGGTTTTACAGCGGGCTGCCCGGACAGCTTAGCGCTGCTCGTAGTGCCCTGGCTGCCAGACGCGGATGACCGCTCCGTTGGCCTGAACCTGCTCGACGTACCGGCCCTCGACCCAGACGGTCGTGGGCTGCGGGGCGACGACCACCGGAGGAGGCGTGACAACCGCAGGCTGATTGACCACGACGGGGGCGGGGTTGACCACCACCGGTGCGGGCGTCACCACCACGGGCGCCGGGGCGACCACGGGAGCGGGAGACACGACCGCATCGTAGAGAGCGCCGCCGACGATGCCGCCGACGAAACCGGGCCAGAAGTTACGCCCGCCGCGTCCCCATCCGCTGTGGTGGTGGTGATGATGATAGCCACCGCCGAACCCGCGCCCGCCATGCGGACGTGCAAGGCAAGTTCCCGCGCAGACCACGGACGCTACCGCCAGTATCATTATCTTTGTAGCTTTGCTTTTCATTTTTTTTACCTTCTCTTTCTCCGCTTCCTCGCGGTTATGTTGTGTTAGGGTCACTCGACCCCAATTACTGACAAAATATTTTGCCTCCTAGTAAAGTTTTTTTCCGTAGACCAAGACCTTGCCGAGGTGGAAGACGTCCTCCTTGGCGTCGGCGACGCGCCCGACGCGCACATGGCGGGCGCGCGGAGGTGCCTTGCGGAGGTCGACGCGGAAGGTGTCCTTGACCTGCTCCTGCGTGAACACCCTCTGCCATGACGTGCCGTCCTCGGAGACGTCGACGTAGATCGGCACCTGGCGCGTGGCGTTGTGCCCGCCGCTCCTGTTCTCTATGACAAGCCCCAGGACCGAAGACGGGCCGGGCAGCATGACCTCCGCCCAGGGCGCCTTTTCCTTCGCCGTGTGGAAGCCGTTGCCGCGCGCCGGGCTGGAGTCGATGACGTAGGCGTAGCGCGCCGGGGTGTCCCACTGGCTCGTCGTCGAGGTCCGGAGAAGCCCGTCCTCGCTCAGGAGAGTGCCTCCGAAGTCGTTCTTGGAATAGCGTTCGCCCTTTGTCTTCTCAGGTGATATCCTGGCCTGGAGGTCGGCCATCTGCCGGAACGCCTCGAGGTTCCCGGCCTGGCTGGCGCCGAGGATCAGAGGCTTGAAGTCGAGGGTCGGCTTCTCGCCTGCGCTCGCCCTCTCCTTCAAGACCTCGCCGATGCACTTGATGAAGGTCTGAAGCCCGTCGGACGACTTCATGAACACGTCGGAACCCCAGCCGAGTGTCTGCGAGAAGTAGTCGGACGTGCCGTACTGCGCGTCGAGCATCGCCTTGAGCACGTCGTAGCAGAGCTGGGGTTCGCGCTCCAGCGGCTTCGTCCAGGTCTCAAGCGCCTTCCTGAAGTCGGACTCCTCCTGGATCCTCGCGTCGCACTGGCGGAGGTTGGGGGCGAACGCGACGAGGTCCTCCGCCAGCGCCTTCGCGCCCTTGTCCTTTGCGACGCGCGCGAAATAGGGCGTAAGGAAGTTCCAGACCGGCTGGCGGCCGGACTTCAGCCCGCGCGCGCATCCCCGGACCCATACGCGCTGCTTGTCGAGGTCCGGCTTGCCGGCGCGGGCGAGCCAGTCGCCGTACGCCGTCCAGGCGTCGAAGTTCGTGATGTGCGCGGCACACGCGTAGCGATAGTACATCTCGACGGACTTCGCGTCGCGGCCGGACTCCTCGGCGAGGGCGGCGAGCGCGAGCATCCTCTCGGCGGCGAGCCGCTTTTCGCGGTCCGCGGAGAATGTCGACTCGATGACGGAGGTGTACTGCCACTCGTGCCTGTTCCAGAAGCAGAGGTGCATCTGGGAGTGTCCGGTGACGCTGTAGTTGAGCTCCCAGCGTCCGTTGGCCAGGCGGCGCGTGTAGGCGCAGTGCCCGGGCTGTCCGACGGTGGTCGAGGGTAGCCCATGCGCGTTGGCGGTGGCGCTGCCGAACTTGGAGAGCTCGCCGCACACGCCGCCGACGATCTGCGTGTACCTGCGCTTGGGCCACTCGCCGGCGGTCGCCCACGGCTTGTAGTAGAACGGCCCGTGCACCGAGTCGCCGAAGCAGTTCTTCAGGCGGTAGCAAATCATCCAGCACGTCCCGCCGTAGGCTCGGGACGGGAGGTTCACGAACTTGTCGAGGTGCCGCTGCTGCGCGGCCATGTTGTCCGTCCCGGACGATCCGCGCCCGTGGTTCACCGCGAAGCGCCACAGCCACGTCGGCTGCGTGTACGCCGCCTTGTTGAGACGCCCCGCGAGCGCGGTGGACCTGTAGGCGTCGAGCACATCCGCGAGCCACGCCTCGTCCTTCTCGGGATACACCAGCGCCAGCGCCGTCATGCACCGGCGCCCCTCGTTGTCCGCGTATCTGTCGCCAGCGAACGGAACCCACCGGCCTGCGTCCTGATATACGAGCGACTCAAGCGCGAGCACCGCCTTCGCCCCGTCGCCCGGCCCCGACTTGCCGGACGCGAACGGCCCGCTCCAGGCGAAGTCCTCGAGCCACTCCCTGTCGTTCATGAAAGCCTTGATGAACTGGGTGCTGCCGGGGCGGCCGGCGAGCTCGTGCCAGCCCTTCTGCCCGATGAGCCGCAGAACGGCGTATCTCGCGGCGGCCAGCTTCTGCTGCTCGTTCAGCTTCGCGCCCGGCTTTATGCCGGAGAGCGCGGTCTTCGTCTTGTCCAGCGCGAAGGCGGGCACGGAGGCGGGGTTTGTCGTGGGCCTCGGGCGCACCGCCGCCCTTTTGAGGCCCTTCGACTCGATCTTCTCGCCGTCCATCATCAGCCGCCCCATGGCGAACTGCCCCCAGAAGGTGTCGCGCCCCATGGCGAACGCCTCCTTCATCAGATCCTTCTCGTGCGGGGAGAGCGGCTTGTCCGTCCCCTCGGAGGTCAGCGCGTACTCCAGGACCTTGACGAACTGCCTCTGGTTCGGCGAGAAATGGGCGTCGGGGATCGCCTTCATGTTCTGAACCATCTCCTTTGCGCCGCCCGACCCGTCGGACTTCGCCGCGGTGAGCTTCTCGACGAGCGCGACGGTCTTGTAGACATCCAGCTCGAAGTGCTTGACCCATCCGAACCTGTCGCCGGCGTCGAGGTCCGAGAGCGCCTTCCACTCGTATGCGTACGCGAGCGAACCCTTCCTGAGCTGCGCCGCGTTGAAGTCGCCCACCTGGCGCTCAAGGATGTCGAACGCCGCGCCGTACGCGTCTGCGGCCTCGGAGTCCTTGCGGGCGGCAGCCAGCGACGCGCCCTTCTTGAACAGCGCCTCCGCCTCGTCCTTGCGCTTCGTCAGCATCTTCACGGCGGCGGCGAGCTTCTCGCCCGTCACGGTGCTCGGGATGTTCTCGATCTGCGCGTAGAAGCGGAACGGCTGGGGCGTCACGAGCGTGAGCGCTGGGAAGCGCTTCGTCTTGACGAGCGCGGGGGCGACGAGCTTGTTGGCGGCCTTGGTCGCGTCGTCCATCCTCTCCTTCTCGTCGTGGACCGCCAGGACGAACTTCGAGCCCACGGCGCGGCGGAACGCGTCGCTCTCGAACGCCTTGCGGACGTCCTCGCCGCTGACGCACCAGTCGCTGCCGACCTGGAGGACGAGGATCCCCTTGTCGGCGCGGGACGCCTGGGAGAGGACGTCGCTCGCCGCGAACGCGGGCGCCGCGAGGAGCGCCGCCGCGAGGGCTATGGACGGCGCGGGCCTCATCAGAACGCGATGCGCTCGGCGAGCGCCTTCAGCTTGTCCATGTCGCCCTTCTCTCCGGCGAAGGAGAACGCCTTACCGGCGTAGCGCGGGATGATGTGGAAATGGAGATGCATGACGGTCTGCCCGGCCGCCTCGCCGTTGTTCTGCATGATGTTGAAGCCGTCGCAGCCGAGGACGTCCTTCAGGTGCGCGGCGACTTTCCTGACGCGCGCGACCACCGCGGCGAGCGTGGCGTCGTCGGTGTCGAGGAGCCCTGCGGAGTGCGCCTTCGGCACGACGAGGGTGTGGCCCTCGGAGAACGGGTTTATGTCTAGGTACGCGAGCACCACGTCGTCTTCGTAGACCTTGAAGGAGGGGATCTCCCCCGCAGTGATCGCGCAGAACAGGCAGTTGTTTTTCATAGCGTATATTATATCACAATTTCCGCGCTTTTGCGCTTCCAATTTTCATGGATTAAACCCAAGGGGCGCCTCGCCGCGTAACTACGCGGCGTTCTTGAATCGGCGGGCGGTTGCCCGCCGCAAAGGGAAGTTGTTTCAGACAAGTTGTTTCCCATCATTAGAGGATGTTGTGGTTAATTATACAGATGCACCCAAACCCAAGCGACGAATAAAACGCGCAGCGGTTACGGCTTCAGCGATCCAATCGGACAAACAAGAACGCCATCTTCGCGGGCGTATGCGCAATCACCAACCGCCGTCACGACCATCTTGAACGATGGTTTTTTCATCCGCTTCGTGTCGATAAGGGAGGCGAGTTCATTGAGGACCCGGGCCCCCTCCTCCACCAGTGCCTCACCACCCATCTTGACCTCCACCAGCCCATATCTCCCATCCCTCAAGTGGATTACGGCATCGCACTCAAGGCCGTTCTTGTCGCGGTAGTGCCTGACCTCCCCGTGTGGGACGGCGGCATACACGCGCAAATCGCGCATAACCAGCGCCTCAAAGAGAAGTCCGAACGTGGGCAGCTCGTCCATAAGCGCGGACGGCCCGAGCCCCATCACGGCGGTCGCTATAGATGGATCGACGAAGTACCGAGTGTCAGACGTCCTTATGGCGACTTTCGAGCGAAGGTTCGGATTCCACGCCGGCATGTCCTCGACCACAAATATCTTCCGCAGGGCGTTCAAGTAGGAATGAAGCGTCACGTCCGTGAAACTGGAATCCTCGTTGGCACCCATGTCCGCCTTTATGACAGCCGCCGTGGCCTGGCTTCCCTGAAGCCGGGCATATGACTTCATGATTCTCCTTGTTCTGTCCGGGTTCCGCAATACGTCATCCACCCTTGAGATGTCCGACTCGGCGACAGCATCCACATAGTTGAACGCCTGCTCTAGCGCAGGTCGCCGCTTCGAGAACTGCACGGCCTTGGGCCATCCGCCGCGACAAACGAAAAAGGCGATGTCGTCGAGCTTGTGGTCTGCAGCGTCCGCAATACGCAGGACATTCCCATCGAACAGCCTCTCAAGGGAAACACTTCCAAGGGAGTCGCCGGACTCCCACAGCGACATCGGACGCATCTTGAGCCACGAGAACCTGCCCGTCCCCGTGTGCTTCATGTCGTCGCGCTTCGCGGGCACTGCGGAACCCGTCAATATGAACCTTCCACAAACGTCCTCATGGTCAACCCTGTGGCGAATCGCATCCCACAGGATGGGCGCGATCTGCCACTCGTCCACCAACCTAGGACATTCTCCGTCGAGAATCTTCTCCGGTTCGAGCCGTGCATACAGGAGGTTCCGCTCCCGCTTCTTTGGATCCGCCATGTAGATGACGCTTTTGGCGACACGCTCCGCCGTGGTGGTTTTACCACACCACTTTGGACCTTCGACAATCACCGCTCCGGTAGCTTCCAATTTCTCCATCAGAATGCCATCGGCGACTCTTTTTCTATATTCTGCCATAGCACACGTGATTATACCAGATTTCCTTGGTTTTGTCAATGCACTTTGTCAGTTGGCGTGTTTTCACTTTGTCAGTTGGCGCGTTTTCACTTTGTCAGTTGGCGCGTTTTCACTTTGTCAGTTGGCGTGTTTTCACTTTGTCAGTTGGCGGACGAAACCATCTACGCCACGGCAGTTTAGACAAAGAAGGCGGCGCGTCGTGATGGACGCGCCGCCTTTCTTATGACGCCGACGATATGCCGGCATTGCGTCAGTGCTGCTCGCGGGCGCGGATGGCGGGCTTCTGCTCGCCCTCCTTCTCCTCCTCGACGTCGGGGCGCCTGCCGCGGTACCACCAGAACATGACCGGGGTCGCGATGAACATGGAGGAGTACGTTCCCGCGACGACGCCGATGAGCATCGTGAGCGCGAAGTCGTAGATCGACCCGTCGCCGAAGATGAAGAGCGCGGCGACCGCGAAGAACGTCGTCACCGACGTGATGACCGTGCGCGACAGGCACTCGTTGATCGCCTTGTTGCAGACCTCGGCGAAGGAGAGCCTCTTCTCGCGCTGGAGAAGCTCGCGGATGCGGTCGAACACGACGACCGTGTCGTTGATCGAGTAGCCGATGATCGTCAAGAGCGCGGTGATCACGATGAGCGACACCTGGCGGCCGCACAGCGAGAACAGGCCGAGCGAGATGAGCGCGTCGTGCGCGAGGGCGACCAGGCCGCCGAGGCCGAAGCCGAAGCGGAAGCGGAAGCCGACGTAGATCAGGATCGCCACGAGCGAGAGCAGCACGGCCTTCGTGCCGGACTCGCGGAGGTCCGCGCCGACGGACGGCCCGACGATCTCGGCGGACTTGACGGTGAACTTGACGCCGCCGAGGCGCTTGTCGCCGTTGAGGGCCTCTTCGATCCTGGACTCGACGCCGATCGTCTCGGAGCCCTTGTCCGCCACGACGGCGAACTTCGCGCCCGGGTTGCAGCTGGTGACGATCCTCTCGACCTCCTTGACGACGCTGGAGCCCGACGCCGCGAGCGTCCTGCCCTTCTGGGAGGCGGACGTCTCGGACACCTTGACCTTCACGACGCCGACGGAGTTGGTCTTGCCGCCCTCGACCTTGGTCGCGAAGTCGGAGACGAACACCATGCCGTTCGGGTCGAACTTGGCGAGCTCGGCCTTCGTGTTCTTCGCGCTGAACTTGTCTGCGCCGGAGGCGATGTCGAAGACGACGGTCGTGCCCGGGTCGGACGCGAGGCCCGTCTTCAGGAAGAGGTCGCCGCCCTGGCGCTGGATGACCATGGCGTTGTCGATCGGCTCCAGGACGCTGCGGAGCGTCTTGAGGAGGCTGTCGTTCTCGATGGTGGCCTTGTCGCCCTCCATGCCGTAGATGATCGACGTGCCGCCCGTGAGGTCAACCGCGAGGACGCTGCCCGGGTTGGTCTTGAGCCTGATGCCGAAGATGGCGAGGGAGACGAGGATGATCACCGAGGAGGCGATGACCGTCTTGCGGCCCATGGCCATGAAGTTGATGCTGGGCGCCTTGAAGAACTGGCGCATCCTGAACGGCTTGCCGCTCTCGGGCGTCGTCGTGTGGTCGATTATGAGCCTCGTGACGACAATCGCCGTGAACATCGAGATGATGACGCCGCCGGTGAGCATGATCGCGAAGCCGCGCACCGGGCCGGTGCCGACGGAGTAGAGGATGCATCCGGTGATGATCGTCGTGATGTTGGAGTCGAAGATCGCGGTGAAGGCGCGCGCATAGCCGTTCTCGACAGCCTTGCCGACCGCCGCGCCGCGCTGGAACTCCTCGCGGATGCGCTCGAAGATCAGCACGTTCGCGTCGACCGCCATGCCGAGCGTCAGCACGAGGCCCGCGATACCGGGCATCGTCAGGACGGGCAGCTGCACCTTCGCGCCGGCCATCGACGGGTCCTCGACGAACGCGCCGAGGATGTGCGCGACGAGGAAGAGCGCCGTCGGCAGCAGGATCACGTCGAGGAGGAGCGCCACGTTGGCGATCACGCCCAGGTACCAGTAGTAGAAGATCATGAAGAGCGCGACCAGCACGAAGCCGATGATCGCGGCCTGAATGCCGGAGCTGATGGCGTCGCGGCCGACGGTGGGGTCGACCTTGGACTCGGAGTCGATCTTGAGAGGCGCCGGAAGCGCGCCCGCGTTGAGGTCGGAGGCGAGAGCCTTGGCCTCCTCGAGCGTGAAGCTGCCGGTGATCTGCCCGTTGCGGCCGATCTCGCTCTGGATGACGGGCGAGGAGACGAGCTCGTCGTCGAGGATGATCGCGAGCTGGCGGCCGATGTGGGTGGCGGTGAGCTCGGAGAACCTGGCCGCCGCCTCGCGCTTGAGCTCGAAGCTCACGCAGTAGCCGCCCTTGAAGCTGCCGTGGTTGGAGTCGGGCGTCGCGAGGGCGAGGCTGTCGCCCGTGAGCTGAACCTTCTTCTCGACGTACCTTCCCTTGTAGTACGAGAACCTGCCGGTCTTCGCGTCCTTTACGGGCTCGAGGATGAACCTGACGCTCCTGTCGGTCGTGCCGAACGAGGAAAGGCGCGTGAGGTAGTTGGCGTTCGTGGAGACGGTCTTCCAGTCCTTCGCCTTGATATAGCCGTCGCCGGACGCCACGAATCCGGGCGGGCAGGCGTTGGCCGGGATCTTGCGGAGGAGCTCCTCCTCGTTCTCGGGCACGAAGCGGAACTCGAGGTACGCCATCTTCTGCAGGCGCTCGCGGGCCTCGTCGCCCGTCTTCTGGTCGGCGCCGGGCAGCTGCACGACGATCTGGTGCTTGCCCTTGACCGACTGGATGAGCGGCTCGTTCGTGCCCATCGCGTCGACGCGGCGGCGGATGATCTCGATCATCCGGTCGTCGAAGTCCTTGCTCTCGAGCGTGCGCTTGACCTCGGCCTCAAGGGCCTCAGGGTCGTTAGCGAGCTCGGGCTTGCTCTCTATTATCTTGTCGTGGAGCCTGGCGTAGTCCACGCCGAGCGTGAACGAGTTTCCGCCCTTCAGGTCGAGCCCGAGGCGGATCTTCTCCCTCGGCGGATACGCAAGCCACACGGCACCGATGGTGACGGCGGCGAATACCAACCACTTCCAGATGTTGTTCTGGGCGACAGATTCCTTGGCCATGTTCTATCCTCTGTTTTCTAGTGTGCTTTTTTAGCTGTGAAGGATAATTATACCACAAACCATGCCTTTTAGTCTAGCAGAATGTGATACTATTTCGCGGGGGCGTAGAAGAACAGGCAGGCGTCGACGACCGCCGTCATCAGCTGGTCGGACGAGCACCAGCCGCTCTCCGACCCCTTGACGCGGTCGCGTCCGTACGGGAACACGGCATGCCATTCGTCGCCCCTGATACCGTCGATTATGGCGGTGTCCAGCGGGAACTTCGCCTCGGTCTCGCCGGGCATGAAGTCGTTCTGGCGGATCAGAAGGACGGGCTGCGACCTCTCGAGGGCCGCCCTGACGTCCGCGCGCCGCGCGTCGAGCTCGCCCGCGCTCGCGACGCGGACGAACACCTTGTTCGGGTCCTTGACCTTCAGGGCGCGAGCGCACTTCTTGCACCAGTCCTGCTGCTTGCCGAACACCTCGTCCGCCAGGCCGGAGGCCTCCGCGACCTTCTTCATCGCCTCGAAGTACACGTCGTACTCCTCGAGACGGAAAGGCGGGCGCGTCTTCGACGGGTAGGTGTGTACGCGGCGGAGGTCAAAGCGCCTGCCGCCCTTCGTCGTGCCCTTCACCGCCCCGCCCGGCGCCTCGCCGTAGTAGACGCCCATGGACATGAGCGTTATGGCCGCGTTCGCGGACAGGAAGTACGCGCCCTCCTTCCCCGAGTACGCCTTTCCGAGGTAGTCCTGGAGAATGTGGAAGTTGCCGGAGTAGTGGTCGGTGGTGAGCAGCAGCGGCAGCTCCTCCGGCGGCTTCGCGGGGGTGGTCACCTCGATCTCGCGCTTGGAGTACGTCAGCCCGGCGGAGTTCTTCACGTAGGCGCGCACGTAGTACTTCGTGCCGGGCTTCAGCCCGAGGATGCGCGTGTCGAAGCGGTCGCGGTGGAAGAGCGGGAAGCGCTGCCCGGCGACAGTCGGCTTCGGGGTCGTCCCCCAGACGAAGCCGTACTCGTCGAGAAGCGGCTCGCCGCGGTACAGGACGTCGCACGTCGCGCGCATGGACGTCGGCATCACCTCGTCGACGCCGACGAGCCTGATCTTGGGCAGAAGCGCGTCCTTCAGCGACTTCGGGGTCTGCTCGGTCTTCGGGAAGGAGAGGTGGAACTTGCACTTCCCGCCCTCCTCGCGGATGTCGGTGATCTCGATTCCGGCCGGGATGAGCGGGGGGATCCTCGCGGCGGGGTCGCTCTTCAGGGTGAAGCTGTCGCCCGTGCGCAGGAACGGGCTGCCCTGCTCGACCCCCTTCATGTAGATGTCGCCGCGCCTGTAGGTGTAGTACATGTCGGGCGGGCCCATCAGGGGCAGGGTCATCGTGACGTTGACCACGCTAATGAGCAGGCCCTCGTTGCTCGGCGACCCGATGGGGGCGCGCTCGCCGTGCGCGTATTCCACGCAGAACAGGTAGTTCGGGTGCACCGACGGGATGAAGCAGCCGAGGACCGGCATCGCCGACGCCCCGTCGCGGGGGACGGGCGACGAGCGCGGGTCGAGGGTGTACTCGCCCTCCGTGGTGAACGTCGGGTAGCACGCCTTGGGCACCAGCGCCTGGTAGATGTAGCGGCAGTAGGCCGGGCCGGTGGGGCCCCACGCCCACGGCAGGGTCGGGTCGCCCTCGACGCCGTCGTACTCCTCGGTCGCGTGGTAGTAGTCGGGCGCACCAATGACGTGCCCGAGCTCGTGGATGAGCGAACCGCCGGTGGGGTACGTCATCTGGACGCTCGAGTTGGGCCACAGCGGGTCCGCCCACAGGATCTTGGGGTCGTACATCTTCAGGGGGTCCTCCTCCCACTCCTCCTTCGGCTTCGGGTAGTGCACGCGCAGATGACGCTCCACCTGCTCCGGGTCGAGCTGCCTGCAGTAGACGTGGCACGTCACCGAGCCAGGCTTGCGCGAACTGGAGGACTTCCTCGCGAAGGCGAGGGCGTCGGCCTTGAGCTTCGCGCCGCGCTTGTTCCCCTCCGCCTCGTCCTCGTAGCCGATCCTGTTGTCCATCTTGTCGTGCCGGCAGTAGTAGCCGAGCGGCTGCGGCGCCATGTACACGACGGGGTAGACGTTGAGGACGGGGTACGCGATGCCCTGGGTGTACTCGTCGTAGTACTCCTTTATCGTGTAGCCGTCGGGCTTGTTCACGGCCTGCTCGACCTCGGCGATCTCGGGCACGACGCAGTCCGGGAAGCCAACCAGCACGAGGTCGACCTGGAACGGGCCGGTGAACACGGGCTTCGTCCGCACGGGGCCGAAGTTCGATGCTGTCATCCTGGGGTTGACGCCGTACAGGCGCACGTCGTTGTTGACGCGGGGGCGCGCGGCAAAGGCCGCAAGCATCGCGCAGGCCGCGAGCATCGCGGCGGCGCAGGTCTTGATAATCGGGTTTTTCATTGTCATTCGTGGTTGAAGAGGTCGTTGATGGACTCGTTGGCGTGGGTGCGCTTGATTGCCTCGCCGATGAGCGGCGCGACCGAGAGCTGCGTCAGCTTGAACGGCAGCTTCGCCGGGTCGAAGCCCTCGCGAAGCGGAATGGAGTCGGTGACGACCAGCTCGTCGAGCTGCACCTCGTCCATCAGGCGCTCGACTCCCTTCGCGGTGAGCGGGAAGTGCGAGACGAAGGCGTGGACGGACTTCGCGCCGTTTTCGCGGCACATCTTCGCGGCCGCGGAGAGCGTGCCGCCGGTCGCGGTCATGTCGTCAATCATTATGACGTCGTGGCCCTTCACGTCGCCGACGACGGAGAACGCGTCGACCGTGTCGCCGCCCGTGCGCTGCTTCGCGACGATCGCGAGGCCGCACTTCAGCTTGCGGCTGTAGCCGTACGCGGTCTTCGCCCCGCCGGTGTCGGGCGCGACGACGATGGGGCTCGCCCAGTGCTGGTCGCGGATGTACTTGAGAATCACCGGCTCGGCCTTGAGGTGGTCGAGCGGAATGTCGAAGAAGCCCTGGATCTGGTTCGCGTGCAGGTCCATCGCGATCACGCGGTCCGCGCCCGCCTTCTGGAGGAGGTTCGCGATGAGGCGCGCCGTGATCGGCACGCGCGGCTGGTCCTTGCGGTCCTGGCGCGCGTAGCCGTAGTACGGGAGGATCGCCGTGATGCGCGCGGCAGACCCGCGCTTGAGCGCGTCCATGATGATGAACAGCTCCATGTACGCCTCGTTGGGCCTGGGGCTGCCGGACTGTATCACGAACACGTCGCGCCCGCGCACGCTGTCGATCACCTGACAGAACGTCTCCCCGTCGGGGAAGTGCTTGATGTCGATCTTGTCGAGCGGACGCCCGAGGTAGTTGGCGACCTTCTCCGCGAGCGCGGGGTTCGCCGTTCCCGAGAACACCATGAAGTCATCGTTCATTTCTACTGTCTTGCCTTTCCTTAGTTGTTGACGTTTTTGACTTGCCTTCCGTTGAAGCTTTCCGTGTGCCTTCCCGCCGGCCCGGGCCGGTCACCCCCTGACGCGCCTGACGAGCGCCGAGGCGTCCGCCGCCAGGGCCTCTATCTCGTCCCAGCGCCCCTCGGCGACCGCCGCCTTCGGCGCGACCCACGTCCCGCCGCAGCAGACGATCTCCGGGACGGCGAGGTACTGCTCGACGTTGGAGAGGTTGACGCCGCCGGTCGGCATGAACTTCACGCCAGTCCAGCGGAACGCCCCGAGGAGGTCCTTTATGTACTTCACCCCGCCGGCGGACTCCGCCGGGAAGAACTTCACCATCCGGCATCCGAGCGCGAGCGCCTGGCTGAGCTCGGACGCCGTGGCCACGCCGGGGCAGAACGGCATCCCGATCGCGTTCGCCGTCCTGACGACCTCCGGGTCGAAGCCGGGCGCGACGCATGCCTCCGCCCCCGCGTCCCTCGCGGCGACGAGCTGCCTAGGCGTGAGCACCGTGCCGGCGATGAGCGTCGCGCCGGAGACCTGCGCCTTCATGCGCGCGATCGCCTCCGCCGCGCACGCCGTGCGGAACGTCACCTCGAGGACCGGCAGCCCGCCGGCCACAAGCGCCTTCGCCAGGGGGACCGCCTTCTCGACGTCCTCCACCACGATCACCGGGACGATCCCGGCGTCACCTAGCGTCTTCACCATGTCCATCTCTTCCGTAGCTCCTTTCGCCGGCCGCGGCCGGTCAGCTCCTCCATCCCCTCACGTCGCTCTCCTCCTCGTCGCCTCCGTACGGCGGCGGGGACACCCTCGCGCGGTAGTCGAAGCCGTCCCACTGCGACTCCGCCTTCGCGAGCAGGTACTCGCGGTAGCCTTCCCTCCATATCATCCACGCGATGAGGATCGTGATGTAGCCCCAGCCTCCGCCGTAGAGGACCCGCCACAGGCCCCTGAGGCCGATCCCGACCGCGACGACGCGCCCGACCACCATCGCGATGTAGGTCGCCTTGACGCGGGACATGAACGGCCGTATCGCGCTCCTGAACACGCGCCCGCCGTCCATCGGGAACCCCGGCAGGAGGTTGAATATCGCAAGCATCAGGTTCATCACCGCGAGGTAGATGAACACGCCGGCAATCGGCATCATCGAGCGGGGAACCGCTATCCCGTCGCCCAGGCTGACGTCTAGCCCGAACGACTCGAGGCTCTCCGCAAGCACAAGGCCCCCAGCGTCCAAAAAGCCGCCCTCCGCCGCAATGGCCCATAGCCCGCACATCCCCAGGACGGAAAGCACGACGCTCACCGCCGGCCCCGCGAGCGCCGTGAGGAACTCCTGCGACGCCTTGCGCGGCAGCGCGATCAGCGACGCGCACCCGCCGAGGAGCGAGAGCGTGATGTCGCGCGTCTGGTACCCGAACGCGCGCGCCGTCAGCGCGTGGCCAAGTTCGTGCGCCGTTATCGAGGCAAGCAGAAGCGCCGCGCAGACAAGGCCGGACTGAATCCCGCCGTTGAGCGCGAACATGAACAACAGCACAATGAGAGACAAGTCCAGGTACACGGGTATCCCGAACATCTCGCAGAGCCTGATTCTCGACATGAACTGTGGCATGATGTCTGTAGATTATACCACAAACGGCACTACTTCTGCAAATCCGGCGCGAAGAAGATTCCGAAGTTGAGGGCGTTCTTGCGCTCCGTTCCGCGCGGCTGGTGGTTGATCATCAGCGGCCTGCCGGCGGCGCGGTCGTACACGACGAGCGACGAGGAGCCGCCGCCGTCCATGTTCACGGCGTCGGTCACGCCCTCCTTCCTGAGGATGTTGTACAGGTCCTCGATGTCGGCGCCCAGGCTGTATCCAGGCTGGCGGCCGTCGACGACGAGGACGACGAGGGTCTTGCGGTCCGCGGTGACGCCCAGCGCCGTGCGGGGCGCGAGCTGCGCCGGCCTTGGATGCGCGACGGCGAACGTCGGGACGCCGTTCGTCATGATCATGCCGAACCCACACATCGCGATGGCGACCGAGTTCGTCTCCGCCACGGGGACGCGCGGCGTGGCGTCCACCCTGCCGTCCTTGCGCACGACAATGAACGCCCCCTTCTTGGGGTTCTTCCCGTGGGACAGCTCGACGCCGCCGGAGACGTTCCATCCCCTGAAGGAGCCATACGTGTGGGTGAAGGGCGGGACCCACGGGCCCCACGGCGCCGTGTTCACCGCGAGCTCGACGTCGAGGCCATGCGCCCTGCGCCGCGCCATGAACGCGGCAGTCGTCTCGCGCTTCGTGTCGATCAGGACCGTGCGGTTCGTGTAGTCGGGCATCGTCTCGCCCCAGTTCTCGGCGCGGTCGGTGGCGGTGAACCCGATGCCGGGCGTGGACAGGTCCACCCTGGCGATGTACGCCTTCATGAGGCGCGGCTTCTCCAGCGCCAGCGCCTTCACCGACACCCCCTCGCGCAGCGCCACGGGGCGCGTCCACATGTCCTCGCGCCAGTTCGCGCGGCACATTCCGCCTGCCAGCGCGGCCGCCGCAAGCGCAATGCGTATCATCGTCTTTTTCATCACTCTTTTCCTTCTTGAACGGCCTCCGTCAATTTCCTGTTGAAATGACAAGGCGATTTGTGGTATAATATGCGCATTCTTTTCCGGGCGATTAGCTCAGTTGGTTAGAGCACTACCTTCACACGGTAGGGGTCTTGGGTTCGAATCCCGAATCGCCCACCATCCCGGAATCACCCATCTCCCAACAAGGACCCATACGCATCAGTCCAGCGCTATGCAGCTGAGGGAGTGCGGCGCGAGCTCCACCTTGCCGCCCTTCACCGCAAGCGTCGTCTTCACGGGCACGACGCGGTTCTCCGCGCCGATGTCGTTGTAGTCGTCAGGCGACGCGCCGGAGAGGACCGTGGCCGCGAGCGACGCGGACTTCGCGCCAAGCGCGGAGACGTCGAGCGAGACGGCCTTGTCCGGCGACTTGTTCACGACCGCGAGGACGCGGCGCGCGCCGTCGTCGGAGACCGTCAGCACGGCGTCCAGCACGGGCACGCTCGCCTTGCCGTCCGAGAGCTTTCCGCAGTCCACCTTCACGGGCGCGAAGTTCGGCTCCAGGAGGTGCGTGTACATCCAGAAGACGTGGTAGGTGGTGCGCTTCAAGATACCCTTGTCGTGCACGAACACCGCGCCGCGCGTGTTGACGACCGGCGAGAAGTTCGCCATCTTCACGATGTCGCAGTGGCGCAGGCACGTGTTGAGGAAGCACGCGGAGAAGAGCGCGTCCGCCATCGTGTAGTACGACGCCACGTCGTTCTGGCGGCGCGCCGCGTAGTCCATCACCGCGCCACGCTTGAAGTTGCCGAGGCCGGGATGATACCAGCCGCGCAGGTTCCACTCGTCGAAGGCGATTGCGATCCGGCCGCCGCCGAAGCCGGCCTTCTCAAGCGTCCTGATGGTGCGCTGGATGTCGGCCTCGGGACGCTCGGTGCGCATCATGCACGTAAGGTAGGGCGTGTCGCCCTTGCCCCACACGTAGTAGCCGTGCACGCTCACGTAGTTGAGAAAGCGACCGGCCGCCTTGAGGAGCGGCAGGGTCCAGCCTTCGGCCGGGAGCGCGGCGGCGAGGAGCTTGATGCGGCGGTCGGCGCCGCGCATCATCTTGGCGCTTTCGCGCACGAGCGGGCCCCACTGCTCGACGGTTTTCGCGCCGATCTCGTGTCCGCCCCAGTTCTCGTTGCCCACGCTCCAGTAGATGACGTCGTGCGGCTTCGGATAGCCGTTCGCGATGCGCTGGCGCCCCCACTTGCCGCTGTTGAGGTTGCAGTACTCGACCCAGTCGCTCATCTCCTCCTCGTTGCCGGTTCCGGCGTTGGTGCAGATGTACGGCTCGCAGCCGACCTTGCGGCACCACTTGACGTACTCGTCCGTGCCGAAGGTGTTGGGGTCCTCGACGGCCCACGCCTTGTTCCACATCGGCTGGCGGTTGGGGCCCACGCCGCACTTCCAGTGGTAGTCGGAGACGTAGCACCCGCCCGGCCAGCGCACGATGGGGCACTTGATCTCCCTGAGCGCCTCGATCACGTCCTTGCGGAAGCCGTCCTCGTCCGAGAGCGCATGCCCCGGCCAGAAGAGCCCTCCGTAGACCTGGGTGTCGAAGTGTTCGATGAAGTGCCCGAAGATCATCGGGCTGTACTTGAGCGCCTTCGCTCCCGCGACCGGCGCGACGGATGCCTCCGCGTCGTCCGCGCCCCGCGCCATTGCGCATGCGCACACGCACGCGACCGCCATTGCAATTGTCTTCATGTTAGTTTTCATTGATGCCGCTCCTTTGCGTTCCTGTTCTTTCATTGCCTATAAGTTCTTCAGGAAACAACCGGAACAACTTTTTCTCGCGCCGCGTAACCGCGCGGCGCTCTTGAAAGCGGGTGCCGAGTTGCGCCCGGATGGCAAGAGTTGTTTTTATCAGTTGTCATAGTTGTTTCCTCGTCATTGAAACTTATCCTCCTTTACATTCCCGTGCGCAGCGAGCGCGGACGGTGGGTTTTTTACTATTATATCACAAAGCGAAAGACGCGACATTAAAAACCACGGATGTGGTATAATATTAGCTCCGCCGGGAAGGCGGAGGAAAAGGAAAGGCAAAGGAGAAAAAGAGATGGAACTTTCGAATGAGCAAGTGGGGTTTCTCAAGGAACTGGTGTCGCTGCCGACGCCGACCGGCAGCGAGCACGCCGGAATGATGCTGCTTGGCAGGAGGCTGAAGGCCGCGACGGGCCTCGAGCCGTCCATCGACATCCACGGGAACCTGCACTGCGTGCTTGACCGCGGCGCGAAGCGGACGGTGATGATGGAGGGGCACTGCGACGAGATCGGCTTCATGGTCGTCCACGTCGACGACGACGGGATGGTGTACCTCGGGGCGCTCGGCGGAGTGACGGCGCCGCTGTGCGCGGCGGAGCGCGTGGTGATCGCGGGCCGCAACGGCCCGGTCAACGGCGTCATCGGGACGCGTCCGCCGCACCTGATGAACGCGGAGGAGAAGAAGTCCGTCGCGAAGGACGACCTGCGCAGCATGCCGTGCGACATAGGGGCGTCTTCGCGCGAGGAGGCGCTTTCGCTGATTGCGATCGGCGACGAGGGCGTCGTTGACTCGGGGTGGCGTCCGCTCGCCGGCTCGCGCGTCTCGTGCAGGGGGTTCGACAACCGCGTGGGGACGTTCGCGATGTGCGAGGCGTTCATAGAAATCGCCAGGGGCGGCGGATGCGGATGCAACGTGCACTACGTCGCCAGCGTGCAGGAGGAGGTCGGGCTCGTCGGCGGGAAGACGGCGGCATACGACGTCGCGCCCGCGATCGGCGTGTGCTGCGACGTGGGCTTCGCGACCGACGTGCACAAGGACGACCGCCGCAAGGTCGGCGACATCCGCCTCGGCGACGGCGTCACCGTCGGCATCGGGCCCACGTACCACCGCGGCCTCGCGGACCGCTTCCTCGCAGTCGCGGAGGCGGAGGGGATCCCCCACCAGACCAAGGGGACGCCGCGCGGGACCGGGACGTGCGCGTGGGCGATGAGGCTCGAGCGCGGCGGCGCGGCCGTCGCGCAGCTCTCCATCCCGCTCAGGTACATGCACTCCCCTGTGGAGGTCCTGGACCTCAGGGACGTCGCCGCGACGGTCGCGCTCGCGGCGAAGGGGATCGGGTCGCTCGACGACTCGTTCCCGCTACTGCCCGAGCAGCCGTAGCGAGAGAGCGGCCTCGACGGATTTGTCGATGTCGTAGTACTTGTACCCGCCGAGGCGGCCGCCGACGACGAGGCCCGGCAGCTTCGCCGCCTCCTCCATGTACCTTGCGAGGAGCGCGCGAGACTCCGTTGTGTCGATCGGGTAGTACGGCTCGTCGCCCGGCTTCCAGGCTGCGGGGTACTCGCGCATGATGACCGTCTTCGGCGCGTTCATCACGGCGGCGTCCTCCGGGTGGTAGTGCTTGAACTCGTGGATGCGCGTGTAGGGGACCTCGGCCTCGGTGTAGTTGACGACGGACGTCCCCTGGTAGTCGCGCACGTCGAGGCGCTCCGTCTCGAAGCGGAGCGTCCGCCACGGGAGGTGCCCGAACCTGTAGCCGAAGAGCTCGTCGACCGGGCCCGAGTAGTAGACGGGGACGCACGGCAGCGCGTCGCCGCCGACCCAGAACGCGCCGCCCTCCAGCCGCACGGCGGCGTTGCAGCGGACCTCTATCCCGGGATGGTCGAGAAGCCTCTCGAAGAGCGAGTTGTAGCCGGAGAGCGGAATCCCCTGGTTGTAGTCGTTGAAGTAGTTGACGTCGTAGCTGGTGCGCACGGGCACGCGCTTGATTATGGACGGGTCGATCTCCTCCGGCGGACGCCCCCACTGCTTCGAGGTGTATCCGCGGAAGAAGGCGTCGAACACCGCCTTCGAGCGCGCCTCGTCGCGCAGGAACGCGTCGGCCTCGCAGGGCTTCAGCTCCACGCCGAAGAACTTCTCGATGAGCGCGAGGCCCAGCGGCAGGAAATACGTCTTCCCGCGGTAGCGGGCGAGGACCTTGTGCTGGTAGCCGTTGAACTTCACGAAACGGTTCACGAACTCCCAGACCTCCGGTATGTGGGTGTGGAAGATGTGGGAGCCGTAGGTGTGGACTTCGATGCCGGTCTCGGCATCGGTCTCGCACCTCACGTTCCCCCCGACGGCATGGCGGCGCTCGAGGACGAGCACCCTTCTGCCGGACTCCGCCAGGCGGCGGGCGACGGTGCACCCCCAGACGCCCGCGCCTGCGACTACTGCGTCAACTGTCATTTCTGCTCCAATCCGCTACGTTGCCTTTTTCAGTTCCCTGCGACATGTGAATAGTATAACACAAATGAATCGCTCGTCAAAGGTCTTTTGGAAGCGTACCTCCCATCAGTCGGCATCGTCCTGAGGACTCTCATGCATTATCATCTATTCAATATCTACTATATTGTGGTCCGCTATGAAATCGAGCGGGGCTTCGTTCAGGCGCTTGCGGATGTTCCTCCAATCCGGCATGTGGCGATCCATGAGGACGATGAACTCCTTGCCGTGGGTGCGAGTTTTCAGATGGCAGAGTTCGTGAAGGATGATGTAGTCCAGCGCCTCTCTCGGCTTGCGAACGAGCTGGAGATTAAAAATGATGCGCTCCTTTTCCGGGCTGCACTTGCCCCAGCTGCGCCTCATGTTCATTATCGACCACCTTCTAATATAAAACCCCGTCCTTGCCTCCCATCCCGGCAACGTCGCCTGGATTGCATCCGAAAGAAGCGCACGTTCCCATTCCTGCATGTACATCCCGCGGGACTTCTCCGTCGATTCGTGAGGCGCCAGCATGACGAGACGATTTCCCGACATCTTGATCCCGCCCCATCCGTCCTGCTTTTTGACTTCAAGGAACCGCTGCTCGCCCCAAATGTAATGCGTCTCGCCCGAAACGTACTTACGTTTTGTCTGCCTGCGCTGCTCGCCCATGTCGGTGCGCTTCTTCAACACCCATCCGAAGTTCTCACGCACAAATGAAAGCACGGATTCATCCGAAGCGCCGTCGGGCGCACTCACGAGCACCTTTCCGTCAGGAGGCTGCACATACAGATGCAAGTGCTTGATTGCCTTTCGGCGGACGGCAACAGGCACATCTCCAACTTTCAGTTCCTCTTTTCTCATTTCACATTCCTCATTAAAATCTACAGCTCCTGTGCCTCAAGAATGGAATACACTTTCTCGATGAGGTCGTCGTCCTTGAGGATGTCCCATAATGCGCCCTTGAGCTCGAGCTGCTTGGCGCTGTCGTGCTTGAACCCCTGATGCGGCACGGAGATGAATGCCTTGTATAGGGCGAGAGCAAGCTTCTCGTCATCGTGGAGGTTGTCGTAGAGCGCCTGCTTGATCGGCGACGAGGCGATAGATGGCGGATAGTGCCCCGTGAGCGCGGGGTTCTTTATCTGTTCGGCTAGATGTTTATATTCCTCAAGAAGTTTCCTGTATTCGATTACGCCCGCCTTCCTGTCCTCGATGAGCTTCTTGAGGACTTGGGACATCCGCTCGTAGAACACGGGGTTGACGAGCTTCTTTTGCACCAGTTCTTTCTCCGTGTTGTTCTCGATTGCCTCGGATGCGCTGTCCTGCTCCTCCTTACTCGCTGGCTTCTCATTGTTTTCAGCGCTCTTCTCGTCAATGAAGTCAAGTAGCGTGAAGGAATCAAGGACATTGAGCCTTTCGCTCTCGCCGGCGGCAATGTATGTGTCGATGAGATAGCGCATATCCGGCTCATACGGCTTGAGATCGAGGAAGTCGCCGCTTGCCTGTCCGATGTCCTTGCGCAGCTCAAGATAGAACTTCACCCTTGCCTCGTAATGCGCCTGGTCGCTTGCGTCCACCTTTGCCTCCTTCATTCTCGGCGCAAGCACGGCGTACGCGCGCACAAGCGATCCGACAAGCCGATAGAGCCGCTCCCTGCGCTGCGCAAACATCTCTTCCTCTTCCGGCGTTTCCGCGCCCTGGCACCCGAAGTACTTGCGGTAGGCGGGGCCATCTGCCGGTGCCTCCACGCCCTCGCAAAGAGCATCTAGCGCAGCGAGAATGCTCTTGAAATCGCACGTCGCATCCTTGACCACGTTCTTGACGAATCCGTCCACGTCCTTGGCATCGTATCCGGGAAACGCGGATTCGCTTGAATACATCTCCAACGATTCTTTGAGGTCTCCAAATAGTTTCTGGTAGTCGATTACGTAGCCAAACTCCTTTGATTCATCGTCGAGCCTGTTCACGCGACAGATCGCCTGGAAAAGCCCGTGGTCCTGCATGTGCTTGTCGATGTAAAGATACGTGCAAGGGGGCGCGTCAAAGCCCGTAAGGAGCTTGTCGACGACGATGAGGAGCTTCATCTTTGCCGGTTCTTCCACGAACTGGCGTTTGGCCTCCGTTTCGAAGTCCTCAATCTTCTTCTTGATGGAATCGACCTTGTCGCCGGGTGTGACGCCGATCATCTTGCAATAGGTTTCGTACTTCACCTCGTCGTCGGTACGTTGTGAAAGGCTGACGGCCGAGGTGTTCACCTCGCCGGGAACGGGCAGATACGATGATATTATCGCACACCCTTGAAACTCATGGTCGAGAAAGAGGTTGTAGAACTTGCAGGCCGTGAGAATATCCCCTGCAACAAGCAGCGCGTTGCCCGCGCCGTCCATCAGGCGCGGCTTCGTCTCGAAGTCGAAGATGATGTCCTGTACGATCTTGGCAAGACGCGACTTGGACGAGACGACGTTCTGCATCGTCGCCCACTTCTGCTTGAGCGTGGCCTTTGCCTTGGGCGTAAGCCCTTGCGTCTTTGCCTCAAACCACTCGTCGATCTTCTCCTGTTCCGTGACATCCTGCGGTATGTCGCGCGCCTCGTAGCGGAGGTCGAGAACGACATGGTCGCGCACAGCCTCAGGGAACTTGTAGGTGTGGATGTATTCGCCAAATACTTCTTGCGACGTCTTCTTGTCCTTTTTGAGGAGCGGCGTTCCCGTGAAGCCCACAAAAACTGCATTCGGCATGATGGCCTTCATGGCTTGATGAAGCTTGCCGGACTGCGTCCTGTGGCATTCGTCCACAAAAACGGTGAAGTTGCCCTTCACGGAGAAACCGGGCGGCAGTGCCGCCTTGATTTCGGCAATGTATTCCTGCATGGCCTTTTCGTCGAGGATGTCGTCATCCTCGCCTTCGCCCCCGCCGCGATGCCCGAACTTGTGGACAAGCGAGCAAAGGAACCTGCCGCCGGCCGTGTCGTTGATGCGATTGACGAGATCCCTGCCGCTCTTCGTGCGGATGATTTCCTCGTCCACTCCCTTGAATAGTTTTTCGATCTGCTCGTCGAGTTCATCGCGGTCGGTGACGATCAACACGCGTCCGTCGGGATCTCGCTCGACAAGAAGCTTGGAAAGAACAACCATCTCGATCGACTTTCCCGAACCCTGCGAATGCCAGATGATTCCGCCTTTGCCCTTGGCGGTGCGCGCAAGCGCACGCATCGTGCCGTAATACTGGCTGTACCGTGCAACCTTCTTCTTGCCCCTGTCAAACACGATGAAATCGCGGATGAGGTGCAGGAACCTCCTCTTGTTGAACATCTCGTAAACCTGCGCGTCGAGCTTCTCATCGTATTGCGCGGATTCGCCCTCGAGCTGCACATCGGCTGGATCGCGCTCGTCAGGGCAATCGGCAAACCCATCGTGACGCCATTCGAGGTATTGCTTTGCAGGCGTCTCGATCGTGCCGTACCTGAGCCCTTCGCTCGAGTTGCCCGCCGTGACGAGCTGCATCGTCGTGAAAAACGGCTTAATGAACATCTCCTTCTGGTTGGCGATGTTCTGGCAGATGCCCTTCATGACGGAAACACTGGAGCGCTTGAGCTCAATCACCCCGAGCGCAATGCCGTTCACATAGATGACGAGGTCGGGGCGCTTGTCGTAAAGACCGGCAACTGAAACTTCCTCCGCGATTTGGAAGTCGTTGTCGTCGATCTTTTCCGGATCAAAGTCAACCACCCTGACCGTAACGATGTTGCCCTTGGCATCGGCCACCTTCACGCCGTACTTGATGTCGGCATAAACCGCTTTGTTGGCGTTGTAGAGATTGCCGTTCACGAGGGCCTGGGCATCGGATTGAAACGTTGAAATCGCCGCCTGCACGACGCGCTTCGAGTAGCCGCGCTTCAGCAGATTCGCCTCCAGGAGCTCGGGGATGATGTTGTGGTTATCCTCGTCTGTTTTATTGCCGAGGAAGGTATAGCCCATGTTGAGCTCGAACATCTCGATGAGCCGGGCCTGCGTGGCCCTTTCGGGCGCTCCGACAGAAGATGAATGCGGAATGAGGAATGAGGAATGCGGAATTATGGATGGATTTTGCATGACTGTATTCCCTTTCAACAATGTTTAGTTATTGATACCAAGATGCGAATCAATTCATCGCAGAGTGCATACAGCATCTTAAACTCCTGAGGGTCAAGGTAGCCGCTTTCATGGAGCAATTCAAGCCAGTATGCCGATTCATCTGCCTCTTTCAGTGAAATGGACATTTTGGCGATAAAATCAGCCTTTGATTGCCCGCGTTGTGCTTCACGGATATTCGCGCCAATACTTGTGCCGCTACGCAAAAACTGCTTAGAAAGGACATATTCCTTTCGTTCGGACACGAGTTTCTTGTAGGTGGCTATCACTTCTAGTGCAAACCGCTTACTTTTTACAACAACAATGTTTTCGTTCGTCTTCATTCCTCATTCCTCATTCCGCATTCCCCATTCCGCATTCCCCATTCCGCATTCCCCATTCCGCATTCCTCATTCACCCTCACCTTGCCAGTGAGCAGGTCGTGCATCATGCCGGATTTGATTTGCTCGTACTTGCGCTTCTTTGCCTCAAGCCCCGCGATCTCCGAATCTGCCGCCGCAAGCACATCGGCTATCGCCTCCTGCTCGGCGATAGTGGGAACCTGAATTTTAAATGAAGCTATAACCCTCTTATCTCCACGCGGCATTTTAGTACCAACCGCTTTGGACGATACGAAATCAAAGAATTCGTCTCTAGAGAGTGTATGGTATAAAAATCTACTATCAACAGAATCAGTCACAAGGCGGAGAACAAGAACATCGGACGAGCACCCAGCATCCCAATTAGCCCTCCACATCTTTTTTAGATATGGCCTAATGTTAGAAAGCAATATGTCACCAGTTTTATATTCGCGGATGCTCGCATAAGGTACCGCGCTTGCGTTTGGCTCTACGCCACCTAAATTGGGAACCATATTATCTGTACTTATGTACTTTTCCACATCAATCTTTGATGTTGCAATGGGGGCCGTGACAAAATCGATAACCGAATCGAGTGCCTTTCTCTCCCACTCCCCCTTGAAGCCGGGGAAGCGGCGGATGGGTTCATTCCTCATTCCGCATTCCTCATTCCGCATTCCGCATTCCTCATTCCTCATTCCCAGCAAATCGTGGGCGAGGCCTTGCGCGATCCTGCGCTTCTTCTCTATCTGCGCGTCAAGGCTTTCGATTAGTTTGTCGACCTCGCCCAGCGCCTCCGCTATGCGCTGCTGTTCATCGATCTTTGATGGTAACGCAACTTCAAATTCGTGAATGGCATTCCTATTTAGAGTTGGCACGCCAGAACCGGTAGCGAAATTCTCAAAGTGAAGCGTCTCGTAAAGATACTTGATGTATAAAGGATCATTACCTTTGAAACTTGTAACCCATAGAGCCGTATTGTGCGGCCAATATCTACCTGATTCAATAAAGGTAAAATGCCCAATGGTGCCTGAACGTCCAGTAACAAGTCCAGGAGCGTCACACATTGCTTCTACATGGTAGTTACAAATGCCATTGCTGTAGACAACGGGGAATGGCCCATCCTGCAGATCCTTTGTCGGCAGGTCAAAACCTCTTTGTAAAGGCGCTATCTCCCCCAGCCGCTTCACCTCCCAATCCTGCGGGATGGGGCCGAGGGGCGAATCTTTGAATTCTGCGGTATTCATTTCGCGCTCCTCATTCTACATCCTTTGGATAGTATCCACCGGTCTTGTCACTACCACGATGTTCTATTACACCTTCCGCTTTCAAGCTTGCTATTGCCCGCATTACTGAAGCACGACTTTTCCCAGTTGCGGCAATCAGTTTAATGCTACTAATGCCCGGATGGTTTTGAATCAGGCGTTTTACAGTCTCATTTACAGTCTCATTTACAGTCTCATGAGACGCTAAATCGCCATTTTTCGCCGCATTTATCGCCTCATGAGGCAATATTTCCACGCCCTTATCACCTTTCAAGCTACTTTTCATGCTACTTTTCAGGTTACTATTCAGGTTACTATTCCGTGAGGACTGATCAAGTTCTTGCTGCAGCCCTGCCTTGGCAACCTTGGCTTCAAATGCCGTAATCAGCCTGAATGAGAATTCTGCACTTCCGTTGCCATTTGCGGCGAGTTCCCTTTGTACATCAGCTATTCCGCGATTGTAGCAGTTCACATAGCCGAGCACCTTCATTGCCTCGGCGACAATGGGATTGCGGTAATCGCTGATGTTGGGGAAGTTCTCCGGCCGTGCGCGCCCGTACAGACCACCGTGATTGACGACTTCAATGCGGTCGGAATATTGGTAGAAATGAATCGGAGCATTGCCCTGATAGTCGCGGTGCATGATGGCGTTCATGACGAGCTCGCGTATGGCCGCCTTGGGGTAATCGACGCGCATCTCTTCGCGCAGAGCCGTCACCAAGACAGGTCGTTTCCGTGCGATTGTCGTTTCGATGAACAGGTCGATCTGCGGAAGCATTTTCATGATCGGCCCTTTGAAAAGATGCTCGTTGAGAATTTCCGTTCCTTTGTCCAATCCGCCGAAACTGACATATTGCACAGCCGCGCCGGGGAAGAAGTAGCGCGGATTCTTTCCGAAAAGAAGCACGGCGGCGTTTGTTGGCAGTCCGTACGCGCTATTGAAAAACCTGAGCGACTCCATCTTGCGTTCGAGTGGACGGTCGTCGGACGCGAGGACTTCCGGATCGACGGCCTTAGGCAGATAGTCGTGCTGAAACAAGTCGAGGTCGATGTCCTCCATGGACGCGCCAAAGCACGGGCGCGCGTCAAACGTCGTGAAGTGGCGGGCCTTGCGCTCGGCGAGAATCGTCTCCTCGGCCGGCGAGGCGATGTCACGACGCGGCCCGATACGAATCCACGTGCGCCCGCGGTAGCGGACGGGCGGCTGATCGGATGGCTGCACCTCGACGGCGATCACATCGCCTTCCGGAAACGAGAACGACTCAACGGCAATCGCGGGGATCGGCAGGATGTTGCCGTCGGAACGGAGGGCGGCGAATTTCTGCAAAAGCTCGTCTGTCGCCTTCAGTCCGCTTAGGCTGCCGTCATTGTTGGCGCCAATGAGCAGGTATCCGGGCTTGCCGGTGTCCGGCATGTCGTTCGCGAATGCGCATACGGCCTCGCCGAACTTGTCCTTGTCCGTCGTTGACTTGGTCCGTTCGATGCGATATGTCTCCAGTGAGACGAGAAGTTTCTTCAGTTCAGCCTTCGTGACCATAGCTCTACCTCCTATTCCTCATTCGCCATATCCGATTGCCGACAGAATCTCAGAAACTTTCTGTTCCGAGGCTTCGCTTTCCGCCTCAATCTCCGGCAGCGACCTGCCGTAACGCTCGGCGAGGGTCGAGACGCGCTCCGTGAGCGCGACGGAGATCGAACGGAACAGTTCGTCGATGCCGCGCCAGACCGTGGCAAACCACTTGTCGTCAATCACCAGCGCCTTTATTTCGTCGATGGTAAGCTGCGGGTACTTCGCCAGCTCCAGGGATTCGAGCTTCGTCTTGGCGTCTTTCAGCGCTTTAGCGGCGGCTTTCTTCTTCTTTTCGAGTTCGTCCGTCTTCGCCGACACCTCAGCCTCGTCGTCCTCCTCCGTTACCGATTCAAGAAACTCGTCGAGTTCTGCTTTGGCGGCTTCAAGCGCCGCCTCGGCCGATGCCACCGCCTGCGCTTCCGTGCCGAAGTAGCGGGCATCGAGCAGCGTGCGCGGTATAAGCAGACCGTCCCAGCCGACTTCGGTTGTCTTGATCTTGCCCGTCTTCTTGTTTTCGGTCTCCTTGTAGAACTTCTCAGTTTCGCGCCCGACCTCCCATCCCGAATCGACAATGAGATAGACGTCGTCGTTCATGGAATCCGTCCAGTACTTGAGCAGCACTTCGTAAACATCAAACGGATCGAAGAGCTTGAGACTGGAGAAACGCTCCATGAGGACTGCGGCGGGTGCGGCGATGAAGCGCTTCGCGTCCGTGCGGTCGTCAATGTAGTCAAATACCGGCCATTGCTCCCGAGCCCACGCCTTGAACGCCTTGGAAACCCTGTCTGAGTACATCGCGAAGGCGGCCTCCGCATGAATGGTCTCGCGCACCTGCGTCGGCTCCACGGCGAGCGCTTCGTAGCCCTTGCGAAGAGGCTTGAACAAGGCTTGCCGCATTCCGGGCAATGCCGTCCAGTATGCATCCAGAGCCTCGACATCCTCTGACGGAATGCCCCCCTTGAGATGCGCCTCGACATCCTGCACATCCTCGCGGACGCCCGAATCGATGTAGCGCGACATGCTGAGGTTGGAGTCATTGGTCTCCACGATCTCCTTCCATTCAACAAAGCGGGAATAGTGCGGCTCTTCCTTTCGCGCGCGATACGTGGAAATGATCTTCTCGATGTCGCGTTCCCGGAGCCGGTTCTTGTTGCCGTCCTTCACGAACCCGCGCGAGGCGTCGATCATGAAGATTCCCTTGCGCGATTCCGTTCCGGCCTTTGAAATCACCATCACGCAGGCGGCGATGCCGGTTCCGAAGAAGATGTTGGGAGGGAATGAGACGACGCCTTCGATCAGATGCTTGTCAATCAGCGTTTTCCGTATCGTCGCCTCGGCGTTGCCGCGTGAAAGGACGCCGAGGGGCAGAATGATCGCCGCGCGTCCCTCGCTCTTGAGCGACTTCAAGATATGCATCACCCAGGCATAGTCGCCGTTCTTCTCCGGCGGCATGGCGCCGTAACCCTCGCTGCGCCCGTAGTCCTTGTAGCCGGACGTCCAGTTCTTGAGTGAGAACGGTGGATTCAGCACGGCGAAGTCGAACTTGTCGAGCACCTGCTCGCCATCTTCGTTATGGAGGAACTGGGGATCGGAGAACGTGTTGCCGGTCCTGATGTCGGCAGTCGCATAGCCGTGAATGACCATGTTCATGTTGCAGAGGCCCGCCGTCGTCTGATTTTCTTCCTGTCCGTAGATGTTGACCCTGCACCCGGCGTCGTTGGCGCAGCGGATGAGCAGCGAGCCCGAGCCGCAGGCGGCGTCATAGACGCTCCAGCCTTCGTCGCGCGGCTCTATTTCGTTAATGCCGAGAATGCCCGCAATGGCGCGGGACGGCTCGGCGGGGGTGTAGAACTGGCCTTTGGACTTGCCGCTGTCGACGGCAAATCGCTTCATGAGGTTTTCGTAAACGTCGCCGAGGATATCGTCGCCGGAAGCCTTGTTCTTCCTGAAGTCGAATTCGGGGCGGCAGAAGATGTTGATGAGCTTCGAGAGCTTCTTGACCATCTCCTCGCCCTTGCCGATCTTGGCATCGTCGTTGAAATGGACGTCCTTGAACATGCCGCTCAGCTTCGGGTTCGCTCCGGCGAGCGCGGCAAGGGCGATGTCGATCCTCTCGCCGATGTCCTGTTTGTTGCGGAAATCCTTGAAATCGTCGAAGCTGCACCCCTCCGGCAAGACGACTGGGGCGTATTTGCGCCCTTTGAACTTGTCCGAGATGTACTTCACGAACACGAGCGTGAGAACATAATCCTTGTACTGGCTCGGGTCCATGCCGCCTCGAAGCTCATCGCAGAGCTTGTACAGCGATGCATCCATGTCGTTCTTCTTGATGGCCATCTTCTTTTCTCCTTACCGTTCAAAACTCATCATTTCACGTTCCTCACAAGCGTGTTGAACGCCATTTCGTCAAAGACACTTGCAAGGCTCCCCCTCGCCGCCGCAAGTTCCGTCTTGAGAGCGAGGACTTTTTGTACTCGTTCGTGGCACTTGAGGCCGATTTCGCGCTGCCTTTCAAGCGACAGGTTCGGAATGGGCAGCGACTCGAGGTCACGATAGCTCAGAGTCCTAAGTGTGCCTCCGGTAGCATGGCAATCAAGATAGCGCTGCGCATACTGATTATCGAGGCAGGCCTTGATGAAATAGGGATCACACTTGCTTTTGTCCACGCGAATGACCAACAGGTTCGCATTCGGTATAATCGTCTTGCCGTCAGGAACCTCCAGTACGGCCACACGGAACGCGCCCTCATTGGTGTTGATGCGCGAGATAAGAATATCGCCTGTTTCCGCGCAAGACGGACGAGCTCGTTCAGGAATTTCGCGTAGATTGGTAAGCTCAGGCGAAACAAATCCCTCAACGATGTCTTTCGTTGTCAGATACTGATAGGGGGAATCCTCTTTGCACGTGTAGCGGTCGAGCATATCGCTCGTGAACACGGCTCCGCACCGCGCAATCTCGATGACCTCGCCAAGACGAATACCATCCTTCACGGCAACGGGATCCGCAAAGTAACGCTTAACTGCAAGTTCCGTGCCACCCTGCAAGAGTGAACCCTTGTCTGCAACCGTCATATACCTCTCGACTGTCTTGGCGTCAGCCGAAGCCGAGATTCCGAGACATGCGGCGATGACGTCGATATGGGCCTTCCCCATCACATTCTTCCTGCGTTTGGAATAGCACAATTCCTCCGCACGGATCATCTTGACAGTTTCATTGCCTTCACTGAAAAGAACAAGGTATGTTTGGATCGCCGTGTTCTGAAGGAGATTCGGCGGCAGCTCTATCACTGCTTCAATAAGGTTCCGACTGACAAAAAACCTGCGGATAGCAGCATTCCGGTCGTCAATCATTGCAGACGGACAAAAGAGAGAGATGGCCTTGCCATCCTTCTTCAGTGCCGCAACAGCCCTAGCTGCGAAAAGCCAATCACCAGTAATGCTCTCGCGAACTTCAGGGAAGTCGGGAAAAAACTTGCCCAGCATCCTTATTACATTGACATCTTTTGTAAGTCCCCTGACCGCAAGTGGAGGGTCGCACATGACCTTGTCGAAACGTTCTGTGTCGAGCCGTTCGTCAAACATCGACATATTAAGAACTCGCATCTTTACATCTGATACAGCGGAGATGATTTCGGCGACGGCCGCCAAATCGGAAGAAATCTCCACGCCGGTCACGAAGTTGTCATCGTCATCGGTCTTGGTTGCATAATAGGCCTTGCGCAGAAAATCACCTGCGGCACAGCCTAGGTCACACACCTTGTCTCCCGGCTTGAGCGCAAGAATCTTCGTACACAATTCTGCTATGGGTTGCGATGACGAGCTAGACATGCCTTTCCCTGCGCTCTGAAATGTACCCTCAACCATCAAGGGAATTATTGCCGCTAAAACATCCAGTGAGTACGTGGTCAGCATGGGAAGATACTTTTCCCAATGGTCGCCAATACATTCAATGACAAAGGTTGCCACCGATTTGGACGCACGGCCAGCCTTGAGAATCTGGGGAAGTTTTGTCATGCCAGGATTCTTCTGCGCAAGTAAAAGAGCGTATGCCCCTGCGACAGATGCAAATGGCTTACTTGAATAACCCCGCTCAAAGTCCATGAGCCGCCACGCAATGCTTTCTTTCTCTTGAACTGTCTTATCCACTTACCTTTTTACCTTTCTTGACTTGACACCTTATATTATACCATAGTCTACATTACAATTGCAATAGTAAATTTTTACAAAAAAATAAACTCGATGTTTGAATGACTCTATGACAAGATTCGAATTGATGACATGATGAATTTTTTCAATATTTCCGCTTGCATTTATGGGAAGCTTGTGATAGACTATTGCGCAACTTGACAAAAACAAGGAAAATGTCAGATGAAAAAAATACTGGTTCTTCTCGTCTCAGCAACAATGGCCACGGCCGCGATGTCGGCCGGATTTGGCTTGTATGAGGCATCTGCGCGGGGCAATGTCCTGGGCGGAGCGCTTGTCGGCTCGACAGGCGACGCATCGGCAAACTACTTCAACCCCGCAAACTTGACTGATTTGACGAACATGTCAGTTGTAGTCGGCGCGACGTTCATAAACCCGTTCTGCGACGTCGACGTCGACGGGCACCCGCAGACGAAGATGAACCCCGGCTGGTTCGTGGCGCCCACGTTCTACGCCTCCGTGCCGCTTCCGCTCGACTTCGCCTTCGGCTGGGGCAACTACTCGGAATTCGGGCTCGGGACGAAGTACGGCCGCCACTGGGACCTCGCCGGCGACACGCTCGAGACGACGATGAAGCAGTACACCTTCAACCCCAACCTCGCCTGGAAGCCGCTTGACTGGTGGAGCGTCGCGGCGGGCTTCCGCATGAGCTACATCCAGTTCGAGAACTTCAAGGAGCCGCACCACGGCGAGAACTTCTACTACGACGCAGTGGGGATGGCCCTTCCGCAGTTCCCCAACGCCTACCACCTCAAGAGCCACCTGAAGGGCGACGACTGGGACTTCGGCTACAACCTCGCGACGTCCGTGAAGATCGCGACCAACCTCTCGGTCGGCGTCGTGTACCGCTCGCGCATCCGCCACAACATCAAGGGCGACTTCAACCTCCGCGGCGGAGTCGACACCCCGCTCGGGCGCGTCTCGCAGCACGAGGACCTGCACGCCGGCGCGAAGCTCACGCTCCCGCAGTCCGTCACCTTCGGCGGCAACTGGGATGCCACCCAGAAGCTCCGCTTCGGCACGGCGGTCACCTGGACCGAGTGGAGCAGCGTCGAGACGATCCGCTTCCGCATCCCCAAGTACGGGTACAGCGAAAACCTCAAGTGGCACAACGCCTGGCGCTTCGGCCTCGGCGGCGAGTACGACCTCCTTGACTGGATGACCGTGCGCACAGGCTATGTGTACGACCGCGACCCGTGCAACAACGGCACGACGATGCTCCCCGCCGGCGATCGCCACATCATCGGCCTCGGCACGGGATTCAAGCTGACGGAGAACCTGCGCCTCGACCTGGGCTACAACTTCATCATGATGGAGGACTCGGACAGGACGATCCACCTCAGGCAGATGTCGGGAGCGGAGGAGACGCACAAGTTCTCCGCGAGCAACTCGTTCTCGCACCTCGTCTCGGCGTCGCTCACCTACTCGTTCTGAATCTTGGAATCATGAGATAATTGCTAAACCACGGAATACACGGAACACACGGAATAACTAGCCTCCCATTCTGTGTATTCAGTGTATTCCGTGGTTAAAAAGAGCATGTGCGGAGATATGGAATTATGGAATTATGGAATTATGGAATTGTGGAATTGTGGAATACACGGAACACACGGAATAACTAGCCTCCCATTCTGTGTATTCAGTGTATTCCGTGGTTAAGTGGTTAAAAAGAGCATGTGCGGAGATATGGAATTGTGGAATTGTGGAATTATGGAATTGTGGAATAGCGGAATAGCGGAATTGTTGTATCCGACCCCAGCATGCCGCGTGTCGCATGCCGCGTGTCGCATGACACGTGTCGCATGACGAATCAGGAATAGCGGAATTGAGAGATTTGGGAATTAAAAACTACAGGGCGCGGAGAGTTCCGCGCCCTGACTGTTTTTACGATCCATCCGCGGCGGCACAGGCCGCCGCGATGTTCACAGTGAGGAGAAGTCCAGCGTGGCGAAGTAGTCGTCGAGCGTCTCGGCGCGGCGGATCTCCGTGACGGAGCCGTCCTCCTCCAGAAGCAGCTCCGCGCTGCGCAGCTTGCCGTTGTACTGGAAGCCCATGGCGTGTCCGTGGGCGCCGGCGTCGCAGATGACGACGAAGTCGCCGCGTTCGAGGAGCGGCAGGACGCGCTGCACGGCGAACTTGTCGTTGTTCTCGCAGAGCGACCCGGTGACGTCGTAGACGCTGGTGACGGGGGAGTCCTCCTTGCCCGGCACGACGATCTCGTGGTAGGCGCCGTACAGCGCGGGGCGCATGAGGTTCGACATGCAGGCGTCCAGCCCGGCGTAGAGACGGTACGTGTTCTTCACGTGGCGGACCTTCGCGACAAGGTAGCCGTAGGGCCCGGTGATGCAGCGTCCGCACTCCATGTAGAGCCTTATCGCGCCAAGCCCCTTCCCCGTGACGAGCTCCTCGTACGCGGCGCGGATGCCGTCGCCCAGGAACTGGAGGTCCATCGCCTTCTGCTCCGGACGGTATGGGATTCCTATGCCGCCGCCGATGTTGACGAACTCGAAGTCAATGCCGAGCTCGTCGTGGATCTCCCCGGCGAGGGAGAAGAGCATCTTGGCGGTGTCTATGATGTAGTTGGGGTCGAGTTCGTTCGAGGCGACCATCGTGTGGAGGCCGAAGCGCTTCACGCCGGCGTCCCTCATCTTCGCGTAGCACTCCAGGAGCTGTTCGCGGGTGAAGCCGTACTTCGCCTCCTCGGGCTTGCCGATTATGGCGTTGCCGCCCTTCAGCGGGCCGGGGTTGTAGCGGCAGCAGAACACGCGGGTGTCGGCCTCGTCGCGCACCTTCGCCGCGAAGCCGGAGATGGCCTCGTATAGGAAGTCCCAGTGGGTGATGTCGTCGAGGTTTATGATCGCGCCGAGCTCCCAGGCGCGGCGGAACTCCTCGGCGGGGGTGTCGTTCGACGTGAACATCACGCTCTCGCCGACGTTGCCGACGCGCTGGGCGAGCTCCAGCTCGGCCATTGACGAGCAGTCGGAGCCGAAGTCGAACTCGCGCAGCAGCTTCATTATGTACGGGTTGGGAGTGGCCTTGACGGCGAAGTACTCCCTGAAGCCCTTGTTCCAGGAGAACGCCTTCTTCAGGCGCTTTGCGTTCTCGCGGATCGCACGGGCGTCGTAGACGTGGAACGGCGTCGGCCACTTGGCGGAGATCTCCTCCAGCTTGGCCCTGTCAAACGGAAGCTTTCTCATCACCGTGCCCTACCGCCCCTTCTCACGCCTGAGCCTGGCGAGGGCGACCTGGACGGCGCAGGGCTCCTCCTTGCCGGTCCAGTCCTGCGAAGCGACCCACTCCTCGGCAGCGAAGAGACGCTGCGCCGCCTCCTCGTAGGAGATGCCGCCCAACTCGACGAGGAGGCGGATTCCGCGGTCGATGAGCTTCTTGTTGGATATGGAGACCCAGCTCATCCAGTTGCCGGCGACGCGCCCGCTCGCCGCCATCGTGCCGGTGGAGAGGCAGTTGAACGCGAGCTTGACGGCAAGGTGCTTCCATATCTCGAGCGGCGAGTCGGCGATCTTCATGTTGACCCAGATGCCGTCCGTGGGCTGGGGGCCGATGTGGAACTCGATCCTCTCGGGCCAGTCGGCGGCGAGGCGTTTCGCGGCGAACATGTACGCGGCGGGCTTGTCGCCGACGGTGAGCATCACAGCGGCGGCGCGCTCGTAGCCATTGATGCGCTCGGGCGCGGGCTCGTTGCCGATCATGTAGGTGACGAGGTCGGAGTACTTGATTAGCGGCGGGGAGTCGATGAAGCGCTGGGGCATCTTGAGCGAGCGGGCGTCCTCGCTGGTGAACTCAAGGCAGCGCGGATGGCGGCGCATCATCTCGTTCCAGCACTCGACGGTCGGGTGGAGCGGGTTCTTGACGAACGCCCACGACTGGGCGAGGTGCCTGTCGCGGCGGGAGCGGAGCGGAGGCAGCATGAACGTCGGGCTGCGCTCGGTGTTGTCGGTGAAGAGGTCGAGCATGCACTTGTCGGCGAGGTAGGTGATGCGCCCGTGTCTCTCGTAGACGCCCTTCTCGAACTCTATCGCCTTGACGAGGCCGGCGCGTCCGCCGGGTGACTCGAGCCCGGCGAGGAGCGACTCGAATGCGACGGTGTAGTCGGGGGCGGTCTCCTTGGCGAAACGCGGCAGGACGCGGCAGAGCGCGGCCTCGAGGGCGCACGAGCCGAGAAGCTGCTCGGAGCTCGTCGCCTGCATGCGCGTGGAGCCGGCGAGCGACATCGAGCCGCAGTAGATGTCCAGCACCGTCACCTTCGGGTTGTCTATCGCCTCGCGGCAGCGGTCGAGGTGCCCGCGAAGGAGGTCGGCCGGGTTGTTGAAGACGAGGAAGCACTTCGCGCCGTGCTCCGCCGCGTACTGCAGCGTGCCGAGGACGGACGACGTCTCGCCGCCCTCCGTGATGGCGACGAACGTGTCGCCCTCGCCGACGTCGAGCGCGGCGGCCTGGCGGCGGCCCCCCTCCGCGAAGTCCTCGAAGAACTCTACGGACCTGATGAGCGCGAAGTCGCCGCCGGTCATGATGGACGCGGAGCGGTCGGCGAGCGCGCGCTCTGCGGGCGTCAGCTCCGCCGCGCGGCGGTGGAAGAAGTCGCGCCACATCGACTCGAGCAGGATCGACAGGCGCCCGGTCGCGCCGCAGCCGGAGAAGATGATGCGCCCCTTCGGCGCGTTCAGGGTCTCAACCATCGAGTCGACGAGCTTCCTGTACTTCTCGCCGGCGAACACGTGGCGCATGGTGATCGGGATCTGCCGGTCGCCGCGCTGGAGGCACTGCACGCCCGCGAGCGTGGAGCGCTTGAAGTCCTCCTCCAGCGTCGCCGTGATCGGGTTGGACTGCTCCGTGGGCAGGAAGCCCAGGTGGAACTGCTTTTCGTTGTCGATGAAGTCGCGCGCCTTCGCCTTCGCCGCTTCAGAGCACTCAAAGGCGCAGAGAGACGTCGCGAACATTGCGGACGCCGCCAGCGCAGACAGGCATATCGTATTTTTCATTTTATGCGCATTCCTTTCGATGTTGCCCCGGCCTCCTCTGCCGGGCAGATGTACTATTATATCATAAATCCCCTGCCGTCACCCTCAGTTTTGTGATTTCAGCTTGCCCACCGCCTTCAGAAGCCCCTTGTCGTGGGTGCGGACGTCTATGCGGGAGATGTCGCCGGAGAAGCGCGCCATCCGCAGGAAGTCGCAGATCATCCTGTCCGCGCGCTGCGGCCCCTCTCCCCCCGTGTAGGAGACGCGGAGCCGTCCCTCCACGGTGGAACTCTCGTGGCTGCCGTCGAACACAATCCACACGAAGTCGAGGGGATGGTCCGCGAGGTAGGCGCGCATCTGCCGCACAAGGTCGTCCCTGTCGCCCGCCTCCCTGTCGGCGGCAAGGACGAGGTTCCACCCGTCGACGACGACGAGACGCCCGCCCTCGGGGAGCCGACGCATGTCCTCCGCCGCGAGCAGCGCAAGCGAGAAGTGGGTGCGAAGCTCCTCGTTCTCCGCGCCAAGCCGGGCGACCTCCGCCTTCAGCCGGGCGATTTCCGCCTTCAGCTCCCTCACGTGGGCGACACGCGCCCCGAGGATCACATCCTGTGCCTTCATCTACCGTCGTGCCCGGGGCGGTCCAATGACATTGCAGGACCCGCGCCGGGCACGTCCGCGACCAGCGCGTCCGTCACTTGAGTATCTTGCGAATGAGCGGGAACACTATGAGCGACAGCACCGCGCCCCAGATGAGGGAGTTGAGGATCATCAGCGCCCACCAAATCGCCCCTTCTGTGGAGGCGCCGAGCGCTTTCGTCAGGATGAACCCCGGCTGCCCGAGGACATCCCTTATCCCGGTGAAGAATATGAAGCACACGAAGTGCACAATGCTCAGCGGCACGTTTGCCAGCAGGAACGATTTCATCTTTGTCTTTTCCTTTCTCTCTTTGTTTTCTGTTACTTGGCGGACACATGTCCGGCCACATTAGATCCACATCGTCTCGAGCGTCTGCGAACGCTACCTGAAGAACACGTACCCTCCATTCCATGCGGAAACCTTCGGCAGGGTGACGAGGGCGTCCGCCCCGTCGCGTACGACCTCGAGCGGGACGTCGTCCGCGCCGAGCGCGGACCAGACGGCGGACTTCGCGCCCGCCGGCACGCCGCGGAGGCGGAGGCGCACGGGCCACGTCTCGCCGATCGACGTGTTCACGAAGACGACCGAGGCGAGCGTGCCGTCCCTGCGCACGCGCGGCTGGACGAACGAGCGCGTCGGCGTCTCCAGGAGAACTGGCGACTTGCCGTGCGAAGCCCAGTCGCAGAGCCTGTGCAGCTGCATCACGCGGTCGCCGGACGCCTTCGAAAGCCCCGCCGTGAACGCATGGGTCCCAAACACCACGCGGCGGCGCCCCTCCTTAGTCTCGAACATCACCGCCGCGTACCCCGGCAGGTTCAGCGGCTCGTTGTTCGCGTCGCTGTAGTATTCGGAAATTGCGACGGCCCCCGGCGCGGGCTTGAGGAAGAGCGTCTGGCCCGACACCGGCGTTTCGCGCGCCTTGAAGCCTTCGTTCACGGGCACTGGCAGGAACCGCTCGCGCAGGTTCCCGTTGGCGGGGACGAGGCCCGCGATCCCGATCTCCGCTCCGTACCCGGCCTTGAAGAGGGCTTCCGCCGCCGCGCCGTCGATCAGCAGATCTTCGGCGAGAAGCCGCGCCACGGCGTCCTTGCCCGCGGCGACGGCCTCCTTCGCCGCAGTCGTGGTGACGATGCGCGCGAGGTCCGAACGCGCGCCACGCAATAGCGGCTTAAGGGGCAGGGAACCGGTCAGAAGCTGTACGGGCGGATCGCCCGCAAAACCATAACCGCACCGCACCGCGCCTTCGTTCAGCGCCACGTAGCGCTTCATCATCGCCGCGTTGCGCGCGAGCGGCGCGAGGATCTCGCCGCCGTACCATTCCGGCGTCTCGAATCCGGCGTCCATCACCAGCGCGGAGATGGAGTTCATGCCCTGCGAGAGCGCCTCAAGCGCCTCAAGGAGAACGCCCTGGCCAGTGCGGCAGGCGAAGGAGCGCGGACACGACTCGATCTCGGGGCAGATTCTGTCGATGAACGGCAAGGGCCCGATCGTGTCGATCTGGAGCGCAAGCGTATACGCCTTCTCGATCTGGTCGCGCGGATCGCTGTCGAAGTACGCGCCCGCGCCGGGACGCATCCCCACGGGCAGGCCCGTCGCCGCATGGTGCGCCTCGTAGAGAAGGCGGTGTTCGGGGAAGCAGCGCCCCGGCTGCTGCTGGCACATCCGCGTTTCGGGGGACGCCGCGTGGACGGCCTCGGCGATCACGCGCACAAGCTCGGCCTCGCCCTCGAACGCGAACGCGCGCCAGCGGGCGGCGAGCGCGGCGTCGGTCTTCATTTCCTCGACCAGCTGCCTGCGCGTGCGCGCCTTGCCTTCCTTCTCGGCGAACTTCCCCAAACAGTATTCGCAGTGGCAGCCCCAGCCAGGGCCACCGTGGTTGACTATGCGGATGTCGTCGTCGATCCACGCGGAATACGGGCGCATCGCGGCGGCATAGAGCGCGGACATCTCCTTCATGTAAGCGAGGAATCCCGGCGCGCGGAAGCAGTTGCAACCCTTCGCCACAGCCCCGTTCGCCGACGTGAACCCCTGCCACGTCATGCCAGAGTTGTCCGCATAGCGAAGGAAGGCGTCGCCGTGTCCGATCGTCGCCTGTATCTGGAGCGACGGCAGGATGCCGAGCTTGCGCAGGTCGTCCGCCGCCTTCGCGAGCCGCTTGGCGGCGGCGCGGTGCTCCCCCATCTTCGGGAAGCTGATGCCCGTGGAGAACCACACCTCGTCGACGCCGGCGCGGTACTTCGCGAACTGCTCGCGCAGCCCGTTCCACACCTCCGCACGGTCGGTGTGGGGCTTGCGGAGCCTTATCGCGCTGAACGGCACGTCCGCGCCGAACGAGGCCAGCGTCGTCGCGCATAGCATGGCACCTGTAATCGCTTTCGTCCTCATATGATTCTATCGCACGATCTTGAACACATCCGCGTCCTCGTCGGCCTTGAAGCCCTCGGGGATGTCGAACGCGACGCCGTCCGCCTGCTTCGCGCACTGCGCCTCGCGCCCGGTGCCGAGGTGGACGACCTTCGCCGCCTCAACGCCCGGAACCGTCTGGCGGCCGGTCTGCGACTCGCCTTCCTTCCAGAGGCGGATCGCGTACTCCGCGCCGGTCTTCCTGTTGCGGGTGAACGCCCAGTCGCCCTTCCTGAACGGAGGCATCGGACGCGTGTCGTAGATCGCCTCGCCGTTGACCTTCAGCCACGCGCCGAGCGCCGCCATGCGCTCGAGCGCCTGGTGCGGGAGGCGTCCGTCGGGCTGCGGCCCGACGTTGAGAGCGAGGTTGCCGCCCTTCGCGACGACGTCGATGAGCATGTGGACGATCTTGCGCACCGGCTTGTACTCGTCCTCGAAGTGGTAGCCCCAGGATTTGCCGATCGTGATGCAGCTCTCCCACGGGACGGCGATGGGATTCTTCGGGATCGACTGCTCCGGCGTGATGACGTTCTCGCACGCGCCGCCGGCGCAGCGGTCGGCGGAGATGAGCGCGGGGTTGTACTTGCGCGCCTCGGCGATGATGTCCTCGATGTTGATGTCGAGCCCGGCCCTGCGCTGGACCTGCCCGCCGTCGAGCCAGATGATGTCGATCTTGCCGTAGTCGCGCACGATTTCGACGATCTGGTTCTTTGTGTACTCGCGGAAGCGCGCCCACTTCTCGGGGTTCTTCTTCACGTCGTACGTCGGGCGGCGGTTGACGGTGCGGCCGATGCCGAAGCCCTCCCAGTAGTCCTCGTTGTGCCAGTCGGGCTTGGAGAAGTACGCCGCGATGCCGAGGCCCTCGGCGCGGAACGCGTCGAAGACGCCCTTCACGATGTCCGCGCGCGCGTCCTTCGAGAACGGGCACTCGGGCGACGTCACCTTGAAGTTCGAGTACTTCGAGTCGAAGAGGCAGAACCCGTCGTGGTGCTTGGTCGTGAAGATGACGTACCTGAAGCCGTCCTCCCTGGCGGCCTTCGCCCACTTCGCGGGTTCGAACCGGACCGGGTTGAAGGCCCTGGCGAGGCCCATGTACTGGCGCTTGAACTCGTCGGAGTCCTTCGTCCAGTCGACCTCGCGGCGCGACCATCTGGCGTCGCCGTCGCTCAGCGGCCACGACTCCGTCAGGCCGATGGTGGAATAAAGGCCGAAGTGCATCATGAGCGCGAGCTTCTGGTCCTTGAACCACTCGAGGCGTTCGCGGACCTCGGGCTCCTTCGGCTGGACGTACCCCTTCGGCGTGTAGCCGTGGACGCCGTCCTTGATTCCGTCCTTCGCCGCGAGGGCGGACGCGGTGCATGCCGCGACCGCGCCCGCTGCGCACATTGCCAGGCACTTGTTCATCTCTTCCACCTCCATTCCCGGAACGCGGGACTACATGAGCGACTTGTAGAGCTTCGCGATGTCCTTGACCGTGCAGTCGCGCGGGTTGCCCGGGCGGCATGCGTCGGCGTACGCGCTCTCGGAGAGGAACTGCACGTCCTCGGCCTTCAGCACGCCCTTCAGGTCCGGCGGGATCCCGACGTCCTTGGAGAGCTTCTCGACCGCCGCGATCGCCGCCTTGCGCGCCTCGGCGAGGGGCATCTTGTCGGCGCCCTTCACGCCCATCGCGATTGCGATCTTGCGGTACTTGTCGCCGGTCTTCGTGGCGTTGAACTTCATGGCCGTCGGCAGGAGTATCGCGCACGCCTTGCCGTGCGGCATGTCGTAGAGCGCGGAGAGCCCGTGCGCCATCGAGTGGTCGATGCCGAGGCCGACGTTGGAGAAGCCCATGCCGGCGATGTACTGGCCGAGCGCCATGCCCTCGCGGCCGGACGGCTTGTTCGCCACTGCGTCGCGGAGGTGGAGCGAGATGAGGCGGATCGCCTCGAGGTGCATCATGTCCGTCATCGGGCACGCGGCCTTGGTGATGTAGCCCTCGATGGCATGGGTGAGCGCGTCCATGCCGGTGAAGGCGGTGAGGCCCTTGGGCATGGAGGACATCATGTCTGGGTCGACGAACGCGACGACGGGGATGTCGTGGGGGTCGACGCAGACGAACTTGCGCTTCTTCTCGACGTCGGTGATGACGTAGTTGATCGTCACCTCCGCGGCGGTGCCGGCGGTGGTGGGTACGGCGAAGATCGGCTTGGAGGGCTTCGTCGTCGGGGCGCAGCCCTCGAGGGAGCGCACGTCGGCGAACTTCGGGTTGGCCATGATTATGCCGACGGCCTTGGCGGTGTCCATCGACGAGCCGCCGCCGATCGCGATGATGGAGTCGGCCTTCGCCTTCCTGAACGCCTTGACGCCGTTCTTGACGTTCTCGATCGTCGGGTTGGCCTTGATGTCGGTGTACATCTCGAACTTGACCTTGGCCTTGGCGAGGAGGTCGGTCACCTTCTTCGCGACGCCGAACTTGACGAGGTCGGGGTCGGTGAAGACGATCGGCTTCTTGAGGCCGCGCGCGGCGAGCTCCGCGGCGATCGCGCCGATGGCGCCCGCGCCGTGGTACGACGTTTCGTTGAGTATTATCCTGTTCATTTTCCTTTTGTCCTTTCCTTGGTTGTCTGTTCGTTGATGATTCGCGGTCCGGCGCTACTTGCCGGCCTTCTTCATTGTGTAGCCGTTGAAGCGGTTTGTGTTGTAGAGCTTCTGCCCCTCGGGGACGGCGAGGCCCATCGCGCGGCGGATGGCGAGGAAGTCCTCGACGGACTTCCTGCCGACCTGCTGGACCGGTGCGCCGTGCCCGGCGGCGAGCAGGAGCACCTGGCAGTACGCGTCGGCGTTCTCGGCGAACCACTCCGCCTCCTCGACGTCGCGTCCGCCGCAGACGATGCCGTGGTTCTCCATGAACACGACGTTCGACTTCTTCGCGGCCTCGGCGACGTTCGCCGCGACCTCGTCCGTGCCGGGCGTCCCGTACGGCGCGAGCGGTATCTGGTTCAGGAAGATGTCGGCCTCGGGGTTGACGCCGTTCGGCGGGACGATCCCCGCGAAGATGAACGCGTTGCAGTGCGGCGGGTGGCAGTGCATGCACGCGTTCATGCCTGTCGCCTTCATCATCGCGATGTGCACCTTGACCTCGCTGGTGCGCGGGCGGTACCCGCAGAGCTGGCCGGCGTTCATGTCGACGAGGCAGATGTCCTTCGGCTGCATGAAGCCCTTGCAGCACAGCGTCGGCGTGCAGAGGATGAGGTCCTCGCCGACCCTGACCGATATGTTGCCGCCGTTGCCGTCGGTGTAGCCCTTGTTGTATATGCGGCGGCCCATCTCGCATATCTGCTCCTTGACGCGCTCGATCGGCGCCGACTTGAAGAACCTGTCCAGGTCCCTGCGCGTCTTCGGCTGCGGCCCCCGCTTCCAGTCGTACGCCCTATTGACGAGCGGCGGGTTTATGTACAGCTTGCTGTCCATCTTTACTTCCTTCCCTTCGTTTCCCTTTGCGGTTAGATTCTCCTCCTGGGCGGTCTCACTCGTACCTCAGGCAGTCTATCGGGTTGAGCTTCGAGGCGCGGTACGCCGGGTAGAACCCGAAGAACAGCCCGACGACCGACGAGATGGCGAACGCGTATCCGGCGGACGACAGCTCGACGAGGACGGGCCACCCGGCCGCCTTGCCGACAACGTGCGAGGCCCCGACGCCGAGCGCGACGCCTGCCGCGCCGCCCACGGTCGAGAGGACTATCGCCTCCAGGCAGAACTGGACGAGGATGTTCGCCGGCGTCGCGCCTATCGACATCCTCAGCCCGATCTCCTTGATGCGCTCCGTCACCGACACCAGCATGATGTTCATGATGCCTATGCCGCCGACGACAAGCGTGATCACGGAGAAGATGAGCAGCAGCTTCCCGACGATGTCCGTCACCGAGCCGATCGTGTTCATGATCTCCGTCGTGTCGCGCGTCTCGAAGTCGTTGTCCTGCCAGTCGGCGAGGTGGTGGCGCTGCCTGAGGAGCGCCGAGACCTCGCGCTTCGCCTCCTCCAGGTCGTCCATCGAGACGAGCGAGAGGTTCATCATGTTGATCGTCCGGAACTTCGAGCGCTGGAGATAGCGCTGGACGCTCGTGTACGGCGCCATGACCACGTCGTCCTGGTCCTGCCCCCAGTTGTTCGCGCCCTTGGAGCCTAGCACGCCGATGATCTTGAACGTCATGTTCCTGAGCCTCAGCGTCTTGCCGATGGGGTCCTCCTCGCCGAAGAGGTTGGCGCGGACGGTCGAGCCGATCGCGCACACCCTGGAGGAGCGGCGCTCCTCGTCCTCCGTGAAGAACCGCCCCTCCGCCACCGTCCAGTTGCTGATGAGGAGGATGTCAGTCGACACGCCCTGCACGTTTCCGGCCCAGTTCCTCGCGCCGTACATCATCTGGACGTTCGTCCTCACCTGCGGGCTGACGCCCTGTATGAGGTGGGAGAGCTGCTTCTTGACGGCCTCCGCGTCGTCCGCCGTCATCGTCTGGCCCTGCCCCATGCCGCCGGAGACCGGCCCCTGGCTGCGCCTCTCGGGGAACACCATCATCAGGTTGTTGCCCATCGAGGAGATCTGCTTGACCATCATCGACTTCGCGCCCTCGCCGATCGCCATCGCGAGGATGACGGCGACGATTCCGATCCCTATGCCGAGGCAGGAGAGGAACGACCTGATCGGGTTGCGGCCAAGCGAGCGGATCGCGACCTTGAATATCGTAACGAAGCTCACGACAGCGCCTCCTTCACGAGGCGCGCGACCTCGTCCTGGGTCTTCTTCGGCCCGCCGCCGTCGTCGCGCATCACCTTCCCGTCGCGCATGACGACGTGGCGCTTCGCGTAGGACGCGATGTCGTCCTCGTGCGTGACCATGACTATCGTTATGCCCTCGTTGGAGAGCTCCGTGAAGAGGTTCATGATCTCGATGGAGCTCTTCGTGTCGAGGTTGCCGGTCGGCTCGTCGGCGAAGACGACGGGCGGGCTGTTCATGAGCGCGCGCGCTATGGCGACGCGCTGCTGCTGTCCGCCGGAGAGCTGCGCGGGTGTGTGGAGGTGGCGGCCGCCGAGGCCGACGCGGTCGAGGAGCTGCATGGCGCGCCGCCTCCGCTCGCCGCGCGACATCCTGCCCATGTAGAGGTCGGGGAGCTCCACGTTCTCAAGCGCGCTGGTCCTCGGCAGGAGGTTGAAGTTCTGGAACACGAAGCCGAGCTTGCGGCACCTGATGCGGGCCAGCTCGGAGCGCGACCGCGCGGCGACCTCGATCCCGTCGAGGAGATACGACCCGCTCGTGGGCGTGTCGAGGCATCCGAGGATGTTGAGCATCGTGGACTTGCCGGAGCCGGACGAGCCCATGATCGCCACGAACTCGCCTTCGTCCACCGACAGCGAGACGCCGTCGAGCGCATGCACCGGCTCGCCGCCGATCACATACGTCTTTCGCAGGTCCCTTATCTCGATCAGATGCGCCATGTCTAAACCTGTCATTCACTTGTGGGGTTGCGGTTCATGCCGTGCCATGCGCTCACCGGCACGGCGGACAGCCGCCAGTCCCGGCTCCATGTACGGACACCTGGATTCCAAACGTTTACATACCACAGGCCATACACATCGCCACGCGGAATCGCCACGTGCCCATCGCCAGTCCGTCCGTACATAAGCAGCCGGTGAATAATCTCGGCCTGTGTTATTCCCCTTGGATAATAAGGACTCCAGTCCTCCTGAAGCCGTTCTTCCGTGGCCCGCCCTGACACTGCAAGATCGGTACCTGCATGAGCTTCGTATATGTCTTTCCACCCGCAGGCGTGTCCAATTTCATGCGAAACATCCCTTGGCGTCGCGTCGGGACCGATGACTATGCCCCCCTTCGTGCAGAAGGCGTTGACATGAGCCCCGGCTATCTCGCCCACAAAATACAACTCGATCCCGCCCGTGTTCTGCGCATAATCGCAAAGTGCCGTCCACGACGTGGTGTTCGTGCGCACTACGACATACAGTTCATTGCTGAATACCAGAGAACACTCTCGAAGATCGAATCTCAGCCCGACCTGCGCATATACGAAATTCATATCGTCGATACACGCCTCGACGCGTGACATGTCCGCCGCGACCTCTCCACTTGTCTTGGCAATGACATAGGCGCGAACATCCACGGCATGTGCGTAGCCGCATAATGCCATCGCGGACATACAAGCCAGCGTCAACCGAATGTTCATTTCTGCAACCCCCTCCCGGACGCGCCTTCGGCAGTCCTTCTGTCTGCGTCAAGTATGAGGTCTCTTGCCGTCTTGAGTCTTTCCACTGCGCAGTGCAGCTCGACGGCATCGACTGCCGTGTCCCTTTTGAGCGCCTGCCCTATATTTAGCGCACGCTCCCTGCTGGATGCATAGCCGCCGTCAAGACGCGACAGTACGCCATCCAGCTCCAACACGTCTCGAACGTCCGCCTCCTTCGCCACGCGCCTTTTGGCGAATTCAATTACACGCAGTCGCTGTTCGGGCGTGAGGTTGCCGGCATCCACGGCGGCTTCCATGCTGCGGAAGAACAACCCCCGTATTCTACGGTAATATTTCGCGGAGGAATCGCCATACGTCTCGTCGACCAAATCGACAATCGCATCAAATGGCGCGAGCCGCTGATACGACTGATACGCGCAAACTGCCGCCGGATCGTCCTTTGCAAGCGCAATCTTCCGCAAAAGCGGCAGGTTCTCCGCCGTTCCATACTTGCCAAGCACAATGGCCGCCCCTGCGCGGATGCGCCCGCGCCAGGCGTTCGTATCCCCAGTCGTGCGGTCCAGAACCTCAGAAAGGGCTTCGGCCATCTCCTTGTCGGAGTAGCCGCCGCGACGCTTCATGGCTTCCACGTCAGACCATGAATCGGATTGCCCGCATTCAAGGAAGATACTGGTTTCGCCAATCAGGTTTTCGACAAGTGCTTTCCTTCGGACGCCTGTCTCCTGCAATGGCACAGTCCCTGCCGCGGCAATGACCGACAGTGCGACGACGAATGGCAGCACATACGCCAGCCGCATGGCCGCCGTAGACATCCGTCCTGTCGATTGTCCGCAGTTCCTGTTCTTTCCCATCCTTTACTTTCTCCTGGGCTCGGGCGCAGTCCCCTTGTTCTTGTTGCGCTGCGGGAACTTCGGGGCGAACGGGTTGGCGACGTCGCCCTGCTTCGAGGCGGACGTGACGGCCTGGTAGCCGACGACGGCCTCGCGGCCCTCGAGAGCCGCCGCGTCCTCCGCCAGGATCTCGGTGAACGAGCTGTCGCTCACGCCCTCCTTCGCGAGGACGTACTCCATGGGGTCGCCCTCGTTGCGCGGCTTGAGCCAGATCTTCTTGCCCCTCGGGACGTCCCCGACGCGTGCTCGGTCCTCCTCCTTCGGGCGGAACCGGAACGCCGCCGCCGCGACAGCCACGACGCCGGTCCTGCTAGCCGTCTCTATCGAAAGCGTCGCCGTCATCCCGGGGAACAGCATCTCGCCCGGGTTGTCCGCCTCGATGATCACAGGGAACGTCACGACGTTGTTCGTCGTGACGGCGGCCTTGCGGACCTGGCGCACGACGCCCGTGAAGCGCCTGTTGTTGTAGGCGTCGGCGGTGAACGTCACCTTCTGCCCGACCTTGACGTCGCCGACGTCCGCCTCGGGCACGGTCGCCTCGACCCACACGACCTTCAGGTCCTCGGCGATCGTCAGCACGGGCACCGCGTTCATGGAAGAGACGACCGTCTGGCCCTCCTCCACCTTGCGGTCGATCACAACGCCGTCCACCGGCGAGACTATCGTGCAGTACCCGAGGTCGGTCTTCGCCTTCTCCGCGGTCGCCTTGGACTGCTCGACGGACGCCTTCGCGCTGGCGAGGCTCGCCTTCGCGCTAACCACCGACGCCTTCGCGCTGTCCACCGACGCCTTCGCGCGCTCGAGCGCCTCGGTGGCGTTGTCGAGATCGGCGACGGGCGCGTTGTTCCTGTCGACGAGGTTCTTCTTCCTGTCGTATATCTTCTGCGCGTTCACCATCTCGGCCTCGGCGGACCTGAGCGCGGCCTCGGCGGACCTGATCGCGGCCTTCCTCACATCGACGTTCGCCTCGTTCACGTGGAGCTGCGCGACGGCGCTCTTGTAGTTGGCCTCGTAGACGAGCGGGTCTATGAGCGCGACGACCTGCCCGTTGGTGACGGTCGAGTTGTAGTCGACGAAGAGCTTGATGATCTTGCCGTTCACCTGCGCGCCGACGGGGATGCCGCTTGAGCTGTTGCGGGGCGTGACGCTGCCCGTCGCCTCGACGGTGCGCGTGATGTCCATCTTCACGATCGGCGCGAGGCGGTAGACGACGCCGCCCTTCCCGGCGGCGCCCGCGCCGCCCCTGAGCCAGAACCACCAAACCGCGCCGCCGACGGCGGCCGCGACAACGAGAAACACCAGGAACTTCTTCATCTTCACCTCCCAGACTTGGATTCGGACTTCTCGCGGGACTTCGCGGCGCTCTCGCGCTCCGCCCTGCGCCGGGCCCACTCGGCCGCGTCGACGTACTGCGGCTCGGTGCCCGTCAGCTCGAAGAGCGCCGCCTCGGCCATCTGCCCGCGGTAGAATGCCTTCACGCGGCTCGCCAGCGCCTCGGCGTAGGCGGACACCGCGTCCGTGAAGTCGACACGCGAGACGTCGCCGACCTCGAAGCGCGAGCGCACCGTGTCGAGGTTCTCGCTCGCCTGGCGGACGCTCTCGATCGCCGTGCGCAGCGCCTCCATGGCGTTGTCGCGCTCGGCGATCGCTATGCCCAGGTTGCGGGAAAGCGCCTGCTCGGCGGCGTGGACGTCGCTCTCCGCGCTTTTCATCGCCACCACCGCGCGTTCGACCGCAGTCACCTTCCTGCCGCCCGTGAACAGCGTCTGCGCCGCGCTGACGCCCCAGCGCCAGTACCACACAGGGTCCGTCCAGTTCAGCGAGACGGACGCGGATATCGACGGGAACAGGTCGGCGACCGCGCGGTCCACCTGCGCCGACGCGGCCCTCAGCTTCGCCCTCGCTATCTGCATCGACGGGGCGTTGGTGCGCGCGAAGTCGAACGCCTCCTCGACGGTGTAGGTCGTCTTCCTGAACGCCGGCGGCGCCTTGTCGGCGAGCATAGGCACCCTCGTGCCCAGCACGGACAGGTAGTCGCCGCGGTCGGCGCTTACGCCCATCGCCGCCATCAGGTTCGCGCCCGCCACCGTGACGTCGTTGGACGCCGCGACGAGCACCTCCGCCGCGCGCGCCATGTCCAGCCTCGCGCGAAGCACGTCGAGCTGCTGCGCCTCGCCCTCGCGGTAGAGGTCCTCTGCCTGCGCGAGGTGCTGCGCATTCTGGTGGAGGTTGGTGATCGCGACCTCGACAAGCGCCTCGTTGCGGAGAAGCTCGAAGTAGTACGTCGACACGTCGCCGAAGACGGTGTATCCCTCCTTCTCGAGGGAGAGCTCGGCGGCCAGGATGCTCTCGGTCTGCGCGCGGACGCTCGCGGCGTTCCGCCCGAAGTCCCAGATCAGCAGGTCGAGCGAAAGCGCGCCCGTGCCCTTGCTCTTGAGGGTCTTCGCCTTGAGGTCGCTCCAGTGCGCGGTCTTCGACGATTCGGAGTACCCTAGCGAGGCGTTCGCGGAAAGCGCGTTCCACGGCGTCATCGACGCCAGCGGGGCGTCCGCCGCGATCTCGCGGAGGCGCAGACGCGCGTCCTCGACCGCCAGCGCGGCGGACCGCATAGACGGCCTGCTCTTGTGCGCGAACTCCACAAGCTCCTGCAGGGTGCGCCCCTTCAGGTCGAGCGCCGCGCCCGGGACCTCCGCGCCTGTCATCGCGTCCGCAGCATTCCTCTGCGCCCGCTTTGCGTCGCGCACGGCCCCGCACCCCGCCAATGCGGCGGCGATCGCCGTGACGACGCCTAGTTTAAGTACAGTTGAATCCATAGTGGATATTATACCACAGGACGGGCGAAAAATGAAGGGGCGGGTGTCACTTCGTGCCGAGGATATCGGACTCCGTGAGCGACGGGTTCCTCGCGGCCTTGCTCCAGTTGGAGTTGGACGTATAGGCCCTTTCGACCTTGCCATTGACAACCAGCTGGATTATGCACCCCGTCACGCGCGAGCCCGTAGTCTCGGTCTTCAACGACGAAGAGCGGTTTCTGCCGCCTCCGTAGTTTCGCCGCCCGCGGCTGTTCGTCCTGGTCGTCGTGTGCACGAGCTTCTCCGACGGCGAGGTGACTTCTGTCTTGAACAGGCCCTTCTCGTCGAGCTCCACGGACACGGTCTTCTCGCCGAGGAGCGCGGGGCGGCCGTTGGTCGTCCCCATGAAGTAGCACTTCAGCTTCACCGAGTCGGCGGGCGGCCGCGACTTGCCGGTGATCGACACCGTCACCGGCCACGTCAGGCTGCGGCTCGTCGTCTTGGTCTTGACCGAGGTCTTTTTGTTGCGCCCGGACTTCTTGGTCGTGCCCCCGTCCTTGGTCGTGGACTGGTCGGCGGAGGCCGTGCCGACGCGCAGCGCGCACGAGTACTCCGCGGCCTCCGCCGCGGCGGAAGGCGACGAGGCCGCCATGCAGAATGTCGCCGCCACAGCGGCGGCCATGATGTGTATTTGCTTCATTTTTGTTTCTCCTTTTTCATTTGTCTGTCTTCACAAGATTGCATCACCGCCCCTTGCCTATAAGTTCTTCTGGAAACAACCGGAACAACTTTTTTTCTCGCGCCGCGTAACCACGCGGCGTTCTTCTCAACAGTTGTCAATGTTGTTTCCATACTACTTCAGCAATTTATCCTCATTTACTTTCCCACGCGCAACGCGGGTGGCGGGATTGCCCAGGATGGCATCTGGGATGTCTGCGAGGGCGCCGACGACCTTCGCGCCGGCGATCTTCGCGGCGGCCTCTCGCTCGCGGTCCGTGCGGGCGACGACGACGAGCGTCCCGCCGCGGCGGACGAACCTGCGCAGCGACGGACCCATGCTGCAGTCGTCCGGCGTCATGAACACGACGGCGTCGGCGTGCGGGTATTGGTTGGCGTTGACGCCCGTGCGGACGTCGAAGCGCCTGTCGCGCATGAACGTGTTGTAGTAGTAGCGGTGCGAGTCGTTGTCCTTGGCGAGGTCGAGGAGGACCGACACCGCCCCGCGGACCCTGTCGCGGTTCACCGGCGACGGCGCGACGCCCGTCAGGTACTTGATGCCGGAGCGCACCATGTCGTAAGTGCACTCGGTGAACTCAGGATGCGGACACGAGAGGAACACGCGCCCCCTGCCGACGGTGCCGCCGACGAACGCCGCCTTGCCGTTCATCGGCTCGACGGGCTCCATGCTCGCGTTGTTGATCGTGCGCCCGGCGTACGTCGCCAGCACCTTCACGTCGGTGTTCTCGACCGGGTCGCCCGGCACCAGCACCGGTCCGCCGAAGTACCCCACGACGCGATGTTTCGCCGAGCCCTCGAACACCTCCTGGCCCTCCTTCGTCAGCTCGATCTTGATCGGCCCGCCGCCGCGGTAGTGCGCCGGGGCGTCGTCGCGGAACGGGACGAGCCCGAGACGCGGCTTCTTCGTCCGCGTCAGCTGCGTGCCCATGAACGCGCCGGCGCACACTCCGTAATAGCGCCCACCGCCGAGGATGAAGTTCCTGAGCGCCACCACTCCGTTCGTGCCCATCGCGTTGTACTGGCCCATGCAGCTTCCGCCCGGCTGGACGAGGAGGTCGATTCCGTCAAGCCCGCCGTTCCCGTAGTCGGCCGCGCTGAGGATGACGAGCTCGTATTCGGGGGAGATCGCCAGCATCTCCGCGATCGGCCCGTTGCCGCCGCTCTTGTCGTGGTAGAGGCCGGCCCTGAGGGGATTCGCCACCTTGGCGGGAAGCGGCGGAGGCGGAGGGACCGGCTCGGCCGCGAAGGCGCGAAGCGCCGCGAGCGCGGCCTCGGCGTCCTTGACGCATGCGACCTCTGGGCAGTACGCCCTCGCCGCCTCCGCGGCGGAACCCCACGCGAAGACGCGCCCGCCGCGCCCGATGAACTCGCGCGTCCGGCCCAGGTTGTCCCCGTAGAGGCCGTTCTTCGGGGGCTTCTCCTTCCCCTCCGCCGGAGGGCATCCGCCGGGGGCGAGCACCGCGTCGAGATGACGAAGCGCGCCGTTCTTAGCTATCACCTCGGCGCTGATCGGGACGACGTCGAACTCGCCTTCCGTGACGAGCCGCTGGACGAGCCTCGCCGTGGCGACGCCGAACGAGTGGTCGGTGACGAACCCGACGGAGAGCTGGCCGCGCTTCCTCTGGGGATAGTCCCACGTCACCTCGCGGCCGGCGACGTACCTGAACGCGCGCCGGAGGATCTCGTGGTCGTGGACGTCGCTTTCGGGATGGACGGCGCTGACGAACAGCCGCCCTTTCCCGTAGGTGCCGGCCACGACTGCGGCCTGGCCCGCCATCGACGGCCTCGGCTTGTCGCTGTAGGCGTTGATGTCGCCGGCGTAGACGGCGATCACGTCGACGTTGGCGTCCGCGACCGGCCTGGATGGCATCAGGACGGGGCCGCCGTGGTAGCGGATCTTCTGCACGCCCGGCTTTATGCCGCAGAGCTCCTGCGCCCTCTTGTTGAACTTGACGGGCATGGTCGCCGCGCCCCCCGCGGGGCCGAACGTGAACGGGATCATGTTCAGCATGTCCTTGTGGGAACCGGCGGACTCCATCGCCAGGCAGCATCCGGCGCACGTCCCGATGTACCCGCCGCCGCGTCGGACGAACGCCCGGACCATCTCGCGCCCGGACTCCCCAAGGTCCTTTGACTCGTCGCCCGACCAGCCGCCGGGCACGACGAGGACGTCCGCCTTGTCGAGGGCGCCGTTGCGGACGGCCTCGCCGTCGACGAGGGTCGCCGTGCAGCCCTTGGCCCGCGTCGCGATCTCGATCCACCTGAACGCGCCGATGTTCCGCGCGCCGTTGCCGACGAACACGGCGATGTCCACGGGCTTCGCGCCCTTGACCTGCGAAGCCGCATACGACGGCGAGGACGCCAGCGCTACGCAGAAGACTGCGGTTGCGATGACATGCTTCCACGATTTGGTCAACATTGCATTCATTGTGCCTCCCCTTTTGAGAATCGTCTGTCCGTCACGCCATCTTCTTGACTGGCTCCTCGTCTGCGCGGCTTTAGTTCTACCGCCTAAGCTCAAACGAGGCGGAGTCGAACTTGCCGGAGAGCTTGACGGCGATTCCCTTCTCCATGAGCGTGCGTCCTGCGACCGGCTCCTTCGGAAGCTCGGCGTGGAGTTTGGCGCCCTTGTTGATCTCGGTCACGGAGTACTTCGCGTCCGGGTCGAGCCCGCGCAGATGCAGCGTCTCCTCGACAGTGATGTCCTTGTCGAGCCCGAGCGCGAAGAGTGCCGCGCCGCTTTTGTCTTCGCTCGCGAACATGAGCGCGGACATCCTGCCGCCGTACGGCGAGACGAGGCGGTAGAGGTCGCCGCGCTGGACGATCGGGCGGATGCGCTTGTAGTCCGCGACGGCCGCCTTCGCGAACTCGACGTCCTCCTTCGAAAGCTTCGTCGGATGCAGCTCGAAGCCCATGCGTCCCGTCATGGCCACGTCGAAGCGGTACTTCATCGACGAGCCGCGCCGCGTGACGTGGCAGGCCATCGCGCTCGCGGGGTAGAACTGCGACGCGCCCCACTGGATGAACACGCGGCGGAACGGGTCGGTGTTGTCGCTCGCCCAGAACTCGTCAGCATAGCGCAGGAAGCCGAAGTCCATGTGCCCGCCGCCGGAGGCGCATGCCTGTACCATGATCTGCGGACGCTTCGCCTGGAGCTTCGCGAGGAGGTCGTAGAGGCCGATCGTGTAGTCGTACCAGAGGTTCGGCTGGCGGTCGGGCTTCAGGTAGGTGGAGCCGGGGTTGACGATGTTCTGGTTGCTGTCCCACTTCACGTAGGCGAGCGTGGGCACCTGGGCGTACACGGCGTCAAGCTGGTTGAAGATGTTCTCGCGCACGGCGGGGTTCGTGTAGTCGAGCACCACCTGCGAACCGCCGCGCCCGAGGAGGAGCGAGCGGTTCTGCTCGCGGAGGATCCAGTCGGGATGCGCCTCGGCGAGCCAGCTCTTCACGTTGCACATCTCCGGCTCCACCCAGAGGCCGAACTTGAGCCCGCGCTTGGCGGCCTCGTCCGCGAGCCAGGCGAGGCCGTGCGGCAGCTTCGCGGGGTTCACAACCCAGTCGCCGAGGCCGGCCTTGTCGCGGTTCTTGTCGTCGCGGGCGTACTTGCCCTTCCCGAACCAGCCGTCGTCGAGGACGAGCATCTCGCCGCCCATCTCCTTCACGCCGTCCATCATGTCGGTGAGCGTCTTCTCGGTGAAGCTGAAATACGAGCCTTCCCACGTGTTGAGCAGGATGGGGTGGAGAACGTCGCCGTGCGGCATCAGGTGACGGCGCGCCCAGCGGTGGTACTGACGCGACACCTCGCCCTTGCCCTTCTCGGACCACACGATGATCGCCCGCGGCGTGGTGAAGGTCTTGCCGGGGTCGAGGACGTACGGACCCGTCTCCATGTCGATTCCGGCGAAGACGTCCGTCTCGCGTCCGTTCCAGCTGCGCCGCACGCGCTTCTCGGTGGTGCCTGTCCACTCCAGCGCCACGCCGAGCACCCTGCCGCGTTCCTCGTCCACGTCGTCGCCGAAGCTCACCATCATCGCGGCGTTCGACTCCCAGGCGTCACGCGTGCCCGCGAGCGAACGGTACTGCGCGATCTGTCCGTTCGCGACGGTCGCCTCCGAGATGTTCCCCTCGAGTGCCCACACGCCCGTGAGCGTGAGCACCTTCACGACGCCGGCCCGGCAGTTGATCCGCGAAGCGAAGCTGTCGGCGCGGAGCAGCCTCACCGGCCCCGGCTCCTCGTGGCGCAGCTCGTACCAGGTCTCCACGGCGTCGCAGTCGTTCCACGTGCGTACATGCCGCGTGATGTACACGGGATAGTGCTCGTCCTGCAGCTTCACGGTCACGACACGTCCGCCCTCGATGGCGGACTCCGTCCGGCCCGTCTCCTTCAGCCGGAGCGTCACCGCGCCGTCCGCATGGATCACCTGGAGACCAGAGTGCTTTACGATCTCCCTCTGTGCACTGGGTATCACCTGCCCAAAGGAGAGCAACCCTGCCATCGCTATGTCGAAACCTGTCATGTCGACGTTCCTCTCTTTCTGAATCGGCCGCATTGCCGCACGCCTTTCCATGCCTTGTCCGGCAACGGGCCTTGGTTTGTTCATATCCTTGTAATTATACCAGAAACCCATCGTCCGCACAATCGAAAACTCAGCTTGTCCGGCGCGGCGGCGCATTTGCTTTTCTCATCCGAGATAATTGCAAAACCACGGAATACACGAAACACACGGAATAACCACGAAGACCACAGGGCACACAATGGCCTTGTGGTCTTCGAGGATTTGGCTCAAGACGGAAGGACTACCGGACAAGTATCATAAAGACGTTCTTGAGCTGAAGCTCAAGGTTGCCGTCTTCGTTGACATTCACGGCCTTCGCCCAAGTCTCGGAATCGGCCGCGAGCGAGACGTTCGCGCCTGTGAACTTGCCGCCACTCGTCAGCACATACGCGTCCTTCTTGGGCCTCACCGCCCCCGTGACCTTGACGACGACATCCGACTGCTCGCCGAACGTCACCGTCTTGCCCGTTGCGTCGAGAACCGGTGCGCTGTTCCTGTCCGTGTAGTTGAAACCGAGAATCGCGCCATCCGCGAGCGTCAGACCGCCGCCGAGCGCAAACGTGCCCGACTGCGCCACCTGAAGCGTCGCGTTGGAGGATACGGAGATCGTGCCGGTCGTCATCGTCTTGCCGGGGTTGACGGCGAGCATCGCCTGATTCCCGACGTTGACGGTGCCCGACATGGCATAGCTTGAAGTTTCGGTGAAGTTGTCCACCACCGTTCCAGTGCCGATCACATTCAGCGTGCCGGACCTCTCCACATTGCCGCTCGTGCCATTGCCAATCGTGATCGTGTAGGGATTGCCGTCCGAGCCCGTCGTGTTGAACGTGACGTCGGAGTTGATGCCCACCTTCGTCGAGATGGTGAATCCGGAATCGAGCGGACGTATCTCGACCGGACGACTGCCATTGGTCCAGAAATACCGGCTTCCGCTCAATCCATGGTCGCCAATTGTCCAGTACACCTTCCCTTCGCCGTCCGAGTTGATACGGAACGCCCACTGATCGGAGTTGCCCGTCGCGTTGTTGACAAGCCCCCTCGCCTGCACCGCACCGCCTCCACCAATCTTGGAATGGAAGAGATAGCCCGTGAAGTCCGCTTTCGCGATGACGTCGCCCGTCACAACGAACGTGCCGCCCGCTGCGACGGTATTCACGACGTATTGGTAACCGCTCCCGGAGAACTCAAGGTCGCCGTTGATCGTGACGGTCGAATCCGCGCCCACCGCGACCTTCGAGGTGTCGGTGATGCCCGCGAACGCGACATTGCCCGTGAAGGTGACGACGCTCGAGCCCATCGTCGCGGTGCCGAAGATCTTGTTCGTGGACGCCCCCGTCACGGAGATCGTGGTCGCGGCGGGAATCGCGCTGAAGTCGATGTTCTCGCCGGCGGCGGGGACGCGTCCGTCCTCCCAGTTCGCGGCGGTGTCGAAGTCGCCGTCCATGCCCGCGCCGCACCACACGCCGTGGCGCGGCTCGCCGTCGAACGTCGCCCAGATTTCAAAGTGGACCACCTGGTAGCCGGCGGCGGTGATGGTGTCCGCCGCGCCATTCGACGCACCCGACGTGAACGTGTAGTCGGCGCTGTTGCCATCGCCTCCCAGTGCCTGGGAGTAGAAGAACGTGCCGATGCCGACCTGGTCATTTGCACTTGTCTGCGACGTTCCCCATGCGTTCCACGCGAACAGGACCTCGCCTTCATTCCAGTGCTCGCCCTCACCGAAGATGCGGTGCGCCTGGAAGCTGCCGTATCCACCGCTGGATCCAAGCGTGTCGTTCCAGCCGTAGATACCCGCCGTGATGTCGCCAGGGACGTTCTCGTTGTCGTAGGTACCGGAGTAGTTGAAGTGCGTTCCCTCGATCGCACCCTTCACGCCGGAGGCGTTCGCCGCAATGTTGTGGATCGAGCCATCGTTCGAGAACACGTGGAGGTCGTCCACGACGAGATCGACGTTCGCGCCCGTCCACGGGAAGTCGATCTCGTCGAGCGTCTTGCCCGTCGCGTCGAAATCGACCCACACCCAGCGGTGACGGCTTGTCCCCTTCCGCACGAGCTCCATGAAGTAGCCGGCCTTCGTGACGGGCCTGTTGAGTGCCGTCACCGTGTTCGTCGCCGTGTAGGGCGCGCTCGTGAACGTGTTGTTCGTGCTGGCCGGATCGATCGTGAACACGTGCACCATGCCGTTCGTGTAGGCTGCGAGTCCAGCGCCATCCGTCGTCGCCGCGATGCCAGCGACGCCAAGCGCGGTCTGCGGCGCGTCCGTGGCCTCGTCCTCGATGGGCCCCGCGTAGGACGCGAACGGCAGCACGTTCGTGATTCCCGCCGCGAAGCACTCGGCGATCGCGGAGTGTCCTATCCAGCTCGGATGCAGCAGGTCGTCGCTGAAGTTGCCGTGCGGGCCCGACGTGAGCGGCACTTCGGCGAAGAGGTCGAGCATCACGTAGTTCGCGGGGAGCCTGTTCGCCGCGTAGTCCGCCGCGAGGAGCGCGTTGAACGCGACGACCTTCGCGTGGTTCTCGCTCTCCGCCCCGTTACGGTCGAGAATCGTCGAGCCGATGATCTTCGTCGCCGGACGCTGCCGCGCGATGTCGAAGACGAGGTTCGTGTAGGCGGCATACGTCTCCTCCGCCGTGTCGCCTGCACCCAGGTCGTTCGTGCCGATGAGGAGCGTGAGCGCATCGACCTTGCCCGCGACGTCGAGGTAGATGTGCAGGTTGTCGCGAACGCCCCCGCGCGTTCCGCCCGTCTTGATCCGGTCGCCGCTGATGCCGCTGTGCCAGACCCAGTCCTCAGGCTGCGAGACGTTCGCCCCGTCCGCGTCGCCGTACTTCCAGATGCCGAGCATCTTCGGCCTGTAGCCATTCGCCGCGAGACGCGCCGCGATGGACGTGCGGTACTGCGCGATGCCGCTGGCAGCTGCGCCGGCGATGGTCGGGGTCGTGCCCTGCGTGATGGAGTCGCCGATGCACGTCAGGCGAATCTCCTTCGCGTTGTTCGCGTAGTCGCCAACCGTCAGGACGAGCTGCTTTCTGAAGGGGGTGCTGTCCGGCACATCCTCGCTCGTGATGGTAAAGGTGGCGCCAGGCGCAATGCTCGTGGCGTCGAGGAGCGTGTTGAGATTCTCCGGGAGCCCCGTCACATACTCTGTTTTGTAGGCGAAGAGGATCACGCGGCCGAGCGTCATGTTCGCATAGTTCGGCATGAGCTTGAACTTCACGCCTTCGCCGATGGAGAGAGCCCCCTCCGTCGTGCCCCACACGTAGATCGGCGTCTTGACCGGGTCGTACAGGACTGTCGCGTTGTCCGGGATGGAAAGCGTCTCAAGGTGCAGCCCACCCGCGCCAACGATGATGTTGTCCGTGGTCATGGTCGGCGAGGTCGTCACCATGTTGTCCGCCACGACGTAGTTGTGGAGCGGCGTGACGACGAGGTCGTAGCACGAACCCGTCGTGTTGTAGACGATTTCGTATGACCTGTCCGGGTCCGTCGGGAAGATGGCCGTCACCTTCCCGTCGTTCTGGTCGGTCAGGCCCGTCAGCTGGAAGCGTGTGACCACATAGACCTTGGAAACGTCCATTCCAGAGCAGTCGAAACAGATTGCACCGGACGATCCGAGCTGCACGGGCGCGCCCGCGAGATACACCGCGCCGTACTCGTTCGTGACGGGCGAGTTGAAGATCGCCGCGCCGACAACGGTCAGCGTATGCGTT
>CADCCQ010000011.1 GCA_902799955.1 uncultured bacterium | reverse complement strand
ACTGACGACTACGGTGTCGAACGAGATGCGCATATCGACCTTGGTGGTGTCGTCGTGGCGATAGCCAGTGTCGATATACTGCGTCCCGGTGGCCTGGATGTAATCCAGCCTGTCGTAGCCGGAGAGGGCGGTGCCGACGGTATCGGTGATCAAGCCGGCGCCGGTGACGGCGTTGACGGTAAGATTGTGGCCGGCGAGGTCGAGGACGGCACCGGAGGAGACTTCGACGGATGCGAACTTGGTCACGTCGAGGTTGGCGGCGAGTGCGCCTTCGCCGACAAAGGCGAGCGTGACACCCTCGCCCACGGTCAGTCCGGAGAAGTCGCTCGCCACGCCGATGCCGGAAAGCGCCAGGCGCACCCCGCCGATCGCGCCGGGATTGAACTCCCCGGTGCCGGCGTTGCCGTAGAAAACATTGTTCGCCCGGTCGAACAGGCCAAGCGCTCCGTCGCTCTTGCGGCGCACAGGCACGAAGTTGCGCTCGAGCGTCTCGCCGGAATATATCCTGCACGAATACAGTTTCGCCTTCGTATGGAAGTGCGCGTACCATTTGGGATCGTGCTCGTCGTAGTATTGATGCAGGGCAAACAGATAATCGGAGCGGCCTTCGTCGAACGAACCGCCCTCCGCCGTTCCGGTGCCGAGGGAAACGGTTGCTCCGCCCTCCGGCGTGGCGGTGCTTTCCCCGCCAGTCTTCTCGAGATGGATGGCGTAGATCGTCGAATTCAAGACTTCATGGTTTATAAAACCATCTCTTTTCTTGCCAAGTTCGGGACCGAACCGGCAAGGGGAATTTTGCGAGTTGCTCAAGAACACGTCGAATCTTCGCGCATCGTCGTTTTTGTAATACCGCGCACCGTAGAAGTTTTGCCAGTCGGCGCCGGGCGTCTCGTCGAACGAAATCCGCATATCCACCTTGGTGCTGTCGTCGTGGACGTAGCCCGTGTCGATATACTGCGTCCCTGTCGCCTGGATATAGTCCAGCCTTTCGTAGGCGTCGGACCCCGTCCAAGAATCGACGATGCTGCCCGCGCCGGCGATGCCCGCGACAGTGAGAATATAGCCGTTGAGGTCGAGCGTGACGCCTTCGGCGATCGTCACCGTGCCCTCGCCGCTCCAGTCGGTGTCTTCCGTGAGCGTGGTGTTTTCGGATATGGTTTTATCCGCGTACGACGGCGAGGGCGCCAGCGCGGCGCAGATTGCGGCCGCGACAAGCGCGGACCTCCCGATGCGGACGCGACGGAGCGCGTCCCTCCCGATTTTCAACAGCTTGAACGACATGTTTATGCTCCTTATGCTACCAAACCACCGCTTCGAAGAAGCCCACCCCCCCGAACGACGGTCTATAATTTAGCATTTTTTTGTTTGCCGTCAAGTGCTAATTTTAGGAATTTTCCGATTAGTCCTCTCAGATTGAACGAAAAACATGGAAGCAACGGGCAGGAGCGTCCAATGCGCACCGTTCCCGCCACGCGCTTTCCAAGGGAAGCGGAAAGTTCCTGGATGGCCGTCTGCTCGTGCGGCTTCGGCGCGTCCGGCCCCGCCACCTCGTACGGCGCCGCGAACGCCGCCCAGGCGGCCATCAGGACGACGACGCCGATCTTCGCTTTCAGGATGAGGCGTGTACTGGCCAACGCGAACTCGCCCGTTGCCTACTTGACGATGATGTACATACCGGACTTATAGGCCTCGAGGACGATCTCGTTGTTCTCGACCCGGACGCCCTTCGCCCACTTCGGCGCACCTTCGGCGAGCGTGACGTTCGCGCCCGCGAACTTGCCCCCCGCAGTCAGCACGTTCGCACCGCCCCTCGCGCGGATGCCGTTGGCGGCGGAAACCTTCACAACGACGTTGGACTGGCCGCCGAACGTCACGGTCCTGCCCGTCACGTCGAGCACAGGCACCGTCTTGCTCGTGAAGTTAAAGCCAAGGCATGCGTTGTCCTTTAGCGTCAGGTTTTGGCTCAGCGCAGCGGTTCCCGACTCCGCGACCTGAAGCGTCGCACCGGCCTCGACCGTCGGCGCACTGCGGGTGGGGGTACAGCCGGATTTTATGGCGAGGGTCGCCGTGTCCTGGATTGTCAGTCCTCTGGCGAAGTCGGCGTACCGCTCAAGCACCAACGTCCCGCAGCCTTTAACGACCAAGATTCCGCCTCCACCGATTCTGCCAATGGCGCGAATGGTATGACCGACAGTGCGGTTGTCGTAGTCCGATGTATCGACGATGAGAGTTCCGTTCCCTTCCAGTTCAATATTCAAGTCCTTGCCGGAGACCGAATTCGCGCCAAACGACCAATCGGCGGACGAGGAGTTGCTCCTGAGGTTGTCCCTGAAGGAGAGTCCGCCCGAACCAAGCACAAATGTATTCGTGACGGAGTCCTCGGTGTTGTTGAGTATGAACTGATGATTACTCTTCGTCGAACCGCTGTGGACAAGTCCCTTCGTCCGCGTCACGGCTTTGGCGTCCCCCTTGGCGAAGGCCCCCGCAAGGCTGTATGCGGTTGAGCCGGTCGACGCAATCGTATCAAGCATCTCGCCAGTGACGTTGAACGTACCGGCGTTCTTGTAGAGGAAACGGTTCTTGGGTGAGCCGCCATGAGGAGCCGTCACCTCCGCGGCGTTCAACGTGGCGTTTGCATTGATGACAATATTGTACCCGTCATCAAGCAACCCCGAGACGTTGACCGTCGAGCCAGACATGATGCTCGTCCCGGGCGGAGGTTCATCCCAGACCCCCGTCAAGTTCCACACGCCCGCAAGGCGCATGTCATTGATGGACGGCATGGTCGTGAGCGAGATTCCGCCGCTGAACACGAGGTAGTTCGCATCGGCAAGGGGCAGCGTCGGCGTCGCCGCGCTCGCATCAACCGGGCATGCAAACACATGGTGCTGCAAAGAGTTGTTCACGATGGAGGAGAGGCCGGAAAGCGTCCTCTCGCCGGAGATCGTGACGAGCGCGGAATTCGTCGAGAAGGTGATCGACGACGGGGCGAACGTGTCGCCAAGCGTGAGGTTCGCCGCCGTGTCGTTGCCGATTACGCAGGAGTCGCCACTCGTCGGAACCGTGCCGGGCAGCCAGTTCACGCCGTCGCTCAGGCTGCCGCTCGCGCCGCCGACCCAGACGTATCCGGGATTGCCATAGACGCAGAGGATGGTTTTCGAGTCGGTCGAGAGACGCAGCGAGGCACCAGCCGGAACAACCGCGCCGTCAAGGGCGGACGAGGTGAACGTCCCCGCGCTGATCGTGAAGATTGCATAGACGCCGTCCGCGGGTGCGGTCTCGGGGACCATGACTTCGTAGCCGCTCGCAAGATAGCTCTGCTCGGCGACGTACACCGTCGTTCCGATTTCGACCGCCGTCTTGCCGGTGTAAGATGGCGCGGCGGTGAGCCTTGCCTTGCCGCCACCCTTGAACGTCAGGCTACCCGTGCCGGAAATGGTCTTGGCAATCGTGATGTCCTTGCCGTTCGTGTCAATCGTGCCGCCGTTCGCCCCGGCCGTCACGGTCAGGTTGTTCTTGTTCGGGATGAACGCCGTGGTGTCCTTGTTTGCGCGGAGCGTTCCGCCGTCGAGCGTCACCGACGCCGAGCCGCCATTGTTCTTCCCGTTCAAGAGTATCCTTTCGCATGTGATAACGCCGTCATCCGTGACGTTCACCGTTCCAACCGGGCTCTTGGCTCCGTAATAGCACATGTTGATCGGGCCGAGCAGGTACACTTCGCCACCGTTGACGTTGAGCGTCGCGCTGGCGTTCCCGGCGACGATAATGCCATAGCCGTTATCCGTAGGCGCTTCATATTTCGCCCCCGTCTTCACGGTCATCGTCGCGGGGGAGCTCGAACCCATGTGGATATATCCATTGTGCGTCACCGTGCCGCCGGCGACCTCGAAGTACGTATGAGAGGCGTTGTCAACTTTGCCGAGATCGACGGTACTTGAAATCGTCATTGTTCCGTTCTCGTGGATGAACGACGTGTTTGCGCCAGCCGCACAGGCTACGTACACGTTATTAAGCGTCCAGTCGCCGCCCGCCTTGACGATGGTCGAGGTGATGTTCGCGTCATTGCCAATATACCATTGCGCCGGACGGTTCGCGATTGTCGCGTTCTGCTCCATGCGCAGCGTCACGGGTTTCGCGGGATCCGTGCCGAAGGTAAGTTTCGTCCAGTTGATCGACGCCGTGCCGGAAAACGCGAGCGTCCCCTCGGAAAGCACGGTTTCGTCCGTCATGCGGCTTGTAGCGAGCGTGAGAGTGCCCGCGCCGTCCTTGGTAAGCGGGCCGGCAATGGGCGCGGCGATTGCAGCCGCAACGCCATTCGAGACGATGACGGCCGGCACCGTCAACGTCCCGCCGCCCGCAAGAACCTCCGCGTCGGCCCGGAACGTCACGTCAACCGCCGTGACGTCTGTACTGAGCGTCGCCTTGTCGCCAGAGTTCGCGAACGCGGCATGGGTTGAGTTGAACCAGTCGCCCGCGACGCCTCCCTTCGACCACTTGCCGGCGGCCGTCCAGTCCGCCTCGGACGCACCGTCGTTCCAGACGTACTCGCCCGCAAGCGTGTCGAGAACCCTGATCGTCGTGTTGCCGTCGGCCAAGACAAGCGCGTAGCGGTTGCCCTCATTCCCCGTGAGCGTGATGGCCGCGAGGTCCGCCGCGCTGAACGTGCCGTTCTCCGTCGTGTTCGTGATGACGAGCGCGCCATCGCCGGCCCCGTTGGCGGAGAAATCGACCGACAGGTGCTCGATAAAGGACTTGTTCGTGTCCGCGACGGCAAGCGAGGTGCCGGCGTCGAGCGTCACGGCCGAGCAGCCGAGCGTCCCCACCGGCGTGACCATGCCGCCGCCGACGAAGGAGATCGTGCCGTTCTCGCCGGACACGTCCGAGATGCCGGGTGTGATAGTGATGTTGTGCCAGGCCGTGTCGATCGTGCCGCCGTTCGCGCCGACTTCGACGGGCACTGAGGCGGGGATGAACGTTCCCGCCGCGCTGGCTGCGAGAGTGCCGCCGTTCAGAACAATCTTGCCGGAACCGGACGAGTTGATGTTCTTTGCCGTGAACGTTCCGCCGTTGAGAACCAACGTGCCCGAGGTTCCGCTCGACCTGCCGATATTGGTGTTCCCGCTCGATGTCACCGTTCCGTCGTTCAGCGTGAACGTATTACCGGAGGTGGTGCCAGTCGTCCCGATTGTGAACTCGTTGATGGTCGTCAGCGTCCCGCCGTCCATCGTGAACGTGCCGCAGGCGCCGTTGTTCACCCCAAGCCGCAGATAATAGCACGACCAGTCGCCGCCGTCCTTCTCGACGATGCCCGTGGCGTTCGCGGCAACGCCCACGTTGAAAACATAGCTGGACCCTGCCTGACGCACCGTTGAGGAAACGCCCCTGAAGGAACAAGTACTATTTGCATCGTGGGCAACGTTGAGGTCACGCGAAACCGTCAACGTGGAATTGGAAAAGGTCGCCGAAGATTGTCCTTGCAGATAAAAGCCCAAAGCCGACATCGTCGCGTTGGTACATGCCGTCGAGCCTGTCTCGGTAAAATAAAGATTTTCGGTGAAGTTGAGCGTCGCCGCATCCGCAACAAGCGTACTTCCTCCGCGAATATACCCGTTTCTTCCCTGCACGGACACGGTTGACGATCCGTCGCCGACCCGCAACCAGAAATTGCGCCTCGCGCCACTCGCCCCTTCACCCATGTGGAAGTTCTTCTTGGCGGTGTCATTGAATACATACGTACCGGACTTGATCCAGAGCCAGCCGTTTTCGTGGTAACCGAGCCAAGTGTCGTCTTTGATGGTCAGCGTGTTCGCCGGATCGGTCGCCTCCCAGATGTAGGGATTGGCGGCGGAGCTGCCATTGCCCATGTGGATATTGCCGGAGTAGGTGTATGAGCCATTCAGAGTGGCGGTTCTGTTGCCCACGTTGGACTGCCTGAACGCCAATGAAGCGGTGGAGTTGTTCGCAGGCATCGAGTCCCAGTTCGCCGCCGTGTTCCAGAGCGTGTTGGCGCCGTTGCCGGTCCAGTTCGCCGCCATCGACGGTACCGCCGCCACCATGCAGAACGCGGCAGTGAGCGTCATCAGTTTCTTAGCGTTCATTTTGGTTTCTCCTTTATGATCAAGAGCTGACACAAGACTTCTGGCTTTCGAAGCCCCATGTCATTACAGTCAAAGCCATTATGGAGTATTTTACTACATCTCACGTTTTTTTGTCAATGGAATCGGCGAATTTTGTTTCCTAGCGTGGGAAGCGAGCATAGGCGTCAGCGCCTCACGAAGCGCGACAGCCCGCCGACGGATGTCTCGCGGTAGAGGCGCGGCAGGTCGTGTCCCGTCTCGAGCATCGTCTTCACGACCGTGTCGAACGAGACGACATGGGCGCCGTCGGAGAGGACGCTCATCTCTCCGGCCACGACTGCGCGCGTCGCGGCAAGCGCGTTACGCTCTATACACGGTATCTGCACGAGCCCCTTCACGGGGTCGCACGTAAGGCCAAGGAAGTGCTCAAGACCAATCTCCGCCGCGCACTCGCACTGGCGTGGGCTCCCGCCCATGAGATACGCCGCCGCCGCGCTCGCCATCGCGCACGCGACGCCAACCTCGCCCTGGCATCCGACCTCCGCGCCCGATATGGAGCCGTTGCGCTTGACGACGTTCCCTACCAGGCCCGCGACGGCAAGCGCGTGCAGCCGCTCGATCTCCGAGCTTCCAAGCGACTCGCCCAGATACCTGATGACGGACGGCAGGACGCCGCACGACCCGCACGTCGGCGCCGTCACGATCTCGCCAAGCGACGCGTTCTCCTCGCTCACTGCGTGCGCGTATGCGACGAGGAGCCCCGTGCGGCGCATGGCCTCGGACTGCATCTTCGCCTTGATGTAGATCGCCCGAGCCTTTCGCGGCAGGCGCAGCCCGCCCGGGAGCACGCCGTCCGCGGCAAGCCCCCTGTCGATGGCGGACATCATCGTGGAAAGCACGCGCTTGAGGAAGCTCCAAATCTCCGGCCCCTCGGCGTCTTCGACTATCTGCCAGAGCGGCATCCCCGCCCGCGTCGCCGCCTTGACGATCTCCGTCATGTTCCTGTGCCTGTAGACGGACTTTGCCTGCGCCGTCCTTCCCTTCTCCGCAATCGCCCCTCCGCCGACGGAATACGCCACGCGCTCGGAGACCTTCGCGCCGGCGGCGTCGAAGGCGATGAAGCGCATGCCGTTCGGGTGGAACTCGTCGCCGACGTCGGGCTTCCAGACGATCTTCGTCCGCTTCGCGCCAAGGACGTCCTTCACGGCCCGGTCGGTGAAGTGCCCGCGTCCGGTCGCGGCAAGCGAATCCCAGAGCTCGACTTCATACCTGACGGCACCAAGCCCCTTCGTCGCCGCGAGGAACTCCGCAGCCATGAACGCCGGGCCCATCGTGTGGCTGGAACTCGGCCCGCGCCCTATCCGGTACAGCTCTTTTAGCGATTGCATCGTATTCTCCTTGTGCTTTTCAAGGTCTGTCTTGTCTTGAATATTTTACCACAACAAAACATTGTTGTCACCACTTCCGTTAATCTAGCATCTTCGTCAGGATGTACGCATACAAGTATTCTACCACAACAAAACAAGATTGTCACTACTTCCGTTGATCTAGCATCTTCGTCAAGATGTACACTTACAAGAATTCTACCACAACAAAACATTGTTGTCACCACTTCCGTTGATCTAGCATCTTCGTCAGGATGTACACTTACAAGAATTCTACCACAACAAAACATTGTTGTCACCACTTCCGTGGATCATTCCTCTTCGTCAGGATGTACGCATACAAGAATTCTACCACAACAAAACAGGATTGTCACTACTTCCGTTGATCTAGCATCTTCGTCAGGATGTACACTTACAAGAATTCTACCACAAATCGAAGCAGATTACTGAAATGAAGACGAAAAAGCGGTCTGCTTGATGTGCGCCCGCGCGTCCCACAACTGCCCGTCATAAAACACACCCTGCAACGGCGGCTCCTTGGTCTGTACGAAGAAATCGACCTTCTGTTCAAGGGTGGCGATGCGGTCATCATGCTTGGCAAGGCGGCGGTCAACCTTGTCTTCGAGCAGAGCAAGACGCTGGTTTACCACTTGGCCGTGCAAAAGATATTCCTTCAGAACACGCGTGGCCCATTGTCGAAATTGAATGCCCAACCTTGAATTGATGCGATATCCCAGCGAAATTATCACATCAAGATTGAAGTATTCAATGTCTCGAGATACAGTACGCCCGGCCTCTGTTCGAACTGTTCGAATTTTTTGAACAGTTGCCCCATAGTCAAGCTCATTCGTCCCGAAAATGTTCTTTAGGTGGTATGAGACATTCGACTTCACAACCCCAAACAAGTCGCACAACTGTGCTTGCGTCAGCCACACCGTCTCATTTTCAAGACGCACGTCCAGCGAAGTACGCGAAGTCTCGTTTTAGGGTTGCTTTGCGAACTTAGCGTACCTTGCGTGAGGCAAATTAGTAGGTTTTGCAAGGAGCAGATAAAAACAAAACGGCGGGGAGACCGCCGTTTGTTCTGGTTGCCTCAGTGATGAGGCTATGTCGTTGGCTGTCAAGCTCACGCAACCTTGCGGCGACGGAGACCGAGCACCGCCGCGCCCAGAAGCAGGAGCACCCCGCTCGTCGGCTCCGGCACCGCAGTAAAGGTCATTGCATTATCACCCACACCAATCATATTGGCACCATCCCAACTGGCAATATTTTGCGACGCCTGACGAAACTTCTGCACGTCCGTATCACTCATCAATTGGGAAAAACCGATAAGTTGACCATCTTCACCACCGTATAGACCAATATACCACTTCTTACCTTCAGTATACTGAGAAGCAATTGTACTACCAGCTTTGGTATTTTCAACAACACCATCCTCTAGCTGAGTATTTCCACTCCATGCATCCGCTGTTGTTGCAGTTGCATCGATAGTACGAGAATTCTGGTAATTTAGTTCCGTATAGGTACTATCAACATAGTTCAACATGGCGTAATCCCACGAGATACTAGTACCGCCATCAGTGGCAGGATTCGTAGGCACTTGCCAAAGCAAGACATCCGCGAATGCTGTTGCAACGAATGCAAGTGCAGCAATCAAACAGGCAATCTTTTTCATGACTTATTCTTTCTCTTTATTTCAAGTTGTCCGATGATTATTTACCACACAACTTTAGGGGCGGTACCCTCAGTGCTCTTCCTGTAGAAGTAGAAACCAGCACCTGGATCTATCGTAGGATCATTTACGGAATTAGGAGCCAATTCCACATCAAAGAATGTAGTGATTTGCTTTTCCTGCCCCCTAATGATGACCGTCCTAGTGGAATTTGTGACAAAAGTCCAACTCGGAGGGTTTGCACTTGAAGAGCATGTGAACTCATTTGTGACACCATATGCGGAATCATCAATGAACATGACCTTATCCCCCACTGCAGGAGGCACTTGCCAATTAAGTGCGGTCAAGCGAACTGCATTGGTTGATGCATTACCCATCATCGTATAGGCACCAGTAGCTGTGTTAGTGGCCTCATTCAAGCTAAGCTGTCCCCAAAGATAGATCGGTTTTTCGCCAAGAGAAGCACCATTACGGAACAACCAAACTGCGTTACCACGTGCAACAGCTTCATTATCCGCAGCCGCTACAGAATGTATAACTGCATTAGTTCTTGCCTCAGCAACGGCACAGGGTTCCCACCCCTGAGCAGTCAGAGCCCATCCTTTAAGTGTATCACCTTCCTTGATATACATATACGACCCTGTTACTAGGCCGTTTGTGAGAACGTAGTCTGCTGGATTTATCGTATCCGCAGAGCCGCCAACCTCCACAAGTGGCAATGCTACCACCGTATTTGTATAGGGACTGCTGACTTGGATTTGGCAGAGCGTTGTGTTAGATTCAAATTTAGCAAGCGCAACTCCAGCCGTCACAACGGCGGTTACAGCCACAAAAGATTTGAGTTTCATTTTTTGTTCTCCCTTCACTATCAGTTGCTACGGACGATTTTGAAGAAACGATATTCGTTTGGATCGTCAACAACAAGAGTAATCTTACTGCCATCCGCGCTACCATTTACGCCATTGGCGAGAATCTTGTCATTTGCGGCAGGCGTCTTGCCAGCCTTAATGGCATATCTCACTGCCGGAATGGTATTTTCAACGTCAACATAGACCTTGCCATCCCTAACGGTTATTCCAGAAATCGTCGCAGGAGTCTCAACCACAGGATCAGCCGTTACGCTATCCTTGTCAATGGTCACGCCCGTATTCGCACAAATCGAACCATTGTTGATTGTCACATTTGCGCCGACCTTCTCGTAGGCGTTGTACGCAACCACCGAACCCGTACCGTTGAACTTGACAACAGGCTTTTCATCCCCATCATTTTTGACACGCGTGTCAAAAAGGTAAAGAGAGATGCTTCCCGAGGTCAATACCCGATCGTCACTTTCGCGATTGAGAACAAAGATAATCGGCGAGCAACGTCCAGGCTTGCTTGTTGACACCATCCCAAGTATCTCGCACTTGCTGGCATCAGGCTTGCCAGTTGCATCCATGCTGAACTCGCCATTAGCTGTCCATACGAGCGCATATATCTCGCCCACCTGAACTTCAGTACCATCCGCATAGCGATCAGGACCGGTGCTGGAGCAGAGAATCGTCTTCTCCATACCTGCGAATGCCGCCACGGACATCGCGCATGCCGCAATCAGAGAAAGTTTTTTCATTTTGGTTTCTCCCTTTCTTGAAATGGTTTTACTTTTCAGCCACAAGCTTGAAGGTCATGACAGGAGCTGTCTGATTCAGACCCGTAAGAGTAATCTTGGCACGACCAGCCTCACAGCCATTAGTTATTGCTCCCGCAACTACATTTGCATTATTACAAGTACCACCTGTAATTTCAATCTTGTAACGACCCGTCTTGGTTGGATCATCGCAGGGGAACGTGATCGTCGCCTCGGCTGCGCTCGTCTTTGTAATGGATACCGGCTCAAACTTGGTTTCGGTGGTCGGGTCAAGACCGCAAAGGAGCTTCTCGCCAACTGTCATACCTGTATTGGCAACAGGATCATCCAACTTGTCATTCAGATCTGCAACAGTCCAGCCCCACTTGTTGAGGTCATTGTACCGAACGGTCTCGCTCTCAGGTACCTCAGGATTCAGCTTAGCCACAGCTGTAGCCGAGAAAGCATTATCCGCGAACGAATCCTTGATCACAACATCGTCAAGCTTGGCGCAGCCGATGAACGCAAGGCTCTGAACGGAGTTTCCGGTTCCTCCTGCCAATTTGTACCACGCACCATTACCTTGGCTGCCAGAATCTAACGCAGGGTACCCATAGGAGCTCTTGGCTGGCTCACCATTAATACTTACACGGCAGAATCCGTTCGTAAATGCTAGCGTAACGCGCACCCAGGTACCAGTACTAACCGACCCAATCACTCCCCAACCTTTATTGGTGCCATTCGTCGTGCAATAGAGGCAGAGAGGAACTATGCCATTACTCTCAGTGGTTCCCGCGGCAATGGCAATCTTCGCATCCGTAAGGCCTTCGTCATCAAGCTCGTCACTGGGCTCGGGGATAAAGATAAGGAAGTCGGAGATTGAGGACGTGGGAGTTCCGTCTGGCGAATTCGTGCAGCTAACTTCTCCTTCGACATTAAGAATCTTTGTATGGTCACCAGAAATCGGGTAGCCCACACTATCACTACCGCCATATTGAGAATTGTCTTCCACCACGGCAGCTGAAGTACCGTCACTCCAACCAGCGCCAATAGTGCCTTCAAAATTCTCTGTTACTTCGGCAAACGAAGCCGTGGCGCACAGCACCATGCCGACGCCCATTGCGATTTTCATTGCTTTTTTGCAGATCATAGTTTGACCCCTTTTTAGATTTACTCATATTATAGCACATCGAATCATCACCCGCAAGGGGGAAAATTATGTTAATGTTGCGACAGGGAGTGAGGGAGTGAGGGAGTGGGGGAGTGGGGAATTATGGAATTATGGAATTGTGGAATTATGGAATAGCGGGATTGGGGAAGTGGAGGAGTGGGGTGAATGGGAAAGAGGGAAGAAATTGATTATGCTTACGAAACGGGCATTGCCTCCGCAAATGCCGCAACCATTTTCATGCGGGAAATGATGGCTACCTTCCTTTCGGATGGATTGATTTCCGTTTGCACAAATCCGTCTATCGCGTCCTCCAATTCAGGTGAATCTAGGTAGACCTTGAATTTGCTGCCGAGCAACTTTGCCAATGGTGCGTCGCACCCAATCTCGTCAGCGATGGTTTCCCTGCCGTTAAAAAGGCATATCACGTCCTCAAAGTCGGTGCTATAGAGAAAATTCCCTTCGCCGCGTTCCTCAAACGCCTCCAACTTCAGCGCGACAAAGTAAGGAGAGGAAATAATCTTCGCCCCCAAGAAACGCAAAGTCAAATGGCAGGTCGGCAAGGCTTTCGTTTATCTTTGCAATCGTGTTTTCTATCGTGTTCATGTCAGAGGATTTCATCGATCTTCTTCATTGCGAAAGACCGTTCGCGCAAGCGTCCGCCGCGAAGCATGTCAATGATGGCGAGATTGTCGTAGATTGTCCTGTCTGCCGCTGCAGCGACTGGCGCCGTGGGGTAAATGGGTTCAAGACACCGCCCAATGGCGCCCCCGTTCGTATACGGCCAGACAGGAATGTCCCCGACGATGGAGAATTCAGCGGATGCAATCGGCGCGGCATACGCGGCTGGGAGTCCGGAGGTGTTGCAGGCTCCATAGTGAACGGGACAGATATAGCGCAACGCATGAAACAGAAATTCGCGGACGTTGTGCTTGTTTATCTGCCTGGCATCATTCAATATGGAGGAATCCCTGAGACGACGGACGGCGGCAAAGGTTTCCGAAACGCTCAGCTTAGCCTTGTCGGCAAGCTGGGCGAACGACAGTTTGGCGTATTGCCCTCCCATGAGGGTTGCCAGTATCTGGATGTCTTGTCGTTTTATCAATGTCATCCTCCATTCGGAATTCGCGAATATTATACCATTTGCAAACTGCGAATGTCAAGGGGGAATGGGGAGTGGAGGAGTGGGGGAGTGAGGGATTGTGGGAGTGGGGGAGTGAGGGATTATGGAATTGTGGAATTATGGAATTATGGAATAGCGGGATTGAGGGATTGTGGGAGTGAGGGAGTGGGGGAGTGGAGGAGTGAGGGATTATGGAATTATGGAATTATGGAATTATGGAATTGTGGAATTGTGGAATTGCGGGATTGGGGAAGTGGGGGAGTGAGGGAGTGGGGGAGTGGAGGAGTGAGGGAGTGGGGGAGTGAGGGATTATGGAATTGTGGAATAGCGGGATTGAGGAAGTGAGGGAGTGGGTAGTCGCTAGTCGTTAGCAGGCGGGAAGCTGAAGGCGCCGACGATGGCGCGGTCGTCGAAGGGATGCTTCACGCCCTTGATCTCCTGCGTAGTCTCGTGTCCCTTGCCGCAAATCAAGACGACGTCGCCAGCGGCGGCGCCGGCGAGGGCGTGGCGGATCGCCTCGCGGCGGTCGGGGATGACCGCGACGGATGCGGCGACATCCTGTGGAATGCCGCGCACGATGTCCGCGATGATCGCCTCGGGCTCCTCCGAGCGCGGGTTGTCGCTGGTGACGACGATGCGGTCGGCGAGCTTCGCGGCAGCCTCGCCCATGAGCGGACGCTTCATCGGGTCGCGGTCGCCGCCTGCGCCGAAGACGACCCAGAGGCGTCCGCGGGTGAAGCCACGCGCGGCGGAAAGCACCTTCTCGAGTCCGTCGGGCGTGTGGGCGAAGTCGACGTAGACGTCGGCGGGGGATGCGCACGGCACGGGCTCGAGGCGCCCCCAGCGCGGCGTGAGCGTCGGGATGATGCGCTGGATGTCGTCGTGCGGGACGCCTGCGGCCTCGGCGAGCGCGGCGGCGACGAGGACGTTCGACTTGTTGTAGTCGCCGACGAGCTGGAGCCCGGAGAGGTCGAAGCGCGGGGAGGCGGCGGAGACGGGAATCACGTTCAGCGGGAGGCGCCCGGCCGCCTCAAGCATTTCGCGCGCATAGCCGCCGTCGAGGCAGACGACGAAAGGCGGCAGGTCGCGGCGTCCGGCGGAGGCGGGCGCGGAGGAATGCTGGCGCGCGATCAGCTCGGCGAAGGAGAGCTTCACGCGGAAATACTCCTCCATCGTCTTGTGGTAGTCGAGGTGGTCCTCCGAGAGGTTGGTGAACGCGCCGCCGGCGAAGACGGTGTCGCCCGTGCGGCCCTGGTGGATGGCGTGCGACGAGACCTCCATCGCGCAGTCGCGCGCGCCGGCCGCCTCCATCTCGGCGAAGATCTCCTTCAGCCGCGCGAGCGGCGGGGTGGTGTAGCCGGTGTAGAAGCGCCGCGCGAGCGTGTTCACCTCGACGGTCGTTATGTATGCCGCGCGCATGAACTCCGCAAGGATCCAGGTCACGGTCGTCTTGCCGTTCGTACCGGTGACGCCCCAGACGCGGAGGGAATGCGTAGATTGTGGAATCGTGGAATTGTGGAATTGTGGAATTGCGGGATTGTTCATTGCTTGGGTGTCGCTTCGCGACGCGAATTCATTTTTCATCCTTCACTCTCCCATCTGCGCGGCGGCGACGGCGGCGTCGATCTTCTCGGGGATGAAGACAGGGAGCGCGTGCTCGGAGCCCGGCACCATCTCGACGGTGGCTTCCGGAAAGACGGCCTTGAGGAACGTGGCGTTCTCCGGGCGCACGATTCCGTCGTGCTCGCTCTGGAATATCCAGACGGGGCACTTGAGGCGGCCCGATGCGAGGAGATCGATCAGGTCGAGCCGGAGGTCGGTGCGGCGGAGGTAGTCGAGGCCGCGCTCGAGCCTCGCGGACGAGTCGAGGATGTACGGGCTGGGGAGCCCGGCGGGACGCGGGAAGAGTCCGTCGCCCCGCGTGAGGCGGAGCCCGGCCTCGAGCGCGGCGAGGCGGCGCTCGGACATCCCTGCCCAGTTTTTGTCCTTCATCATGCGCGGCGTCGCGGCGACGAGGACGAGCGCGCGCAGGCGATCAGGGTACTTCGTCGCGATGCGCAGCGCGGTGCTTCCGCCCATCGACCATCCGACGAGGATCGCGCCGTCCTCGGCTTCCTGCACGGCGCGTTCGCTCAGCCCGTCGAGCTGGTCGATGTAGTCGAATATCGCGTCCCTCGGGAAGAGACACAGGCTCCACGCGCTCTCGGCGGCGGACCATCCATTAAGAACAAAGGTCTTCACATTCCCTCACGATCCTCCGCGCGAGCGCGGCCTTAGACATGAGCGGCAGCCGCCGCACGGAGCCATCGCGCCGCACGAGCGCGGCGCGGTTCGTCGGCGTGCCGAATCCCGCGCCCGGCTCGGTGACGTCGTTGGCGACGACCATTGCGAGGTTCTTCTCGCGGCACTTGCGCAGCGCCTCCGCGACGGGGTCGCCCGTCTCCGCGGCGAACCCGACGAGAAGCGGCGCGGCGCCTTCCGCCGCGCGGCGCTCCGCGACGGTCTTCAGTATGTCGGGATTTCTGACGAGTTTGAGTACGGGACGCATGGCGCCCTTCTTCAGCTTGACCGCGGCGCACTCCGCTGGACGCCAGTCGGCGACCGCGGCGGTGGCGACGAACACGACGCGCACGGGTCCGCGCCCGAGATCGTCCAGGCGGGAGAGGACCGCGGCGAGCATGTCGCGCGCGCTGACGACGTCGACGCGCGCGACGCCCTTCGGCGTCTTCAGCGAGACGGGCCCCGCGACGAGCGCGACGCGGTGTCCGCGCGACGCGGCGGCGCGTGCGACCTCGAAGCCCATGCGTCCCGTGGACGGGTTCGAGAGGAACCTCACGGGGTCGATGAACTCGCGCGTCGGACCTGCGGTGACGACGAACGCGAGCGGCGCTGTGGATCTACGGGGCGTGCGCATCGCGGCTGGCTAGAGAGTCCCGAAGATGCGGTCGCCCGCGTCGCCGAGACCGGGGACGATGTAGAAGTGCGAGTTGAGACGCTCGTCCTTCGCGGCGGTGAACACCGGCACGTCGGGATGGCACTCCTCGAACTTCGCGATGCCCTCAGGCGCGGAGATGAGGTTCAGGAACTTGATGCGCCTGTAGCCGAGCTTCTTCAGCTGCGCGACGGCGTCGCACGCGCTGCCGCCGGTGGCGAGCATCGGGTCGATGACGATGGCGAGCTCCGCGCCGTCCTTTGCGGGAGGGACCTTCGCGTAGTACGGGACTGGCTCGGCGGTCGCCTCGTTGCGCTGCATGCCGAGCACGCCGACCTTCGCGTACGGCAGCACGCGCAGCATCGCGTCGAGCATCCCCATGCCCGCGCGGAGGATCGGCACCAGCACGATGCGCGGCTCGTCGACGCGCTCGCCCGTCGCCTTAGCGACGGGAGTCTCGATCTCGACGCGCCGCGTGCGGATGTCGCGCAGCGCCTCGTACGCGAGGAACGTCGTCGTCTCGTTGACGAGCTCCCTGAAGAGCTTCGGCGGCGTCTCGCGGTCGCGCATCAGCGCGACGCGGTGGCCCACAAGAGGATGTTCGAGTACGGTGTGCATTGTCGTTCGCTTTCTCAAAAAACAGAAACGGGCCGCGAATGGCGGCCCGTTCCCTTTGCTTTCGTCCGCCTTTCAGCGAACATGCCTGTTAGGCGAGGATCGCATCCTTGAGAGCCTTGCAAGCGACGATCTTGACGACCTTCTTGGCCTTGATCTTGATCGTCTCGCCGGTGGCGGGATTGCGGCCCATGCGCGCAGGGCGCTTGACGAGCTTGACCTTGCCAATGCCGGGAAGGGTAAGGCCCTTCTCCTCCTGCTTGGCACCCTTGATCGCGATGTCCACGAGCTTCTCGTAGACGGCGACCGCCTGCTTCTTGGAGACGCCAGCGGCTTCCGCGAGCGCACCCATGATCCCACTCTTCGTTGTAGGAATGACTTCTTTCTTAGCCATTTGTCTTGATCCTTATTTTATTGAGGCTCAGGAACCATTCCCGCGCTCTCGACTAATAATATACCAATATTTACTGTGTTTTTCAAGGGGGTATTTTAAAAAATTTTCAATCCCCCCCAAAACGGCGCGCGCGACGCCACTCCGCGGACGCGTCCGCGCGGGCCGTGATCATGCCTGCATTGACGAGGACTTCGGACTTAGGACTTAGGACTTCCGACTTCCGGGACTGAGGCAATCGCTACTTTCTTGTTGAGGAATTCCGACTTCCAGGTGACGAGGACTTAAGACTTCCGACTTCGGACTTCCAAGGGTTGAGGACTTCCGACTTCCGGGACTGAGGCGATCGCTACTTTCTTAAGTCTGAAGTCTTAAGTCAGAAGTCCTTACTTCGTCTTAAGTCAGAAGCCCTTATTTCGTTTGCCCCTCGGCACTTTCTTCATATTCCCTGATTGCCCTGCAAACCGGGTAACCTGAACAACCCCAGAAGAACTTTCCCTTGCCTGGTCCCGCCTTGGCAATCCGCTTTCGCATGGGCTTGCCGCAAGCGGGACATGTTGGCGGAGGCGGTTCATTCGCTTTTCGTTGCTGGGAACTCTCACGCTGTTCAAGACGCAGACGCGTCAGCCGTTCACGGAAGCCACCTTCTGCGGCGAAGTTCTCCATTGTCTTCTGTATCTGACCATGAAGCAATGCCTTCGCCCGCTCAATCATGATGATTGTGGAATTGGCCGCGACAACAGGATCTTCGTTTTCAAGCCAGGGCGAAAAGCGCTCTTTCATTTCAAGCAGATAGACGCTGAAAGCATGAAGAACGTCCTCGTCGACTTCAAACGGATCAAGCTTCAACGCGGCAACGGCGCGGTAACGTTCGTCTGCAGTTGACCAAATGGTTTCGCCGACATCTACCAGGAACGCCTCGTAGTCGCCCTCAAGTTCGGCAAGGCTGCCCTTGGCGACGTCCAGGAGCTTGAGCTCGGTCTCCTTGGAAGTCCCGGCGCGGGCGGAAGCCTCAACGATATTCTGACGCGCCGAACGTGCAGCTCCGATCATCTGTCCGCTCGTCTTGCCGAGAGGATCGTCTTTCCATGAATAGACTCGCTTGCAGAACGCCGTCGTCGCGTGATAGACGAGACAAGTGTAGCCGAAGGAAAACATCTTCCGGAATCCGCCAGACGGGGCGATAGCCGAGTTCATCGCGCGGTTCCTTTCATGCATTGCGAGTGTGAGTCGAGATGGCTTCCTGGAGGAAAAGGACTTCGGACTTCCAAGGGTTGAGGACTTCGGACTTAGGACTTCCGACTTCCGAGACTGAGGCAAGGCAGCTTTCTTAAGTCTGAAGTCTGAAGTCAGAAGTCCTTACTTCGTCTTAAGTCAGAAGTCCTTACTTCGTCTCAAGTCAGGAGTCCTTCCCCGGGGGATTGTAGGCGCGGAGCTTCTTGTAGCGGTTCGCCACGAGTTCGTCCAGCGGGACCTTCACAAGCCCCCTGAGCGCGGCGACGACCGCCTTCTTCACGTTGGCGATCGCGGCGGCCGGGTTCTTCTGCGCACCGCCCGCCGGCTCCTTCACGATCTCGTCTATCGCGCCGAGACTCATGAGGTCCGCGGCGGTGATCTTGAGCGCCTCGGCCGCCTCGGGCGCCTTTGCGCCGTCGCGCCAGAGGATGCCGGCGCAGCCCTCGGGCGATATGACCGAGTAGACGGCGTTCTCCATCATCAGCACCCTGTCGCCTACGGCGATCGCAAGCGCGCCGCCAGATCCGCCCTCGCCCGTGACGACGACGACGACCGGCGTCTTCACCGCCGCGAAGAACTCAAGCGACTTCGCGATCGCCTCGGCCTGTCCGCGTTCCTCGGCCTCCCTGCCGGGATACGCGCCGGGGGTGTCGACGAACGTGACAATCGGATTGTGGAAGCGCTCGGCGAGCGCCGCGAGGCGCATGGCCTTGCGGTAGCCGTCGGGGTTCACCATGCCGAAGTTGGACGCCATGTTCTCCTCGACGCTCGCGCCCTTGTTGTGCCCGAGGACGAGCACGTGCATTCCGTCGAGCGTGCCGAAGCCCGCCACCATCGCGGGGTCGTCGTTCACGAGCCTGTCGCCGTGCAGCTCCTCGAAGTCCGTGAAGATGCCCGCGATGAAGTCGCGCACGTGCGGCCTCCCCGGATCGCGCGCGAGGCGCACCCTGTCCCATGCCGTCTTCTTCAAAGTCCTGGTTGCCATTTCAGATTCCTCCGTTCGTTCCGCGCCTTCGCCTACATTCCCCAGTGCCCGAGCATCGTGGCGAGGAAGCGCCTCATGTCCTTGCGCTCGACGATCCTGTCGACGAAGCCGTGCTTGAGGAGATACTCCGCCGACTGGAAGTCGGCCGGCAGCTTCTGGTGGATCGTGTTCTCGATGACGCGCCGCCCGGCGAAGCCGATGAGCGCTTTCGGCTCCGCGACGTTAATGTCGCCGAGCATGGCGTATGACGCGCTGACGCCGCCAGTGGTGGGGTCGGTGAGCACGGATATGTACGCAAGCCCGGCCGCCTTCAGCGCGCCTATCGCGGCGGAGGTCTTCGCCATCTGCATGAGCGAGAGGATCCCCTCCTGCATCCTCGCGCCGCCGGACGCGGAGAACATCACGAGCGGAAGCTTAGCGGCGACGGCGGCCTCGCAGGCGCGCGCGATGCGCTCGCCGGTGCCGGTGCCGAGGCTTCCTCCCATGAACGCGAAGTCCATCACGCCGAGAACGACCTTGTGCCCCTCGATCTCGCAGGTACCGACGACGACGGACTCCGTCTCGCCGGTCTTGGCGATCGTCGCCTCGACTTTCGACTTGTAGTCGCCCGCCGCGTCGTGGAACGAGAGGTGGTCGGAATACGAGACCTCGCGGAAGAGCTCCTTGAACGTCCCCTCATCGGCGGTCGCCGCGATCCTCTCGCGCACCGACAGCCTGCCGTGGTAGCCGCACTTGGGGCATATCCCCCCGGCGGCCTTCCACTCCGCCTTGGGGAAGTGGCTCTTGCACTTCGCGCACACCGCCCACAACGCCTTCGCAGGCGGAATGGCGGCCTTCTCTTTCCTCGGCTCAAACCAGCTCATCTACCGCTCCTTTCAATCGCGAACGTAAAATCAACAACGGGCATCAGAACGGCATGAAGACGATTCCGTAGATGGACGCGGGCTTGCCGCCCACAGCCTTCAGGGAATGCTTCACGACGCTGTTGTAGTAGGCGGTGTCGCCGGCCTTCAGGATCGTCTTCTCGCCGCCGTACGTCAGCTCGACCTCGCCGGCAAGGCAGATGATGAGCTCCTCGCCTTCATGCGAGGACTCCCCGACGTCGGAACCATCCGCGGAGAACTCGATCCTGAACGGATCCATGTGGCGGTCCGGCTTGCCGATCGCAAGCGAATGCGACGCATAGCCGAACTCGTTCATACCCTCTCCCGCGACCCTCGCGGCCTCCAGGTCGGCTGCGCGTGTGATGATCGGGTCGGGCTTGAACTGGTCGTCCATGAACGTGCCGAGGCGCTGCCCAAGGGCGCGCGCAAGCCTGGTCAGGACGCCAAGCGCGGGTATGACCTCGCCAGCCTCCACGGACTTCACGATGTCCTCGCCGATGCCGCTTTTCGCGGACAGGTCGGCTATGCTCATTTCCAAGCGCTCGCGGTACATGCGTATGCGCTCGCCGACTTTTGATTCCTTTATCATTGCCTTTCGCCTTTCGCTGAAATTAATGGGATATTATATCATAAAACTCCACATCCCGCTATGTGATTTCTTCGAAAGCGAAGATTTTCGGTGACGACGGCGGCCCGTCTTCAGGACGCGGGGGCGGTGACGCACGGGTCCTTGGACTGCACCAGGGTGCCGTTCTCGAGACGCAGGACGCGGTCGCAGACCTTCGCGGCGTCGAGGGAGTGGGTCACCATCACAAGCGCGGTAGACCCGCGCGAGAGGTCGGAGAGCTTCTTGAGGATGTCCGCTCCCGTAAGCGCGTCGAGGTTGCCAGTCGGCTCGTCCGCGAGGACAATCTCCGGATTCGTGACGAGAGCCCGCGCCAGCGCGACGCGCTGGCGTTCGCCGCCGGAAAGCTCGCCAGGAAGATGGTCCGCCCTGTCGGCAAGGCCGACTTCCCCCAGAAGCCGCCTGACGCGGTCGCGGACCTCCGCGGCGGACCCGCACCTCGCGGCCATCGTCGGGAGAAGCACGTTCTCGAAAACCGTCAGCTCCGGCATCAGGTGGTACGACTGGAACACGAAGCCGGGGCGCGACGAACGCCAGACCTTGCCGGACGTCGGCTTGAGGAGCCCGCCGAGGATGTGCAGAAGAGTGGACTTGCCCGCGCCGGAGCGCCCGATGATCGCTACCTTCTCCCCGCGCGCCACATCGATGTCGACGCCCTTGAGGACCTCGACCGGGGCGGCGCCAGGAATGCGGAAGCTCCGCCTGATTCCGGAGGCGGTCAGCACGCTGTCGCTTTGTTCGTTGGTAGTCATTAGTCGTTAGTCTTTCTTCATTCCCTCATCCCCCATCCCTCATTCTTCATTCATTAAGCGCGGAGACAGGGTCCTTGCTCGCCGCGAGCGCCGCCGGGACGAGCGAGGCGAGGAGTCCGAACACGTAGACTATCCCGACGGTGAACCAGACGTCGGAAGCGATTATCCTGTGGGGTATCTCGGAAAGGCTGTATATGGCAGGCGGGAACACCTCCATCCCGACGGAGGCAAGCCACTCCACGATTCGCTGGAGGTTCGAGAGGACCGCCCAGCTCGCGAGAAGACCGAGCGCGATGCCGATCGTGCACTGTATGAGACCGTGCGCGAGGAACACGCCCATGATCTTCAGCTTCCCGAAGCCCAACGCCTTCAAGAGCCCTATCTCCGGCGTCTTCTGGACGGTCAGCACGAGAAGCGTGTTCATCACGCAGAAGAGCGCCACTATGGAAATGAGCAGAAGCAGGACTGCCGTCATGTTCGTCTCGACGGCCAGCGCGTCGAAGAGCTGCTTGTCGGCCTCGCGCCAGGTGAGGACGCGATAGTAAGGGGAATGCACGGGCAGCTTCTCGACGAGCGCGGCGAAGCGCTCGGCGTCGGTAGGGAAGGCGGTCTTGACGTGGATCGCGATAACGCCTTCCTCCAATCCCATGAGGTCGCGGGCGGAGTCGATGTCGGCTATGACGTAGCCCGTGTCGTAGTCGTAGTGTCCGCTGGAGAATATCCCCGAGACGCGCCATCGCCTCGGAAGGTAGACCTCGTCGGGCAGAGGCGGGGCGCACACAGTAAGCTCGGATCCGATCCACACACCGAGGGAGCGGGCAAGTTCGCTGCCGATCACAAGGGTGTCCGGCGCCAGGTCGAAATTGCCGGCGACCGGCTCGCCGACTTCATACGCCCTGCGGAACTCGTCGCCCTTTATGCCGACGAGCACGGGCGCAAGCACCCGCTTCTCGTATGAGCAGAGGATCCTGGTATCCACCTCCGGGGTGACGCACGTGACGCCGTCGACCGCGCGAATGGCGTCCGCCATCGCGTCCTCGCCGGTGATGAGCCGTCCGTTGGAGGAGAGCACCGAGACATGCGGCTTGAACTCGAGGATCTTGGCGCGCCACTGGTCACCGAAGCCGGTCATCACGCTGCGGACGATGATGACTACGGCGACGCCGAGCATGACGCCGAGGATGGACACGCAAGTGATGACCGAAGCGACGGATCGCTTCGGCCTTATGTACTTGAGCGCCAGGAAAAGCAGGAACCTCAAACCGTGGCGCCCCTAGTTAGATGTCGCCAACGTCGACCTTCACGTCGTCCTTGCCGACGGCGGTGTCCGCGGCGGACTTCTCGTCCACAACCTCGCCGGCGGAAGTCTGCGAGGTTGGGAGGTAGCGGTAGTACACCATGAGCTGGAGCGCGACGAGGCAGGAGTCCATGACGGGGCGCGACGACCACGTGTCCTTGTTCTGGAAGTAGCCCTGCTTGTGCTCCTGTCCGATGCAGTCCTTGACCTTCGTGGGCAGCTCCTTGATGAGCTTCGGGTAGGTCTGCTTCATGCGCTTGTTCCACTCCTCCCAGATGACCTCGTCGTTCTTCTTCGCGCCGGTCTTCATGCCCGCCTGGTACTTGCACTGCGTGGCGTAGTAGCAGTAGTACTGCGGGGCGGGGCAGTCCTTGCCGACACCCATCTCGGACGCCTCGAACGTCGGCTTCCAGCCCTTCATGTAGTCGAGGGAGGTGGTGACCTCGTTCTTGTTGCCGTAGCCGAGGAGCTGCATCGCGAGGCATCCCGTGGCGGTGAGGCCGGGGTGGTGGCGGCTGTTGGCGCAGTATGTGAAGTGGTCCTTATAGAAGCTACGCGTCTGGAGGCAACGAACCGCCTTCTTGATGCACTCGTCGAGGCCCTCTGGATGCATGCCCGCCATCTTGCCAGCCTTGAGGGCCTGCAGGGCCCAGCCGGCGAACGAGAGGTCATCGCGCTGGCTCTTGGGGTTGATGTTGTAGTCCCAGCCGCCGGTGGCAGACTGCCCCTTGATGATTCTCTCGAGGCACTGCATCGCGGTGTCCTTGCACTCCAGGTTTCGCGTCATTCCGAACGCCTCGCAGAGGGCGTACGTCGCGATGAGGAACGCGTACTCGTGTCCGTCGGTCCCCTTCATCTTGACGATGCCGCCGGCCTTGGAGTCGACGTAGAGGCAGGAGTTGATGTAGTCGAGGGCCGACTGGACGACAGGGCCGAAGTCCCTCCTGAACGGAGAATCCGGGGCATTGGGGTATTCGCCGTGGGCAAGGTAGGTGAGGACGGCGAGGGACGTGTTGGCGAGCTTGGAGGAGCCGCCAGCCCAGGAGCCGTCCTTCTGCTGGGTAGCCTTGAGCCACCAGAGCACCTTCAGGACGGTGGCTTCGGTGGTCGCGTCGCCGTACTTCCCTCCGCCTATTAACGCAGCCTTCCGGCCCGTCGCGGTCCGCGAAGCAGTCATCGACTTCATCTTGAGCGGGGAGTCGACGAACGCGACAGCGTCCACCTCAGCGGACTTGACTGTGACTGGTTCGTTTGGTGCCGGCGGGGCTGGGGTGGGGTTGTCAATCGGGTTGGGGGATGGATTATCCACCGTAATGTCAACATCGATCGGCGTTGGCTCGGGGTCCGGGGGCGGATCTTCTGGTGGCGGCGGCTCCTCTGGCGGCGGTTCTGTAGTTTTCGCAATTGTGACTTCATATGCGTCCTTGTTCAGGCCTTGCATTGAAGTGAGAACAATCATCACCACAACAAGCATCATGACGAAAACGATGGCGATGAGCGGCGCGGCCTGGCGCTGGAGCTCCAACCTCGCCAGTTTGTACTCGGGGGAGCTCTTGGGCTTGCGGAGTCCGGAGAACATGGACGACAGACGCTTGAAATAGCCCTGGTCCTCGTACTTCTTCTCCATCTCGTCAAGGTCTACGGCGGGGATATCCTCAATGTACTCTTCCTCTTCGCTCATTTTCGTACCTCCTTTCTCACATTGAGAATACGCTTACGCTATACAGCTTGTACTTGTAGCAGATGTCAAGAAGGTCGACTAGGGCCTTGTGGGGGCTGTCCATGGAACAGGTGATGATGATCGGCGTGTCGGTGGAGACGGCGGCCGTGTTCTTCAGGTACTTGTCCAGGTCATTAAGGGTGACAGGATTGCCATTGTATACGTAGCTTCCTTCACGATCAGTATACATGTCGCGACGACCGACTTCGATCTTGAAGGTGATGTCGTCGGACGGCGTCGGATTGCCGACCGCGCCCTGCGGGCGGTTCACATTCAGGCGCGAGAGGATGTCCTCCTGCTTGATTGTGACGACGAAGAAGATGATGAGCTCGAACACGACGTCAATCATCGGCGTCATGTCAAGCTGCGGATTGTCCTGTGGTTTCCTTGCCATGTCACTTCTTCTTTCTGAACAGCCTCGGTCGGAGGGTGCCGTTTGTCTTGTCCTCCGCCACGGCCATGAACGATATCTTCCAGATGCCTGCCTTCGTGCAGGCGTCCATGACGTCCCTGACGCGGGCGTGGGGCGTCGCGAAGTCGGCGCGGATGAGAACAGGGAAGTCGTGCCCGTAGCGGTCGATCCTGGCCTTGACGCGCTCGGTGATCTCCGCCGGCTCCATCTCGCGGTCGCCCATCGAGATGCGCGCCTTCTGGAGGCGCTTGCCGTTCTTGTCGACGCTTGCGATGTCGATCTGCATTCTCTCCGGCGGCAGTTCGTCGGCCGTGAGGACGACTCCGTGCTGGCCGGTCTCGAGCTCGATCGTCTCATCCTTCTTCTGCGCCTCGGTCAGCGTGACGACGAAGAAGATGATGAGTTCGAACACGACGTCGATCATCGGCGTCATGTCGAGCTGCGGGTTCTCCTGGGGTTTCCTTGCCATGTCGGAATCCCTCCCCGCGGGGTCAGGCCTGCATCTCCTCGCCTGCGCCCTCCTCCGGCGCCACCTCGACGTTCCTGAGGCTGTTCAGCAGCTCCATCGTGACGGCGGTCATGCGCAGGATGAGGCGGTTCGCCTTGTTGCGCAGCGAATAGAAGAACGTGATGGCGGGAATGGAGATGACGAGGCCGCCGGCGGTCGTGTAGAGGGCCTGCCCGATGGACCCGGCGAGCGCCGACGCGTCGCCTGCCGAGCCCTGGGCCAGCTTGGCGAACGTCAGGATCATGCCCTCGACCGTACCGAGAAGTCCGAGGGACGGGCCGAGGTTTCCGCACACGCTGATCCAATTCAGGCGCTGCTGGATCTTCTCCTGCTCGAGGTCGGACGCGGCGGTCACGGCCTCCTGGATGGCCTCGAAGCCCTCCTCGACGTGCTGGAAGGCGGCCATGACAATGGAGCTCATCGCGGACGGGTTCTGCTCGCAGACCTGCATGGCCTTGACGACGTCGCCCTCGCTCATGGCGGCCTGGACGTTGTCGACGACGCGGCGGGGCATGAGCTTCTCCGGCTTGATGAGGATCATGTTGTCGATGATGAAGTAGATCGCGAGCGCGAGGTCGCCGAAGATGACGAGCCAGAGGATCGTGCCGAGGATGTCGGGGTCCTTCGGGTTGTAGATGACCTGGAGGAAGCCGCCGGAGCCTGAGTCGGTCTTCTTTGCCTCGTTGTTCACCTTGGTCGCGTCGGGCGCGTCGTCGGCGAAGGCTGCGGTGATCGGTGCGGAGAGGGCCCCGGCAAGGATCGCGAGGGCGACGATTGGTTTGCTGATCTTCTTCATTTGTTTTCCTTTTTGTTGATACGTTGACTTTGGTTGACTACATCATTTACTGACGTCACAGGCCGCGCGCGGCGGAGCGCATCTTCTCGGCCCTGGCGGCATGACCTATCTTCTCGAAGCTGTCGGCGCACTTGTTCATCGCGTCGCGGCGGACCTCCTTGCACTCCGGGTCGAGATACATGAGCGCCACCCTGAGGAAACCGTCCGTGAGCGCTTTGCGGTGCGCTGCGACGGAACCAGAGCCCTCCTCGATGGTCACCTCCCCGCGCATGAGGAGCGCCTCGGCGCTCGACACGCGGTCGCCGTTGGTGGCGGCCATCCTGAGGCAGTTCTCAAGCTTCGTCGTCTCGTTGTTCTTACGGAGCGCCCTCCAGTACGCCGGGGCGAGCTCGCCCATGTAGGCGGCGGTCGGGTCCTCGTTTATGATGGCGCGCGCCGTGTCATACGCCTTCTTGGCCTGGTCGGCGGCGAGGTACGCCTGGACGAGATACCGGCCCGCAGGCTTGTCCCAGACGAGCATCTTGTACGTCTGGACGATCTCCTCCAGCCCCTTGATCGCGGAGGCGCCCTGCTTGTTGTTGACGAGCTCGACGAGCCTGTCGAAGTTCTTCGGCTTCTCGATGTCGAGCCCGACGACGTCCTTGAGCGGGTACTCGAGGTTTGAACTGCCGCCGCCCTTCGTGGCTATCGCCACGAGGTAGGACTTGGTCCTGGGCTGCCACTTTATTTCGCCCTTCCTGGCGTCCGTCCCCGTCTTGATCGTGCCGACGATCGCCCATGCGGACGATGCAACGACGGCAGCCAGACCTGTCAATATGAGTTTCTTCATTTGTTTTTCTCCTTGACGATATCCTTTGACGATTCCACTTATTCCACGGATGCCTCCGGCGCTGGCGCTGGCTGTGCGGCGGGCGCGGCCTGTTCCACCGCCTTCTCAGGCTTCTGCGCCGCCGACTCCTCCATCTCGTCTTCCTCCGGCATCTTGGCGCCTTGCGCTTCGGCCTCGTTAATGCTGCGCTGTATGACCTCCTTCGAGGCGCCGTTCGGGAATAGCTTCATGTAGTCGGCGCCGTACTTGAGCGCTCTGGACGCCTGGGTCGGACCCATCTTCACGAGAAGCGGGACCATCCTCGCGAATGCGCCCTCCAGATTGTCCAGCTCCTCGACGGTGAACTTGTCAATCGTATGCGCTCCGGACGGCATCCTCGCCTGAATGAACGCCTGGAGCGTCGCGGCGAGAATACCCCGCGTCTTGGCGGCGGCCTCGTCAAGCCCCATCTCGAACTCCGCCTCCATCTGGCTGATCTTCACGTCGGCGGACATGAGGTCAAGGCGGTCGGCCTCCCAGACGGGGCAGCCCTTCTTCAAATAGGAGCGAAGCTTCTGAACCGCTCCGATTGCCGCTCCGTAGTGCATTCCGCGCAGCTTGTCGTCCTTCTCGTCGTGGCCCTGGATCATCGCCACCTTGATGAGCAGGTCGCAGGCGTTCGTCGTGACGGGATAACGCGTCAAGTTCTTGTCGGCCATGAACTTGTCGAGCGCGTCCCTGGCCTCCATATAGTTCTTCTGGGCATAGAGCGAACGGGCCTTGCCGATGTAGCAACTGGCGACGGTGGACTGGAAGTTGGTGCCTGCCTTCTGGATGGCCTTGTCGAACGCCTCGTCAGCGAGCGACCAGTTCTTCGCCTCGATCAGGATCTCGCCGGCCATCGCGAAGTCGCGCGCCTGGTAGTCGGAGCCGGAGGAACGGAGCATCTCGGCGTAGATGTCCGCCGCCTCCTTCCTCAGCTTCTCGCGCTGCGTCTCGTCCGAAAGCGTCTTGGCGTATTCGAGGATGCTCTTGGCGAGGCGGGGCGCGGACTTCTTCGCCTCGTCGGAGTCGGGGAACTCTTTCTTGAGCCTGCCGAGAGCGCTCTTGCTCTTCTCAATGTCGTTGAGGACGGTGTACATCGTGCCAAGCATGACGTACGCGGCCTTTGCGTACTGGCCCTTCGGGTACTGCCTGACGTACTCCTCAAGGCCCTTGACCGCGTTGGCGCGGAAGAGCGCGAGCCTGTCCTCAGGCTTCGTCATCAAACCCCAGCTGCAGCCGATCATGTAGAGCGCGGCCTCGCGCATCTTCTGGTACGCCTTCTTGTCATTGGCGTTGACGCCGGGGTCGGCGAGCTTGGCGGCGATCGCCTCGGCGAAGTCCCTGAACTCCTTGACGCCCCTTATGATCTGCGCGGTGCCCTTCTTGAGCTGTGCGTCCACCGCCTCGGGGGTGGCGTTCGTCTCCGCCGTGTTGAGGATCGCGAGCCCGTCCTTCTGGTAGAGGAGGGCGAGGCTCATGCTGCCCTGCAGCTTCCTGAGCGGGCTGTCGTTCTCGGCCGCGACAAACTTCTTCTGCGCCTCGATGGCGTTCCTGAGATCGCCGAGGGCCTGGTAGCACTGCGAAAGGTTGAACATCGCCGTCGCGTAGTACGGGGAGCCGGAGTGGTGCTTCTCCATGACCTGGTAGAGGCTGATCGCGTCGCGGAAGCGCTTTTCGCCGCGCGCCTTCTCGGCCATGTTCAGAGCCATCGCCGCGGCGTTGATGTGGTTCGTGTAGTAGAGGAGGAACGCCTTCTGCAGGGCATCGGAACGCGCGACGTCCCCGTAGCTCCTCTCAAGCGAGGCGAGGCGCACGACGGCGTCGCCCGCGCTCGTCATGACGAGCCTGTCCTTCGACCCGGAGAAGCGCTCGACGAGATAGCCCTCGACGGCGTCGGCATCGATTCTCCACGACTCCTTCTTCTCGCGGGTCGCCTTGTCGCCGCCCTTCGCCCGGAAAATCATGTTGAGGTAGGAGTTGGCTATGTTCTCGACGGCGGTGACGGACTCGTTGCCCTCCGGGTAGCCGGCGAGCACCTTCATGTATTCGTCGATCGCGCCCTGCCAGTCGCCCTCGCCATACTTGTTGTACGCGGCGAGGAACTGGAGCGAACGCACCTTGGCCTCGTCGGCCGCGGATATGTTGGTCTTGATGTTCGCGTTGTAGGTGGTCTTGGCGAAGGCGGCGATCTCCTTGGCAAGGTCACCGGCCTTCGACGCCCAGGCGGAGTGCGGGTACTTGACGAAGACGGTGATGGCGTGGTTGTACGCGCCGCCGCCGCTGCGCTTGCCGTTCTTGCCGCGCTCGCCGAACATGAGGCTCTTGATGCGCTCGTCGTCCCTCTTGGGCTTCTTGGACTCCTCGAGAGCCTCCTTCCAGAGCATCTCCGCGAGGAGGTAGCGGCACTGCGGCATCGCCGACTGCCTCAGGAGCCCTTGGCGCCCGTCGGGGTCTATCTTGACGATGCTGGCATGGATGTCGGCGAGCTGGTCGATGTAGTCGTCGATCACCTGCTGCGCCTTGGCGACGCTTCCCCTGAGCAGCTCGTAGTGCGCGCGCATCGCGATGGCGCGGCCGAAGAACACGGGGCTGTCGTGCCGCCAAAGGAGGTCATGGAGCGGCTTCTTCGCGGCGTCGAGGAAGGGCTTGCGATCCTTCGGACCGGCCTCGGCGGCGAGACGCAGGTATATCTCTACGGCCTCGGTGACTACAGTCAGCCATTTTGCGTCGTCGTCGTCGTTGTTCCTGTTGAACATCCCGGCAAGCTTGATGTACGTCTCGGCCGCGGCCTTAAACTGCTTGTTCGCGACCTGGAGCTGCCCCCACTGGTAGAGGGCATTCCTGTAGAAATCGAAGAGCGCCTTTGAGGGCTTGGCGTTGTTCTTGAAGAACTCGTCGTATATGGCCGTACACTCGTTCTTCTTGCCGCGCTGGAAGTAGAAGTTGGCGACCTCGAGGCGCGCCGCCCAGTACTTGGAGCCCGTCCTGTCGGGAAGCGCCGCGATCTTCTTCTCCGCCTCGTCGAACTTGTTAAGCATGAGAAGCCCGCGGATCTCTATGGCGAAGAACGCGGCCTCGGACTCCGGCCACTTCTTCTTGGTGGCCTCGATCACGCTCTCGGCGAAGTCGGGGAAGCCGCTGTCGACAAGCGCCTCGACGTATGCGATCTCGCCCTTCAGCTCAGCGTCTGACTGGGCTGCCGCGTCGGCCTCCTGGGCCGTTGCCCGCAGCGCCAGGCCAAGCGAGATGGCGAGCGCCGCGCAGCAGATTGCCTTTGGTGTCTTGCAAGTCATGATAGCCATATTATACTACAACCTCGTCTTTCGCGCAACAAAGAAGTCAAGAAGAAAATGGACGCTACTTCGCGCCGAAGGGGCGCGGACGCGTCCACCTGTTTATGAGCGGGCACATCGAGTTCATCACGAGGATGGCGAAGCTGCACCCCTCCGGATAGCCGCCGAACTGGCGTATCAGCATGCAGAGGAGCCCGCATCCGAAGCCGAACACCAGCTTGCCCGCGGACGTCGTCGGGGACGTCACGTAGTCCGTCGCCATGAAGAACGCGCCGAGCATCACGCCGCCGGAGAGCACCTGCATCATGGCGGGCGCGCCGCCCGCGAACAGCGAGTAGACGAAGACCGTCGCGATGAACGCGGCGGGGATGTGCCAGGTGATCACCCGGCGCCAGAGGAGGTACGCCGCGCCGATCGCCAGCGCGATCGCCGAGACCTCGCCGATGCATCCGGGCGTGTTGCCGATGGCCATGTTCCAGATCTGGTGGAGGCCGCCAGTCGCGGCGCTGTAGAGCCCGTGCGGCGACGCCGAGGTCGCCGCCTCCGCCGTGAACCACGTCTTCATCTCCGCGAGCGGGGTGGCCGTCGTCACCGCCTCGGGCGTCCGCCACCAGAACGGCTTGAGCCAGGTGGTCATCGGCCCGGTGAAGGAGATGAGCATGAAGGCGCGCGCGGCGAGCGCGGGGTTGAACGGGTTCATGCCGAGCCCGCCGAACGCCTGCTTCGCGACGCCTATGGCGAACACGGAGCCGACGGCCGCCATCCAGAGCGGGATCCCCGCAGGGAGGTTCAGCGCGAGCAGCAGGCCCGTCAGCACGGCCGAGAGGTCGCCGATGGTGTTGTCTCGCTTCATCGCGATGCGGCACAGCGCCTCCGTGACCAGCGCGGCGGAGACGCACACGGCGATGGTCCACACCGCCGGCATCCCGAAGAAGAGGATTCCCATAGCCGTCGTCGGGAGAAGCGCGATGATGACGTCGAGCATCAGCCGCCTCACGCTGACGTCCGCGTGCGCGTGCGGCGAGCTCGACAGGATGTAATGTTCAGCAGTCTCTTTAGGTTTCATGTCCCACTTCCATTTTACACTTTACACTTTACACTCTTCACTTCGCGGCCGCGGCGGCGGCCTTCGCCTTCTCTGCCGCGATGCGGGCGCGGATCGTCGCCTTCGCCCTGCGGCAGCTCTGGGTTATAGTCCTGTACGCGGGGCAGCCGAAGCTGCACGCGCCGCACTCGATGCAGTCCATCACGTGCGCGTCCTCCGCCGCCTTTACGTCGCCGGCGTCGACCGCGCGGGAGATGAAGGCGGGCTCAAGCCCCATCGGGCACGCCCTCACGCAGCGCCCGCAGTTTATGCACGGCCCCGACGTGTACTGGAAGACGCGCCTCGGCGAGAGCAGGAGAAGCCCGGAGGTGGTCTTCGTAGTCGCGATCTCCGTGGAGGCGACGGCGAAGCCCATCATCGTGCCGCCGGATATGACCTTCGCCGGCGGCTCCTTCTCGCCGCCGCAGAAGGCAATCAGGTCGGCGTACTTCGTGCCGGCGGGCGCGAGCACGTTCTTCGGCTCGGCGACCGCGTCGCCGGAGACAGTCGTCACGCGCTCGAGGAGCGGCTCGCCTAATTCCACCGCGTCTGCGATCGCCGCGACGGTGCCGACGTTCTCGACGACGCACCCGACGTCTATCGGGAGCGCCGGCGGCTCCGGGACGACGCGCCCCACCGTCGCGAATATCTGGTGCTTCTCGGAGCCCTGCGGATAGAGGACCGGGAGGACGACGATCTCTGCGTTGCCCTCGATGTCGGCGAACGCCTTCTCCAGCGCGGCGATCGCCTCGGGCTTGTTCTCCTCGACGGCGATGCGCACGGCGGGCTGCCCGAGCACCTTGCGCATTATCTCGACGCCGACGCGGATCCTGTCGGCCCGCTCGAGCATCACGCGGAAGTCGGCGGTGAGGTACGGCTCGCACTCCGCGCCGTTGAGGATTAGGTATTCGCAGCGCTTGTTCGGCGGCGGGCTGAGCTTGACGACCGTGGGGAACCCCGCGCCGCCCATGCCGCAGATGCCCGCCTCGTCGACGCGCTTGAGAAGATCTTCGCGCGAGGCGGCCTTCCAGTCGAGCGGCGGGAGGATGGGAGTGGGGGAGTTGATGGGTGGGGGAGTGGGGGAGTTGGCGTCAGGCGCAGACTCCGGCGTGGCCGTCGTGTCGAGTATCACGGCGTCGGCCATGCCGCCTGCGGCGCCGCGGCGCTTCTCGACCGCCTTCACAAGCCCGTCGGCGCTCGCCCTGACGCACACCGATATGAAGCCGTTCCTCTCGCCGAGGACCTGTCCGCGCCTCACGAAGTCGCCCGCCTTGACGACGCACTTCGCGGGCGCGCCGAGGTGCTGGCTCATCGATATGACGAGCTCCGCCGGGACCGGCATCCTCTCGATGGCCTTGTCGCGCGCGAGTTCCTTGTTGTAGTCGGGGTGAACCCCGCCCTTGAATATGAACTTTGACCTTGCAGTCTTCATCGAAGCTCCTTTTAGCGAATGTAAAGTGTAAAATGTAAAGTGTAAAAGTGCGGATTGTTCCTTTTCATTCTACATTTTCCATTTTTCATTTTCCACTTTCGAAGTGCGGGTCCTCCGCCATGCACTTGGCGGGGCACTTCGCGACGATCGCGCCGTCAGTCGGCGGGTTCTCGTAGTTGACCTTCGCCAGGAAGCCCTGGAACGTGAAGTGCCCGGCCTCCTTGCCGCCGGAGTTCCTCTCGCAGAGGTGGCATCCCATGCAGCCGACGCCGCAGACCTTGCGCACGGCAGGCCCCTTGTCGGGGTTGTTGCAGAGGACGTGGATCGTCGCGGACGCCGGGACGAGCTCGATGAGCCTTCTGGGGCAGGCCGCAACGCACTTGCCGCAGCCGATGCACAGGCGCTTGTCAACCTTCGCGAGGCCGTCGTGGATCGTGATCGCGTTCTTCGGGCAGACGTTCGCGCACGCGCCGTAGCCGAGGCAGCCGTAGGTGCAGCCCTTGTCGCCGCCGGCGGTCGCCGCAGCGACGCTGCAGTCGCAGATCCCGTTGTAGTCGCCGACGCGGATCGCCTCGGAGCGCGTCCCGCAGCACTTGACCAGCGCGACGCGCCTCTCCGTCGCGGTCGCCGCGATGCCAAGGATCTTCGATATCTCGGCGGCGCAGGCTTCGCCGCCCGCCGCGCACGCGCCGTTCGGCGCGGTCCCCGCGACGAGCGCGCGCGCATAGCCGTCGCAGCCCGGGAACCCGCAGCCGCCGCAGTTCGCGCCCGGCAGCGCCGCCGTGACTAGGCCGATGCGCGGGTCCTCCTTGACGCTGAGGCACCTGTCGGCGACGGCGAGCGTCACTGCCGCCGCGAGCCCGATTCCTGCGATGCATATAATTGCCATTGTCATGGTCTTTGCCCCCTTTGCGTTCTCAATACGGAAGCTTCACGAGCCCGGAGAAGCCCATGAACGCGAGCGACAGAAGCCCGGCCGTGAGCAGGGCAAGCGCAATCCCCCTGAAGCAGCGCGGCGGGTCGGCGTAGGCCAGCCTCTCGCGGATGCCGGAGAAGATGACGAGCGCGAAGCCGAACCCGATCGCGGCGGCGAACGAGAAGAACACGCTCTCGAAGAACCCCGTGCCCTGCTTGTAGTTTATCTCCGCGACGCCAAGCACCGCGCAGTTCGTCGTGATCAGCGGAAGGAATATCCCCAGCGCGGCGTGGAGCGGCGGGAGGAAGCGCTTCATCGCGATGTCGATGAACTGCACCAGCGAGGCGATCACGAGGATGAACGCCAGCGTGTGGATGTAGCCGAGGCCGTGCGGGGCCAGGAGCCAGTGGTCCAGGCACCACGTCACCGCCGAGGCGACGGTCATCACGAAGACGACCGCGCCCGACATCCCCAGGGCGGTGTCGAGCTTCTTCGACACGCCCAGGAACGGACAGCATCCGAGAAAGCGGCTGAGAACGAAGTTGTTCACCAGAACCGCGCCTACGAATATCATGAGATAGTAGCTCATACCTTTATTATATATTTCCCGCCACGAAAAGTCAACTGTTATCGCCCAGGAGCCGGCATGCCGCCTACAGCGAATGGCCTCCGTCGCAGACGAGAGTCTGCCCCGTTATCCAGCGCGAGGCTGGCGACAGCAGGAAGCACACGGCCTCCGCCGCGTCGCCTGCGCGGCCAAGCCCAAGCGGATATCCGCGCTCGAGCTCCTCGCGCCGCGCGGGCAGCAGCATATCCATCCAGCGCCGCGACATCCCGGTCTCCACGACGCCCAGGACGACGGCGTTAAGCCTGACCCCGCGCTCGACCAGCTCCGCGGCGGCCGGCTTCAGCAGACCCTCCACCGCGCCCTTCGCCGCCGCGTACGCGACGTGGCCCTTCGCGCCCTCGTGCGCGGAGAGCGACGATATCAGCACGCACGACGCATCCGGGGCGTGGTTGCGCATCTTCGCCATCCAGCCCATGAAGCGCACGGGGAACACGGCATGGATCGAGAACAGCCTCTGCATGTCGTCGGGCGTCGTCATGCCAAGCGGCGCCATCATGTCGAAGCCCGCCGCGTGGACAAACCCGCGCGCGCCGACGAAACGGCCTGCGATGGCGTCCGTCAGAGCCTGCAGCCCCGCGTCCGCCGCGAGGTCGCAGGCGACGGTTACGACGCCCTCGCGCCCGGCGAAGCGCTCGGCCAGGCGGTCGGCGTCCAGGTCTGCGGCGACGACCCTCTCGCCTGCGGCGAGAAGCCTCGACGCGACGGCGAAGCCTATTCCCCCGGCGGCGCCGGTCACTACAGTGCAGTATTCTTCCCTTTCATCCATTTCGCGCATCCCCTCCATTCGACGCCCCGGCGAACCGCGCGAAGTGGCGCAGGCGTTCGCGACGCGGCAGATTCAACACATACCTCCTGTGGTCCTCCGCGCTTTCCACGACGGAGAAACCGAACGAGTCGAAGAGCCTTTCCGCGGGCGCGTTGCGCGGCGTCCTGCGCCACTCGGCGCGGACGACGGAGACCCCGCGCGCGGCGAGCATCGCCTCCGCGCGCTCCTCGACAGCGTGTTCGATCCGGCGGTTCATCGCCCTGCAGCTCATCGCCCAGTCGACGAAGGTTGCCTCAGGTCCGTCGACCCTCGCCAACGCAAACGCGACAATCCCCAGGTCGCCGAAGCGGTCCGCGGCGCCGGCGACGACAAGAAAGCTGCGCGGGTCGGCGGCGAGCCGCGCCACGTCCTCGGGCGAATAGCGGTTCGTCATGGCGTTGAGCTGGTTGGTCCTCTGCGAAAGCTGCGCGACGCGCGCGAACTCCTCCGGCCGCGCCGCGTGGACGTCCACGACGATCTCGAGGCCCGCGAGGTATTCGTCGGCGGAAAGCCCGACGGCGAAGCCGCGCCGCGCCGCGTCCTCCGAATAGCGCGCCGCCCGGCGGCGGTCCTCGTCTGTGATGCGCAGCTCGGGGAAGTAAAGCCGCGCCAGGCGGAGCAGGAGGCGCAGTAGCCCCGCCTCCCCTTCGCCCGCCGCGACCTCGGGCACCGCGACGTCTGGCAGCGCCGCCGCCATCTGCGCCCTCTCGGCCGGGCTGTCGTCGACAAAGACGAAAGCGCCGACGCCGAGGTTCAGCTCCGCCGCGACGGAGACGAGGCCCGACGGCTTGTCGTCCCATCCAACGCGAACTGCGGCGAAGTCCTCGCGTTTCAGGACCATGCGCGGGTCGGACCACGCCGGCTCGACGTCCGCGGGGTTGTTCTTCGAAAGCGCGACAAGTACGACGCCGCGGTCGGCGAGCGCCTTCAGCGAACGCTGGAACTCCGCAAACGGACGTATGCCGTCCGGCCCGTCCTCGCCGATGACCCCGGACCACAGCGTCCCGTCCAGATCAAGCGCAAGCGCCTTCTTCGGGGCGCCCTCGCGCATAATCCGAAGCAGGCGGTCGATCTCGTCGACAATCGCGCGAAGCCCCTTCATGGACCAAGGCATCGACGCGAGCTTCCACATCCTTTCGTCGGTGAAGCCGCCCGTCGCGTCCGCGAGGTCCGCAAGGTCCGGGACGATGACGGCGGCGGCTGGGAGCGCGCGCTCCAGCGCGGCCTTCGCGGACGCCACGCCCGCCGCGTCGAACGGCGCGAAGGAGGAGTCGAATAGGAGGAACACAGCCTCGGGATTGAAGGCCACGAGGTCGTCCGGCGGAGCGAGCGCCGTCTCCATCCATGCGCCAAACCCGGGCGGCAGCCAGACGTCGTGCTCCTTCCTGAGCATTCCGGCGAGGACTTCCGTCGTCACGTTGGATAGAACGGCGATTCGCATTTGCGTACACGTCCCTTCCGCTATTTCGAAGCGACGTATCGGTAGAAGCCGCCGAGCGTGCGGATGAGCGCGATCTCGTCCACCGGTATTTCGACGGCGTAGCGTTCACCTATCTCAAGCACAAGACGCAACTGCATCACACTGTCCCATTCAGGGATCGACTCGTATGCGGTGTCCATCGAGACGGACGCCGCGGGCACGCCAAGGACGTCGGCGACAAACCCAAGGAACTCGTTCTCGGCGTCCGTCATACGCCGCCCTCCTTCGCGGACGCCGCCTCGTAGTCGGACACGCCTAGTTTGCAGTCGCCCGGCAGGTCCATGTCGCAGACGGAAGCGGAGAGCCCTCCGCCGAAGCCCGCAACAAGCAAACGCCTGTCGGCCAGCGGCAGGCGACCTGCGCAGTGCGCGATCGTGACGGGCACCGACGCCGACGCGGAGTTCCCGAATTCGTCGCCGCTGATCCACGTGCGCTCCCCGGCGAAGCCGAGGCGCTTTGCGATCTGCCGCACCATGTAAACGTTCGCCTGGTGGGGGACGAACGCGTCGAAGTCGCCTGGCGCGGCGGACACGGACTCCATGAAGCCGCTTATGAAGTCAAGCACGTCCAAGGTAGCGAACTTGAACACGCCGAAGCCGTCCATTGAAATCGCCCCGCCGAAGGGAAGAGAGAGCGCGTCGCCGTTCGCGCCGTCCGTCATGAAGGAGAAGCGCCATGGCCGGCCGCCGCCATGCGGGGCGGGCTCGACGAGCGTCGCCGTCCCGGCGTCCGCCAGGACCGGCGCCGTCGCGCCGTCTGCGTGGTCCATGCGCGCCGTCTGCACGTCGCCGTCGAGGAGCAGCACTCTGACGCCCATTGCCCTTGCCAGCAGCCCGGCTACATACAGTCCGTAAGGCCACCCTGAGCAGGCGAGGTTGATGTCGAACGCTGAGACGGAGCGCGGCAGGCCGAGGCGGCTCTGCGCCTGGCATGCGTTGCACGGCATCTGGCGCTCCGGCGTGAAGGTGACGCAGATCACCGCGCCGACGTCCTCGGACGCGACGCCGCAGTCGTCGAGAAGCCCGCGGGCGGCGGCGACACACAGGTCGAGAGACGATACGCCGGCGTCCGCGACGCGGCGCCTCGCAATCCCCGTCGCCTTCACGACGCCCGCGGCCTTCCTCTCGTCGCCGTATAACGCGACGCACCTTGCGAAGTTGTCCTCGCCCATCTTTGGGAGGCACGCCCTGACGCCGGCGACTCTGGCGCCGGACAGGTCGAAGACGCGCGGAGGCGCGGACACCACTGTCGGTTCGGCCGTCATGAGACAAAGAACAGCACGGCAAGGCCGGCCGCCATGCAGTACGGACCGAAGAGCCAGAACCAGCGCCCCTTGAGGGATGCCACGAGAAGCTTGAGGGCGAACCAGCCGACAACGGCGGCCAGCGCCGCGCCGAAGATGCAAAGCCCCCAGCTCGTCTGCGCCTCGGCGGCGCCGCCGTGACGCATGGACTTCACAAGCTCAAGGACTGCCGCACCCGCGATTGGCGGAGCGGACATCAGAAACGAGAACTCGGCGGCCTTCTCGCCGTCCACCTTCGCCGCGCGCGCCGCCGCGAGCGTCGTGCCGGAGCGCGAGACGCCAGGGAGGATCGCGACCGCCTGGGCAAGGCCCATCAGGAGCGCGCGCAGGAACGAGACGCCGCGGTCACCCTTGGGCAGAAAGCGCGTTATGGTGAGCACTATGCCGGTCGCGATCAGCGCCCCGCCGACGAACGACGGGGACGAGAACACCTCCTCGAGCCTCTCCTTGAAGAGCAGCCCGACAACGCCCACGGGAATGGCGCTGACAAGGATCTTCGCGACGTACATCCATTCGCGCTTCGCAAGGATGCGCCGGATCACGGCGAAGTAGAAGACGAATATCGAGAGGAGCGTCCCTACATGGAGGAAGATGTCCAGCCGCATCCCCGCGTCACCAAGGCCGAGGAGCGACTTGCCTATGACGAGATGCCCCGAGCTGGAGATGGGCAGGAACTCCGCCACGCCCTGAAGAACGGAAAGAATGGATACCTCCAGCATACGAACACCTCCAGGAGCCGCGTCATATCCACTTGAAGCGGATGCACATCCAGATGAAGCCGGCGAGCGGCAGGGTGAATATCAACGCAAGGCAAATCTTCGTCGCGAGGCCAACGCCCTCCGGGATCGGCGGCTCGCCCTGCGCGGCGGCGGACCTGCCCGCGACCTCCGCGGCGGCCGGGAAGAGCGCGAGCACGTCGTCGCGAGAGACGCCGTCGCCCTTCGCGGCAAGCGCGGAGAGCCCCGCCTCGAGGGCGGGCGAACCTGAAGGGACGGACACGCGGAGCGCGTCCCCGTCGCCGTCGGACGGGAAGCGGAGCGCGAACTCGGCGACTGGCGAGTCGTCCGCGAAGAGCGTCCATACGCGAGTCCCCGCGTCTGCGGGGATCGCCTGGCCGGACGCGGCGCGCATCAGCAGTCGGTCCGCCGCGAATCCCTCGGGGACGATGCGCACGGAACCTTCCGCGCCGACCGCCGTCGCGACCGCCGCCACGAATCCGGGCCCGGCCTTGCCGGACACCTCTATCCTCAATGCGTCACTCATGGAAATGCAGTACCTTCGGTGTGAATCCCCTGGCCTCGTCCGGCGTCATCTGCGCGAAGGCCATCACGATCAGCCTGTCGCCGACGCTGCCCTTGTGCGCGGCCGCGCCGTTGAGGCAGCAGACCCGGCTGCCGCGCGCGCCGCTTATCGCGTATGTCTCGAACCTGTTGCCGTTCTCGACGTCCGCGCAGAGTATCCGCTCGTACGGGACGATCCCCACGGCGTCCATGTAGTCGGCGTCGATGGTAAGCGAGCCCTCGTAGTCGAGGCACGCCTCGCTAACGCGGATCCGGTGGAGCTTTGACTTCAGGACGGAAATCGTCATTTCGTGCCGAGCCTTTCGCGGATCATCTCCTCGGTGACGACGACCTTCTTGAGGCTGTCGTTGCCCGGGGCCTCGTACATGACGTCTGTCATAAGCCGCTCCATCTCGGCCCTGAGGCCGCGGGCGCCGGTCTTGCGGGCAAGGGCGGCGCGGGCCAGCGCGCGCAGCGCGCCGTCCTCGAAGGAGAGCTTCACGCCGTCCATCGCGAGGAGCTTTCTGTACTGCTTGACGAGCGAGTTCCTTGGCTCGGTGAGGACGCGCACGAGGTCGTCCTCGGTGAGCTCGCTCATCGCGGTGATGATCGGCAGGCGACCGGTGAACTCCGGGATGAGCCCGAACTTGACGAGGTCCTCCGGGCGCACGTCAGCCATGCCGCCGCGCGCGGCGGAGGCGTCGCCGCCCTCCTCGCCGAATCCGATCTGGCGTTTGCCCGTGCGCTCGCCGATGATCTTGTCGAGGCCGACGAACGCGCCGCCGCAGATGAAGAGGATGTTCGTCGTGTCGACCTCGATGTACTCCTGGTCGGGGTGCTTGCGGCCGCCCTTCGGCGGTATGCGGCAGACGGTCCCCTCGACGATCTTGAGGAGCGCCTGCTGCACGCCCTCGCCGGAGACGTCGCGCGTGATCGAGACGTTGTCCGTCTTCGACGCGATCTTGTCGATCTCGTCCACGTAGATTATCCCCCGCTTGGCAAGCTCCACGTCGCCGTCGGCGTTCTGGAGGAGGTACCTGACGAGGTTCTCCACGTCCTCCCCGACGTAGCCCGCCTGGGTGAGGACCGTCGCGTCGCCGATCGCGAACGGGACGCCCAGCATCTTCGCCAGCGTCCTCGCGAGGAGCGTCTTGCCCGTCCCCGTCGGGCCAAGGAGAAGTATGTTGGACTTCTCTATCTCGACGTCGGCGAATTCCGACGCCGCCTTCTTGTCCTTGCCCTTGGCGGCGGCGGCCTCCAACCTGCGGTAGTGGTTGTGGACGGCGACGGAGAGCACCTTCTTCGTCTCGTCGTGCCCGACGACGTACTGGTCGAGGAACGACTTTATCTCCTTGGGCGTAGGCGTCGGCGGCAGCGGGGCCGGGGCGGCCTCCGCCGCGGCCTGCCTGTCGTGGCGCGCCACCATCTCGTGCGCGTGCTCGACGCAGTCCACGCAGATGTTGCCGTCGCCGCCGGGGATTATCGCGACTTCCTTGGACGAGCGTCCGCAGAAGGAGCAGTGGAGCGTCTTCATCTAGCTATGCCTCCGGGCGCTCCACCACCTTGTCGATCAGCCCCCAGTCCTTCGCCTCTGCGGCCGACATGAAGTGGTCCCTGTCGGTGTCCTTGACGACATCCTCCAGGGCCTTGCCCGAGTGCTTCGCGAGGATCTTGTTCAGGATGTCCTTGAGGCGCAGTATCTCGCGCGCCGTGATCTCGATGTCGCTGGCCTTGCCCTCCGCGCCGCCCCACGGCTGGTGGATCATTATGCGGGAGTTGGGCAGGGAGTGGCGCAGGCCCTTCTCGCCGGCCGTCAGCAGCACCGCGCCCATCGACGCGGCCTGCCCGATGCAGTACGTGGCGATCGGGCACGTCACGAACTGCATCGTGTCGTAGATCGCGAGGCCCGCCGTGACGCTGCCGCCGGGCGAGTTCACGTACACGTTGATGCGCTTCTTCGCGTCCTGCGCCTGCAGGAACAGAAGCTGCGCGACGACGGCGTTCGCCATCTCGTCGGTCACCTCGCCGGAGATGAACACGATCCTGTCGAGCAAAAGCCGCGAGTAGATGTCGTATGTACGCTCGCCCTTGCCCGTCTGCTCGACGACGTATGGCACCATGTATGACTTCATTATGTTGTCGCTCCTTTACGGCGCTGCGCCCGCGCCCTATGCCTTCGCGTTCGCGAGGACGAGGTCGATCGCCTTCTTGCCGCGCTCGTCGCCGTCCTCGATGCCCTCCGCGTCCGCGATCGCCTCGAGGACGTACCACAGCCTCACCTGGCGCTCCGCCGCCTCCTGGGCGTCGGCCTGGATCTTGTCGCGGTTCTTCTCGAAGTACTCAGCGGGGATGCCGGACTGCTGGGCGCGCTCGGCGTACTGCCTTATGTAGGAGTCCTTGGTGCGGGAGACGACCGTCTCGGGGAGGTCGAAGTCGCAGTCGGCGAGAAGTGCCTTCACCGCCTCGTCCTCGCGCCTGGCTGCCTCGGCCTCGTCCGCGCGCTTCTGCATGCGCTCGCGCAGCGACGCGGAGACCTTCTCGACGGACTCCTCGCCGCACGCCTTCGCGAACTCCTCGTCCGTGGGCATGATCCTGCGGCGGAACGCCTTGAGCGTGACCTTGTAGGACGCCTTCGCGCCTTCGAGGCCCTTGGGCGCGGACTCCTCCGGGAACGCGACCTCGACGCCTTCCTTCGTCTCGCCGGCCTTCATTCCCTTAAGGGCGTCGAGGATCTCAGGGACGAAGCGCCCCTCCTCGATCTGCACCCAGAAGCCCTGGGCGGACGCGACGACCTTCGCCTCCGGCGCGATCTCCGCGATCGGCTTGCCGTCGACTTCGCCGGAGTAGTCGATCTGCACGAAGTCGCCGTCGGCGACCGCGTCGCCCTCCTTAGCGTCCTCGAACTTCGCGTAGGCCGCGCGCATGCGCTCAGTGGCGTCCGCGACCTCGGCCTCGGGGACAGTCACGTCGTTCTTCACGATGGAGAGGCCCTTGTACTTGGGGAGCTTGAACGTCGGCTTGACGTCGACGGACGCCGTGAAGCCGCCGCCGTTCTCGTCGTATGCGACGTCCTTCACCTCGGCCACGCCGACGACGTCCAGCCCCGACGCCTTGATCGCCTCGTCGAGGTTGTTCTTGCAGAGGGCGGATATGGTCTCCCTCTTGATGTCGTCCGCGTAGTTGCGGCGAATCATGTCCAGCGGCACCTTGCCCGGGCGGAAGCCCGGCATCCGCACCTCGCGCACGAAGGCCCGCTCCACTTCCCTGACGACCTTCGTCGTCTCGCCTGCGTCCAGCGTGACCTTCAGCTCGACCCGGCATTTGTCCGTCTTGCTCGTCTCTGTCTTCATCTGGTTTTCTCCTTCAGATTAAAATTTGAAAGAATATTTTACCAAAAATCCGTCAAAATGGAAATCGGAAAATTCATGCGCACGAAAGATTTCTAAAAACGTTCCTCGCGATCCACCACACTATCACGAGCACGAGCAGGATGCGTCCAAGCAGGACGTTGGACCTGATTCTCGGCGAGACGCACATCAACGCCAGCACCGGGATGGACGCCACGAGAAGCGGATTTAGCCTGAATGCCTCCAGCAGGCGAAGGTGCGTGATGGCGTGTATTGCTCGGAGCGTCCCGCAACCAGGGCACTTGAGCCCCGTCAGGGCAAAGAACGGGCATTTCGGGAACGCCCGGATCTCCGAGGGATTCCAGAAATATAGGAATAGAAGGACCGCGACACCAATGCCGACCATCAGTAACAGACGTACAGTCGGCGCAATGCCGGAATCTCCCGTCGTCTTCACAATGTCTGGTCCGTGGCGAAAACAACCCTATGGCCCCGCCAGAGACCTGCGCGGCAGGCTTGGCAAAAAGGCCATAAGGCATGTATCTGGTTTACGCGTCTTCGGCTACAGCGCCGCTGCAGCCCCGATGCAGATGACGTATATCAGGCCGCCCAGGAGGCCGACGATTAAGTTGGCGATGATCCAGCCCTGCGCCGTCCTGGATGCCGACTTGGCCCCCTCTATGTCGCCCAATGCCAGCTTGGTGTTGACCTGGGAAGCATAGACAATCGCTATAATGCCGCCGATAAGGCAGCAGAACAGCGTGGTGAGAATCGCGCCCACCATGTGATTCGGGACGGCGACAACGCCAGCGGGGGCAAGTTTCTTGCCCGGCACAGGCACACCGCACTTGGTACACACCACCGCATTGTCGTTGATTTGCGCTCCGCATTCTGAGCAGAACATTACTACCTCCTTGTTTGTGTTGTTGTGTATTTTATGAGTATGCGTCCGTCACCGGCCACATATTTGCCCATTAGCAAAAGGATGCTGTCGACCAAGGCCCAGATTCCAACAACAAGGCCGCAGGCGATGCAACAGATTATAGAAACGATGGCGGACGTATCGTCGCCTCCACCCTCCATATTGACGATGCACATGATCCAGCCTAGGCAGGCGCCAAGGCCCAAAAGCAGCTGTGCAATGCCGATGTGAATGTTTTTCGTGTAGAGGCGGTGTATTCCCCAAAAGCCAACAAGGAAGCAGAGGACGAATGCAACAAGCCATTTTTCGGACATGACCTGCATCTGCTGCGCCCCGCTAGGCGCAACAGACATTCCACAGTGCACGCAGAGAACAGCCTTGTCGTTTATCTCCGCGCCGCAGTTAGGACAGTACATCGTTTCCCCTCATATTGGCGACAGTATACCACAAGCTCTCCATTAAAGTCAAGTAACAGGCGAAGGTGAAGATGAAGGGATAAGGGGAAGGGATAAGGGGAAGGTTAAGATTAAGATGAGGGTGAAGAATGCGACAAGCAGAATCGTCAGCGAGCGCAGAGTTCCAGGGCGAGCATGGCGAAGGACGTGCAGAGAACGGGATCCGCCTCCCAGAAGCGGTTGTTGTCGTTGCACCAGCTCCCGTCGGGGCGCTGGAGCGAGACGAGCCGCGCGGCAAGCTCCTCCTTCCAGCGGTGTCCGCCGACATCCTCCACGCCCGAGGCGGACAACGCGCGCGCCATGATGTCGTAGAAATAGTAGAGTCCCTGCGAACCCATGCCCGGGTTTTCGTCGAGCGTCCAGTGCAGGCGGCAGTACTCAAGCGACTGCCTGACGCGCGGGTCGCCGCGGTCGAGCTTCGCATGGCACATGGAGAGGACGGCCGCGTATGTCATCGAGCCGTATGCGCGGAGCTGCACGCGGCCCGCCGCGTTCGTCGTCGACCCCGCCTGCGGGGTACGGTTGTTGTACGCAGCGCCGCCGGCGTCGGGGCCTTCGCGCTTCATCAGCCCGTCGACAAACGCAAGCGCCTTGTCCCAGTCGACGTCCACGCGGCGTCCGCCGGGGCGGAACTCCTCCAGCGACTGCGTCCTGCGCATCGCGTCGAGCGCATAGCTTGTGTTCGAGAGGTCCGCATAGCGGCGGCGCGACACCTTGTCGTAGCCGAAGCCGCCCGCCATCGTGTCGTCGCCCGTCAGCTGCGAGGACGCTATGTACTCGCGCGCCTTGAGAAGCGGGGGCACGGGGCTGCGGCCGGACTCGAATAGCGCGGAGAGACACACCGACGTGTTGTAGTTGCCGAGGCCGGAGCCGCCGCGACCCGGTTTTGGCACGTAAAACCCGCCGTCCTCGCGCTGCGTCCCAAGCACATACTTGACGCCCTTCTCGACCGCCGCCGGCAGCCGGGCGTCAGTGTCTCGCGGAATGCCGGAGAGCGCCCACACCGGCAGCGCGGTCAGCGCGGGCATCTGCCTGTCGCTCCAGAAACCCTCCTCCGCCTGGCGGTCGAGGAGGAAGCGCGCACCTTTCGCGAGCGACGCCTCGACGGCGGCGGCGGACGGAACTGCAGCGCCGCTTTGCATCGCAAGCAACGCCGCAAGCGCGACTACAAATGTTTTTTCCAGTTGTTTCATGGGTGAGCGATTCATTATGGGATTGTGGAATAGCGAAATTTTACAATTACACTTTACATTTTCTATCGGTGGCCGTCTCCGGCGTGTCGTATGTCGCGTGTCGAATGTCAAGTCAAGAGAAGTAAAATCATGAAATTATTCATTCGTCATTTACTTCATCATGAAGTCAGGAGGGAGGTTCGTGAGCGCGTTGATGCGGTCCTCCAGCGATGGATGCGACGCGAAGAGCGACGTGCGGCCTCCGGCGATGCCGAACGCCTTTATCGAGTCGGGAAGGACGCCCGGCTCAAGGTTGCCAAGGCGACGAAGCGCGGCGATCATCGGGAAAGGGGAGCCAAGGAGCTTCGCGGATCCGGCGTCCGCCGCGTATTCGCGCCTTCTGGAGTACCACATCACCACCATCGCGGCGAGGATGCCGAAAAGGAACTGGAAGAGCTGGACGCACATGTGGTAGAGGAAATAGCCCCCGCCGCGCCTGTCACGCTCTTTGCCGTTGCTTGCCGCGACGCGGATCACTCCGGCGAGCAGGTGCGAGAAGAAGATGACGAATGTATTGACTACGCCCTGCGTCAGGCACATCGTCACCATGTCGCCGTTTGAGACATGGGACATCTCATGTGCCAGGACTGCGCGAAGCTCCTCGCGGGACATCTGCTCCATGATGCGCGTGGAGACGGCGACGAGCGCGGCGTTGCGGCGCATCCCCGTGGCGAACGCGTTCGCCTCGCCGGGGTATATCGCGACCTCGGGCATCTTCACGCCGGCGCGCTGCGCCAGGTCGGCAACCGTCATCACGAGCCATTTCTCGGCCTCGCCCTCGCTGCCGTCTATTGTCTTGCACTTCATCGAGACCTTCACGATCGTCTTCGACAGCATGAGCGATATTAGTGCGCCAGCCATGCCGAAGATGAACGCGAAGATGAAGAGCGGCATTAGCCCCTCGCCGCCGATAAGCTCTCCAACGCTTGTCCCGCAGAAGCGGCAGACAAGTTCGGCGATGAAGGTGAGCGTCAGCACCGCGACGAGGTTCGTCAACAGGAATGTGAGTATTCTTTTCATAGAGTATATTATAGCATATTTTGGGTGATTGTGGAATTGTGGAATTGTGGAATTATGGAATTGTGGAATTATGGAATAGCAGGATTGCGGGATTGTTGTGTCCGCCCACTGGTGTGTCGCATGTCGCGTGACGAATGCCGCATCAGGAAAGTGGGGGATTGGGGAATTATGGAATTGTGGAATTATGGAATAGCGGAATAGAGGGATTGTGGGATTGCGAGATAGCGGGATGGCAGGATTGCGGGATTGCGGGATTGCGGGATTGAAAATGGGCTAGACAATAAAACAAGACCCGCGGCATTTGCCACGGGCCCCGTTTTTGCTTCTTCAGCTTATCGCTTCAGGTTATTCACCCGCCGGTGCAGAAGCCGTCGGAGCAATATCGGTCACGTAGACCTTGAAGAAGCCCGCTGGAAGCGGATCAGAGCCATCCTTCGGCTTGTCAGCCGAGATCTGCATAGCCGCACCAGTACCCTGCGTAAGCTCACCATCCGTCCATTCCGCTGCATTCGGCGAGGCGGCAACCTTGAGACCATAGTAGAGTTTCGTGCTCGTGCTAGTCAGCGTAGCAGTGAACGTCGTAGCATTGACCTCAATTGCTTCCTTAGCCTCGGGCTCTCCTTCGACTGTGACAGTCGCCGTACCAATCGTCGGAAGCGCATTGTTGTTGAGCACGAGCGTCAGAGTCCCATCCGCGAGCGTGGCAGTATAGAACGCCGGAATGGTCGCGTAGGTATCACCATTACCATCCTTGATAACATTGTTTTCAACCGTCCACCCAGGAGGCAGGATGTTCGTCGTACCAGATGTTGCGGCAGCAATGAACGCTGTACCGTCCGTAGGTTCATTACCATCAACCGTCGGGACAGCAGGCGCTGCTCCAGCAAACGGATCATTAGGCGTGAAGGTAAGATCGTCAACCGCACCAGTGCCCTCAAAAGCAACGCAGGAGATGCTACCATGATTAGCCCCTGTGGAATACAAGGCCGGAAAAAGGACACCTTCTTGTGCATAGCTTGTCGCCTTATCAGTAGGATCAAAATCATCAAAGATTGCCAAATCATCGAATTGATGGACTGATATCGCACTTCCCGTATTGAGAAGCGTCCCATCAACATATATCCTGAATCCAACAAAAGCATCTTCGTTCGTGTCGAAGATGTTTATCGCCTCAATAGTCAGGCGATGCCATGTACCAGGCTCAAGCGTCACAGCTTCATTGTTAATGGTGACAACATAGTTAGTAGCAACAAGCGCATCGACACTATTAAAATATCCCGCTGTAACGACTAGGTTCGTTGTCTCGCCTCCCTGGAGCCAGACTGCGAGCTTATCCCCAGTCTGAATTGTGGGCGCTTCGTCCTCATTCACAGTGAACTGAACGAGCGAGTCGAAGTAGATTGTGCTCGTGACATCAAACTGCACAAAGGTACTATCATCATCATCGTAGTTACTACGACCCTCAATAGCTCTAAAAAGACGCTCGCCTTCTGTATCCACCAACAGACAGCTGTTTGTCGTATTTGCCTGAGCTGCTATCGCCGGTCGAAGCCCATTATAGGACCCATACTCTTGGCTATTCGTGTATGTACCAAGTTGAGCTCCTCTTTCTGCGCTATTCGTTGAGGCATACCAATAATACCCCTGTAGATAAGAACCAGGATTTTCGGGATCCTCACCAAGGCTTTCGGTTTCTATCGTGGCAAAGAAGCCACCACCATTTTGTTTCCCTTCAAAGTTCGTACCTGTCATTTTTTCAAACGGATCCGCATTCGCCACCGTGGCGAGGGCCGTTATTGATAGCATTGCTACTATTGATTTTTTCATGGTTTTTTCTCCTTTGCTTTTTTCCAGCTATGCGTATAATACCATATTTTCGCTTCCCCCGCAAGGGGGAAATTTAAAAAATTTTTGTCGCAAATTTATCATCGATTTACCATTGACGAAATGGCGTAGTTTTTGGTATCATATTTAGACAATTTTATTTGCGGCGAGATAGCTCAGTTGGTAGAGCGCAGGACTCATAAGCCTAAGGTCAAGGGTTCGATCCCCTTTCTCGCCACCATTCCTGAAGAGTGTAAAGTGTAAAGTGTAAAGTGTAAAATGTAAAGTGTAGTGTATCTTCTGGGTACGTCGCGTTGTTACGCGATGCGAGAAAAAAAGTTGTTCCGGTTGTTTCCAGAAGAACTTACGGGCGCGAGTACTATGCGCAAAGCGCTTTCACGGTTTTCTCTTGGCCAGGCGGTTCAACAGCTCCGCGACCATGCGTCCGGAAAGGAGCAGCGACTCCTCCGAAATCTTGTCCATGGTGTCCTGCGCGGTGTGCCAGTAGTCATTCCGCCCGGGGCCGCCGCCATACTGAAAGTCGATGAGGTCGATCGCGTCGAATCCCTCTTCGAGGAACGGCAGGTGGTCGTCGGCGACAAGTTCGTGTCCGGCGGCGACGAGGCCTGGGCGCACGGCGGCGCCGGCGTCCAGCGCGAGCTGCGCGAGCCATCCCGTGCCGTTGCGCGGGACCACGATCCCGAGGTCGGCGTCGCCGAGCATGTCGAGGCAGACGACCGCCCTGACGCGAAGGCCCTCCTTCTTTATCTTCTCCGCGGCGTGGCGCGACCCCCAGAGGCCGTCGTTATGTCCGTAGCGCTCCATGCACTCCTCGCCGTCCGTCCAGATCATAAGAACGTTGATGTCCTTCGGACGATGCGTTGTGAGCGCGTCGGCAAGCGCGACGAGGAGTCCGCTGGTGGAAGCGCCGTCGTTTGCGCCCGGGCAGTCCGTGCCGGGCTTGGTGTCGTAGTGGGAGACGAGGACGACCCAGTCGTTGTCGTGCGAGGAGACGTAGCGCCCCTCGACGTTCACGAACCGGCGCGGGCCGATGGGCGTGATCGCCTCGAACGTGTCCATCTTCGCGTCGATGCCGGCGGCGGACGCCTTGTCGAAGATCCGCCTTGCGGCGCGGCGTGTGCGGTAGGTGCCTGCGTCGCGGGGGGTGCAGTCATCGACGATGCCCTTCGCCGTCTCGTAGGCAAGATGCGCATCGGCGGGCGTGAACAAAAGCGACGCCGCCATTGCAATCGAGAACATAGTCAGTCGACCTCGACGCCAATCATCCTGAGGACGCGGTCCAGCTCGTCGTTGTCGAAGAAGTCGATCTCCAGCACGCCCTTGACGTGGCGTCCGCCGGCGAGCGTCATGCCGCTCGTGAGCCGGACGGCGCATCCGAGATGCCGCTTGAGCTTGTCCGACAGCGAGCGGACGTAGACGTCGGGCATGTCCGGGGTGCCGCGCGGGCGCTCGACGACGGGCTCGTGCATGCGGGCGATGCGCTTTTCGAGGGACCTGACGGTAAGCTGGGAGTTGACGCAGTCGCGCGCGAGCAGGATGCGGTCCTTCTCGCCGTCGACGGAAAGCAGCAGCTTGGCGTGCCCGACGGAAAGCAGCTTCGACTGGACGAGCGCCTTCACTTCGTCCGGCAGCTCGAGGAGGCGCACGGAGTTGGCGACGGTTGCGCGACCCTTGCCGACCCTGTCCGCGACCTCCTGCTGCGTGAGGCCGAACTGGTCCTGGAGAGTCCTGTAGCTCTCGGCCTCCTCGATCGGGTTGAGGTCCTCGCGCTGGAGGTTCTCCGTCGTGGTCATCGCGGCGGCCGTGAGGTCGTCGACGTCCAGGAACGTGACGCGGATCTTCTTCCATCCGGCGAGAAGCGCGGCCCGGAGGCGGCGTTCGCCGGCGATGAGCTCGTACTTGCCCTTCGAGTTCCTGCGCACCGTCGGGGGCTGGACGAGTCCGTTGTTCTTCAGAGACTCTGCTAGCTCCTTCAGCTCCTCGTCCTTGAAGTCGCGGCGCGGCTGGTATGGGCTGCGCTCGATGTCGAGGATGGGAAGCTCCAGCGGGACGTCCGGCTCGGCGGGCGGCGCAGCGGGGGCGGCGGGCCTTGCGGCCGCGGCCTTCGCCGAGGCCGGCGCGGGAACGGACCTGGCAGGCGGCGGCGCCGCCTTTGCGGCGGCGGCTGGCTTCGCGGCGGAAGAGACCTTCGGCGGCGGCTCGACGGGCCGCGCGGTCGGAATAAGCGAATCAAGGCCCCTTCCGAGGCCATGACGCTTTCCAGAACGCACGGGGGCCTTAGACGCCCCCGTAGCCTTCTTCAAAAATGGGCTCTTCTTGGAAGCCGATGCCATCAGAAGTAACCGTTCACGATCGGAAGGAACTTCAGGCGGTTCTGCATGATGATGTTCACAAGGCCGATCTGGAAGCCGGACGGGCATGCCTCGGTGTAGTTGATGAGCGAGATCTGCGCGCCGTGGAGCTCCGTGGTGTAGTTGAAGAGCAGCGCGAGCTGGAGGCCGTACGCCGTCTTCGCGAGGTTCGCGAGGCCGGCGACGTTCAGGCCGTAGCTCTCCTCCGCGGAGACGGTGGCGAGACCGCCGACCTGCATGCCGCACACCTCGCGCTGGTAGGCGCCGAGGAGCTGCACGTCAAGGCCGTGGAACGTGTCGCGGAATCCCGCGAGGCCCGCCTCCACGCCATAGACGCTCTTCGCGCAGTAGTTGAGGCCGAGCGTGGCGCGCATGCCGTAGACGTCGTCGAACGCGACGTTGGCGAGGCCGCCGACGAGGAGGCCGATTGCCCTGTCGCGGGTGAGCTCGGCGAGGCCGCCGACGCCGATGCCGTACAGCTTGGGCGCGTCCGTGTAGAACAGGTTGACGTCCAGGCCGAAGACATCCCAGCGGTTGAGACCCCACGGCAGCTGCACGGGCGTCGCGAGACCGATCGCCACGGGCGTCCAGCCGATGGGACCTTCCGGTTCCTCTTCCTCTATGTCCTCTGCATACGCGGGCGCGACGGCCGCGAGGGCGATGGCCGTGAGGCCGAACTTCAGCATTCGATTCATTTTTTCTCCTTGTGTTTCTTGCACATTGAAATGTTGTGAATATTTTATCCTTTTCTACCCATGAAAGTCAAGTAGGATTTCACAATTTTTTTTGCGAGGCGGCTCGGGCGGCCAGATCGGCGAACGCCGCCTTGTCCCGCGGGTGCACGTCGTTCATGTCACCGAGCCCCGCCGCGAACGTGTCGACGAACGTCGCGCCGGTCTCCTCGCAAACCCTCTTCTGCACCGCGCGGTACGGCTCCCACGGACGGTTCATCTTCGGCAGACCCATCATGATGAACGGAATCTTCCGGTCGCCGCGCAGCTCGGCGACGAGCGCGCGAAGCGTCTCGAGCTGGTAGTCGCGGTTGGTCGGCGTATCGGGCGCGACGCACGTCGTGGCGTTCGACTCGCCCTGGTACCAGAGGATGCCGTCGACCTTTATGCCGCTCTCTTTGATGTCCTTGATTCCGTGGTCGTACATCTTCGACACAGGCCACCAGTACGCCTCCTCGACGTTGGCGCGGCGGCGCGGATACTCGCGCGCCACCCACTTGCACGGGAAGTCCTTGTTCTGGTCGAGGCGGTGGCGGTTCGTCGCGATCGCCGCGAGATGCGGGTAAAGCGGCTTGCCGTCCTTGCCAATGGCGCACATCGTCTGCTCGCTAAGAAATGATTCCGTCGGCGCACCGCCAGCCGCGACGTAAAGCATGAAAATCGCCTTGCCCGTCGCCTCGGCGCGGCGGATCGCGAAGCTCACGCCAAACGCGCTCTTTCGGAGGGCGTTCGCGCGCGTGAGCTTCGTCCATTCGCCCGTGTTGAAATCCCAGAACCGTATGTCGACACGATCAAGTCTCTTGAGTTCCTTTTCGACTCGCTCCTTCTCGGCAGGCGTCGCGTTGAACTCGTTCCATCCCTTCTGCATGTTCGACTGCCCCGCGCAGAGCCAGACTTCGAAAGGCCGTCCGGAGTCGTCATGACGAGAGAGGAGAGACGAGAGACGAGAAAGCCTGTCGCGTTTCGCGTCGCTCGCCCCGCGTCCGCCGCGCATCGCCTTCAGCGTCGTCTCTGCGATGATGCGTGCACCTTCGGCGTTCGGGTGTATCCTGTCTCGGGCGAAGATTTCGTCCATCTTTTCCCTGAGCGGCTCCTGCATGTCGATGCCGACGGCGCCGCCGCGCGCAGCGACCTCCTCGAGGTCGCGCTGCATCAGAAAGGGCTCCGGGCTTCTGTAGAAGCGCTGCCCCTCGGCGAGCGGAGAGAGCTTCGTCCAGATGAAGAGCCGCGCCTTGCCGTTTGCATTCCGGTAGTCGCCGAGAAGCGCGAGGTAGTCGTCGACGAACTGCCCGCGCTTTCTTCCACCAGTGTATTCCTTGATATACTCGCCGTTGTCGTTGATGCCGAGGTTGCAAATGACGATGTCCGGCTTCCATTCGAGCGCCGCCTTGTGCTCGGGCATGTAGCGGAATCCGCGCTTCTCGCTGCCGCGCATGGAGTCGAGGTAGATGCCGCGCCCTGAGTTGCCGAAGTTGCGCACCTCGTATTCCCCCGGGGTCGTCTCGTCGAGCATCCTCTGCAGCTGCGCGGGGTACGACTCGTGCGCGCGGTCGGCGAGGCCGAGACCGTACGTTATCGAGTCGCCGACACACGCGACCTTGGTCTTCCCGAACGCCGCGGCGCACAGCAGCGAGACGACCAGCACGGCCGTTGTCATTGTCTTGTTTTTCATCAGTTCTCCCTTCATACGTTGTTTTGTCACTTGTCTGTCACCCCACCATGCGATACACGGCTTGCGGCATTTCTCTTCCGCAATCCTGCAATTCCACAATTCCACAATCTCACAACTTCCCTCCTTTTCTCCAGTACGACAGATATTCGACGTTGCCCTTCTCCCTGCCGCGCACGGGCGATTCGGCGAGGCCGAGAAGCTCGAGCGAAAGCTCGTGCGTGGCGAAGTCGACGATGCCGTCCCGCGCGGCCGCGCGCACGGCCTCGTCCCTTACGAGGCCTCCGGGCGCGTTGCCGCGCCCCGCCTCGAACTGCGGCTTTATGAGCGCGACGACCTCCCCGCCCGGCGGCAGGACGCCGCATATCGGGGGGAGGATCAGCCTCAGAGAGATGAACGAGACGTCGGTGACGGCGAGCGACGGGACGTCCGGGAGGTCGGCAGGCGTCATGTACCGCGCGTTGAAGTTCTCGCGCACCCAGACCCTCGAGTCGGACCTCAGCGACCACGCGAGCTGGTTCGTGCCGACGTCCACCGCCATGACCTTCCTCGCGCCGTGCTGCAGGAGGCAGTCGGTGAAGCCGCCGGTGGAGCTGCCGACGTCGAGGCACGTCTTGCCGGACGCGTCGAGGCCCGCCGCGCCCCACAGCGCGAACGCGCCCTCGAGCTTCTCGCCGCCGCGCGACACGAAGCGCGGCGGCGAGGCGACCTCCACCTCGACGTCGTCGCCGACGCGGGCGGACGCCTTCGTCTCGACCTGCCCCGCGACGCGGACCTTCCCCTCCATGACGAGGGACTGCGCGAGCGTCCGGCTCGCGCAGAGGCCGCGCTCCACGAGCAGCACATCGAGCCTCGACTTCATTGCTTCTCGGCGATCGGCTTGACGGTCTTCACGCTGTCGCAGGGGATTGTGCGCGGCTGGGTCAGCGACACCATGACGGTGTACATCTTCTCGTCGCGCGAGACGAGCTCGCCCTTGATGACTTCGCCGGTGGTCATCACGATTTCGACGTTCGGCGTGAACTTGCGCGCCATCTTCACGTTGACAGTCGTAGCCTTCGAGACGGCGACGACGGGATGCTGCACCACCTCGGCATAGCGGTATTTCCTGACGATGAGCGTGTGCTCGCCCGCCTTCAGCCCGCCCACCACGAGGACGTCGCTCGTCGTGGCGTTCGGCGCGCTGGCCGTCGTGGTCCCGCACATGCGGCCGTCCACGGACACAATCGCCCCCGGCGGAGTCGTCCGTATCTCCAGCGAGCCGAGGTTGCTTACGAGGCGGTACTCGCGCTTCACCGTCTTGCCGATTCCCACGTCGAGCAGGGCCTCCTGCGTGTAGAAGCCGTCAAGCTCCACCTTGACGCGGTACTGGCGCGGGCTCAGGTCCGACACGGAGACCGGCGACTTGCCGCGGAACTCGCCGTCGACGTAGACGCGCGCGCCCTCCGGCACGGACGTTATCGCGAGCGCGCCGGGCAGCGGCACAAGCTCCGCGAAGATGTCCTGCTCGTCCCCGGCGTTCACGGAGATCTCGCGCATGAACGGCCTGTAGCCCTCCTTCTTGACGGAGAGGGCGACGCGCCCCTTCGGTATGCCCGTCACCGTGACGGGCGCCGGGCCCCTCGATATGCCGTTGACCGTGACCTCCGCCCCGGCCGGCGACGAGCCGATCTTCAGCACCCCGGAGTCGAGCACGAGGCTCACGTTGCGGACGAGCGGGCGCCTGCCGTTGAAGCGCACCTCCAGCTTGCGGTCCTGGTAGCCGGCCTTGCGTATCACGAGCGTGTGGACGTCCTTCGCGTTGAGGCTCGTCACCAGCCGCGGGGTCGTCCCGAGTGAGTAGCCGTCCCTCGATATCTCGGCGCCCTCCGGCTCCGTCGTCACGAGCAGCAGGCCCTTCTGCGGCACGAGCTCCGCGTGCTGCACGAAGCGGTCCCCGTCCCTGGCGGCGAAGAACATGTCCACGTCCTCGTAGCCCTCCTTCGAGAAGCGGAGGTGGTGCCGCCTGCCGACCTCAAGCTCGGCGCCCCTGAGCACGAGCGGCGTGCTGCCGCGCAGCCTGCCGTCGATGAACACGCCCGCCGCCTCCGGCGTGCTCATGAACTCCACCTGCACGCCCGCGGACAGCGGCGCGGCCGCGGCAAGCGCGGCGAACAGAGCAAAGACGAACCTCATTTCCCACTGCCTCCCTTCTTCGCCTTCTTCTCGGCCTCCATGCGGCGTTCGATCTCTATGATGTTGGCGTTCGCCTCCTGGTGGCGCGGGTCGCCCCTGTCGGGGATCATCTCGCGGATCTTGCGGTACTCCACAAGCGCGTTGTCCCAGTCGCGGACCTTGGCGGAGCGCATGGCCTCGTAACGCACGTCCTTGTAGCGGCGGTCCAGCTCGGCCTTCGACCGCGCCACGCGCTCCTGCAGCCTGGAGGCGTCGCCGGCGCTCGCGCCGAGGGAGTCCAGGTCGCCGAGCGCCAGCTTGTAGAAGCGCACCGACGCGAAGAGGTTCCCGTACTTCGCGTCGCGCTCCTCCCACATCTTGTCGCCGAGCTCCTCGTTGTCCGCCGCGGACTTCGCCAGCTCCTCGCGGGAGCGCTGGACGGCCTGCATCCCGAGCGCGTTGTTCACCAGCGTCTCAAGCGCGACGCGGATCGAGGTGAACGCCTCGCCCTCGCCAGCGTTCTCGATGCGTACCTCCTTCACCTCGCCGCCACGGACGAGGCGGATGCGCCGGAGCTTCAGGGAGTTGCCTCCCGTCTCGTCGGACGATTTCGCCGACTTCAGCGCGCGCCATTCGTCCCCGTCGAATATCCGCTGCAGCTCGCCCATGCCCTGCTCGTTGAGCTCGCCGCTCGCCTCCTTGAGCCTGTTCTCCCCGGGCACGTCCTCGAAGTCCGCCTTCACCTTGCCCTTCGCGTCTATGGCGACGCTGTAGCGGAAGATGTGCGTCGCATCGGCGTCCACCTTCTCGTAGACGAGGGACACGAACTCGGCGGCGGGCCGCGGCTTCGCGTCCGCCGCGTCGGCGCGCTTGCGCGACGCGCCGCCCACCGGGAGGAGGAGGATCACGGCGGACGCCGCGACGAGAACGAGCGCGATCGCCGCGACGACCAGGTTCACGGCGGCCTTGCGGCGCGGGGCGGCGGCGCCCGTCTCCGCCGCGGCGCCCTCCCGTGCCGCGCCGAGCCCCAGGT
>CADCCQ010000010.1 GCA_902799955.1 uncultured bacterium | reverse complement strand
CGTCGAAGATGGCGTCTGGGTTCAGCTCGATGCCGAGGTTCTTCTTCGTCCAGTTGGCGAGCTGGCCCTTGTTGCTGCGCTTGATCTTCGCCATCGCCGAGAGGAAGTTCGAGTCGTTCGCGAACTTTTCGAGCTTCTTGAGGTCGTCGAGGCGCGTGATCCAGCTGTCGCCGATCGACTCCGTGATGAGCTGCGAAAGCGAGGGGTTCGCCTTCAGGAGCCAGCGGCGCGGCGTGATGCCGTTAGTGACGTTGTGGAACTTCTCGGGCCAGAGCTCGTAGAAGTCCTTGAAGAGCGTGGACTTGAGGATCTCGGTGTGGAGCTCGGCGACGCCGTTCACGGAAGACGTGCCGACGACGCAGAGGTTCGCCATCCTGACGTAGCGCTCGCCGTTCTCGTCGATGAGCGACATCCGCTGGAGCTTCTTGATGTCGCCAGGATAGAGCGAGCTGATCTCCTGGAGGAAACGCCCGTTGATCTCGTAGATGATCTGGAGATGGCGCGGGAGAAGGCGTTCCATCATCGGGACAGGCCACTTCTCGAGCGCCTCCTGAAGGATCGTGTGGTTCGTGTAGCCGGTCGAGCGGCGCGTCAGGTCCCACGCCTTGTCCCAGTCAAGCCCCTCGATGTCGATGAGGATGCGCATGAGCTCCGGCACGACGAGCGTCGGGTGCGTGTCGTTCAGCTGGATGAACACCTTGTCGGGAAGCGCGTCCCAGCTGTCGTTCGTCTGGCGGAAGCGCCTCAAAATGTCGCGGAGCGAGCAGGCGACGAAGAAGTACTGCTGGCGAAGGCGGAGCTCCTTGCCCTGCATCGTGTTGTCGTTCGGGTAGAGGACCTTCGTCAAGTTCTCGGCGAGCACCTTCTGCTCGACGGCCTCGACGTAGGAGCCCTTGTCGAAGTTGGCGAGGTCGAAATCGTCCACGGCCTTTGCGCTCCAGAGGCGGAGCGAGTTGACGGCCTTGTCGTAGCCGACGATCGGGAGGTCGTAGGGAACGCCCTCGACCGTCTCGGCGGGGACCCAGTACCATTGCTGCCTTCCGCCGTCCGTGCGGCACTCGACGTGGCCGCCGAAGTGTACGTGCTGGGCATACTCGGGACGCGCCATCTCCCACGGATAGCCGTTCTTGAGCCAGTGGTCCGGCTCCTCTACCTGGCAACCGTTCACGATCTTCTGGCGGAAGATGCCGTAGTCGTAGCGGAGCCCGTAGCCCATGCCGGCGAGGTTAAGGGTCGACATCGAGTCGATGTAGCACGCGGCGAGACGCCCGAGGCCGCCGTTGCCGAGGCCCGCGTCGGACTCGTAGTCCCTTAGGCTGTTCCAGTCGATGCCGTATTCCTTCAGGGCCTCGCGGCAGAGCTGGTCGGCCTTCAGGTTGATGACGTTGTTGCCGAGGAGTCGCCCGATCAGGAACTCGAGCGACATGTAGTAGACGCGCTTCGTGTTCTGGCGCGCGTACTCCTCCTGGGTCGAGATCCAGCGCTCGACGAGCCGGTCGCGGACCGCCATCGCGAACGCGGTGTATTCGTCGCGCTCGGTCGCGCGCGTGTCGCCCTTTGCGAGCGAGTACCTGAGGTGCCACGCGAAATCGTCCTTGAGTCCCTCCACCGACATCTCTACGCGGCGGTCTTTCCTCTTCTGTGCCTTCTTTTCCATTTTTTAAGTTTCCAGTTGTCCCGTTTTTCAATTGCCCCGGTTGTTTCTTATTTGAAAAGGTTCTTGATCCCCTTGCCGGCGTCCTTCAAGGCATCCGTCGCCGCGCCGTGCGCGTCCTTCAAGGCGTCCACCGTCGCGCCGCCGGCGTCCTTCAGGGCGCCTGCCGCGCTCTTGCCAAGGTCGCCTACCGCGCCGCCGACCGAAGTCACCACGGACATCACCTTGTCTCTGACGGCGATCCAGACGTCCATGAACGCCGCGCCGTATTCAGAGTCCGCACCGATGCCATCGAGCTCCAGATCCATCGGAATCTTGACCGGAAGCCCGTACTTCACCGTCACGTCCTTAAGGGTTATGCGGTCGATCTGCACGCCCTTGGACTCCTTCTCCTCCTGCTGTTCAGGCTCGGCCTTGGTCGATTCGGCCTGCTGCGCCTCGGTCTGCTGCGCCTCGGGTGCCTTGACATCGACCGTCTGCGCTTCGGCTTCATCGTCATCCCCGCCGCCTGTGGCGTTTTCGGCTATCTGCAGGAAGTTGGCGGCCTTCGGGACGTCCACGTGAACGAACACGCCGTTGACCTCGACAAACTCTACGCGGTACTTCTTGCCGAAGAAGAGCGAGGTCATAGCGAAATCGACGTCGAACGCCTTGAGGTCCACCGCGTTCTTCTCGGAGAAGTTCGTCGGGTTCGCGAGCTGCATGTCACCGACGTGGAGCGTGCCGGTGTAGGGGTTGAGCCCGAACTCGCCAAGGTGAAAGTCGGTTCCCGTGATGCCGGGGACGACGGCATTTGCGACGCCTTTCACTACAGGCCCGATCCAGAGCGGCAGCGCAAGCAACAGCACCACGACGCCCGCAAGCACCCACAGCAGGATCTTCGCGACGAGCTTGAGTTTCTTCTTCATTTTGATTCCTCCACTTTTAGCTCTTCGACTGTTATTTTCGTACGGTGGCCAGACCCGACGGTTTCAACTTCCATCACGTTGGCCATCCAGCGTTCCCCAAACTTCTTGAGCCGGGTTCCCCAGAGCCGGCGCACGGCCTTGCCGTCCTTCATCTCCTCGGCCTGCATGAGGGCGCCCGTCTTGCGGTCGACCCATACGCGCACCTGCCTCTCGCCCTTCTTCATCACGATTACGGTGCAGACCTGGCCGTGGACTGTCTCGCCCTCGCGCTCGGCGTCAAAGGAGACGTCGTCCCACCAGAGGTAGTCGAGTGTCAAATCGCTCCACGTCACGTCGGTGCCGAGTATCTGCCCCGACTTCTCGAATTCGACGTCCTTGTCGTCCTTCGTAAGCTTGAGGTCGGTCTCGCCCGCCTTCCTGACGAGGTCGTAGCCGTATTCGGCCTGGACGATTCCCTTGCGGCTCCTCAGAACGATGCGTCCCTTGAGCTCGGCGTCGGCCGGTATCATCGAGCGGCAGTTCGCGACAACCTCGGCCGCGGGCGCGTTCGTCGAAATCAGCAAGGCGGCGGCAAGCGCAATCATTTCAAAAGCTCCTCAAGTTTCGCGTCGACGGGGCCGCCGAGGGACCTCCCCGCCTCGTAATAGCGCTTCGCGCCAGACATGTTGCCCTTCAAGCTGGCCATGAGCCGCGCCATGTTGTAATAGGCGTGATAGCCGCGGGGATTCGACATTATCGCCTGGTCAAGCGTCTTCTCGGCGGCCTTCGCGTCGCCCTGCGCCATCTCGGCCGCGGCCTTGAGGTTCAGCGCCGCCGCGTCGTTCGGCCTCTCGTCGAGGATCTCCTTGACCGTGAGTTCAACGGCCGCGAAGTCGCGCTTCGCAAGATCCTCGAGCGCAATCGCCATCTTGGATTTCGGCCTCTGCAAAACCACCGTTAGCTCGGGCTTCGCCGACGCGTCGGGGGCTTCAGTCGTTTCTGGTTTTGCCTCCTCTGGCGCCGGCGTCGCGGCAGTCTCTTCCGGCTTCGGCGCCTTGCCGTGCTTGGCGTCGTATTTCTTCTGGAGCTCGGTCGTGTCGGAGATGGCTATCGTCCTCGCGTTGTCCTGAGCCTCGGAAAGCAGCAGAGAGTCAATCGCCGCCTTGACGGTCGCACGCTTGTTCTTGAGGGTGTTGAACTCGGGTTCCTTCACGCGGTCGGGATTTTCGGCCTCCACCCTGTCGAGTTCTGCAAGCGCCTCGCGGTATTTTTCAACGGCTTCCGACGTCTTGCCCTCGTCCGCGAGGTCATACGCCTCGTCAATCATCACGGACGCCGGCTCCATCAGCTCGGAGACGCGCGGCGGCTTCGGCTCTTCGTCCGAAGAAAAAGGCCAGTACCACGACGCCTCGACCTCGGCGCACAGCACAAGGACGAGCGCAAATGACAACAACTGCTTCATGTTTGTATATTATACCAAAAAATGGGTCGGAACGGCGGACAAACGGGCAGAAATATAATAGTTCAATCGTTGTCAAAACGAAGGAAAAGGCAGACAAGGATCAGCACTGCGAAGATGCCGAGCGCGAGAGAAAGACATGTCGCCTCGGCGACATGCCCTATCATCGGCGGCCAGACGAAGTAGCCAAGGAAGCCCATAGAGCCGACAAACGTGATTGCCGAGCCCGCAGGCATCGACTTCGTGCGGTTGGCCTTAGAGTAGAGAATCGGTACGAGCGCGGATATCCCGTAGCCGGCGATTGCATACCCAGCCGTCGCGAGAAGATGGAGCGGAAGCCCCGAAAGCCCGGTAAACGGCGACGAAAGCGCGATGCCGAGACCGACGGCGACGAGTGCGCAGTGAACGCGGAGGACGCGGACACCGCCGAATCTGTTCACGAAGCGGTCCGTGACGAAGCGCCCGAGCGTCATCGTCGCGGAAACGGCGCAGAAGCCCCACTTGATGCGTCCGTCCACGGCGTTCAGCGAATCGCGGTAGAATACACCCACCCAGTCGCTGATCGACCCCTCGCAGCCCATGATGACGAGCGCGGCGACGCCGATCAGGAAAAGCGGCATGTCCGGGCGGCGGAAGCCCTCGCCCTTCTCCTTCTTCGCGACGTCGCTTTCCTTCGGGAGACCCGGGAAGAACACAAGGTGCGCGACGACGGCGACGGCGAGAACGGCGAAGAACCGATATTCAACGGAAACACCCGACGAGGCCGCGAAAAGCGCAAGCAGCCCGCCCGCGAGACACAGCAGGCTGAACATCGCGTGGAACGAGTTCATGATCGTGCAACCCGACTTCTTCTCGACGAGGCCGCCCTGGGTGTTCACTGAGATGTTGAAGACGTTGCCCGTTCCGCCGAGAGTCGCGATCGCCACGCACCAGAACGGAACGGGGGCGCGGAAAAAGAAGCACGCCGCGACGCCAAGCGCCGCGCAGAGGTAGGCAGAGGTCGCGAGGACGAGACTCCGGCGGCTGCCGAGCCGCGTCACGAGCGCGCTCGCGAACGTGAAGCTCAAGAGATTGCCGACTGGCCCGGAAAGAAGAAGCCACCCCTGCTGGGCGTCGTTGAGCCCCAGGAGCAGCTTCATGTCGTCAATCGACGACCCCCAGGTCGCGCAGACGAGCCCAAGAACCGCGAAGTACGCGGCAACGGAAACCCGCTCGCGCGACCAGGCCATTAGTTAGCGGCAAAGCGTGTAGAGAACGCCTGCGACAACGGCCGAGCCGATGACGCCCGAGACGTTCGGACCCATCGCCTGCATGAGGATGAAGTTGGTCGGATTCTCCGAAAGCGACACCTTGTTCGAGACGCGCGCCGCCATCGGAACCGCCGAGACGCCCGCCGAGCCGATGAGCGGATTCACCTTCTCCTTCGAGACGAGGTTCATGATCTTCGCCATGATGACGCCCGCCGCCGTGCCCACGCAGAAGGCGACGAGTCCGAGCGCGAGGATGCCGAGAGTCGTCCCGGAGAGGAACTTCTCGCACGCGAGCTTCGAGCCGACGGAAAGACCGAGCATGATCGTCACGATGTTGATGAGCGCGTTGGACATCGTGTCCGCGATACGGGCGACCGAGGGCCCCACTTCCTTCGCGAGGTTGCCGAGCATGAGCGCGCCGATCAGCGGGACCGCGTCCTTGAGGAGGAACGCGCACAGGAGCAGCACGATGAGCGGGAAGCAGATCTTCTCGATCTTCTTGACCTCGCGGAGCGGCGGCATGGCGATCGCGCGCTCCTCTTTGGTGGTCAGCGCCTTCATGATCGGCGGCTGGATGATCGGCACCAGCGCCATGTAGGAATACGCCGCCACCGCGATCGCGCCAAGCAGGTTCGGTGCGAGGCGCGAGGTGAGCCAGATGGCCGTCGGACCGTCCGCGCCGCCGATGATGCCGATCGAGGCGGCCGCCTTGAGGGGATCGACCCCGAAGAAGTCCTGTCCGAACACGGCCGCGAGGCCGAGCGCCCCGAAGAGCGCGAAGAAGATGCCGAACTGCGCGGCGCCGCCGAGGAGCGCCGTCTTGGGGTTGGCGATCAGCGGACCGAAGTCGGGAAGATGCCGGTGTCGATTCCGAAGCTGAAGAAGTAATGGAGGAAGCCGCCCGGCTCGACGATGCCGCCGGACATCGCTGCCACCCCGCTGGACATGAACGTGATCACGCCGTCGTGCATCATCGCCGGCGCGGTCACGCCCGCCATCGGGCAGTTCGCCAGAAGCCCGCCGAAGCCGATCGGCAGCAGCAGCAGGGGCTCGAACCCCTTCACGATCGCGAGGTACATGAGGACGAGGCAGATCGGGATCATGATGAGCTGCCCGATGCCGTAGGGCATGTCGAACAGGGTCTTCACCTCGTGGCCGGGGACGAAGGCGCCCTTGTCGTCGAAGTAGCCGCCGACCCAGTCGCCCACCTTGAAGGCATGCTTCTCGGTGGAGTAGGCCTTCGCCTGATCCTCGTTGACGACCCAGAATCCGTTGCGGTTCGCATACTCCGCCGCAGGTTTGAGCGCCTGCGTGAAGTCGGGCTTCGCCGGGCGGTCCGCCTCGACGAAGTTGCCGGTAATGTAGGCCGGCGCCTCCTTCTTCGCGAACCCCATGAACCCGAAGTCCTTGCAGAAGTCCTGCACCTTGCCGAGCGTGGTGCGCCAGTCGCCCTCGGCCCGGACGCCGAATCCGGCGGACAGGACCAGCAGCGCCAATAGGAATTTCTTCATCGTTCCGCTCCTCAACCGATGGTGGCGAGCACGTCGCCGGTAGCAACCTTGTCCGTCGCGTTGACGAGGACCGTCACGGTGCCGTCGCACGGAGCGGTGACGGGGGTCTCCATCTTCATGACGTCCATGACGAGGATTTCGTCGCCCTTCGAGACCTTCGTGCCGCTCGACGCGGTGACGCGGAGAACCGTTCCGGGAACAGGCGCCTTGACCTCCTGCCCGCCTGCGGGCGCCGCGGCTGCAGGCGCAGCGGCCTTGAGGCCCGCTTCGGCCTTGAAGTCGACCGGCTTGCCGTTGACGACCGCCTTGCCGTCGCCCTTGATCTCGACGCCGTACGCCTTGCCGTTGATCGTGACGGTGACGGGGCCGCCCTTGCCGGCGGCGGGCTTTGCCTCCTCGGCGAAGCGGCAGCCCATCGGCGCCTTGGACGGATCCTTGAGGAAGAGGATGCCCTTCTCCTTGCAGCTCGCGGCGATGAAGACGTTCTCGTCGGTGATCGGAAGCCCCGCATCCTCGAGCATCTTCTTCGCGACCGCGCCGCCCTTCTTCGGGTCGGCGTCGTTCATCTCGAGCACCGTCTTGGTGGTGGGCGTGGAGTACGCCTTGTTGAGGTCGCTCGACGCCATGAACTCGCTCGCCTTCTTGACGATCTCGGGGTCCGGCGGGACGGGGGTCTTGCCGAAGTAGCCGAGAACCATCTTGGCGTAGCCCGGGGCGAACTTCTTGAACTTGCCGAACATGACGTTCTGGATCGCCTGCTGCGCGTAGAACTGCGAGACGGGCGTCACCGACGTGCCGAAGCCACCGAGCCTGACGCAGTCGTACATCTCCGCGATCATGTCGTCGTACTTGTCCATCATGTTGTTGTCGCGAAGCATCTGCGTGTTCGCCGTCAAGGCGCCGCCGGGCATCGGGGACCACACGATCTGCGGGTTGACGCTCATCGCCTCCGGCGGGAGGAAGTACTTCGACATGGCGTTCTTGAAGGAGTCCTCGGCCTTCTTGATCTTGTTGATGTCGAAGTCGAAGCAGAAGTCGGGGTCGCCGTCGAGGCAGTGCCACATCGTGATGATGTCGGGCTGGCAGGTGCCGCCGCTCATCGGCGCCATCGAGAGGTCGATGCCGTCAGCGCCGCCCCTGAGTGCCGCGAGGTAGCACGCGACGCCGTTGCCTGCCGTCTCGTGCGAGTGGAACTGGATGTGCACCTTGTCGCCGAGGAGCTTGCGGGCGAGCTTCATCGTGTTGTAGACGGTCGCGGGCGTGGAGGTGCCGGAAGCGTCCTTGAACGCCACGCGGTCAAACGGGATGCCCGCGTCCATGATCATCTTCAGGCGGTCGCGGTAGAACTCCGGCGTATGCGTGCCCTTGTTGTCGATGCCGGGCGGCAGGCCCATCATCGTCACGACGACCTCGTGGTTGAGCCCGGCGTCGTGGATGCACTGGCCGGACCACTTGAGGTTGTTGACGTCGTTGAGCGCGTCGAAGTTGCGGATCGAGCTCATGCCGTGCTTCTTGAACATCTGGGCGTGGAGCTTGATCATGTCGCTCGACTGGGACTCGAGGCCGACGACGTTCACGCCGCGCGAGAGCGTCTGGAGGTCCGCGTCGGGGGCCGCCTTGCGGAAGGCGTCCATCACGTCGAAGGCATCCTCCTGGCAGTAGAAGTAGCAGCTCTGGAACCTGGCGCCGCCGCCCGCCTCGAACCAGCGGACGCCCGCCGCGTATGCCTCCTCCACGCAGGGGAGGAAATCCTTTGACAGAACGCGCGCGCCGATGACGGACTGGAAGCCGTCACGAAACGCCGTTAGCATGTACTTTACCGTTTTCTTTGCCATTTTCGTTTGATCCTTGTTTGTTTTCGTTGATTGTCGGAAATTACTGTCCTGGGTGCAGCCATCGACCGCTCTGGTTTTCCACGCTTCTAGTATTCTAGGTTCCTAGGTTTCTAGACTGCAGGGTCAACTGGCGCACCCCCTGGCACTAGCCGTTCATGGCGACGGCTATCGCCAGCGCGATGTTGGCGTCGTCGTCGGCCGCCTTGGCGGCGGCGGGCTTCTTCTTGGGGGCGTCCTGCGGAAGGATCGAGTCGAACCTCGAAATGCCCTTCATCGAGAACTTCGTGACTGCGATCAGCACCACGAGAAACATGTATACGATGCCCATTCCCGCGAGCATCAGAACTATGCCTTGACCTATCATAGTGGTTTGTTGTTAGTTGTTGGTGATTAGTGGTTAGTCGTTAGAAATCTTTGACTGGGTTTCTCACGGGTCTACGTTTGTAAGCGCGAGCGTCTCGAAATCAATCTTCCTGTAGTAGCAGTTGCGCGGGGCGCCGGACTTGTTCTTTGTGTGGCAGATTCCGCCACGGCAGGGCCTCACGACGTACAGAAGCGAATTCTGCTCGCAGTTGACGTACGCCTCCAGGAGGTCGAACGTCTCCCCGCTCGTCTCGCCCTTGAACCACAGCTTGTTGCGGCTCGTGGACCAGAGGACCAGCTTCCTCTTCGCGAAGCTCTCCCTCATCGCGAACTCGTTCGTGTACGCGACGAGGATGACCTCCTTCGTGTCGGCGTTCTGCACCGCCACGGGGATGACGCCGGGGTCGTGCTCCGCGCCTCCCTGCGCCCTGGTGGCGGCGACCTGCGCGCCGACCTTCTCCAGCTTTGTGAAGTCGAGCGTGAGCCTCGACGATTCCTCCAACTCTCCCATCTATTCTCCTTGTTGTGAATGTGCCCTTGCCTGAAGATTCCCGTCACAGGCTCCTCGGCAGCTGCTCCATCTGGTAGCATTCGATGACGTCGCCCTCCGCGAACTGCTCGTATCCCGCGAAGCACACGCCGCACTCCTGCTGCCCGGTGACTTCCTTGACCTCGTCCTTGAAGTGGCGCAGCGTCTGCACCTTGCCGTCCCAGATCGGCTCGCCCTTCCGGAGGATGCGGAAGCGCTCCTTCGCGACGAGCTTGCCGTCGAGCATCTGGGAGCCGGCGATCTTGCCGAGCTTGCCGATGTCGTAGATCGCCTTGATCTCCGCGTGTCCGAGGACGACCTCCTTGTACTCCGGCGGCAGGAGGTCGAGCATGCAGTTCTTGACGTGGTCGATCAGCTCGTAGATGATCCTGAAGGAGTTGATCTTCACGCCGTCGTGCCTTGCCTGGCCCTGGACGCCCGCGTCGTTCGATATGTCGAAGCCGACGATGATGGCGTTGCCGGCGGCGGCGGACTTGACGTCCGTGAGCGACACGTTGCCCGTGCCGGTGCCGATGACGCGCAGCGAGACCTTCTCGCTCTTGATCTGGCCCAGCGCCTCGACAATCGCCTCGAGGGAGCCCTGGGTGTCCGACTTGACGACGACGTTCAGCTCGCGCCTGCCCTCCGCCGCCATGCGGCTCATGAGGGCGTCGAGCGTGGCGGCCTTGGAGGTGGAGAGCTCCTGCTCCTTGCGCTCGCGCGCGGCCTCCTCGGCGAGGGTCCTGGCGCGCTTCTCGTCGAGCATGACGCGGAACTCCGCGCCGGCGTCCGGCACGCCCGAGAGGCCCGTCGCCTTGACCGGCATCGCCGGCGGGGCCTCCTTGATGCGGCGGCCGTGGTCGTCGATGAGCGCCCTGACCTTTCCGAAATGCTCCCCGATGAGGATCGCGTCGCCGACCTTGAGCGTGCCGCCCGTCACGAGCAGCGTGGCGCACGGGCCGAGGCCCTGCTGGAGCTCCGCCTCGATGACGTAGCCGTTCGCGCGGCGGTTGGGGTTCGCCGTGAGCTCGAGGACCTCCGCCTGGACGAGGATGTTCTCGAGTAGCTCGTCGACGCCCTGCCCCGTTATGCCGGAGACCGGGCAGCAGATTATGTCGCCGCCCCAGTCCTCGGGGGTCAGGCCGCGCTTCTGGAGCTGCTGCTTCACCCTGTCGACGTTCGCCGTCGGCTTGTCGGCCTTCGTTATGGCGACCATGATCTGCACGCCTGCCTGGCGCGCGACGGTGATGCACTCCTCGGTCTGCGGCATGATGCCGTCGTCGGCGGCGATGATCAGGACCGCGATGTCCGTGATCTGCGCGCCCCTCGCGCGCATCGCGCTGAACGCCGCGTGGCCGGGAGTGTCCAGGAAGGTGATCTTCTTCCCCGCGACCTCCACCTGGTAGGCGCTGATCTGCTGGGTTATGCCGCCAGCCTCGCCGGCGGCGACGTGCTCCTTGCGGATCCAGTCCATGAGCGTCGTCTTGCCGTGGTCGACGTGGCCGAGGAACGTGATGACCGGCGGACGCGGCTTGAGCGACTCCGGCGGATCCTCCGGGATCAGGTCGTCCGCGTCGATCGCCTTCAGGACCGGCTTCGCGGCCGACTTGTCGCGGGAGTGTTCGATGGTGACCTTGAAGCCGTACTTCTCCGCGATCTTCGTCGCGACGTCGGGCTCGACGCGCTGGTTGATGGACGCCAGGATCTTGAGCGCCATCAGGTCGGCGATCAGCCTGTTCGGCTTGATGTTGAGCTTGGCGGCGAGGTCCTTGACGACCACCGCGCCGCGTATGGAGATCTCGCGGTCGGCCTCGTTGACGCTGATGCGGCTCGTGGGCGGCGGGACCGGCCCGGCCGCGACGGCGGCCTTCGGCACGCGCTTGTCGAACGCCTTCTGCCCCTCGCGACCCTTCTTGTCCTTGCGGTTGCCGCGCTCGCCGTCGTCGTAGTCCACGACCTTCGGCGGACGCTCCTTCGGCTTCGCGGCCACGGTTATCTTGACCGTCGGCGTCGGCGCCGCGTGCGCGAGCGGCTTGAACCCCGCAGACGAAAGGCCGACCTTCGTCGACGGCTGCAGCGGCCTCTGGGTCTGCTGCGGCTTCTGCGGCTTCACGCCGGGCGCCATGCGCAGCGGCGGCCTCTGGGCCGGCGCGGCGGACACCGCGATCTTCGGCGCCGGGCGCGGCGGCCGCACCGGCGCGGCCTTCGCGTTCGGCCTTATGGAAATAGGCTTTAGCGCAGGCGTCTGCGCAGGGGCGGCCTCCTCCGGCTTCGGCGGCTCCGCGGGCGGCGGCTGGGGCTCCGCAGGCTGCTCCGGCTTCGGCTGCTCCGCCTCGCCCGCGCCCTTCGCGGCGTCGCCGGGCTTCCTCGCGGCGGCCTTGGCAAGCTCAAGGTGCCTGGACAGCGCGTCGGACTCCGAGTCCACCGCCGCCTTCCTGATCTCCGACGAACGGGCGCGCTTCGCCGCCCGCTTCGCCTCGGCGTCGCGCCTGTCAAGCTGCGACACCGCGAGCTTCAACGCCGCGACGTCGCCCTCGTCTATCGTGCTGATGGCGCTCGACACGTCCGCGCCGCACTTCTCTGCGGCGCTCAGCACGTCCGCGCTGGAGACCCCCGCCTCCCTGGCTAGTTCATATACTCTCATACAAGTCGCACCTTACAGACTGCAGGACCACCTGACGACGTCCGCTACTCCCCGTCCTCTTCGGACTTTTCCGCCCTCATAAGCTCGGCCACGGCCTTCGCCGCGGCGTAGATGCCCTTGCCCTTGACCTCGTCGAGGCCGGTCGAGGCGATGAAGCTCGTCTCGTCGGAGTCCACGATGACGTCGACCGTGAGGAAGCCGGTGTCCACGAGCTTCGTCGCGACCGCCGTCGAGATGGAGAGCGTCTCCGCCAGCTCCTTGATCGCCTCGGCCTTCTGGTCGGCGTAGGACGCCGTAGCCATCGACTTCTTGACCTCGATGTGCCAGCCCGTCAGCTTCGTCGAGAGCCTCACGTTCTGCCCGCGCTTGCCTATCGCGAGCGAATACTGGTCGGACGCCACGACTATGTGGACCGTGTTCGGGGACGACGGGTCGACCTCCACCGACTCGAGCTTCGCCGGCGCGAGCGCCTGCTTCACGTACTCGCGGATGTCGTCGCTCCAGCGGACGATGTCGATCTTCTCCCCGTTCAGCTCGTTCACGATGTTCCTCACACGGTTGCCGCGCTGCCCGACGCACGCCCCGACGGGGTCGACGTTCTCGTTCGCGGTCCTGACCGCTATCTTGGCGCGGTACCCGGGGTCGCGCGCGACGCCCATGATCTCGACCACGCCGTCGGAGATCTCGCTCACCTCCAGCCGGAAAAGCGCCTCGAGGAACTTCCCGTTCGACCGGCTCAACACCACGCTCGGCCCGCGCCCGCGCTCGTCCGTGTCCACGCGCAGCACCAGCGCCCTTATCGTGTCGCCCACGCCGAAGTCCTCCGACGGGATGCGCTCCTTCGCCGGGAGGATCATCTCCGTCTTGCCGACCGTCACGAACAGGTCGCGGTGGGAGATCGCGGAGACCGTGCCGGACACGATGTCGCCGATCCTGTCCTTGTATTCGGAGAATGTGTTGGTGCGCTCCGCGTCGCGGATCTTCTGCATTATCATCTGGCGCGACGTCTGCGCCGCGATGCGGCCGAGCCTCGACGCGGGCATCTCCACCTCCACGGTGTCGCCGGCCTTGAGGTCCCTGTCCTTGAACATGGCGCGAGCCCGCGCCAGCGGTATGAACCCGCCGCCCCTCTTGTCCTCGGAGCACACGAGGGTGTCGTAGACGTGCAGCGCCAGGTTCTTGCGGTCGATCACAACGCGGAGGTCCTCCGTTACCTCGCGATTGCGCCGTGCCGCCTGGCATATCGCCTGCTCAATGGCAGTAAGGACGATCTCGCGGCTCACGCCGCGCTCCGCCTCGATGTGCTGGACCACCGCCAGCAGCTGGTTGTTCATCGCCATGTCTGTCCTGCGCTCCTTTCGAAATCAATAGCCACCCGTCGGTCCACGCCCGTGGATCGCCGCTATTGTCTAATAGTCTATCAAAAAACACCGCTTGAGGTCAATAGAAAAGGTTTGTAAATTTTTAATTTTGGGTGGTTGACTTTTCGGGGAAAATGCGCGATAATATATGCAACTTAAACATCCCATCGGGGGTGATCCGGTTTCGACGGGACGTGTTGAGGTCGGGTTGCGCGTCGTGGATTCTCGTTGGCCACGTAAAAAAACGGGAAAAAAAAGTAATTGCGAACAACGATTACGCTCTCGCCGCCTAACATAACGGCCGCGATGTCGAAGCGCCGATGTCTGCTGAGCGCCTAGGCATAATTTAGCAGGCCACGCTGCGGGGGGCTCCGCTCGCCCGCCGCAGGGTGCCGAACCGAACGGATGGTTGGGGATAAGCCCGCCGGTTGGCGTACCCCTTCCGAGATCAAAGGCCGGATACACGCGTAGAAGCTCGGGTGACGCCGTTTCGGACAGGGGTTCGACTCCCCTCACCTCCACCATCTTACACACAACTGAGGTTTTTACATCCTGTGTAATGCCGGTACCTGGGCGCAGACACCCGATGTAAGGATTCTCCTCCGACTACGGCTGTTTTGCGTTGGCATGGGTTGTGCTACCTTTCCTTGCGGGACATCAAAGCGGCGCGCGAAGACGCAAGCCCTCCCGGAAAGGAAAACTAGCAATGACGGAAGAGACAAAGAACGCAACGCACTTCGGCGAAGACGTTTTCGGCGAAGAGGCGATACGAACCTACCTCAGCAAGGAGACCGCGAAGAAGCTCCAGGCGACGATCCGCGAGGGCAAGCCCCTCGACCCGTCGATCGCGGGCGAGGTCGCGCACGGCATCCGCCACTGGGCGATGGATCGCGGCGCCACGCACTACACCCACTGGTTCCTCCCAATGACCGGCTCCACCGCCGAGAAGCACGACTCCTTCCTGGAGCTGAAGGACGGCGAGCCGATAATGCTCTTCTCCGGCAAGAACCTCATCGTCGGCGAACCCGACGCCTCGTCGTTCCCCTCGGGCGGCATCCGCTCCACCTTCGAGGCCCGCGGCTACACGGCGTGGGACCCGACCTCCCCGGCGTTCATCAAGCGCCACTCCAACGGCGCGACGCTCTGCATCCCCACCGCGTTCTGCGCCTACACCGGCGAGTCTCTCGACAAGAAGACGCCCCTCCTCCGCTCCATGCAGGCGCTCGACAAGTCGCTGAAGCGCCTGATGCGCCTCTTCGGGCGCGAGGAGGCGCACACCGGCTGCACGCTCGGCGCGGAACAGGAGTACTTCCTGGTGGACAAGGAGTACTGGAAGAGGCGCCCCGACCTCATACTCACCGGGCGCACGCTCTTCGGCGCGCCGTCCGCCAAGGGGCAGCAGCTCGAGGACCACTACTTCGGCACGATCCCCGACCGCGTCCTCTCCTTCATGAACGACGTGGAGCGCGAGCTCTGGAAGCTCGGCATCCCCGCGAAGACGCGCCACAACGAGGTCGCGCCCGCGCAGTTCGAGCTCGCGCCGCAGTTCGAGGAGCTCAACCTCGCCAGCGACCACAACATGCTCGTGATGGACACCCTCAGGAACGTCGCCGAGAGGCACGGCCTCAAGTGCCTCCTCCACGAAAAGCCATACGCCGGCGTGAACGGCTCCGGCAAGCACAACAACTGGTCCGTCGCCTACGGCGGACGCAACCTGCTCGACCCCGGCACCAACCCGCAGGAGAACGCGGTGTTCCTCACGATGCTATGCGCCGTGATCGAGGCCGTGGACAAGCACGCCGACCTCCTGCGGGCGTCCGTCGCCGGCGCGGGCAACGACCACCGCCTCGGCGCGAACGAGGCGCCGCCCGCCGTGATTTCCATCTACCTCGGCGACCAGCTCGCGGAGGTCGTGGACAGGATCGAGCGCGGCGTCGGCGGCAAGGCGAAGAAGGCCGACACCCTCCAGATCGGAGTCGACACCCTGCCGCCGCTCCCCAAGGACGCGACGGACCGCAACCGCACCTCGCCGTTCGCGTTCACCGGCAACAAGTTCGAGTTCCGCGCCCCGGGGTCGAGCATCTGCTGCTCGGGCCCGATGACAGTCCTCAACACGATCGTCGCCGAGGCCGTGGACCGCATAGCCGGGGAGCTGGAGGCGGCGAAGGTCGCCGGCAAGGCGAAGCCGGGCGAACACACCGCCGCGTTCCACAACGCGCTCCAGAAGATCCTGCAGTCCTCGCTCAAGGAGCACAGGCGCGTCGTCTTCAACGGCAACGGCTACGAGGCGGAATGGCCGGCGGAGGCCGCGAAGAGAGGCCTCCCCAACGCGCCCGACACGCCCTCCGCACTCGCCGCGCTCATGGACCCGAAGAACGCCGCGCTGTTCGAGAAGTACGGCGTGATGACAAAGCGCGAGCTCACGAGCCGCCACGAGATCTTCCTCGAGGAATACTCGAAGAGGATCCGCATCGAGGGCACCTGCGCAAGGGACATCGCCTCGGAGATGGTCTTCCCCGCCGTCAAGGCAGAGTACCTCGAGACAATGGAGGCGTTCAACTCCGCCGAGAAGGCCGTGGTCTCCGCAGGCACGACCGCGCTGCGCGAAAGCGCCGTGGAGCTGGGGTCGAGGCTTGACGCGCTCAGGACCGGGATCATCGAACTCGAAGACGCGCTTGCCGGAAAGGACGACAAGGCGATCCTCTCCTCGATGCTTTCCCTCCGAACGACGGTGGACGCGCTGGAGAAGAGGGTCTCCGCCTCGCGCTGGCCGCTGCCGAAGTACCGCGACATGCTGTTCTTGTATTGAGGGAAGAGGAAACCGGGAACAGGGAATGTCCGACGAACTGAAGCATGAATGCGCCGTGGCGATGGTGGTCCTGCGCAGACCCCCATCCGCCACTGGCGACTTCGGCGGAACGAAGCTCTCGCTGCTACTTGAGAAACAGCACAACAGGGGCCAGGACGGGGCGGGCGCGGCGATCCTTCGCGCCCGTCCCGTCCCCGGCGAGACGCCGTACTGGATCGCCAAGTCCGCCTCGGAGACTCCCCTCGTGGACGTGCTCGGCGCGATAGCAAGGAGAAACTGGAATAGGACTTCGGACCTCGGACCTCAGACTTCGGAAGTCAAAAGCCAGAAGTCCGAAGTCGAACGTATCTTCCTCGGCCACCTTCGCTACGCCACCTTCGGAAAGAACGAGGTGGCGTTCTGTCATCCATTCGTGCACGAGGCGAGCGAGCTTGAACACACTCTTCTCCTCGCCGGGAACTTCAACCTGACGAACGCCCGCGAGCTCTTCGACGACTACAGCAGGCACGGCTCGTTCCCCACGAGCAAGGCCGACGGCTACCTCATCTGCGAGCTGGTCGCCCACGAGCTGGCAAGGGAAGGACTTAAGACTTCTGACTTCAGACTTCAGGGCAATGACGAAGTCGGAAGTCAGAAGTCGGAAGTCAGAAATCTCCCGCTTGCCGCCGCCCTTTCCAAGGCCCTTGCCAACGCCGACGGCGCGTGGACGCTATGCGGCGCGACGGGCGACGGCTGGGCGTTCGCGACGCGCGACCCGCACGGCATACGCCCTGGCTTCTACTACGTCGACAACGACGTGGCGGTCGTCGCGAGCGAACGCCCAGCGATCCAGGCGGCGTTCGACGTCCCGCCCGAGGCCGTGAAGGAGCTGCCGCCAGGCGCGGCGCTCGTCGTCTCTCCCGACGGAGAAGTCCAGATGGCCGAACTCAGTTCGGCCATCTTGGCTAAGCCCTGCTCCTTCGAGCGCATCTACTTCTCGCGCGCCAACGACGCCGCCATCCACCGCGAGCGCAAGGCACTCGGCGCGGCGCTTCTTCCGCAGATCCTCAAGGCGGCGGACGCCCCGCTTGAAGACATCTTCTTCAGCTACATCCCAAACTCCGCCCGCATCGCCTTCCACGGGCTGCTGGAAGAACTGATCAAAGATGCTTTCCATTACGCCGAAGAAAGGACTTCTGACTTCGGGCATCAGACTTCTGAGACTGAAGTCAGAAGTCCGAAGTCTGAAGTCCTGCAATCTTTCCCCCGTTTCGGAGAGATCGCGGTGAAGGACGCAAAGTTCCGCACGTTCATCGCCGACGCCGCCGCGCGGCGCGAGTTCTACAAGCACGTCTACGACGTCACCTACGGGCTGGTGCGCCCCGGCCGCGACACGCTCGTCGTCCTCGACGACTCCATCGTGCGCGGCAATACGATGAAGAACGCCATCCTCCCCATGCTCGACCGGCTTGGCCCGAAGCGCATCGTCATCGCATCGTCCGCGCCGCCCATCCGCTATCCCGACTGCTACGGCATCGACATGTCCACCCTCGGCGAGCTCGTCGCCTTCCGCGCGCTCGTGAATCTGCTGGATGGGGAACGTATCCCCCGAGCGAAGCGAGTCGCCGAAGGCGATGCCCTAGCAGGGGTGGGAACGGGGAATGGGGAATGGGGAACGGGGAACGGGGAACAGGGATTGCGCGACGCACTCTACGAATCTAGGCAACTACATGATTCTACATGTTCTACCCGGACAGAATCATACAACCCTCTCGCCTCCCTCTACGCCCGCTTCTCCGACGAACAGCACTGCGCCGAGATCGCGCGCCTGCTGACCCCTCCCGGCATGAAAGCGGAGGTGAAAGTCGTGTACCAGACCGTCGAGAATCTGAGGAAGTGTCTGACTTCTGACTCCGGAGATCAGACTTCGGAATGTCGCCTTCCTTCTTCCAACTCGAAGCTCGAGACCAGGAACCCAGAACCCGCAATCGGCGACTGGTACTTCACGGGCGAATACCCCACTCCAGGCGGCTACAAGGTTCTGCACAAGGCGATCGAAAACTACCTTCAGAGGAAAAACGAAAGATCTTACTAAGGAGCCAATATGGAGCAAAGGAAATGAACTACGAAGAGAAGTGGAAAGCTGAACGGGAGCGGAAGGCGTTCCTGGCGCTGGACGACGGCGCCGTGTTCCACGGCGTCGCGTTCGGAGCGAAGAAGGACGCCCTCGGCGAAGTCGTGTTCAACACCGGCATGAGCGGCTACCAGGAGATACTCACCGATCCCTCCTACGCCGGACAGTTCGTCACCCTCACCACCGCCGAGGTCGGCAACTACGGCGTCAACCGCGACGACACCGAAAGCCGGGGCTTGTTCCTCTCGGGACTCGTCATCGGCGACCTGACAGAACCCAGCAACTGGCGCAGCGAAAAGAGCCTTGACGAGTATCTCAAAGAGAACGGCGTGCCGGGTATCTGCGGCGTCGACACGCGCGCGCTCACATTGCATATCCGCGAACACGGCAACAGGAAAGCCTATCTTTGCGTAGGAGGCCTAGAAGCCCAAGAGCAACCAAAACAACTAGAATCTCTAGAATCTCTAGATCATCTAGAGCATCTAGAACCTCTAGAATCTCTAGAATCTCTAGAAAACGCAGCCATCGCCAAAGCCCGCGAATGGCCAGGCCTCGACGGACAGGACTACGCCGCAAAGGTAACCTGCGATAAACCGTATGAGTTTAATGTTGCCAATGCGAAAGTGTTGCCAAGCCCAATTCCCAGTTCCAATGGCTCCGCTCACTCATTGAAAATTGGCAACAATGGAATTGGCAATATTTCCACACTGGCAACATTCCACATCGTCTGCTACGACTTTGGCGTGAAGACGAACATCCTGCGCTCGCTTGCCGCATGGGCGCACGTGACGGTCGTCCCCGCGAAGACGTCCGCCGAAGAAGTGCTTGCGATGCAGCCCGACGGCGTGTTCCTCTCAAACGGCCCCGCCGACCCCGCGGCGGTCACCTACGCCATCGAGAACATCAGAAAGTTGATGAGTTTAGAGTGGAGGAGTGGAGGAGTTGACAACTCACCCACTCACAACTCACCCACTCACCCACTTCCCATCATGGGCATTTGCCTTGGGCACCAGCTGCTTTCGCTCGCCTGCGGAGCGAAGACTGCGCGGCTCAAGTTCGGGCACCACGGCTGCAACCATCCCGTCATGAACCTGACGACCGGCAAGGTGGAGATAACGAGCCAGAACCACAACTTCGCGGTCGTCCCGGAATCCGTCCCCGACTGTCTTGAGGTGACGCACGTCAACCTCAACGACGGGTCGATCGAGGGCGTCCGCCACAAGACGCTCCCCGCGTTCTCGGTTCAGTACCATCCCGAATCCTGCCCAGGCCCGCACGATTCGAACTACCTCTTCAACCAATTCAAGAACCTTATCTCGCGCAAGACAAAACAAACTCTCTGTCCATGAAAAAGCAAGTCAAATATGTATTCATCACAGGCGGCGTGGTGAGCTCCCTCGGCAAGGGCGTGACGAGCGCGTCACTTGCGCTCCTTCTGAAGTCACGGGGCTACAGCGTCTTCATGCAGAAGCTGGACCCGTACCTCAACGTCGACCCGGGCACGATGTCGCCGTACCAGCACGGCGAGGTGTTCGTGACGGACGACGGCGCGGAGACCGACCTCGACCTCGGGCACTACGAGCGCTTCGCGGGCGTCACGTGCACAAAGGCGAGCAACTACACGTCCGGGCGCATCTACTCCGCGGTCCTCGCCCGCGAACGCGCGGGCGGGTACCTCGGCGGCACGGTGCAGGTGGTCCCGCACATCACGGACGAGATAAAGGCCGCGATCCGCTCCGCCGGCGAGCACGACTGCGACATCGTCCTGTGCGAGATCGGCGGCGTCTCGGGCGACATCGAGTCGCTCCCCTTCCTGGAGGCGGCGCGGCAGTTCCGATTCGAGGAGGGCGTGGAGAACACGTGCTTCGTCCATCTCACGCTCGTCCCATACCTCAAGGCGGCAGGCGAGCTGAAGACAAAGCCCTCACAGCATTCCGTCGGAATGCTCCGCAACATCGGCATAATCCCGGACATCCTCGTCTGCCGCACGGAGATGCCCATACCCGAGGAGCACAAGCAGAAGCTCGCCATGTTCTGCAACGTCAGGCGCGAGTGCGTGATAGAGGAGCAGGACGTCACGGACAGCGTGTACGCAGTCCCCCGCGAGCTGCGCCTCCAGGGCCTTGACGAACAGGTGCTGCACCAGCTTCACCTCGACATCTGGCCCGTGAAGCACACGGTGTGGGACACGCTCGTCAGGAAGGCGACGCAGTCGAAGCGGCGCTGTCGCATCGCGCTCGTGGGCAAGTACATCACGATCCGCGACGCCTACAAGTCTATCCACGAAGCTTTGCAGCACGCGGGCATGGCGAAGGACTGCAAGGTCGAAGTCGTGCCCATAGAGGCCGAGGAATTCGAGAAGACCGTCAAGGCCAACGGACACGAGACGCGGGGCAAGAAACGCGTCTCCCGTCTAACGTCTCACGCCCAGAGCGCCCTCTTCGACGGCATCCTGGTACCGGGCGGGTTCGGGTCGCGCGGCGTCGAGGGCAAGATCGCGGCGATAAAATACGCGCGCGAACACAGGATCCCCTTCCTCGGCATCTGCCTCGGAATGCAGTGCACGGTGATCGAGTACGCCCGCGACGTAGTCGGCTGGGCGGACGCCAACTCCACGGAGTTCGACGAAAAGACCGCGCATCCCGTCATCGACCTCATGGAGGAGCAGCGCGGCATAACGCAGAAAGGCGGCACCATGCGCCTCGGCGCGTATCCGTGCGTTTTGAAGAAAGGCTCCCTCGCCGCGAAGCTTTATGGAACCACGGAATACACAGAACACACGGAAAAAACGAGGCGAAAAGTTCAGTGTAATTCCGTGTCTTCCGTGGTTAAAATCTCCGAACGGCACCGCCACCGCTACGAGCTTGCGTACGAAGGCGATGCGCGGAAACGGCTGGAAGAGGCGGGGCTCAAGGTGAGCGGCGTCTCTCCCGACGGAGAGCTGGCCGAAATCGTGGAACTCCCGCAGGCGAAACACCCCTTCTTCATCGCCTGCCAGTTCCATCCCGAGTTCAAGAGCCGTCCAACGGCCCCACACCCGCTCTTCCTCGGACTGGTCGACGCGGCATTGAAAGGCAAGGCAAAATGAAACGCACTGACTTGAGGAAAATACTGGTCATCGGTTCCGGGCCCATCGTCATCGGACAGGGCTGCGAGTTCGACTACTCCGGCTGCCAGGCCGTGAAGGCGCTGCGCAGGGAAGGCTACGAGATCGTCCTCGTCAACTCCAACCCGGCGACGGTGATGACAGACCCCGAAATGGCCGAGCGCACCTACATAGAGCCGCTGACCGTCGACTCGGTCGCCGCCATCATCCGCAAGGAGCGGCCCGACGCCCTTCTGCCGACGCTTGGCGGGCAGACCGCGCTCAACCTCGCAACAGGCCTCGCCAAGTCGGGTGTGCTCGCGGAATGCGGCGTCGAGATGATCGGGGCGAACGCCGAGGCGATAGCCCGCGCCGAAGACCGGAACCTCTTCAAGGCGGCGATGTCCGAACTCGGCCTCGACATGCCGAAGTCCGGGAGCGCGCACTCGCTCGAAGAGGCACAGTCCATCGCCGCGGAAATCGGTTCGTGGCCTCTCATCATCCGCCCGGGGTTCACGCTCGGCGGCACGGGCGGAGGCATAGCGCACGACGCGGACGAGTTCCAGGCGATCGTCACGCGCGGCCTCGAGGCCTCCCTCAACCACGAGGTGCTGATCGAGGAGTCGCTCATCGGATGGAAGGAATTCGAGATGGAGGTTATGCGCGACAGGGCCGGCAACGCCGTGATCGTCTGCTCCATCGAAAACCTCGACCCCATGGGCGTGCACACCGGCGACTCCATCACCGTCGCGCCCATCCAGACGCTGACCGACCGCGAATACCAGGCGATGCGCGACGACTCGATCCGCGTTTTGGAGAAGATCGGAATAGAGACGGGCGGCTCGAACGTCCAGTGGGCGGTGAACCCGAGGACCGGCCGACGGATCATCATCGAGATGAACCCGCGCGTCTCGCGTTCGTCAGCGCTCGCCTCGAAGGCGACGGGGTTCCCTATCGCGAAGATAGCGGCCCTTCTCGCCGTCGGCTACACGCTCGACGAGCTGACGAACGACATCACGCAGGCGACGCCCGCGTGCTTCGAGCCGGCCCTGGACTACGTGGTCGTGAAAGTGCCGCGCTTCACCTTCGAGAAGTTCCCGGGCGCGGACAGGCGGCTCGGCACGCAGATGAAGTCCGTCGGCGAGGCGATGGCCATCGGCCGCACCTTCAAGCAGGCGTACCTGAAGGCCGTGCGGTCGCTGGAGGCGCCACTCGCCGGACACGACGCCAGCGCATTCGACCCGTGGTTCAGGGCGCAGCTGGAGGAGATCGAGGCGTTCAGAAAGTTTCTGGAAAGTCAGAAGGATGTTTTGACAGGATTTTCAAGATTAACAGGATCGGAAGAGAGTACTAATCCTGTAAATCCTGTTAATCCTGTCTTAAAAAAAGAGCAGGCGTTTTTGTTGCTTCGCCAAGCCAAGGTTTTCGGCTTCAGCGACAAGGAGATCGCCGAGGCGATTGGCAGCGATGAGATTTCAGTGCGGAAAAATCGCATCACACTGGGAATACGCCCGGAGTTCGGCGAGGTCGACACCTGCGCCGGCGAATTCGAGGCCAAGACGCCGTATTACTATTCCTATTACGGGACTGGGACTAGCGGGACTGGCGTGACGGGCGAGACTGGCACTACCCCCGCCGGTCCCGCCCGTCCCGCCAGTCCCGCCAGCCTCACCGGTCCCGCCAGTCCCCGCAAGATCATGATCCTCGGCGGCGGACCCAACCGTATCGGACAGGGCATCGAGTTCGACTGGTGCTGCTGCCACGCAGCCTTTGCGCTGCGCGCTCGCGGACACGAAGTCGTGATGGTCAACTCCAACCCCGAGACGGTCTCGACCGACTACGACACCTCCGACAAGCTCTACTTCGAGCCGCTCACGTTCGAGGACGTCATGGAGATATACGAGCGCGAGAACTGCGACGGCGCGATAGTGCAGTTCGGAGGGCAGACGCCGCTCAATCTCGCGGAACGCCTCGCGGCGGCTGGCGTGAACGTCCTCGGCACATCCCCCCACGACATCGCGCTCGCGGAGGACCGCGACTTCTTCCGCTCGCTCGTAGAGGAAGTCGGAGTGCGCGAGCCACCGAGCGGAATCGCCCACACCGTGGACGACGCGGCCGGGATTGCGGCGGAGGTCGGCTACCCCGTCCTCGTGCGCCCGAGCTTCGTCCTCGGCGGACGCGGCATGGCGATATGCTACCGAGAGGAACGGCTGCGCGAATACGTCGAAGAAGCGGTGAAGATATCGGAGGGCCGCCCCATCCTCATCGACAAGTTCCTGACACACGCCATCGAGCTCGACGTCGACTGCGTCTCGGACGGCGAAACGACAGTCGTAGGCGCAATCCTCGAGCACATCGAGGCGGCCGGATGCCATTCCGGCGACGCCGCGGCCGTCACGCCGCCCGTCTCGCTTTCGGAGAGGACGATCGCAGAGGTACACGACATCGCCAGGAAGTTCGCCGAACGGCTCCACGTCGTCGGCCTCATGAACATCCAGCTCGCGGTGAAGGACGGAGAGATATGGATGATCGAGGTGAACCCTCGCGCTTCGCGCACTGTGCCGTTCGTCTCGAAGGCCGTGGGCTGGTCGCTCGCCGGCGCCGCCGCGCGCTGTATGGCGGGCGAGAAGCTGGGGAATGTTGCCAATGGGGGAATGTTGCCAATTTCCAATTCCAATTGCCAATTGGGTACTGGCAATACTGGCAACATTGGCAACACTGGCAACATTAAACCATCGCCCTACTACTGCGTCAAGGAGGCGGTGTTCCCGTTCGTGAAGTTCCCGGGCGCGGACATCACGCTCACGCCGGAGATGAAGTCCACGGGAGAGGTGATGTGCTTCGGGCATGACGCTGCGGCGGCGTACTACAAGAGCCAGATCGCGGCGGGGAGCCCGCTGCCGGCACCGGGACGCGGCGGCGTGATACTCTGCGTCCGCGACGAGGACAAGGCGGAGGTCGTGCGCCTCGCGAAACACCTCGACGACCTCGGGTACGAGATATGGGCCACGCGCGGCACTTCCACGATGCTGTGGAAGGCAGGGATAGAGTCGAACGCACTGTACAAGATTCCCCTCGGGAGCCCGAATGCGCTGGACCTCATCCGGCTCGGCAAGGTAAAATGGGTGGTCAACACGCGCGATGACGGCGAGATGTCCGCGCACGACAGCATAAGGATACGCACCGCCGCGACGCTCGCCGGAGTCCCGGTGACGACGACGCTCGCCGGGTTCGCGGAGGCGACGAAGGGAATCGTCGCCGTGTCGCGGTCTGCGCACGAACCGCCGCGCTCGCTACAGGAATGGCACTCGACGGCAGGCCTCAAGGACTAGAACCCGCCGTTCAATATGGGCAGCACCGGCAGCCAGCCGTTGTTGGCGATGATGTTGAGAAGGCCTATCTGGCAGCCTTTGTCGACCCTGTGCGCATAGTTCACGATGCCTATCTGGCAGCCGTTCATGACGCCGTACACGACGTTTACGCCCAGGACGAAATAGCATCCGCTCTGCGCGCCGAATATGTCGTGCGCGCAGTTGACAAACCCATACTGCATTCCCCGAAACGCCCCGCTCGAGACGTTCAAATATCCATCCTGCAGGCCGTAGAACGAATCGGCGTAGTTCACGGCCCCGAACTGGACGCCCACGGAACGGCGTCCCGGCGCAGTGTTGCCGTTACCGTTCCAGTTGATCAGCCCAAGCTGCACGCCGCAGAGGCTATCGTCCGCGATGTTGATCCCGCCGATGGCAAGCCCGGTGAAATCCCCGCTCGTGTGGTCGATCACCCCGACGTCCAGCCCGGTGAAGTCCTGGCAGTCTCCGTAGAGCAGCGACAGGCGGAACCCCTTGACGTCGTACGAGCTGTACGGCGCCTGCACGGGCGTGACAAGCGACACCATTACCGGCGTGTAGTCCGCGGCCGCGGACACCGCCGCGAGCACGGCGAATGCCAGCAAAGCCATCCTCGGAATTGTCTTGGCCATTTTCCTCCTTTTGCCTTGTCACAACAAATTCAGCGTTCCAGGAACCTGCCGGCCCTCGCGCCGGTGAAACGTCCGGCGCGGTACGTGACGGCGCCGTTCACCATGACGCACTCCACGCCGCGCGCGAATCTATGCGGATCCTTGTACGTGGAATCGGAGGCGAACTCCCCGTCCCGCCACACCGCAATGTCCGCAAACGCCCCCTTCTCGACGACGCCTCGCCCGACGAGACCGAACCGCCGCGCCGGAACGGAAGTCATCCTCGCGACGGCCTCCTCCAGCGAAACGCCAAGTCTCCTGAGCCTTGCGAGGAAGACGGGCATTGTGGCGTATGCACGCGGATGCGGATGGTCCTTGCCCAGCGGACCCCACGGCGCGCGAAGCGACGCGTCGGACCCCGGGACGATCCACGGGCGGGAGAGTATCTTATCAAGATTCTCCTCGCACATCGTGAAGAAGAACGCGCCGGTCTTGCATCCGTCAAGCTCTAGAATGCGGCAGACCAGCTCTCCGGGGGAGAGGAGAATTGTGGAATTGTGGGATTGGAGGAGTGGAGGAGTGGAGGAGTGGAGGATGGGAGAAGCCAGGATTTCGGCAATTGTCCTGCCGCTGCAGGGGCGGGTCTCGGGCGACCACGTGCCGCCGATCATCACCTCTGACCAGTCGCGTCCGGAGGCGTTGATCTCGTCGACGATCCGACTGCGAAGCGCCGGGTCCGCAAGCCGCTCCACCTCGGCCTTCGCCGCGCCCTCCTGGGCCCAGTCGGGAAGGACGATGTCGAGGTCCGTCCCGGCGGCGCAGTATGGATAGCGGTCGCTGCCGAGGACGACGCCTTCGTCGATTGCCGACTGCACCTTTTCCAGCACCGCGTCGATCTTTCCCCAGTTCGCCCTGCCGCCAGTCTTGAGGTGCGATATCTCGGCGCGGATGCCGGTGGTTCTTGCGAGGTCGACGACTTCGTCGATCGCCTCCAGTATCCTGTCCCCTTCCGAGCGCATGTGGGTTGCGTAGATTCCGCCGCGCTCCGCGGCGACGCGCGCCAGGGCGGCGACCTCGTCGGGCGTGGAATACCTGCCAGGCTGGTAGATGAGGCCCGTCGTGAGCCCCCATGCGCCTTCGTCCATCGACTGCGCGAGAAGCGTCTGCATCCTGGCGAGCTCGTCGGGCGTGGCGGCGCGCCCCGCGTAGCCGACGACGGACGAGCGCAGCGTGTTGTGCCCGACGAACTGCACCGTGTTCACGGCGGGGCGCGCCTGCTCGAGCGCCTCGCGGTACTCCGCCATCGAATGCCACGTAAGCCTTTCGCCGAGGAGCGCCGCCCAGTCGGACGAAAGCCTCGCCTCGCCGTAGCGCGGCGCGGCGGAGCCGCCGCACTGCCCGTTGACCTCCGTCGTGATCCCCTGCGCGATCTTAGACGGCGCGTCGGGTTCGATCACGAGATATGCGTCGGAGTGCGTGTGGGAGTCGATGAAGCCGGGCGAGACGACGCATCCCGTCGCGTCAACCGTCTCGTCCGCACCGACAGACTCCCCGTTCCCACCCCTGCTAGGGCATCGCCTTCGGCGACTCGCTTCGCTCGGGGGATACGTTCCCCATTCCCCATTCCCCATCCTGCGAAACACCGCCTCGATTCTGTCGCCGCGCACGAGCACGTCGCCCGCGAAGGCGGGTGCGCCGCTGCCGTCGACCACAATTCCGTTTTCAATGAGAACGGTTTTCTCCATGGCTTGTCACTTTGCCTTTCTCCTGAGGATGTAGAGTGTGATCTCCGGGTCGTTGAAGAACCTGACCGGGAATCCGGCCCACTGCCCCGCGCCCGGCGAGACGCACAGCACCTCGGCGTTCCCGGCATTGCGGTAGAGGCCGCGCACATAGCCGCCGTTGAACATCGCGATGAGCCTGTCCGCAACGGGGCATATCCCGCCGTGCGAGTGTCCCGACAGCTGGAAGTCTACGTGCTCCTTCATCTCCCTTCCGACGATGTGCTCGTACTTCATGTACGGCCTGTGCTGGAGGAGGATGCGGAACTCCCCGTTCGTAGCGGAGGCCAGCGCGGCGTCCGGATCTGGCAGCGGCTCCCAGGCGCGTTCGCACACGAGGTCGTTCACGCCGGCGACGGCGAGGCCGGGGCGCGGGAACACGCATTCGTTCACGAGGAACTTGATGCCGATAGAGTCGTAGAACGCCATCCACCCGAAGGTGTCGAAGTAGTATTCGTGGTTGCCCGTGACCGCGTAGACACCGTCGCGGGCCTTGAGGTTCCTTATCGGCTCAATGTCGTATTTGCGGACCTGCGATAGGCCGTCGGCGTTGTCGCCCGTGAGGCAGATCATGTCCGCGCCGGCGGCGTTCGCCGCGTCGACTATCGCCTTCGTGCGCCAGCGCCGCGCGGAGGCGCTGGCGTGGATGTCGGAGATCTGTAGGACGCGATAGCCGTCCAGCGACTCCGGGAGGTTCTCGAACTCGACCTCGACCGTATGCACCTCGGGGGGCTTTACGCCGTTCCACACGCCGACGGCGGACAGCGTCCACGACAGGGCGGGAAGCCCCGCGAGCCACAGCCACCGCACAGTGCGCGGCGCGACGGAGCGCCGCTCGAGAAAGCGGCGGACGGGCCCGAGCACGACGGAGAACGCCGCGAGGAAGCACATCCCGGAATACGCCCATCCCCAGAACCATATCATGCGCTCCGGGAGTTCCGGCGCGAACGCATCGCCCCCGAAGGCGCTAAAGCACAGGAACTTCGACGAGCAGAACAGGAGGAACATCGCCATGATCGCCTGGACCCGAACCCGGACCTTGGCGGGCACGACGAACGCGGCGAACACAAGCGCCGCAAACACAAACGGGATCACCGTGAAAATCGTCTTAATCACTTCACTTCCTCCACCTGTGGGTTGACTCGCCCTTGACAAGCACCGCGTCGTCCTCGCCGACCATGCCTATCTCCCTGATGCCGGGGGTGTCCACGACCATCGCGCCTGACGGCAGCATCACGAGGCTGCGCACCGTCGTCGTGTGGCGGCCCTTGCCGTTCCACTCCTGCACCTCCTGGGTCGCGGCCAGCTCCTCGCCGGCGAGCGCGTTGAGGAGCGTGGACTTCCCGACGCCGGAACTGCCGATGAACGCGAGCGTCGCGCCCGGACTCTCGTACGCGCGGATGTCGTCCATCCCCTCGCCAGTCGCCGCCGACACGGCGACGGCCTCGCATCCGAGCGAGCGCACCTCCCCGAGGCGCGCCGCGGCCGTCTCGGCGTCCGCGAGGTCGCGCTTCGTCAGCACCACGACCGCCTTCGCCTCGCCCAGCGTGTCGCAGAGGGCGAGGTAGCGGCGGAGCCTCGGCAGCGAGAAGTTCTCGGTGAGGGACATCATGATGAAGAGGACGTTGAAGTTGACTGCGAGAGTCTGCGACTTCCGGCGCGCCGTCGGGTCCCTCCGCTCGAAGCGCGAGATGCGCGGCAGGATGCCGGTGATGAACGACTCGCCCTGCTCGTTGTGGCGTATCGTAACGAAGTCGCCCGTTATCGGCGTAAGACGCTCGTCGCCCTCCTCGACGCGCTCGACGCGGCGGAACGGGCCCTCGCCGCCCTCCTGGCGCACGCGCCTCGCGAACGCGCTCTTCTTCTTCCTCGCCAGGATCGGCTCGGCGGATTCGTTGCAGACTATGCGGTAGTAGTCGCCGTGGGCGCTCGTAACGCGCGCGATCCCGGGCTCCACCGCCCCGCGCCAGCCGTATCGCTCCAGCAGCGTCATTTCACGTCCCGCTCAAGCATTATGCCCTTGAACTTCTCGATCTCCTCGGGCGTCACGCCGCAGTCGAGGAGGTAGAGCTCAATCCGCTTCTGGAGGGAGTCGCCCTTCTTGCCGTACTTCGCGAACGCCCTGTCGAAATGGCTGCACGAACGGCTGCCGAGCGGCTTGTCCGCGTATGTGCCCGGGTAGAACGTCGACTCCCAGTCGCGTTCCAGGTCCTCCTTCGCGACGCCGAGAAGCCCGTTCAGGACGTACGCGAGCGAACCGGTCCTGTCCGCCCCCGCGATGCAGTGGAAGTACACCGGGTAGTTCGCCCTGTCGCAGAACAAGCGGAAGTTCTCGGCCATCGTCTTCTTCGCGTCCTTCTCCACTATGTGCCTGTAGGCGGACGACGAACGGTTCACGAACTGGACGCCCTCGCCGAGCGGGGACTCGGTCATGCCCGCGACCTCGCGCGGGCTGCGCAGGTCAAGGTCCGTCTTTATCCCTAGCACCTTCTTCATGTACAGGACGTCCTCGACCATCAGGCGGTTGCGGCCGGGCTCGAACCCGGCGACGCTGTTGTCGTTAAGCCCCTGTCCGCGGTAGACGAGGCCGAGGCGGACGCGGCCCCCGTCGGAGGTCTTCCATCCGCCGAGGTCGCGGAAGTTGCTGACGCGTCCTTCGAGGCGTATCCAGCGCGGCGGCGTGTCGTCCGTCGAGAACGACGACACCGGCGATATGTTGCCGTGCTTCGTCCTGCCGCACTTGCACTTGTCGGGGTATGTGAAGCCGCACGAGTGCTTCGAGCATTTCACCCTGCTCCACACCTGCCAGTAGTACGTCCGACCGAGCTCAAGGTTGGGGTTCGCAATGGAATACGTCCAGGTCGAGGACTTGCCGTCCTTGGCCTTCACGCGCTTTGCGGTCTCGGTGTCAAGCCAGATGTCCCTCGCGTCGGAGAGGTCGTCCTTCGTGCCGATGCGGATGCGCCACGGCCCCTTCTCGTGCTCGGTCGTGCGCCATCTCATGACGAGCGGACGCTGCCGGCGCCACGCCAGCCTGTTGGGCTTCTTGTTCACCTCCTTGAGGATCTGCGCCCTCTGCACCGTGTTCGAGCCGGCGAACACCTTGATCTGCTCGTCGGTGATCGTGGTCATCACCTCTCCGCTCCTCGGCGAGACCAGCGTTATGGCCGCGAGGGCGATGCATGTCATTCCCATACTTTTATCCCTTCTTGTTTTCGCTTACATTCTTCTGTTCTTCATTCTCAATTCGTCGTTCTTCACGCGACAGGCGACACGCGACACGCTATGGTCGGCATTCGCCAATCACACTCCCAACCCAAACACTCAAACCCTTCCGTTCTCCTGCCCGTAATATGCGTTGCGCCCGTGCTTTCGCTGGTAGTGCTTGTCCGCCACGTAGGCCGGGAGCTCGGCGGCTGGCGTGATGGGGCTAACCTCCTCCGTCAGCCGCGCCATCTTCGCTATCGCCTCCAGCGCGATTGCGTGGTCCACGGCGTCCGCCGCGCTCTTCCCCCAGGTGAACGGGGCGTGTCCGGCGACGAGGACCCCCGGCGTCGCCAGCGGCTCGAGGCCGCGGAAGCGCTCGACGATTGCGCGCCCGGTGTTCAGCTCGTAGGCGGAGGCGACCTCCTCCTTGGTCAGGATGCGGGTGAGGGGCACCGGCCCTCGAAAGGTGTCGGCGTGCGTCGTCCCGTAGCACGGAATCTCCTGGTAAGCCTGCGCCCATGCCGTCGCCTCCACGGAATGAGTGTGGACGACGCCCTTTACGCCTTCGAAGCAACGGTACAGCTCAAGGTGCGTCGGAGTGTCGGACGACGGGCGCAGCCGCCCCTCTACGACGTTCCCGTCGAGGTCTACGACGACCATGTCGTCCACCGTCATGCTTCCGTAGTCGACGCCCGACGGCTTTATGACCATGAGCCCCGAATCGGGGTCGAACCCCGACGCGTTCCCCCACGTCAGCACGACAAGCCCGGAGGCTACGAGCCTCTGGTTGGCGGCATAGACTTCTTCCTTCAGTTTCTCAAGCATCCACAATCTCTCCTTCCCCTACATTTTACCACAAACACCACCAATATCACAAATACAAATACCTGGGAAAATTGGCGAAGAACCACCCATCCACTCTCCTTGTGGTTGGAGGGGTGCTTATAACGCGTATCAATGCCAGCTGAATGAATGTTGACATTGTTATTTGTTCAATCCCTTTAGGACAATGGCCGATTCATTCTCTGAAAGCCGCGCTCGCGAAACATAGTTTGAAGCGAACGCAAACCTTTCCCCTTGCGGAAGCATTGGAATGCCACGACTCCCAAACACATCTACAACAGGACGAATGAGAACATCTGATGCACGTTGTCGCGCAAATACAATATCCTGTTCTCGCATAAGCCATGCACGCATTACATCTGGGTCTGCGGCAAAGCCATTTTCAGAAAAGCGTTCTTTCATGTTCCTGCGAAGGCTCACAAAGGACTGCGCTTCATTTCGCAACTCTCCCATTCGGCAAGCAGCAGCCATCCATGCATTTGTAAACTGCGGATCAAGAAGAAACCGTGAATATGCAGACAAGCTCGTTGATTGTTCTTCAAGCCAAAGATCATGCTCTGCCACTGAATTTGTTGGCGATGAAAAACCTGCGACCGCCACATACCAGACGCAAAGTGCCTGACGGGCCGCCATCGTTCCATTTGTCGCAAGAAACGGCACTGCATCAGCGACCCGAGAACGGTATTCAGCAAATGAAACGCCAAAGAAATTTGTAGACGACAACACTTGCGACTCCGCCTCTTCAATAGTCATGGCCTCTGCTTGCCCATAACAACATCCAAATAAAACAAGAAATGGCATTCTCAAGCCACTCATTTGAAATACTCCACGTCGGGGTTGAGAAATCCAAGGGAGTATATCTGCGGCAGAAGCTTGGCGCGAAGCGCGTCATGGGCATCGCGAAGAGAATCTTCCTCACGCGGAGACGCGGAGGCGCGGAGGTTCTTCATCGCGTTGCGAACCTGATAGTAGCCGACATCCCAGGTCTCGATCTTCCAATCCATCCACGGCGTGCGCGTGATGTTGGCGTAGAAGTCGCGATAGAGCGTGCGAGCTGCGCTCATGACGGATCGCGCCTCGGGCGACAGCTTGTGCGCGTCAAGCCATGTCGCCAGGAACCTGTCTTCGTTCGCCGCCGCCAATTGCGCCGCGATGTCGCCATGCGCACACGGCCATCGGCGTACATCCTCCAGCAAAAACGGAAACATCTGGTTCGCAATCTGCCAAATGTCGCCTTGATACTTCACATCCTTCAATGCTGTGCAGTTGTTTTTGCTGGAGAACGCAGCCCACACGACGCAGTCCGTGACGAATTCAGAGGGGAGGCCTGTCGCGGCATCGGGAGGGACGGGCTCTGTCCCGTCCATGGCCGGCACGGAGGCCGGCCCTCCCGTGGGCGCGTAGAACATGTCCTTGTCGTTCGACCAGGATTTCTCTGGAATCTTCTTTACCGTGTAGAGCACCATCGCCCGCTCGAAGTTCTCCGGCGTCACCGAGAACGCGCCCGCGTTCGCGTACGGCGCGGAGAGAATGAACACGCTGTTCTGGTGCTGGAAATCGTCGCCATTGCTCGACACGGAGCAGAGGAAGCCTGACGCGACGTGGTTGCGCTTGTCCTTGTTGGCGTCCATCACCTTGATGCCGCTGGAGAGCGTCGGCATGATGGACTTGCCGTCCCATTTCGGGCGCGGACACCATTTGTTGAGCATCTTGTCGCGGCTGACGGAGGGAACTCGCTTTGTGCCTTCCTTCTCGACATCGAGGTTGAACACATCTAGCGTTATCTCCTGCTCCGAAAGATGCTTCCGTTTTGCGAGGTCCCAGACGAGAAACCCGACGGGAAACTGCGCTGTCGTGCCCGCAAACGCCTTGCTCGGGAAGATGAAGCCGCGTTCGTACTGGCACTGGAAGAACCCATCGCGTATCTTCTGGTCGTTGTTGGAGTTGAGATACTTGAGAGGCGAGAACATGCAGAGATGCGCCTGCCTGTTCTTGAACTCCTTTGATATGCGGAAGAGAAACTGCGTGTAGAGCTCGCGGCTCGCCTCGCCGTAGTTCTCGGCGTTCATCAACAGTCTCACGGGCGTCATCGAAACCGCGTCCTTCGATTTCTTGCCAAGGCTGTCGCCCACGTTGTTCGCCGTAGCGAACGGCGGATTGATGAAGATAATCCACTTCAACTTGGGGTTCGCGAGGTCGGCGACGAGCTTGGGCGGCATCTTGCGGACATAGCCGAGAGGAAGCGTGTCGCCAAGCGCGGCAACGTCGTCCGCGAGGTAGTTGTACTGGAAACAAGTCGCCGAAGGAAATATCTTCTGGCAATAGCGGGCCTCCTCGGCCTCGAGCGTTGAGATGTAGCAGTATGGGAGCGCGGAGGACGGAAGCTCGAATTCGAGGTTGCCCGTTCCGGCGGCCATGTCCCAGAAGCGGTACTCGCCCGATTTCCACCACTCGCGGCCAATCGTGCGTTCGAGGTAGTCGAGTCCCTTGGCGGCGAACTCGACGGGCGTGTAGAACTCGCCGGTGAAGCGGCGGCGGAAGTCCTCGGTGAGGCGGTCGGCCTTCTGGCGGATGCGCGTCATACCCAGCGGCGGCACCTTCTCGTAACTCTGCCAGAAGTGCCGGTACTTCTCCGGCTGGAGCATCTTCGGAATGTAGCCCTCGGCGCCGGGGACGGAAAAGAGAACCTGTCCACCCTGCGCGACGATGGACTTGCCCTGCTCGATGTCGGAGAGGAAGTATTCCGACGACTTGCGCCCGTTGCGGACATACGCACCGAAGAGCCCGTCCCAGTAGTCGAAGACGTCAAGGAAGTTTTCTTCCGTGATGGCCTTCTTGTCAAGGAACTCGAAGAACGTCATCTGCGCCGCAAAATTTTCGCGGCACTTCGCGACGAACTGCTCTTCCTCAGCCGGATTCGCGAGGTCGTAGATGTACGGGAGGTTTGTCTCGCGCAGAGACGCAGAGTCGCAGAGATTTTTATCTCTGTGGGCAATGCCCCCAGACCCCGAAACACCCTCCGCGTCTCCGCGCCTCCGCATGAGATAATCCAACACGTCCCCCACGAGCTTCGGACAGGGGGTCGAGGGGGCGCGGTCCCAATCGTAGCGGTCGCCTTTCGCAGCGTAGAACTTCACGTAGTCCTTCGTGTCGGCGAAGAACGCCTCGTTCTTGTCCACCACGCAGATGACAGGCGGAAGCGGATACTTCGTCAGCCCCGCTCCGTACTTCAGCAATCTTGCGTAGTACATCGTCTGCGCCAACACGCGCGCCACATTCTCGGGGTTCTTCAGGTTGCGATCGTACTTGAACTCGAAGAGAACGTGTTCGGTATAGTGGTCGATGCCGCGCAGGGCAAAGATCTTCATCTTGAAGAACTTGCAAAACTCGGCCTTGACCTCCTCCTCCTTCTGGCACGGGCGCAGACTGTCGCACAGGCGTTTCATTGGGACTGTGGATTATGAAATTGTGGGATTATGTGTCATTTGTCCACAATGGCCGTCTTGAAATTCTCGAGGTAGCGGTCGAATCCGACCGCGCCGTCCTCCGACGGCGGAACCGTCTCGCCCGCCGCGTCCGCGAACACCTTTGCGGCGAGGTAGTCCTCCAGCGCGACGCCCGCGCCCGACGCCGCGTACGCCGCCAGCACCGCCATGCCCCACGGGCCGCCCTCGGATGCCGTCGCGAGGCACGTGACGGGAGTGCGCAGCGCGTCCGCGAGATACCTCTGCGCCACGCCCCTTGTCTTGAAGATCCCACTGTGCGCGACAAGCGACTTCATGTCCACGCCTTCGCGCAGCAGAATCTCCATCCCGATCCTGAGTGAGACGAACGCGGAGTATATCTGCGCGCGGAAGAAGTTCGCGAGCGTGAACGCGCTATCCGGGCGCCTGACGACGCGCAGCATCGCGTCCGGCACCCCCGCCACCGGCTCGCCGGAGAGGAACGGCACGACGACCACACCGTCGCAGTCCGCGTCGCCCCTAAGAGACTCCTCGAAGAGCCTGGCGTACAGGCTTTCGCCCTCGCGGCCCGCGCCCGCCTCCTCCATCAGCCGGACCCATGCGTTGATCTCGTTCGTGCAGTTGTTGCAGTGGACCATCGCGACCTCGCGTCCCGTCGGCGTCGTCACGACGTCGATCTCAGGATAGAACCCCTTCATCGGCCTGTCGAGGACGACCATCGCAAAGACGGAGGTGCCTGCGGAGACGTTGCCCGTGCCGGGCGCGACGGCGTTCGTCGCGACCATGCCGGTGCCCGCGTCGCCCTCCGGCGGGGCCATCAGAGCGCCGGGTTTCAGCGTCCCCGTCGGGTCAAGCCACTTCGCGCCCTCCTCGGTGAGGACGCCCGCGCCCTCGCCCGCCTTCAGCACCCTCGGGAGCATCCCCTTCAGCGACACGCCTGCCTTAGCGTCGAACGCGGCAAGCATCCCCGCATTGTAGTCGCACGTCGCCGGGTCGACGGGGAACATCCCGCTCGCCTCGCCCACGCCGAGGACGTCCTCCCCGGAAAGGCACTTGTGGACATATCCGGCCAGCGTCGTCAGACGGCGCACCGCGCCGACGTGCGACTCGCCGCGCAGGATCGCCTGATAGTAGTGCGCGATGCTCCAGCGCTGCGGGATGTTGAACTTGAAGAGGTCCGTCAGCTCCGCCGCCGCGTCCGCGGTCATAACGTTGCGCCAGGTGCGGAACGGAACAAGCAGCCTGTCATCGCCGTCGAACGGCAGGTATCCGTGCATCATGCCGGAGACGCCAAGCGCGGCGAGCCTCTCGAGCTTCACGCCGCACTTCGCCTCCACGTCCGCCGCGCATTTCGCGAACGCGTCGCGCACGCCCTCGCCAACGTCGTCGAGCGAATAGCTCCACACGCCGTCCACCAGGCTGTTCTCCCAGTCGTGGGCGCCCTGCGCCACCACGCGGAAGCGGTCGTCTATCACCACGGCCTTGATGCGCGTCGAACCAAGCTCGATTCCCATCACTGCATTGCCGGACTCCACGAACGCCTTCATCTCCTCTGCATTCTCCATGTCTTCATCCCTCCTTGCCTATTTTATTGGAAACAACAAAGACAACATCCTCTTTCCCGCCGCGAAACCTCGCGGCGTTCTTGATTCGGCGGGCATGTTGTCCGCCGTAAAAAGTTGTCAATGTTGTTTTCATGCCAATCCAGCAGAACTTATCTTCATTTACATTCCCGTGCGAAGCGCGGGCATTGGGCCTATCTGTGATTCGATCTTCCTTGAATACGCCAGCAGCCTCGACGCGAGGATGGCTCCGCCCATCGCGGCGGAGTCCGGCACCTCCAGCGTCTCCACCTTCGCGCCGAAGACCGACGCTATCGTGTCGCGGATCCCCTTCGAGCGGCTGGCGCCGCCCGTGACGCGGATGACGTCGAACGCGCCGATCCAGCGCGTGCGCTCGAACATGTTGAGGATCTGTCCGCGCACGACCGACACGACCTTCTCCGCGTCGCTCGCCGCGTTCCAGTCGAAGTCCGCCTCGATGCCCGTCGCCGGGTGGATCGGGGTTATCTCCTCCTCGAAGTACGGGAACGCCCTGAGGCCGCAGCCGCCGGCCTGCTCAAACGCTCCTTCGTCGAAGAAGTCGTATCCGCAGCCGACCATGGCGCGCACCTTCTCGCGGGCGAGAGAGCCGTTCTTGAAGCAGGCGAGCGACATGAAGCCGCCTGACGGATTCCCGAATACGTGGCCGAAGCCGTCGGGGTCGGTCCTGAACGTCGGCATGGCGGCGAAGAACGTGTCGCTAGTGCCGAGCGACATGACCGCGACCCCGGGCCTGTCCGCGCCGACGCCGACGAGGGACGCGGGGTTGTCGCCGGTGAACGCGGCGACGGGGATCCCCGGCCTCAGTCCGTACTTCGCGAAGTACGGGGCGAGGGCGCCTGCGCGGCCGTTGCCGACGGCGGGGAGCTTCGCGGCGAGAGCCGGCGATATGAAGCCGCATATCTCCTCGTCCCAGCGGCAGCTGGAGAGGTCGAGGAGGTTCATCCCCGCGCCGTCGCCCACGTCGATCGGCGCGTCCGCGCCAATGAGGAGCGAACAGATGAAGGAGCTAACGAGGTGGATGCGCCTGGTGGCGGCGAACGCGTCGGGGTCGTCCGCGGCGAACTTCATGATCTGCGGGCCCGTGAAGCGCTCGATCGCAGGGGAACCGGTGCGGGCACGGAGCGCGTCGCCGAACCTGGCGTCGAGCGCCGCGACCTGCGCGTGGGTGGAGGAGTCCATCCATATCGGCGCGACCGGACGCGCCAGCGCGCCGGCGAGCGCCTCGGGGAGGCTGGCGGGCGCCTGCGCGGCCGACGCGAGGCCCGCGAGGGCAGCCTCCCACTTGCCGTTCAGGTAGACGGAGCCGTGCTGCTGCCCGTCGCCGCCGATGGCGTCGATCTTCGACGTGTCGAACTGCGACTGGAGCCTTGCGAGGACCATGTCGAGCGCGGCGGCCCACATCACAGGGTCGGCCTGGCGCACCGCCGCGTCGGCGTTCGTCAGAAAGCCGTCGGGGCAGCCGTATTCCGGCAGGTCCCTGCCGAAGTTGACGGAAGCCGACGCCACGGCCTTGCCGGCCTCGGCGTCGTATACGAGGGCCTTCACCCCCTGCGTGCTGGAGTCTATTCCAAGTGTGTACATTCGCCTCTCCTTCCCCGTCATCGGGTTGCCTATAAATTATACCACAACAAAATATTGTTGTCGCGCACATACAGGTATTATACCATAAACGGAAGGCTAATGCATCTCCCGTTCCATGAACATTCATCTGCCCTTGCAATCCGATTACAGAAGTAAACGCACTTCTGCCATCAACCTCTGCGGACACTAATGCAGTTCACACCAAAGAGCCAGTCGGCGGGAATTACAAAGTCGAAGAAGTGGTCCGCCTCCACGCGCGGCGAAAGCCGCCCATCATATACCAGCGCGGTGCGTACGGACAGCGTCTTGTCGTAGTCAAGGCGTTTGATCTTCTCGGAAACGTCGTCTACAACTTCGTATCCAATCTCCTTGCATCGCTTGATTTCAACTACAATAAGCGTGCGCTGGGTCTGGACGAGGAGGTCAATCTGGCATCCGCGATGACGCTTCGTTGGCGTTTGAACGTATGGAAACGCCGATAGGACAAGTGACTTGTCTATTCCCAGATACGGGAACAGATCGTTTTAGATGCAATCGCAAATTTACTTGAAAATGACAAATGCGATTTTCAAGTAAATTTTTCAGCCATACAATGCAGTAAAACTTACTTGAAAATGACAAATGCGATTTTCAAGCAAATATACTCTCAAGGGCAGCAAGGCGCGATTCTTGTCGGGCTCCGTTTGTCAGATTTCCGAAAACTCGTCGTATGTTAGAAGTAGAATATGGACAGAATCTCAAAGTTGAACATCGGAAAACAGGGGGCGGAGATCGGGCGGATACGGTTTCTCGCCTCGTTGCTCCTTTCCACCCCTGTCATCGCTTTCGTACACGCCCCGCTTCTTGTCGTGCAGACCGCCGCCGGCATAGCAGTGCCGTTCGCAACGGGGCGTTTCATCGACGCTCTTGTCGCGGAACAGCCTGCGACACACCCCTTCTTTGCGCTCGCCGCGCTGCTGCTCGTCCGAGCCGCGATGACGCCCTGCCTGCAACGGCTGATCCAGGTCTGCGAAAGGAAAATCGAGCTGGGCCTGCAAGAGAAGGTCCTGGACGCCGTCATGGGCTTCCCCCCTTCAAGGCTATCGACCCTAGCCGACGGGTCGCTAGTCGCCAAGCTGACGCGGGACATCTACGCGGTCGGCGGGTTCGTGGGCGGACTCTACCCGCGCATTGTCGTCGCCGTCGTCACGATGGTCGCCGCAGGATTCGCCCTGCATTCGCGCTCGTCCGCGCTATGCTTCTCCTTCATGGCGTTCATCCCGCTCTGCATCGCCCTCTTCATCCCCTTCGCCAGACGCTTCGCAGACAACTCCCATGCCGTACGCAAGCAAAGCGACGGAGCCTTCGCCTCCCTCTTCGACTTCTTCCGCACCCTGCCCTTCCTCCGCGCACTCGACGCGGAGCGGCGCTTTGCCGACGCCCCCCGGCAGTCTATGCGCAACCTCAAGGACGGCAACTGCGCACTGGACCGCCTCATGGTCGTCTTCGGCGCACTCCTCGGCGCAATACTTGTCGTCGGGGAAATCGCGGTTCTCGGCGTCGCCGGTTCCCTCGCAGCGAAAGGCGCGATTCCCGTCGGCGACGTGGTCGTCTACCAGATGCTGTTCATGACGGCAATGCAGTCCGTACAGGGGGTTGTGGCACTCCTTCCAGAGGCGGCGACCTTGCGCGAAGGAGTCGATTCGCTCGGCGAGATACTCTCGTATGCGCCGCCAGAACGAGGCGAATGCAAAATCAAGGCCATAGAGCGCATAGAGTTCCGTGACGTTTCTTTCGCCTATCCAGGCGCAAACGCCGGGAAACCAGTGGTAAACGGCTTCTCAGCGACCTTCCTGGCCGGCAGGGTCGTCGCACTGGTCGGGGCCAACGGCACCGGGAAGACGACGCTCCTAAGGCTGGCCACAAACACGCTTGAACCGCAGTCCGGCGAAATCCTCGTCAACGGGACGCCGATGTCGGCGCTTGACGCCGCGTTCTTCAGGCGCGAAATCGGGATCGTATTCCAGGACAGCCTCCTCGTCACAGGCACGGTGCGCGACAACATAACCCTGCGCGACCCAATGTTCACCAAAGACGACATAGACGAGGCCATTGCGCTAAGCGGACTTGACGAAGTCGTAAAGAGGCTGCCGGACGGGCTCGACACGCGCGTAGGGCTGTGGGGACAGTCCCTTTCGGGCGGGGAAATGCAGCGTCTTGCAATCGCCCGCGCGCTCGTGCGCAGACCTGGCCTCCTCGTGCTGGACGAGGTCACGAACCATCTCGACGCGGACGCCCGCACCGCCTTCGGGAAACTAATCCGCAAACTTGCTCCAGGACGCATCGTCCTCGTAGTCAGCCACGACCCGGCGATGATAGACCTCTGCGACGAGAAAATATTTTGTCAGATTATGAATTGACCGTCGTATACGATTGTGCATCGGACGGGTGTCCGTTGCATTTGGTTAACCAAAAACAAGAAAGGAAAAACAGAAAAATGACACCAAATGATATAGCGACCGACATCGCAGGCCTGCAACCATCGAACAGCGGAGACATCACGTCTACAATGACAGGCACGCAAAGCTACGTCGGTGGGACTTTGACCATAGATGACTGGTCCTCCTGGGGCTGAGTCAAAAATCATTCCAACAGCGCTGGGGGCTAGTTCGCTAGCCCCTAGTCCTTAAACCAGCGAATCCGACAGGATTGTTACCATGATACTCATCGCCACCTGCAGCCAAGACGCAACTACCGATATCGTCATGAGGGAATTGAATAAAGGCGATGTTCTGAGATTCAACATCGACGAACCCGGTGACTTCACATGGGACTTTCACCGTGGTGGGTTCCGCATCTCCAACAAAGTTGCCGACAAGGAGATTTCCGACAAGTCCCTCACGGCGTTTTATCTTCGTAAACCCTTGTATACAACCTTCATCGACGTACCCAGATTCGGATGCCTTGAAAATTGGCGACGTGAGGAAACAAATGAATTGTTCAAAGATCTTTTCCGCGAATGCCAGCACCGGGGATTGGTCGCGCTCGTCCGTTGCCAGGACAACAAGTACGGCAAACTGCGCCAATTGCTTGCTGCCGAGAAATACTTTCGCGTCGCGCCATGGCACTTCTTCCATGGCGAACTTCCAGAAGAACTCAAACTCGGCAGATGGGTCGCCAAATCAATGACCGCGACGCCAATTGGACAAGACAAGATATTCTTCGTCAAAGAGGTTGATCCCTCCGCGCTCGACCTCAGTTATCCATGGTTCCTGCAAAAGCGCATAGACGGAGAGGAAGAAATGACCGTCGTCTACATCGACGGCAAAACCTACGCGGCGAGTGCGCCGCGCGACTCGTTCGACGGAGAAGATTCCCGCAAGTCGATCTTCTCAAACTCGGCACCCTGGCCGCGATGCGAACTCTCTACCGCCGACGAACGCGCCATTAAGGGTTTCATGGACGAAACCGGCTACAGATTCGGACGCTTCGACTTCATCCGCAAGGACGGAGAGCTTTGGTTCCTAGAACTGAATCCCAACGGACAGTGGGCGTGGCTCGACGAGAAGAACGAGCACGGCCTTGTGTCAATGGTCGCAAATGCGATCAAGGCCGAGGACCAGGCGCATCGGGCGCGTCCATTTCTGCAAGGACCGCCGCCACAGTCTCGCGAAGCCTCTCTGTGAGGCGTTTGCGGATCTGGTACAGGTTGTCGCTGGTGAGGCCGTAGAGCCGCATGACGGATTCCGTATCCTGCCCTTCCACCGCGCTCGCGACGAACGCCGCGTAATGCTCGGGGCGGACATCGGGCTTGATTCGGCGAAGCGCCTCCTCCAGCGCGGCGGCCTGCCATTCGCGTTCGGCAAAACCGTCGTCGCCAGGGGAAGATGCCGCAGTCTTCGATTCGTCACAGAAAGCCGCCTTTATGTCCGCATCGCGCTTGCCCGCTTTCAGCCTGTCCATGACGCGCCAGTGGACGAGTCCGGAGAGGTACGACCTGAACTTACCCTTCGTTCTGTCATACTTGAACGTCGGAAGAGTCCGCACGAGGTCGGCGAACACTACCTGGACGATGTCGTCCGCATCCGTGTCGCCCATGCACTTCGAGCGCGCAATCGAGTAGATGAACCCCGCATATAGGTCGAAGAACCGCCGCCACGCGGCCTCGTTCTGCGTATCCGCTACCGCCCTCAGCACGCTGGAGCGCGTCGATTCGTTGTTGAAGTATCTGTATGTCACTTACTTTTTCCCCCCGCCTTAAAATCTTCCCACATGGCCTTCAGTTCGTCTTCAAGAGGTTTCGCCTTCGTTTTATTGAGTTGGGATTTCTCTTTGTAGATTTCTTCGGCCTGATAAAACTCTTCCGTAATGTAAATGCCTTTCTTTTTCTTTTCTTCAGCAACCTTGCGCAATTGAACAATAGACTGATGTAGTGCGTTCTCTTTTGCGACAAGTTCTTCCAACTTGTCTAGCAGTGATCGGAATTTCGCAGCCTTGACCTTATCAACGGCCTCGATTGTGGCAAGATTACGCTTATGCCTCGTCAGCGGAGATTCTATTCCACCTATTTTTGTGAAATCGGTGCAATAAATGCCCCAAAGAGCCTCCTGGCGCGATCTCTCCATCATCTCCTCAGTGTCAGTCTTGAACTTCTTGAGTGGCGCAATCTGCTCCTTCTGCTGGACAATCTCCCTCTTCAAGGCAAGTTGTCGCACACTACTCATAGTTGAAGTCACAATGAGCGCAAGCACAAGCAGCGCTATTGCGATTTTCCCGCCCCATGACCAGACAGTCGCCGCCAGCGCAATCCTCATTCTCAAAATCCTCAAGTCCTTCAGCAGCGCCTTGGCGGACTGGTAGCGGCGCGATGGCGTCTGGTCCGTAGCCTTGTTGAGGATGCGCCACCATGCGGGGAAGAAGGCAGCCCCAGTATCGGCCTCTACAGACGGTCCCTTGTCGAGGTCCTCGACGCGCCTCCCGAAACTCGCCGCCTTGAGCGTGAGGCCCAGGCTGTAGATGTCGCTGGAGGCGTCGGTGAACCTCTCCGGCGGGACGTACCCCGGCGTGCCGACGAGCGATGCCGCCGCAGATTCCTCGACGAGAAGCCCCGGGTCGGAAAGGACGGGCCTGCCGCCGACATACAGCACGTTCGCGGGCTTTATGTCGCGGTGTAGGAGGTGGTGGCGCTGAAGCGCGGCGAGTCCGTTCGCGAGCGACAGGGCAAGCTTGACGCACTCCTTGAGCGGCAGCGCCTTCTCGCCCTCGATTACGCGCGCGAGCGTCTTCGGACGATAGCCCGACTTCGAATCCTGCGGCCCGCCAAATTCGTCGTCCGCGAGATCCATCACCGTGTAGAAGCCCCAGTCCGCCTCGGCAAGGTCCATCATGCGGACAAGCCCCTCCTGCGGAGGGATCGCCCTGTACAGCTTGGCGCCGCGCAGTTCGCGCTCGTAGCGCTCGTCGCCGACGGCGTCGCGGCGGCAGACCTTCACCGCCGCGCGCCGGCCGTCCGGCCCTTCCGCGAGATGGACGGAACCGTATGCGCCGCGTCCCACCTCGTTCAGAAGCCGCCAACTGCCGCACCGGGCTTCACGCCCGCCGGATTCGTCGTTTCCCGCCTGAAATGCCACGCCCATCAGTCTTTCTCATTTTTCGCCATGATGATTCAACAACGCATTCCGTCAAAGGCACGCCGCGAAGGAAATCACAAGACTTACCGAAACGTCGCCACCTTTACCACCGGCATCGCAGAGGGGCCGGGCTTGCGGATGAACACAATCGCATTGCCGGCCGGGATGTCCAGCTGGATGCGCTGCGCGTCGGCGACCACCTCCAGGTGCCCGTTGTCCGGGCGGTCCACGCGAGCCACCTTGACTGTCTTTGGAAGAGCCGTCCAGCAGCGCATATCCGCCGCCGTCACCGACGCCGCCCATGCCGCCGCGCCTATCTGCGAGGCCTTGAGGGCGATCTTGGTGTAATCGTCGGACACGTTCTCCGCCGTCACTCCGAGGGCCACCTGGGCGCTGGCCTTGACTATGACACGCGTTATCTCGCGGGCCAGCGCTCCGCGCATGTAGACGTCGTATTCGGTCTTCATCAAGGCATCGACGTTCGCCAGCTGCTCCATCTGCACGATCCCCACGGGGGTCTGCACCGACCATGAGATCGCGCCCTGCGTGCGGTAGCGCAGATACGGCAGCGCCATCCCGGCGTACATTATGTATCTGTTCAGGTACGGGATAAGGATCAGAGGCAGGTCCAGCCGCCATTCCTCGCGGCACGGGCACAGGCCGTCCTCGACGTATATCCAGACCTGGTTTGACGGGCGGCCGCCGCGGGCCTGCTCCTGGTAGTCGCGCACGGCCACCGCGCAGCCGGGCGCCAGCGCCGCGGCGTCGCGGAGGTGGTTCATGTCGCCGTCGCCGTTCAGCCACCGGAACACCCCCGTCAGGTGCGTGGCGTAGACGTTCATGTAGTCCTTGGGCGCGAGGATGCTCAGGTCGCCGGACGTCGCGGGGTCGAAGTTGCACTTCGCCCTGATGCTGGCTCCGAAGGACGAGTCCCTCATCGCCTTTGCCACATGCTGCGAACGATTGCCCTGCGACGCCGCCTTCTCCCGCTTTGCGTATGCGTTGGCGTCCGCCTCCATCTTCTTTGCGGCGGCGTCGACGTCCCTTCGGCGGTCGTACAGCCAGTTCGCCTGGTATCGCGACGCGCGGTTGAGCTCCACGCGCGCGCCGGCGACGTCCCCGGAGGCCATCATGTCGATCGACTTGTACAGGCAGGTGAATATGCGGTCCTGTCCGCCGCCGTCGTACGAGAACACCCGGTCGTTCGTCATCATCGCGAACGCCCCCTCGGCGCCCTGGGCGAACACCGAGGTGGTGTCGTTCCTGGCGAAGGACGCCTCCGCCGCGTCGAACATCTGACGGGCGCCAGCCTTGTCGTCGGCCATGTACATGGCGGAGCCGGCGAGGAGCTGCCACAGCAGCTGCGTGTCGCCGCTCTCCCCCGCCAGCTCCGACGTCTCGGCAATCGGCTTGGCGTAGTCGCCGGTCGTGATGGCGACCTCGTAGTCGTCCATCACCTCCTTCACAGTGCGGCACCCGGTTGCGCACGCAAGCGCGAGCGCCGCCGCGGAGATTCCCCAGGCCTTCATCGGCAAGACCTTACCAGGCTATGTTGATGATCGGGAAGAAATGCTGCGAACGCGCGAAGTTCAGCAGGCCGATCTGCACGCCGCTCAGCCGTTCCGCGTAGTTCACGAGGCCGACCTGGAGTCCGCGCATCTGGTCGCCGACCACGTTGACGAGCCCCGTCTGCCAGCCCGCCGCGCCGGACGCCGTGTAGTTCCCGAAGACGTTGACGAAGAGCCCGCTTGCGCTGCGGCTCGCGGAGAACACTCCGAAGTCGAACGCCGCCGTGTCGCGGTACGCGCCCCAGCCGAGGTTCATGCGCACGCCCGTGACGTCCCACGAGGAGTTCGGCGCCGCCCAAGGGAGGAACGTGAACCCGATGACGGTCACGCCGTCGTCGTAGCCGTATCCGGTCTCCGCCGAGCGCGGGACGAACACCACGCCCGTGGCGCCCCCTGCGGTTCCGGTGTGGTCGTTCGCAACGCCCGTCTCGGGCGTGACCGGCTGCGCCGTGGCCGCCATCGCCGCGGCAATCGCCGCCATCATAGTGATCTTCTTCATCTTCATTTCTCCTTTCTAGTTGTCAAATGCATTGCGAAGATTTCGTAACGATCTTCTCGCAACGCGAAATCCCTTCGTAGCCCGGACGGTCCCGCCCGCGCACGGGACGGCGACAGACTGTCTTTTGCATCCGCGTCATGGCGCCCTCCCCTCGAACTTGCCGGTGTTTGGGTTGAAGATCATGACGCCTGATGGACTTGTCTCAGAAGCAGTACCCCGGCCTCCCTTGCCGACACCTGCCCCGCCTGCACTGGCAACGACCGACGGCTCGTAACTAAAGACGGAAAGCACTTTCCTCCGACCATTTCCCCCGACGTCGGTCTCGGTCATGTAAATTGGCCTGCACCCCTCTGGCAATGGCATCGTGACTCCGACCTCAGACAACGATTCATAGAAATCTGACAACTCTGCACTGGTTGCCGAGCCGGAGCTGGCGTCTCGTCTCCGCTTGCCAGCCGCCTCCATGACAGCAGAGTCGCCATACAGCCCGAGGAGCAGATTCTTCTGCGCCAACATGTCGGCACGCCGCAGCGCCGCGTTTCGAAAAGAAGGATGTCCCTCCCAGTCTGCAGTGCCTATCCCCATAAGATGGGGGAACCCGGCAGAGTCCACAAAAAGCCGGACGTCCGCCCAGGAGGTCAGATCCTGCCCCTTGATGTAGGCAAGCAATTCATCTTTCCAGTCCCCGGCCGGCACAAGACGCCTGGCCTTGAGATCGCAAAACCGGCGCTCGCTGGACGGGCTCCACGCGACCGCAACGCAAACAGAGAGCCCGCCCCCTTCCACGTGTTCGCGCGAAACGAGAACCCACCAGCCTGAAAGTCGTCTTTCGGAAAAAGCCCTGCAAGCCGAAGCGGCGGTGCGCTCGCCGACGACCCCGTCATGCCCAAGTCCGGCTTCCCGCGCCGCGGATGAGGTTACAAGAATCGACTGCAGTATTTCCGACCGAGCCTTGAGCGAGGCAATCTTGTGGCATTTGTCGCGCAATGACGCGAAATCACCGCCAGGCGAACCAGGCAGGCAATGCGCGCGGCCAATCGCCACTATCTCGCCTGCTTGCGAATTGCATCCCAAGGCGATCCCCCGCTCATGCAGATAGGCCATCACGAGATCTTCCGCCACATCCGCCGACACGCGGGATGCCACGCTGCACAGCACGGCAAGGCAGACTGTTCCGACAAATCGATTCATTTCGCAAGGACCTGTTCAGCTTTTCTGCGCGCATCAGCATCGGACGACGTCGCCAACACATACCATGCGCACCCTTTGGCCAACTCGTTATATCCAAGTTTGCCGTATAACACACCCACATCAGCAATCGCCAGCTCGTCTTTGGGATTCATTGAAAGGACCTGGTTGTACACCACTACGGCATCGACATGCCTGCCGGCCTCGCGAAGGGCCGCGGCATAGTAACGCCACCGGTCGGATGACGACGGATCCATCTCAATTGACTTCCTGAAAAGGTCGGTCAGCCTTTCCAATTCCCTTCCCTCCGCAAAAAGAACTCGACCGTCTTTGAAAAGAGACGATGCCTGCGCGGCTTCCGCCGGCGCGGCAGCCAGCGGACCTAGATGGCCGAAAGAATGCACCAGATACCTCCACATCGAGGAAGAGCCTTCCGGCGCCAACGTGGACTCCTTCAAGACGCGCGCATAGAGCGCCGCATACTCCGTCCATGCCGACGACGCATAACGTTCCGCGATCCTGACGGCCACGGCAGAGACGGCCTCTTGGCGCGGCGCCGGCAACGCGCCCTTGAATTGACGGCTCAACGCGGCAATCAAGTCCCCTTCGCCTTCCGCCAGCGAGGCAAGCCTGACATGCGCCTGCGGGAAAGCGGGGTTCAGCCTGAGAATGGCATGGCATTCCTTGGCAGTCGATTCAGGACGCCAGCTGGCGATGGCATCGCAAAGCGCAATTCCATCAACACGGTCCACCAGCCAGCGAACTCCCCCCAGCCGCGAGACAAGTACGGGCGCCGCTCCAAGTTCCGCCCATAGCGCATCCTTGTCACGTTCCCTTTCGCAAGTCTTGATCTTCTCCGCTATCAAATCCGCCCATTCGCCATTTGACAGACTTGTCGGACGACCAGAAGACGCCTGCTTGCGCGCCTCGCGCAATGGAGCGGCCTCGAATGCGCTTACATGCCGAAACTTCCCGACCATCCGCAATTCGTCTACTTTCCAGGACTTGCATTCAGGTATCCTGAAGGAAACAAGAGGCAGAAGCTTCTCCGTAAGCCCCTTCGGGAAAGGCGAATCGACCCCTCCTGCGCTCTTGCCAACATACTTCTCAATCGCCTCTAGCTGTCCCTTCAGGACGGTAGCCTTTATTCCCGACGGATCATCATAGTCGATGCGCCCCTCCTGTATGACGAACACATAGTCGCCGCACTCCTGGATGGAGGGCGGCGACTCTGTGAGGTTTTTGACGTAGAGCAAACGCGCCTCTTCATACGAAAAGGCATATACGCCACAGGTTGCGCCGGCGACGGCCGCAAGTGTGAAGAGGCGCACCATGATCAGTAGTCGTCAGTGGACTGTATGAACTTCACGCCAGGTCTCAGTCCCTTGCGTTGCGGCTCGGGAGCAGGGGGAACGACTTTAGGAGGCACAGGCGGCGTCACCCGGGGCTTAGGCGCCTCCTTCTTCGGCAAGAGCGCGTCCGCCGCCTCTCCAAGCGCCTGCTGTGCGCCAGCTCCACGCGCGGCGTCGTTGTCGCGGGACATCTCCGTAAGCCGTCTCATCTGTTCCTGACGGCCCCATTCGACTTGCTGCGCCGTGTTGATCTTGATGCCGAGCTTGTGCGCAGCATCCTGAATGGACTTCATAGACCGGGCGTTTGATGCGTTTATTCCGTACACGACGACATGGATGTCATGTCCGGAATCGTGCTTGAGATTGTAGGTAGGGCCAATCTTTCCAAGTCCAAAGAGCGTCAGATCAGAGAACTTCTCCATGGTCTTCTCGTTGTAGTCCGAGAGCTTCTTCGTAATGGTGGCTCCATCGACGTCAAAGTCTATCTGAGTCTCCTCCAGGGCGTTTGTCGTGGTCAGCTGCGCATACAGGGCGTAGCCAACCTCCGCCCTGGCACGCAAGGCGGCGGCTTTCTGGGCCTTTTCATCCGTTATTGCGTCCTCGTAGACAGGTGTGGCGTATATTCCAAGGTACCACATGTCGCCGTTCTTGTCGATATACGTACGCGGTCCCGTCCAATATGTGAGAGCCTTGTTCTTCGCAAGATTGTCGACCCATTCCGTGATGGTCTTCTTGCCGTGCTTGGCGAACTTTACCGGCTTGGCGTCAAGTATCGCCGACGCGGCCTTCTGCGATTCGTCGCTCCAGGAATAGAGCGCAGATATCTGGTACATCCATTTCCCGTTCTGGATGAACGCTCCCTCGCACTGCTCAAGAATGGAACATCCGTGTATCTGCATATCCGCCGATAGGCTGATCGAGGATCGAGTGCTTTTCCTGACGCTGTCCTTGAACTGGCCCTGCACCATCTCCGCCTTCTTCAGCAGCGCGTCGTATTCCGCCTTGAGCGAATTGTAGTCGTTCCTTGCCGCCTCCAGTTTCGCCTTTTTCCCGGCGTCCAGCTTGGCGGCATAATCCCCCTTGTAGACATCGGCCACGGCGGCCATGAGTTCAGGAGCGGAAAGCGACTTAGTGTCCAGCTTTGCATCGTCAAATGCAACGCCTGCCTCGTCGAGTTGCTTCTTGACGTCTTCAACGTGCCTCCTGATCTCCTTCTCCTCCTTCGCCAGCTGCTTGCGAATCGGATTCGCCGGAAGCTCAAGCAGTCGTTCAGCGCTCATGCTGGAGCAGATCGACTTAACTATCTCGCCCTTGGCGTTCAGGAGGAGTTCCATGGACCTGGCATTGCGCTCCTCTATGAAATCGGTCGAGACCTCTGGATTGCGCACGCCGAACGTCACCGTGGACTGCACGACAATGCGCCCCGTCTTCTTGTCATAAGGCTGGATCTTCTTTGTTCTCATGTACTCCGCCAGAACGTCTTCCGGCTTGTCGGAGAACTGTGCCGCCGACGTCTCTGCGTCTTTCTGAGCCTGGTCCTGCGCAATCGCCCCGTTGGGCTGCTGAACTACCACTTCTGCAGCCACCGCCTCGGGGGAAGCCTTTCCAAACTCCTGCGCCATCACGGCGCCCGCGCCAAGAGCGGCGGTGGCCGCCAGGGCGAACTTCATTGTCTTCATTGCCATTTGTTTTCTCCTTTTGGGTTTTCGTTGCTTTGTTGCTTTTCTTTCTACAGTGCTGTCGGCCGGGATCCGTGCCGATGTCTTCCGTCACCTCTTCCAAGGGGTAGTGACCGTTCCCGTCGGCGAAACTTGCACCGGCGACGTCGCGCCTGGCTGTGGCGCGGCAAACGCGCCAACGCGCGGTTCACGAACAATCGAACCCACCTCGATCTTGTCAATCGGAGTCCCCTCAACGACAACCGCATAGCTCATCTTCGGGTCGACGCGGGTGACGCGGATTCGCGCAACCATCTCCTCGGGCGATCCCAGCGGCTCGCCGCTAACGACATCCATGACGGTCTCCCCCGCGCGCATCACATCGTAGACGCCGCCCTCTTCGACGGTCACGCCGCCCTGATTGATAATCAACTCGTACGTCGTCCTCCCTGTGACGCGCATCGGATATATGCTTTCCACGACCTCTGAGCCCACGCGCATCGCGGCGGCCGCGTATGCAGAGCCCAGCATGGCATCCGGCGAACCGGAGGCGCATTGGGAGTACGGGACCACGACCGACCCGGCCCACTTGAGCTGCGCCGTCGGCGCAAGTATGACGCGGTAGTTGACCTCTATGGCGGGACCGTCACCGGCCGTTACCGTCCCCGTATACGGATTGGTACTTGCGGCCGGACGCTCGAAGAACTTCACCGTCCCGGTGACGAGGTAGTCGGTTACCAGCAGCTGCTGCGCCCGCCCCGCATCCCCTGCGAATGCGTTGGGGTCGTTGAGACGCGCAAGTTCCGCCGCGACGAGGCCAAGATTGGCCCTGTCGAGCATCGTAAAGCGCCTGGACTGCACCAGATACTGGTTGAGCCTCTCGGCCAGCTCCGTGCACTCCGCGCCCAATTCGGTCTTCACCCCGTCGATGGTGACAGGCGTGTTCACGACCCTGAACGGCATGACGGTCATACGCCGACGCATGTTCTCGGGAAGGCCGACAGTGTACTGGCCGGGGACCTTCGCCTCAAGTTCGATGAACCACATGGCCATTTCGGCGTTGTACTTCTCCGCAGTGATGCGGAAATTGAGCACCCGTCCCTTCGTTACGGCGCTTACGGACTGGCGCAGGGATTCGCGCACCTCGCTCGTGTCCGTCTTCTCGCCCTTGTTGGTCTTCGCTTGCAGACTGGAGTCCATGAATGCGTCGCGGGCGTCCTGAAGCGAAACGCCCTGCACCTGCGAAGCCGCCTGGACGAGCGCCTCGTAGATGGCCGTGCGGTAGTCGGCGTTGCGTCCGCTGCCGACCACGGTCTGCACGCTTCCCTGCTGAGGCTGCTGCGCGAACGCCGCCGCGCACAAGGCCGCGACGAACGACATTATCACCTTCTTCATATTGTCTCCTCCGGTATGTCCGTTTACGATACGCGGAATCACCAGGTCGGCGTCTTGGCGTCGGCCCGCTTGCCTATTACGTACTGCTTCTGCCACCACTGGAGGCCGGTCGCGATCTCGGTGACACGCAGCTGGAAGTAGTACTCGATCTGCTTGTCCCCGTTGTCCATGCGGACCTCGCGCTGGATGATCTTGCCGTATAGGCTGTGCGTCGGCGCGACCAGCTGCCCGGTCTTCGCGACCGTCGCCTGGTTGAACTCGGCGTCTCCGCGCACGGAGCGGGCGGCCTGCACCATCTCGTCGCGGTTGGCAGCGCTCGCCGCCATGGCGGACGTCACCATGACCTTGCCGCTGTTCATCAGCTCCTCGGTGATGTACGAGGTGAGCGTGTCCGTGTCGAAATGCTGCGGCGTGTCGTTAGTGACCCTGCCGACGGTCAGCACGTACGCCTGCCCGTCCTTGCGGTCAAGGCGCCCGCTGGCAAACAGGGACTGGAGCGTGGCGGATGCCGCCTCCTGCAGGTCGCGGTAGTCGAGTCCCGCAACCTGCGGGCCGTGGTCGTTGTGCATGTCGATCCGCGTCGTGGGCGTGCGGCATCCGGTGAATGCCGCCGCGATCGCGGCGGCGATTATGACTGGGACTGCTCTTTTCATCTCTCTTTTCCTTTCGTTGACAAATCTCAATACCCCTGTGCGCCCTGAATGTACAGGCGGAAGTCAACCGCCTCCGGCGCAGGGGCCGTGGCCGTGAGGCCCACCACGTTGCGCACGGCGGCCGACATCGGCTGCCAAGTGGAGACGACGGACGGAATCTCCGCGCCGTTGGAATCCAGCCAGACGACCTTGTACTCCATGCGCACCACGCCATCCGTGTTGTTCGCGACATTTGCCTGGAGCGTGTAGTGCTGCGACTGCGCCTTTGTGAGTCGCACATCCGTCACCCAGACGCATGTGCCGAGATCCGGCGACACCGTAACGCGGCGATCTTCGGGAGGCGTGTGGTACGAAACGCATCCAGCGCACACAACGAGCGCGGACAACAGATAGAGCATTCTTTTTTTCATTGTTTTCTTCCTTTACGAAGAGAATATTATCACACTTTGCGGACAGTTGTCAAGCACCATGTTCATGTTCTTCATTCGTCGATCTTGTTGTAGATCACCGGCTTTCTGGACAGTCTGATGCTGTCCGACGGGAACCACATGTCCTCCTTCGTGATTCCGCACTCCTTAACCGCCTCTAGCGCCCATTCAAGGCGGCCGATGTTCGCGTCCTGGTTGTTCGTGCCGAAGGTAAACTTTATCCCGCGCGCCTTTGCCATTCGTATCACCCTGTGCCCCGGGAGGCGGCTCAGCGAGTTGATCTCGAGGGCGATTCTGTATTTTGCCAGAACGTCGAGGACGCGGCCGACGCGTGCGTCGGTCCACAGCTCGTCGAAGCGCGGCGCAAGCTCCCGCGGCAGATAGAGCGGGTTCACGTAGATGTCCGCCGGCTCGTTCGTCAGTATCTTCTCGATCTGGTCGACGTAGAACTCCATCCACTCCTCCGGGGCGCGTCCGTTGTACGTCATCTCGTCCGGACGGTACAGCCGGATCTGGCGGTTGCGATCCACCACGGTCATCGAGTCGGTGAAGAGGTAGTCGCACTTGGCGAGCGACTTCTCCGTAAACGACATCGTCCATTTGCGCCCCTCGCCCTGGAAGCCATGCAGGCACGGAAACGCAGAGATCATCTGTCCGAGATACTCAAGTGCCTCGCCGTCCGTCTCGATCATCCGCCCCACGCCGCCGTCGCCCTTGTGCACGAGCTTGCCGTAGATGTTCACGGCGATTCCGTAGTTGATGCCGTCCACCATGCTCTTGTCGTACGCCATTTTCGGCGAGAAGCCGCCCTTTGCGTGGGCGTGGTAGTTTATGACGGGGAAATCCTCCTGCTGCAGGCGGATCACTGGGTCGGTGGCCTCGTCGGCATACGGGAAAATGTCATCTGCGTTTGTGACGCCGTCCTTCAACGGGGTCAGCACGACGTCGCGGAACTTCGCCTTGCCCTTGCGCCCCTCGAACACGAAGTCGCCACGGGAGAAGACCATCTTCGCGTACTGCGGAAGGCGGTAGGGGCGCTCTCCCTCCGTGTAGCGAACCACACACGGCCACATAGAATAGCCGCCGGCCCACACATTCACCTCCACGTTCTTCTCGCGGACCTTTACCACGAACGTGAACCACTCCTCGTCCTGTACCGCTGAGCGGTAGATGTTGCGTATGTGCGAGAGCGAACCTGTCTTGCGCGTTCCGTCGACGGGGCCGTTGTGGAAAAGCACTTCATAGCCCTTGCCGGACGAGTCGGCGTGGAACCAGAGCGACGCCTCGGCGCCCTTCGAGAGCCACGCCTCGCCTCTGAACATGAAGTTGCGCACGTCCTGTCCGCACGCGACCTTCTTCCCGGCCGACACCTCCACCTTGCTCGGGCAAGGCTTTGCGCTCTGCGCGGCGCCAGCCGGCGCAAAGGCCGCCGAAGCGAACATCATTGCCGCCACTACGCCTGCCTTCATTACATTACGATACATCATGGAGTATTATGGAATTATGGAATTGGGGGATTGGGGGATTGGGGGATTGTGGAATTGTGGAATTATGGAATTGTGGAATTGGGGGATTGCGGGATTGGGGGATTGAGGGATTGAGGGATTATGGAATTATGGAATTGAGGGATAGCGGAATTGAGGAATTATTCATTGGCCGCGGTGCAGCGCACTCATTACGACTGCCGCGCACGCCGTGGCATGGACACGGAGAGGATTGTGAACACTGCGACGGCGAGCGTCGCGGCAACGGAAAGGATCGCGGCAAAGAACGCAAAGCCCTTCAGCGGCTTGACGTCCTCCGCCTTCCTCGGCGCGGGGCGCGTGATCTTCTGCTCGACCAGAAACACGTCAAAGTCGCGTACCACGCCCGGCTGCACCTGGAACGGAAGCTTCATGCGGCCCACCGGAGTAAATCCATGTTTGCGCACGGCGCGCTCGAACTGCCTGGCCTGTGCCGGGTCCTGCGGTATGGGCTGCGGCACCGGGGCAAGCTGCGTGTCGGCCCTGTGGGGCGCACAGAACTTGCTGTCTTCGACCGCAAGGTTCACCGCGCCCGCGAAGACCACCGCGCCAACGACACAAACGAGCACAGTCCCCTTCTTCGACGCAAGGGCGCAAAGGCGGTCGATTCCGAACCCCGCAAGCACGACGATGCAGAACTCCGTGAGGTGATGCCATTTTACGGGCGCCCGGAGCATATCGCCAAACGGCAGCTTGAACACCATCCTGTAGACCGGCTCGCAGTAACGCCCCATGGAAAACACGCAAAACACAACGGTGGCGACCGTGAAGAAGATGACCGTGGCCTTGTCTGAAGAACTATGGAATTGTGGAATTGTGGAATTATGGGATTGCGGGATTGCGGGATTGCGCTTCACTGCGAAAGCCAGGACCAGCCCGGCAAGCGCAAGAAGGCAAGTAACAAAACCTACGTAAAGCGAATGCTGACGGTAGTTGCCGGCCTTTGCGTCGATGGGGCGTCCAAGGCGTCCGGTGTACTCCTTGATGCCATTTCCCCTCCGCTCGCCTATCGCAAGCGTCATCTTGCAGCTGGTGTCGCCATGGACACCGGGGACAAGGAACTCAAGCGTATCCTCCGGCGGCATGGACCAGTTGGTCGCGAATATCCAGCGCTTCTCGGGGTCGTCGGCCGACTTGTCGGAGAGCGTCTGCCCCTCCTCGATCTGCTTTTCGCGTCCCGACAGGTCGTTCACGAACGCACTTCTGAAGCTGGGCAGGCCCACAGCTACGAACACGGCAAGCGAAGCCGCCGCGCCAATTGCGAACCTTGGCCATTGGAAGGGAACGGGGAACGGGGAACGGGGAACGGAATGGGCTGCAGGCGATGACGAGCGGCGAGCGACAATGACACACGCCACAAGGCGAAAGATGAAATACGCGCCGGTGAAGAGAGTGAAGAGAAGCCAGAGATCGGGCTGGTAGAAGCTGCCCCACGCCATCACCGCGCCAAGGAGGAGCCAATGGCGGATGCGCCCCTTCTCAATCGCCCGGTCGATCAGCCCGAACGCGAATACGCCGTACGTCATCCACTGGAACCAGCCGAGGTGTCCGGCGGAGAACAGCGTGAGCCAGTAGCCGGAGAACGCGAGCAGCAGGCCCGCTCCGTATGCGGCGAGCCGGCACAGTCCGCGCCCCCGGAGGAAGTAGGCCATGCCGAGCGCCGCGCAGTACGCGGCGAACGCATACCGTAGCTCGACCCAGAGGTACGGCCCGCCCAGAAGAACGGTCAAATCGCCCGGGACGAACTTGCCGCTCTCGCGCCACGCGAAGTAGGCGTCGCGTATGTACTTGTCGGAGAAGGAAGTCGCACAGTCGGGCATGACGGGGACCATGTCCAGGGCCCACGAACCCCAGAACACGACTCCCGCCAGCACCGCGAAGACCGCGGTGAACGCCAGGAACCAGATCTGCGACTTCCCTATGCGCATTTAGCCGATCGAGCCGAGCGCGATGAGCGCGAACACCATCGCGAAGATGGCGACGGTCTCGACGATGCCGAGCGCGGCGAGGTAGTTGGTGAAGCCCTGGTTCGTCTCGGCCTGCGCGTCGCACGCGGCGGCGCCGGCGCGGCCCTGGAAGAGCGCGGAGAGCCCGATCGCAAGGCCGGCGAACACGCCGGAGACGAGGACCGGAACGCCTGCGCCAGGGACGTTCGTCTTGCCGAGCATGATGAACATGAGGATCATCCCGTACAGCGTCTGCGTTATCGGCGCGCCGACGAACGAGAGCAGGAGGAACGGCGCCGGCTTGTTGGCGGCGTAGCACTTCTTCCATGCCCCCACGGCCGCGGCCGCGGCGAAACCAGTGCCGAACGCGCTTCCGGCGCCGGCGAGACCCAGGCAGGCGATCGCGCCCGCCACTATCATTGCTGCATCACTCATTGTTCCTCCTTGTTGTGGTTAGTGGTTGATTGTTGGTGGTTGGTTTGCCATGTGGCCCCGTGGCTACTTGCCCTTCCTGAACGGACTGAAGGCGTAGCCGGACCAGCTCACGCCCTTGTGGTTCGAGAACTCCAGCGTGTTGAGACGCACGGCGTGGACGAGGACCGAAAGCCCGGCCATCGCGATGTTGAGCGCGTGCCCGATTAGGAGTATCGCCACCATCGCGACGGAAAGAAGCGCCTTCGCCCACAGCGAGCCATCGCCCGCCACAAGCCCGGTCGCCATCCCGTTGAAGTTCTCGGCGACCTTGACGGACGCCAGCCCGACGGCGAAGAGCCTCACGTAGCTGATTATGTCGCCGAGGGCGCTCATGATGTTCAGCGGCAGCATCCCCAGCTCCGCCCCGCGCGTCTTCAGCTCCGACGGCTTCACCGAGAACAGCGCGACCGCCGCGAGCGAGACGTAGAACACGATGAAGCCCCATTTCGGTATCGCGGGGAATATCCCGACGATGGAGTTCGTGACGAGGTACATGAACAGCACGATCCCCGCCCATCCGAACTCCGCGACGCACGTGGAGTCCGGCGCCTTGCAAACGCCGTTCCACAGGCGCGCGAGCATGAGGTGGCTCGCGCCTATCGTGAAGCACAGCAGCATCATGTGGTGGTAGCTCGGGTCCGCGAGCCACTTCACCGTCGGCCAGGACGCGCACCACGGGATGCCCGCGCCGAACCATGTGTTCGAGAGAAGCCCCCAGAGGATGGTAGCAGAAGAGAACACCGTCAGGAGCACAAACCAGCTGCGCGGCAGCTTCTTCCTCATCGCGAGCGTCCCGGCGAGGAATATCGCCCCGTACGCGCCGTCGCCGACGAGCATCGCGAAGAAGAGCGAGAAATAGCACATGAACGGCACCGAGACGTCCGCCTCCGTGTACGCCGGAGCAATCCCCAGGCCGGCGAAGAGGGCCTTCATTGGACGGAACATCTTCGGCGGCTCGACGAGCGTCGGCGGCACCTCGCCGGCGGCCGGGTCGCGGAGGAGATACCCCCAGGAAGATTCGCGCGCGCAGGCCTTCAGTCGCTCGACCTGCGTCTCGGGAAGCCAGCCGGAGACGTATGCGACAGCGCCCTCGCTCTGCATCAGCTCCTTCGCCGCGGCGAAGGCGATTCTGTCCGCCAGCTCCGGGAACTCGGCGACGATCGCCTTGTCGTCCGCACGGGCGAGGCGCGAGGCCGACGCGGCGATCTCCCCCTCCAGCGCGGAAAGCTCGCCGCGCATGGCGGAAAGCCCCTTCTCCGGCAGTGGGTCCGGGAACTCCGCGACGGCGCGGATGTCGACGCCGTCCGCGATCAGCTTCCTCGCGAGGCCCGGGTCGAAGTCGCCGTAGGGCTCGCACCTGGCTATCTCGCGCGAGAGCGCGGACGCCTGCGCGGTCTTGTCCTCTATCTCCGCCTGGATCGACAGGACTTCGGAGACCGGGATTTTCTCGAGCGCGGCGGGCGTCTTCCCGTCGCGGGCCTTCATTATGAAGCGCACCGCGGCCTCCGCTTCGGACGCGTCGCCCTTGGCGGCGGCGACCTCCGCGCCGGAGGCGGCGGCGAGGTCAAGGTGGACTGCGCCGAGCGAGCGGAGCCTGTCGAGCGTGGCCTCGCGGTCCTCCGCGACGCATACGAGGTCCAGGTGCTTCATCTTGACTATCATGCCGCGTCCTCCCCGCCCGAGGCTTCCGGTGTCCTGGACTTCGCGATCTTGCCTCTCGTGACCGCGGCGGTCTGCTCGTCGCCCAGTGCGATCTTGATGACGCGGATCGCCTCCTTGCACTCGGGGATCTTCACCTTCTCGAAGAGGTTTACGCGCTGCGACGTCTGCTGAAGCTCTATGGTGACGAGGCGGCGCTGCTCGTCGTAGACGGCGCGCTCGCACTGGAGCGAGAGAATCGACTTCGCCGCCTCCGCCGCGTCGTCCAGCCACGCGGGCGTCGCCCACGCGTCGATCTCGCGCACTTCCGTGTCAATGGAGTCGAAGGTCGGTATCGCCACGCCGGCGATGTTGGCGGTGCCGGTGTTCACGGACTTCACCTTGACAAGCCCGTCCACCAGCGCGGCGTCCGTCGCGAGAAGGCCGGTCCAGCCCGAGAGGGAGGCGCGCAGCGCCCGCTCCCTTTCGGCGACGGCCTCCGCCTTGGCGACGATCTGCGCGATCTCCCCCTGAAGCTGCTGCTTCTTCAGCTGCAGCATGGGGAGAAAGCGCTGAAACCGCCGCAGGGCGTCGGTCTGCGCCTTCAGTTCTGTCTTTGTCAGTTTTATCCGTGTCATTTAATCCAGATATTATACCCTTTTCTTCCCTTCGTTTCAAGCACAAATAGTTTTGTTGTGGTATAATGTGCTGCATGAAGGAGGCAAAGTAGAAGATGATGAAGGAGGCAATGGCAATCGCGGTGTGCGCGTCGCTTGCGAAGTGCGCGTTCTCCGAGGCATGGTACGTCCCAGGCTGGATGCGCACGCAGACGCCCGAAGGCGGCGCGTGGTCCAGCTTCACCAACGTGTTCTCGTCGTCGGAGTGCGCGTTCTGGCAATGGGACGGCGACGAGCTCTGGCAGAAGGCCGTGAGGAACGCGGACGCCGCCGGGCGGCGGCTCGCGCGGGACGTCCGGTCCCTCCCCGCCGGCCGCCGCGACTCCCTCGTCCTCGTCGGACACTCCCTCGGCGGGCGCGTCATCGCCCACGCCCTCGCCGACCTCGGCGCCACCGGCGACAGGATAGCCGCCGCCGCCCTTCTCGCCCCTGCGATCCCGGCGAACGACCCCGACGTCGCCAAGATGGGCGCAGGCTCCAAGTCCCCGGTCATCCTCGTCGTCAATCCACAGGACATCACCCTCAAGTACGTCTACGCCGCCGCGGGCGGAGAGAGCGGACAGCCCCTCGGCGCGAACGGCACCCCCGCGCCGGTCGCCAACGTCAGGGAGTTCTCCGTCCCCTCGGACATCACCGACACGACGGCGATCCACGACGCCTGGGGATCCAACGACACCATAAAGCGCATCGCGAACCACCATGCCTCGTTCTACTTCGCGGAGCTAGGGCGCATCCTCGACGGCAAGCCTTCGAAGAACGTGCAGATGGTCGTCCCCCAGGGGAACGTCAACATAGAGAGCAAGGTAGTCGACGCCGGCGTCTGGTGGGACGTCCTCGACTACTCGCGCGGCTGGAAGCTCGAGCGCAACATCCTCACCGGACACTGCCGCATACTGAATCCGTCAAAGCGCCGCATCGCCTGGGGCTCAGAGGCGAGGATGCGCGAGTCCTTCGCGAAGGTCAAGCGGCAGCTGCAGCAGCAACCCTAGTCCCCAGCCCCAACCCAAACACCCAAAAACCCAAACACGCAAACACTTCCCCTTTCCATTGTCCATTGTCGACATGCGGCTTTGACTCGGGCAACGGTACTCCGCCTTTGATATGGCCGATTTGCGCGTCCTTGCACCCGCTCGACAATCACCAGATTGTCTTCGGGGTGCAGTCCTGCGCAACTCGGCTCATCTGAAAGGCATCCGTCCCGCTGTCGGCCCAAGTCAAAGCCGCGGTTGGCATTTTCGACAACGTGCGAAACCATGGCGGGGGCGCTCGTCTCTCCCTTCTGCTCATTCGCCATTCCCTCCCGCGCCGGCCATCGCCAATCCGCGTCGCCCTGCGGCGTCGCTTCCGGCGTCCGTTTCGCTTCCGCCGCTCGCTCCTTGCCGGGCTTGCGTCTTGGCGCGTCCGACACGAACCGGGCTCGTCTCATTCGCAACGCTCGCTCCTCATGCCCCCGCCACGCCTTCGCACTTGCGCCGCATTATACGCAGCCGTGCGTGGTCCGCCCCCGTCCATAACGGGCTTCTCGCCACATTGTCCATCCTCAATTGACTAAAAAATTCTATACGGCTATTTCTCCAACTTAAACACTCGCACCTTTTACCTTTTTGCCTATAGCTCCATTGTTAACATTTGTGTCAATTGTCATTTATCCATACGGAAGCGACTTCATCTCTGTCGCCATGCAATGAGTAATTCCGCTATCCCATAATTCCACAATTCCATAATTCCATAATTCCACAATTCCCACCCTCACTTCGCGAACTGCACGACCGCCGACAGCGGGAAGTGGTCGGAGGGATAGAGCTTCTTGCCGGGACGAGCGTCGGTATGCGTCGCGTACGATTTCACCCTCACACCGTCCGACACGTATATGTAGTCGATTCGTCCGCCGCAGTCCTCCCAGACGTGCTTGCCGTTCTTCTTCGTGGCGTCCGGCGACCCCTTACGCGCGTTGCGAACGTTCAGCGGCAGCTTCAGCGCATCAACGGCGGAGTATTCCCTGTCGCGCCATTCCCACCCGCTGAACGAGCGCCATGCTCCGGCGGGCGGCGTCTCGGAGATGTACAGCGCGTTCTTCAGCAGCTTGGAGACGGCGATGGACGGCGCCTCCGTCTCGCGGCAGTTGTGGTCGCCCGTGAACACCACCGGCGTCCCGGCCGGCGCGAACTCGCGCATCCTGCGGATGATCAGCAGCATCCCCTCCTTTCGCGCAAGCTCGCTTATGTGGTCCGTGTGGGTGTTGGCGAAACAGAACGACGACCCGGTGCGGCGGTCCTTCAAGATTGCCCATGTGCAGATGCGGGTACAGGCGGTGCCCCAGGACTTCGACCCCGGAACTTCCGGCGTCTCGGAAAGCCAGAACGTCCCGGACTTCAGGACCTCGAACCTGTCGGCGCGGTAGCAGACCGGCGACGCCTCGCCGCTCTTCCTGTCAGCGTTGCGAAACTCGCCTACCATCATGAACTGTGGCAGGGCGTTCGTGATGTAGGCCGCCTGGTCGGGGCAGACCTCCTGCAGTCCCACGACGTCGAAGTCGATTCTGCGCATCAGCTCCACCATGTCCGCCTTGCGCTCGTCCCAGGCGTTCGGCGTGTCGATGTCCGCCCCCTGCGTCCTGATGTTGTACGACCCCACGCGCACCGTCGCCGCGGCGGTCTCCGCCTTCGCGGCCCCCGCGCCGCCTCCGCTCCGCCCGGGCGCCGGGGCCTTGTCGCACGACGTGCATACCAGCGCCAGCGCCATCAGCGGCGCGAACGCGAACAGTTTCAAGGTTTGCAGACTTCTCATATTCGTTTCTCCTTTGCCTTCTTTTGATTTGCAGATGATAAATAATGATACCACATTCCCCCTCACGGTGCAAGTGGGATTAATCACAAACAAATTGATACATGCAATAACACTGACAAATAATCGCTTGCCTTCTTTATAAGAATTTTTTTTATAAGAAAATGGTTGACAGGCAACTGACCGTGTGATAAGATAGCGGTCAAAAGGAAAACATAGGAGAAAATACATGTCTATAACCGAATATTTCCGTAGGGGGGGGGGAGAAACCCGTAGTTATGCGTCGGCGTTCGCGCTGGCGGCAGTATTGACGGCGGCGGTATTAGCGCCGTTTGCTGCATCGGCGGGGTCGGCCACGCTCAAGTGTTCCGGCTACACGGGAACCGAAACGTTGACTGACTTCCAAACAACGTGCTTGAGCGCGAGATAGACACGTGGAATCCAGACGGCAGTTCCTACATCTGGGTGAAGATTCCGTCTCTCGCCGCCGGCACGGAGATTACCATGCACTGGGGCGACGCGGCGAAGGCGCAGCCCGCGGCGAACACGGCGGTGTGGACCGGCTTTGCCGGCGTCTGGCACATGGGCAAGGCGAGCGGCGCGGAGACCGAGCCTGACGCGACCGGCCACGAGTTGCACGCAACTCCCCACGCCTCGTCGTTCTCCGGCAGCATAGGCAACACGGCGCTGATGGTCGCCGCCTCGGACGGAGTCGCCGGCGGCAGCCGCGTGCATACGACGGAGGCCAGCATCTGCAACGCTTTGAAAGTGCCGAGCTACAAGAACCAACTGGACAACTTCAACACGTTCACCATTGGCGGCTGGTTTTTCCAGACGCTGCGCCATCCGGGCTGGAACCGCTTCTTCAGTTCGCGAGCCGCTACGCCGACTGGCGGCGTGTCCAACGGCTGGGAGCTGACATCTCCCAATAACGATCCCGTCAACAATGAAATACCCTCCGGTGTGGATGGAAACGAGTACTTGGACTGCTACGTGGGAAGAGTGTATTCGGGTGGCGCCTCCAAATCGACAAAGTTCCTGCCGACGGCAAAGGTGGAGAGCGTCGTGGGTAGATGGGTTTACTATTGCGTGGTGTTCGACGACACGTCGATGAAAGCGTATGCCGATGGCGTGCAGGTGAACGCAGGGACAATACCCAGCGATTGTCTGCCCACGGCAGACAACGGTTTCTGGGTGGGCAGGTATGGCGACCGAGGAAACACGTTCATCGGCAGATACGACGAACTGCGCATGTACAACGGCGCGATGTCGGCGGATCGCGTGAAGGCCGACTACGACACGATGAAGACGCCGACGATGTTCTTCAGCCTGTCCGAGCCGAAGTCCGTCACGCTGCAATGCACGGGCTACACCGGGAGCGAGACGCTGGCGAACTTCCAGGCGCTGATCAAGCTGGACGAAGGCCGCTACGGCTTCAGCTACGCCGAGTGCGCCGACCAGGCGGCGGGAAACAACGTGCTTGAGCGCGAGATAGACACGTGGAATCCAGACGGCAGTTCCTACATCTGGGTGAAGATTCCGTCTCTCGCCGCCGGCACGGAGATTACGATGCACTGGGGCGACGCGTCAAAGGCGCAGCCCGCGGCGAACACGGCAGTGTGGACGGGCTTCGCCGGCGTCTGGCACATGGGCAAGGCGAGCGGCGCGGAGACCGAGCCTGACGCGACCGGCCACGGACTTGAGGCAACGGCCAGCGCCTCGTCTTTCTCCAGCAGCGTGGGCGACACTTCCCTGATGGTCGCCGTGACGGACGGAGTCGCCGGCGGCAGCCGCGTGAATACGACGGCGAACACTATCGGCAATGCGTTGAAGGTGCCGAGCTACAAGAACCAACTGAGCGATTTCAACACGTTCACCGTCGGCGGCTGGTTCTACCAGACGTTGCGCCATCCGGGCCGGAACCGCTTCCTCTCTTCACGCGCCGCGACAACAACGGTTTCCGGCGTGTATAATGGCTGGGAGTTGACTTCGCCATATCAGCAATCCGAGAAACCTTCCGACGTAAGCAGCGCTGATGTTTACGCCGACTGCTATGTGGCGAGAGTGGTTACGGGGAAGACAAAAGAAAACATATTCAAGCCGACGACTGTTGTGGAAAGCGTTGTCGGAAGGTGGGTCAACTACTGTATTGTGTTCAACGGCACGTCGGTGAAAGCGTATGTCGATGGCGCGCTGGCGACCGAGGGCACGATACCCGATGCCCAGCTGCTTACGGCAAACGACAACGGCTTCTGGATAGGCAGGTTCGGCAATCGAGGCAACCCGTTCATCGGCAGATACGACGAGATCCGCATGTACAACGGCGCGATATCCGCCGATCGCGTGAAGGCCGACTACGACACGATGAATACGCCGACGGAGTTCTTCACAAATCCCGACAGAGTTGCAACAGCCGAGTGGACCGGCCAGGCCGGGAACGGTTCTGTCGCCGACGCCGGAAACTGGCTGTGCAAGAACGTCGCCGGCAATGTCATCGAAGACGCGCTTCCCACGGTGGATACGGCCGTCACGGTTTCGGGCGGCGCGGTCGATATGCAGGCACCCTCCGGCACTACGCTGCAGTATGCGACCCTTGCGATAAACTGCACGCTGGGCGCGGATTGCGACTGGCGCGGGCTTGGCAGCGTTGAAATCTCGGGAACCGCCGCGCTCGGCGGACACACGCTGACGCTTGCGGACACGAAGGGGTCCGGCACGATAACGGGCGAGGGCAAGCTCGTCGTCGATGTCGCCGGGGGCAATACAGTTACGAACGGTTCGCTGACGCTTTCCGGCGCGTTGCAGCTTGAGAAGACGGGCGAAGGAACGTTCACCGCTTCCAAAGCCAGCCAGACCTACACCGGCGGCACGGTCGTTTCCGGCGGCACGTTCATCCCCGGCGCGATCGGCACGAGCCGCACGACCGGCGCAAGCGGCTCGCAGATAACCGTCGGCGCAGACGGCGTGTTCAACCTCAACGGCCGCAATGCTTTTCAGGATTACCGTTTCGTCCTGGACGGAGGAGCGCTGAAAAACGACGTGGCCATTGCCAGCGTCCATGAGGTAGTCGGCATAGCGTCCATCACTCTTGTCGCCGACTCCTCGATTATCCTCGATCAACATATCGGACTGTACAACAGCAACAAAGCGCAAGTCAACTTGGATCTTGGCGGGCATACTCTCACGCTTCACGGCGGTGCGGCTCTTTACATGACGAACGTCAAGGCGACGCAAGGACGCATCGTCTTGACCGGTGAAACCTATGCGAGCGGCACCGGCGGCACGCGCATAAACTGCCACACATCCCCCGCTTCCGATCTGTCTGCGGCGGAACTGGTGATGAACGGGCATTCAGCCGTGCTCGTGCTCGCGAGCCCGTTCAAAGTCGGCGCATACGAGTGCAATTCGACATACTATGTGTCAAATGACGGATATAAAGGCCAAATGCATGTTTACGGGAGGTTCGCGCCGAACACCGACCGCTTCTACGGCGCGACGCTCCAGAACGGCGCGACGCTCGATTTGAGCGCTCGCACCGGCTGCTTCAACACGAAGGGGAGCGGACACGTCCTCGATGCGTATTGTTCGCTCGGTTTCGCGTCGGGCGCGGCGATCACCGTGAATCTCGCAGGGCGCACGGATCTCGGCGCCATCGCGAAGTCCGATTTGCCGCTCGTAGTGCAGTGGGCGACGGAGCCGAACGCGACCTTCACCCTCGACCCCGAAACGGCGAAGAGATTCAAACTCGTCAAGTGCGCGATAGAAACAACGGACGGCGAAACGACCACCACGGTTCGAGGCCTCCGGCTCAGATACAAGCCGGGCTTGATTATCACAGTCTGGTAAGGCACCGTCATGGGCGGGCCGAGCTCACCCCTGCCAAGGCATCCGCTTCACGGACAACCTTTGGCTGGGGATACGTCCCGCCCATGGCCGACACGAAGGTCGGCCCGCCCGGCCGCGGTGCATCTGGATGGCGCGCCCTGCCGAAACATAAAAGCAAAAGAATCCGGCCCTTCTGCATGAGGGAGATTGTGGAATTATGGAATTGCTGTGCACGATCTTGCCGTGTCGCATGTCGCGTGTCGAATGCCGAGTCAGGAGGATCGGAACTTTTCAACCTTTCAACTTTTCAACCTTTCAACTTGTTTGACATGGCTGATTGCATAATCCCACAATTGCACAATCGCAACAAGGCGCTGGACAAACGGAAGTATGGACATCCTTGTTTTGTTGTGGTATAATATTGCCTCAAATTTCGAAAGGAAGAAAAGATGAAACTCGAAGAACTCAAAGGCAAGACGGTCGGGGTGTGCGTCTCCGGCGGACTCGACTCGAAGACGATTTGCTGCGTCCTCAAGGACGCGGGCGTGAAGGTGAAGGCGTTCTCCGCGAACGTCGGGCAGCCCGACGAGAAGGACATCAACGACATCAAGAAGAAGATGGCCCCGACAGGCGTCGAGACCACTATCATCGACGTCACGAAGGAAATGGCCGACATCTGCTTCGAGACGGTCAAGTGCCAGGCCATGTACGACGGCGGCTACTGGAACTCCACGGGCATCGCCCGCGCGGTGACCGTCCAGAAGCTCCTCCCCGCCATGAAGAAGGCCGGGTGCGTCGCGCTCGTCCACGGCGCTACTGGCCGCGGCAACGACCAGATGCGCTTCGAGCGCTACACGAACGTCCTCGACCCGAAGTTCGGCGTCTACGCCCCCTGGCGCGACGCGGACCTCCTCAAGAAGTTCCCCGGCCGCACCCAGATGGTCGAGTTCCTCGCCAAGCGCGGCATCGTCGCCTTCGTCGGCACGAAGAAGAAGTATTCGACGGACGCCAACCTCGCCGGCCTCTCCCACGAGGCTGAGGACCTCGAGTCCATGGAGACCTCCATGCGCATCGTGAAGCCCACGATGGGCGTGTGGCCCGAAAAGGCCCCCAACAAGATCGAGAAGATCACTCTCTCCTTCGTCAAGGGACGCTGCGTCGCCGTCAACGGCAAGAAGATGACGCCCTACGAGGTCATGCTCGAGGCCAACAAGATCGGCGGACGCAACGGCATCGGCATGAAGCACGCGCTCGAGAACCGCATCATCGGCACCAAGAGCCGCGGCGTCTACGAGGCGCCCGGGATGGAGGTGCTGAGCTGGGGCCTCAAGTACATCTACGAAGGCATCATGGACCGCCGCTCCACCCTTCTCTTCCAGCAGCTCTCCAAGCTCGTCGCCGACCAGATCTACGACGGACGCTGGTTCGACCCCGCCACCCAGGCCGCGCGCGCCGCGATCCAGGTCTGGGCCGACAAGGCCACCGCCGAAGTCACCCTCGGCCTCTACAAGGGCAACATCTTCTTCGAGTCCCTCAAGGGCCTCAAGGCGACGATCTACAACGAGGCCGACAGCTCCATGGAGGCGTCCAACGGACTCAACCCCCACAGCTCGCAGGGATTCGCCGAGATCCAGTCCGTCGAGGCCAAGATGCTCGCGAAGTCCGGCCAGATAAAGGCATAACAGACAATGCTCTTCGGAAGAGACAGAAGAAGACACGGAAGGTTCAGGAAGTTGGAAGAGAGAGAAATGGAAAACGGGGCGCGCGTGCCCGTTTCAGCGAACGACAACAGGGATCCAAGGACCGCCAACACGCTTCCGGGAGGGGCCAGGCAGACAGCAGTGCCGGGCGCCAGGCCTGCCGCCGCCCCCGAAAAGCCCGCTCCGCAGGAGCCTCCGAAGGCACAGAAGCCCGTGGAGCCTCCAAAGGCCCCAGAACCTCCAAAGGAGCCCCCGAAGACGGAAACGCCGGCAGGGCCCGCCAAGGATCCAGAACCGCCAAAGAAGCCCGAGGAACCTCCGAAGGTCCCGGAACCGCCAAAAACCCAGGAACCTCCAAAGCCCCAGGAGCCCGAGAAGAAGCCCGAGCCCGCAAAGCCGCAGGAGCCCGACTGGAAGGACCTCTACGCCAGGCTTCTCGCCGACTTCGACAACTTCAAGAAGCGCACGGCGCGTGACCGCGAGGACACCTACCGCTACGCCGAGGCAGAAATCCTCAAGGACATCCTGCCCGCCGTCGACAACCTAGCCCTCGCGCTCTCCAACACGAAGAACAACAAGGACCCGTTCGTCAAGGGCGTGTGGCTCGTCTACGACACCTTCCTCTCCGCCCTCAAGGAGCACGGCGCGGAGCCGTTCGACTCCATCGGCAAGCCCCTCGACACGGAGAGGATGGAGGCCATCGCCCAGATTCCCAGCGAAACCGTCGCCGAGGGACTCGTCTCCAACGAGGTGAAGCGCGGCTGGATGCTGAAGGACAAGGTGCTGCGCGCCGCGCAGGTCGTGATGAGCGCGGGGCCTCTCAACAAGCCGGCGGATTCAGACGCCGCGCAGGGGAGCTAAAATGGCTGACAAGCGCGACTACTACGAGGTGCTCGGCGTCTCCAAGACGGCCACGGCGGACGAAATCAAGTCCGCCTACCGCAAGCTCGCCATGAAGTACCACCCGGACCGCAACCCGGGCGACAAGGCCGCTGAGGAGAAGTTCAAGGAGGCCGCCGAGGCGTACGACGTCCTACACGACCCCGAGAAGCGCCAGCGCTACGACCAGTTCGGACACGCCGGCATGAACGGACAGGGCTTCGGCGGGTTCGGTTCAGGCGGCATGAGCATGGACGACATCTTCTCCATGTTCGGCGACCTCTTCGGAGGGCGCGGCGGACACGGCGGGTTCAGCGACTTCTTCGGCGGAGGCGGCGGCCGCGAGCGCGGCGGAGACGCCAACGCCCCCACGCGCGGCGAGGACATGACCTTCCGCCTCGAAATCGACTTCGACGAGGCGATCTTCGGCAGCGAACGGACCATAGACATCACCCTTCCCGCCGAATGCCAGGACTGCCACGGCTCGGGCGTCGCGCCCGGCTCCAAGCGCGTGACGTGCCGCACATGCGGCGGACGCGGCGTCGTGATCGCCGGCGGCGGCATCTTCCAGATCCGCCAGACATGCCCCGCCTGCGGCGGCGAGGGCTCCGTCATCGAGAAGCCATGCCACAAGTGCCGGGGCACCGGACACGTCCCCACCCCGCAGAAGATTTCCCTCAAGATCCCCGCGGGGATCGACGACGGCTCGCGCCTGCGCCTCGCCGGCAAGGGCGGCGGCGGACTTCGCGGCGGACCCAACGGCGACCTCTACGTCCTCGTCCACATCCGCCAGAGCGAGATCTTCGAACGCGACGGTCTCGACCTCGGCGTCGACGTGCCCGTCTCGCCGATCCTTGCCGCGCTCGGCGGCGAGGTGGAGGTCCCGACGCCCAACGGCGCCGCCAGGCTCAAGATCCCGCCGGGCACCCCAAACGGCAAGACGTTCCGCCTCCGCGGCAACGGCGTGCCTTCCCTCCGCGGCGGCGCGGCAGGCGACCTGCACGCGAGAATCGTCCTTGAAGTCCCCGCCAACCTCGACCGCAGGCAGCGCGAGGCGCTGGAGGCGTTCCAGAAGTGCGCCTCGCCCAGCAACTTCCCCGAGGCGCAGACTTTCAAGAACAAGACAAACATCTTCTTCTCCCACAAGGAGAAGCTGGAGAAAAGGAAGAAGTAGTAGAAATTAACGCGCTCGTGGTGGAATGGCAGACACGGTGGATTTAGGTTCCACTGCTTCGGCGTGGGGGTTCGAGTCCCTCCGGGCGCACCATTTCGGAACAGAAAACAAATAAGGAGGAATCATGAAGAGACTGATGTTCAACGCGGCGTTCGCGGTCGCCGTCGGGGCCGCCCTGCCGCTTTGCGCCCTCACGCTCGAGGAGGGCTTCAAGGCTCCGCCCGCATCGGCGAAGCCGCATACCTGGTACCACATGATGAACGGCAACGTCACGAAGGAGGGAATCACCTGCGACTTCGAGGCGCTCGCCAAGGCCGGCATCGGCGGCGTCCAGATGTTCGACGCCGGATGCGCCATCCCGCCCGGCCCGCTGAAGTTCAACTCCGACGACTGGTTCGACATGTTCGCC
>CADCCQ010000009.1 GCA_902799955.1 uncultured bacterium | reverse complement strand
TGGTCGAGATGTCGCCGTCGAACGCGTTGTTCGCGCCTTCGCGCTCGCTGGCCTCGTCGGACGACGCGCCCGCCGCCTTGTAGCGCTTGAACTGCGTGAAGCTGTTCGCGGGCGCGGGCGGGAACGTGAACGGCTCGTCCGAGAGCGCGGTCGTCACGCGATACGGCACGATTGCGAAGTCGAGGCGGTAGTTCTTCGACGTGTCGATGATGTCGCGCCTCATCGGCCCCGGCCCGCAGCTCGCGCCGCCGAGTCCGCGCGTCTCCGCGAAGATGCCGAACTCGACCTTTGTGATCGGCGGCAGCTCAGGCGGATGCGATGCCGCGATGATCTCCGCCGGCGAATACGGGATCGCGGTGAACGCGAACGGGAGCCCAAGCGTCGCGAAGCCGATTGCGCCCTTCGCGCCCGAGAGCGTAACGGCGTCGGTTTCCTCAAAGTTGTTGGCGTCCTCGGGACGCGCGTACGGCATCACGAACTTCGTGAGGTCGGTCGTCCAGAGGCCCTTGAACGCGCCGCTCTTGCGGTCGCGGTAGTTCTCGAACGGGCCGCGTCCGAACCACTCCACCTGCGCGAAGTCGAGCGGCAGGACAAAACGCCAGCCGATGCGCGGCAGCTCGCGGCGGAAGCCGACGGGACGAATCTCGCTCTGACACGACACCTTGCCGTCGCCGCCGATGCGCCAGCGCAGGACGGCGCGGAAGTACGGCGCCGAAACACGCGACGGCGCGCCCTTCGCCTCGATGTATCCGCCAGGCCGCCCGTAGTTGACCAGCTTTTCCTTGGCCTCTCCCCGGCACTCCACCTCCACCGTGAACGCGAGCGCGTGCGAGTCGTCGTCATCCCTCCTGATCTCGCCGAAGGAAATCGCCTTCTGGCTGAAGTTGCGCCAGCCGCACTCGCTCCACTGCGCCGCCGGACGGACCTCGTTCGAGCTCGGCGCACGGTAGGCGTCCAGCACCATCGGCGCGAGCAGGCGCTCCACGCCCTTGACCTTGTACGAGACGAGCGCGCCCGTCGCGCGATCGAACGCGACCGACACATCGCCGGACGGAACCAGGAACTCGACCCGTCCGTTCTCGTCGCGGACCATCTGGTCCATGAGCTTCATCCCGAGCGCCTGCGCGCGCTTGTCGTTCGGCAGGTCGATCTGGTCGTTTGCGACGACATACCCCTTCTCGATGTACCCCTCGCTCTCCTTCGCGATGAACTCGTACCGAACGGAAACCGAGTTGCCCGGCTTGTTCGCCTCAAATGCGGACGCGGGAAGCGCAATGGTCTTCTCGCCCCTAGGACCGACGTCGGAAACGTCGATCATCCGCGAGGAAACGGCCTTGCCGTTCACGAGAACCGTCTCTTTCACATCGAAGCGATTCATGCACCTGAAGAACTGCTTGTTGAAAATCTTGACCCGGCCGCCATCAACCGCAGTCACTCCAACTGGCTGATAGACGTGCTTGATCTCCCAGTACGCGGGCTCGAGGGCGCGGTCAGAGAGGATGCAGCCGTTCATCACGAACTGCCCGTCCGTCGGCGAGTCGCCGAAGTCGCCGCCGTAGGCGATGATCATCCGCTCCTCCCATTTTCCATTTTCCATTTTACACTTTACACTCTTGTAGAGGCCCTGGTCCACCCAGTCCCAGATGCAGCCGCCGATGATCACGTCGGAACTCTCGAAGGCGTCCTGATAGTCCTTGAGGTTGCCCATCGCGTTCATCATGTTGTGGGCGTACTCGCAGAGGAAATACGGGCGCTTCGACTTCGTGTCGGCGGCGCGGCGACGGACATGATCGACGGACGGATACATGTTCGAGTCGATGTCGGAGGCCGACCAGTCGCGTTCGTAGTGCGTCGGACGCGACCTGTCGCGCGAATGCACCGCGTCGTCCGCCGACATGAAGTTCTCGCCGGGGCCGGATTCGTTGCCGTGGCTCCAGAACACGACGGACGGGTGGTTCTTGTTGCGGTCCACCATGTTCAGGTTGCGCCACACTGTCGCGAGCAGAAAACGAGGGTCATGGCTCGACGAGCCCTTCCCGTATCCCATGCCGTGCGTCTCCACGTTCGCCTCGTCCATGAGGCAGATGCCGTTCAGGTCGCAGAGGTAGTACCAGTAGTCGTCCTGCGGATAGTGCGAGTTGCGCACGAGCGTGCAGTTTGCGCGCTTGAGGAGCTTCACGTCCTCCTCCTGGCGCTCGTGTGGACAGTAGTGCCCGTACATCGGATCCGTCTCGTGGCGGTTCGCGCCGCAGAGCTTCACCTTCTTGCCGTTGAGGCAGTAGCGTCCGTTGATGATCTTGCTCTCGCGGAACCCGAAGAGTGTAGAAACGCATTCGAGCGTTTCCCCATTCCCCGTTCCCCGTTCCCCGTTCCCCGCCACCAGCGAAAGCACAATCTTGTAGCAGTTGGGCGACTCGTGGCTCCAGAGCTTCGGCGACTTGACCGTGAACAGCCGGCGAGCGCCGATTCCGTCCGGCGTCACCGCGACCTTCGTGGGCGTGATCTCGACCGGCCTGCCGTCAAATGTGAACAGCGACACCTTGATGTCGCGCGCACTTCCGCCGACGACCTCGCCGTCCACCGTCAGCGTCCAGTCTCCGTCGTACTTGCCCTCCTGCGCCGGCTTCGCCCGCGCGAAGAAGTCGCGGATGTAGACCTGCGGACGCCGCACGAGCCACACGGAGCGGAAGATGCCGGAGAGGCGGAACATGTCCTGGTCCTCGAGGTACGACCCGTCGGAATAGCGGTAGACCTCCAGCGCCACCGTGTTCTTGCCGGGCTTCACGATGTCCGTAACGTCGTACTCGGCGGCGCAGCGGCTGTCCTTCGTGAAGCCGACGTACTTCCCGTTCACCCACAGGTAGTAGAAGGAATCGACGCCGTCGAACTTGAGGAACACGCGGTCGCCCTTCCACGACGCGGGCAGCTCGAAGTCGCGACGGTACGAACCCACGGGGTTGCGCGCGTCGTAGTTGGTGAAGTTCTTCGGCGGCTCGTCCATCACGTACGGAGGGTTCATCTTGAACGGATAGCGGGCGTTCGTGTAGAGCGCGGTGCCCCAGCCGCCCTTGCCGTTCGCGCCGTAGGCCTGCCACGAGCACGGCACCTTGATCGTCTCCCAGCCCGAGACGTCGTATGTCGGGTCCTGGAAGCCCGCCGGACGCAGCGATGGCTCCTTCACCCACTTGAACTTCCACGCCGTGTCGGAGTCGAGGCAGATCTGCCGATCCGTCTTCCACGGGAGGATTTCAAGCGCGGCGCGTTCGTCCGCGAACGGCGCGAACGCCGCGCGCGTCTTCTCGCGCCCGAGGCTCATGCGCGAGAGGTCCTGCCACTCGTTTCCGTCAATGGCCCGCTCCGCGTGCGCCCCGAGCGCACACACCGCCGCGACCAGCATCATCGCTGTCTTTCCCATCATGTTGTCTCCTTTCGGTTGCTCGTTATAATATACCACATTGTACCTGTTTCCGCAACGATGAAATTGGAGTTGGCGGATTGGTGCGACTGACTGGGATCGAACCAGCAACCTTCGGCTTCGGAGGCCAACGCTCTATCCAATTGAGCTACAGTCGCGCATCAATGCGATTCGCGGCGGAGCCAATCCGCCAAAAACATATATGTATATTATACCACCATGGGCGGCTAAATGTCAACGAGCAGCTATGGAGAGGCGGGATCTCCGGATTTGTTCACTTTACCGCCTCAGCAACGTCGATGCGCAGCCTGAAGAACCTGACGCCATCCGGGACCGGCAGCGAGAACGAGCCGTCCGCCGCGGCGTCCACCGTCGCCACTTCGGCGAACGGCCCCGATGGCGACGCCGAGCCCAGCACCGTGACCGTCGCGTTAGCGCCCAGCGAGCCTGGCAGGACCTCGCCCGCGCCGACCGTCGCGCCGACCTCGACGCGCCCCTTCGCCACGCCGCCATCCACCGAGAATGCCGCGATTCTGCAGTACGGACACGAATCATCCGCGAGCATCACGCCCACCGCGAGAGACGCGTTCAGCAGCTTCGGCGACGGGAGCGACGCTCCCGCGCGCGGCCGCCACGCCAGCCCGGAGAGCGACGCCGCCTGCGCGCCGCCCGCCACCACCGGCACGGCGCACGCCTCGCCGTCGGAGGTCCAGACCACGTATCCCACGAAGTCGTCCACCTCGGCCGTGCCGGCGTTGCCGTCCTCTGGCGACACGCCCCTGCGCACGTACATCTCGATCGTGCGCTCCGCCACGGGGATCGTGGCCGACGCGAGGTCGGCGACGCCGTAGACGACCGGTGTTCCCTCCGCCGCGATCAGCGAGGCGTCGAGCGCCACATAGCGGTACGTCTCGCCGCCGTACACGGTCGTGTCGGGGTTCGCCGCCCTGAGCGGCGTGCGCCAGAGCGCGGCGCCCGTCTTGCCGTCCGCGCCGACACGGTCCGAGAACAGGAACTTCAGGTCCGCGACGCCGGCCGCAAATCCGTTCGTGCACGTCAACTTCAGCTGCGCGAAGTACGTGCCCGTCGCCTGCATGTACTTCCAGCCGAGCGACGCGGAGAGCGCCGCAAGTGGCGGCTCGAAGAACTGCGCGGTCATCGCATGCGGCCAGTCGGGCAGCACCCGAATCGTCGGAGAGCTGGCGTCCACGTCGGCCGGTGCCCCTTGCCATCCCGCGAACTCCCCGCGCCGCAGGTCGGTCGAGGCCACGTACTCGACCCTGTCCGCCTCGTTCGTGCTGAAGCCGTGCCAGCCGCTTGCCGGCGTCACGCTCCCGTTCTCGGCATCGACGCCGATGTACACCTCGCGCGGCTCCCACAGCCACGTGAGCGCCAGGTTGTCGTCACGCGCCGTCAGGATGCAAGCCTCCGCCGTCGAGCCGGGATCGGAGCTGTCGTTCTCGATCCACAGGAAACCGATGTAAGAGGGGTCGAACTTCTCTGGCTTCGGCAGCAGTCCCTCTACCTCCAAATCCCAATCCTCCTCGCTTCCGTTCTTCCAGAGATCGTACATATAAAGGAGTTTCTCCTCTTTGTCCAAATCCGTGAGTCGCCAGCCGACGGGGACCCAGACGACGTTGTTGTTCGTGACGGCGGGCGGCGCCTTGAACGTGACGCCCTGGCCATCAACAAATGCGTTTGTGAACACGCCCAGGCCAACGACGTCGTTACCCAGCCAGTCCTTGGCGTCCGCCCTGAAGCCCTCGGCGTCGTCCGGGAAGCCTTCGCCCCAGATGCTGGCGATGTTCGACTGGTAGCTGGACTCGTCCGGCCCGAGGCCGGGCGCCCGCATGCCGTTTACGAGGTTGCAGTTGTCGGCCCTCACGAACACCTTGATGTTGTCGTGCAGCTGGCCGTAGCGGTACGACCCGACGTCCAGCACCTTCTGGATGTCTTCGTCCGTCAAGCCGTTCGAGGCGTCGAAGCTCGAAAGGCATCCGTTGTCGAGCGTCCAGATGTCGGAGGCCGACGAATCGAAGGTGGCGGGGTCGAAGACTCCCAGGGCCGTTCTCCCGTCGGAAAGATGGTAGGGGTCCGCAGACGGATCGATGAGATACAGGACGTAGTCGTCGACGAAATCCGGCAGGCAGGACTGGAGATGCGTGAGGATCGCCCTGTATTCGTCGCTGCCGGGATCGGCGAAGACGAAGAGCATCTTCCTGCCTTCGGCAGCCACGACGTCGGGATCCGTCGTGCCGGGATACGCCACGAGCGCGGAGCCGTCCGCGACCGTGAAGTCAATTTCGCCGGGGATGGAGTCCATGACGGTCTCGAGGGCCGGGACGCGAACGCCCGTGGCGTCGAACGCATGCACGCCCGGACTGGCGTCGAACGTCTCGTCGGACGCCGTGCACTTGACGGGGAGTCCATACTGGCGGACGAGCACCGTGCGATTCGTAGTGATCTTGACATAGTTGGCCTGCAAGCCATTGTCGAGATCCTCCGTTACATCTTCCGCGAAGACTCTGATCCGCTCCACGTAGGCGCCATTCACCGTCCCGCCGCCGACTCTGGCGGGGATGTCCACGACGTTGACGTAGTCGTTGCCGCCAGACTCGTTGTTGAAGGCGTTCACGGCATCGTCGATTGCGGCCACGCCGGCCGCGTCGTCCGCCGCGCAGGTACTGCTGCTCGACTCTTCGCTCATCTGTTTCGGCGTGGCGCCGATGGAAAGTCCTGTCGCGTCGATGAGCGCGGACCAGCGGCCCTCGGCGTCGGTATAAACGTTCGTGACCCCGCCCACGTCGATCTTCACGAACACGGCGCCCTTGCCGCCCGCCGTGACAACGCGGCCTCCGACCAGGAGAGTCTTCATGTCGTCCTTGGCGGAGACGGTTGCGTCGGCGACCACGAGCCGGCCCTCGGCGGAAACGGCCACCTGGCCCGTATCGGAGACAAGACACCCGTCCCCCGTGGTGACGAGGGCCCCCTCCGCATAGATCCCGAAGCCGCCGTCCGCCGCGTTCTCCACCCGGTTCGTGCCCGAAAGCGAAAGCGCCAGATTGAACCCGGGCCCAGTGTAGATGTTCGCCGTCACGTTGTTCCCGGCGTCATACGTCCCGGTGATCGTCACGTTCGCAAGCGAGAGCGTCCCGCCTGCCGTGGTGCCGCTGAACGACACAGTGCCGTCGCCGAGGATGTCCGTCTTGTTTGTCGAGCACACCTGCACGCCCCCGACCCAGAGCGGGTATGTCGGCACGAGTTCGATCGGGTCGCTCGCGGCCTCGCACACCATGCCCTCCAGCGCCTCGCCATCCGCCAGTGTTCTGACAAGGCGGAAACCGATGTCCATGTATTGTATCGAAGGAACGCAGTTATACAGAAGAGGCGTAACGCATTGGTTCGTGTGGGCGTAGCAGGATCCGCCGCGAACCAATCGGTCCGACCCCGTGGAAGGATACCTGTCAAGGCACAACTCCCCAACGTTGCCGTGCATGTCGTAGAGGCCCCAGGCGTTGGGCCGTTTTGTCCCGACCACATGCGTAGTGGAACTAGAATTGTCGTCGTACCACATGTAGTCCCCGTTGGCGTCATCGCCGTAGCTGTATGTCGTTGTCGTCCCGGCGCGGCAGGCGTATTCCCACTGCGCCCCGGTGGGGAGGTCGAGGGTGGTGAGACCGGTCTTGAGACGCAAAACTCCCAGGAAGGACTCGGGATCAACATCTTTGACATTCGGCCAGTCGTAGGTGGCAGAATCCCCTCGGATCATATTCCAGGAGACATACTCCACCGGGTGCATGGGAGAGTCGGCGGTGTATCTGAAATAGCTCGGATTGCTGCCCGTCACGAGCTCCCACTGCTTCTGCGTCGTCTCGAAGACGGCACAGTAGAACGGCTGCGCACCGTCCGCCTCCGGCCCTATGAGGCGCATCACGAGGTTCGTGGTCTTGTAGAGGTCGTTGGTGAAGCCGCCTTCGGGCTCGGCGTCGAGGTAGGAGACGGCGTAGCTCTCGGCGTTGGTGCCGCCGGAGAGGTCGATCACGCACCAGTCGGGCATCCTGAGGTAGGCCACGGTGAAGGTGACGTTCTGGGAGGAGAAATCTATTCCCTGCGCGCGGAGGTCCCACGTTACGCGGTGGTTGGGCTCCGCCACGCCCGTGTCGAAGGTGAGCGCCGACGCGGAGGACACGTAGTTCGAGCCGGTCACGTTGTCCGTCGCCGTGATGAAAAGGTTCGGCTTGTTCCAGTCGGGCAGGCCCGACCAGTTGCCGCCCGTGGCGAACGTGAGGGCGACAGTCCCGTCCCACGGGTCACTCGCCGTCGCCCTGACGTTGGAGACGGTCGGCTTCGGGAGGATCTTGAACATGGCGCTCCGGCTTCCCAGCCGCGGAGGAAGCATCGTCACAGTCAAGGTCGCCGTCCCACTATCCAGGTTAGATATGTAGGAGACCTCGTAGTCCTTGCCGCGCTCGTAATGTCCATCCACGCCGTCAAGCCCCACCGAGACGTCGGGCTCGACCGGCCTGCCGGTCCACGGGTAGCCCGCGTCGTTGAGGCCGTTGATGAGGATCTCCGCGTAAACCGCCGTCACCGTCACGTCCTTCGCGGGCATGGTGAAGGTGGTCTCGGCCGCAGACGCGTTGGCAAAATCAACGCCGTCGTTGCTCGCCCACTGGATGAACGCATAGTCGGGTTCGGGTTCGCCCGCCGTGACCGTGACCGTCGTGCCAGCCACCGCCGGCGAGTTCGTGGTGCTGCCGTTCACGACGGTGACGGTGTAGGCCGGCAGGATCTCGACCTGCGGGCTCACGCCCGCGCACACCGTGCCGGCCCGCTCCGCGACGGCGGCCACCACCTCGCCGCTGCGCTCGCTTTCGAAGTCGTCTGACAGGGTTCTGAAAAGGCGAAAGCCGATGCGGTTGCTTTTGCCGTTCTCCCGAGTGACGTGGACTCGGAAGGACGAGGTGCAAAGGTTCGCGGCGTTGCTCCAACTGCCGCCGCGTACCACTCGGGACGATCCCGAGGAAGAACCTGCCGGGTTCGTCACGCTGGCCGACGACAGAGTTTCGCTCCACCAGTCGAGGCACCACTCCCGCACGTTGCCGTGCATGTCGTAGAGGCCCCAAGCGTTCGGCGCGTAGGAGCCGACAACCGTGTGCGCCCCGCTATACCCGCCCCTGCCGTCAGATAAGTTGCCGTTATACCGCCCCAGCTGGTCCAAGTCCTGCGTATCCACGCCGTTGTATTGGTTTGTACTCCCCGCTCGGCAGGCGTATTCCCACTGCGCCTCGGTCGGGAGGTCAAGGGCAGCGAGGCCGGTCTTCAGGCGCAAGACTCCCAGAAAAGAGGCCTCATCGACCGAGTTGGTCGCCGGCCACTTGGCACCTTCCGTCTTGCCGCGGATGGCGTCATAGGCGGAGCCCCGCTCCACCGGGCGCGTGTCGCCCTGCCAATAAGAAGGATTGTTCCCCGTCACGAGTTCCCACTGCTTCTGCGTGGTCTCGAATACGGCGCAGTAGAAGGGTTGCGTGAGCGTGACCTCGTGCGGCGGGTTGTAATCGGCAGGCCCGCTGGAGGCGCCCATCGTGAACGTTCCCGGCCCGATGAGGCGCATCACGAGGTTCGTGGTCTTGTAGAGGTCGTTGGTGATGCCGCCGTCCGGCTCGGCGTCGAGGTAGGAAACGGCGTAGCTCGTGGCGTTGGTTCCCCCCGAGAGGTCTATCACGCAGTAGTCCGGCATCACGAGGTACGCCACCGTGAAGGTCACGTTGGTGGAGGCGAACTTGATCCCCTGCGCGTCCATATCCCACTCCACCGCGTGGGGGCCGTCCGCCGTATCGGTGTCGCCCGTGAGCGCCGACGCCACCGACACGTAGTTCGAGCCGGTCTCGTTGTCCGTCGCCACGATGGAGAGGAACGGCGCGTTCCAGTTCGGCAGGCCGAACGCCGGGGAGTTCGTGACGGTAAAGGAGAGGCTGACCTTCCCGTCCCACGGCGATTCCGGCGTCGGCGTCGCCACGACATCGGCAACCTCCGCCGGCGCCAGGATCGTCAGCGTGCCCGGCTCGTAGTTGATGTCGTAGTTGCCCGTCACGGGGACGTTTCCACTGCTGACAATGACTGCACCCCTCGCCTCTATCATGTCAGAGTATCGGCCGACTTGAGTCGCCTCTCCGCCAAGCTCGACATGGTCGATCGTGTCCCCGCCCTTCAACCCGTTGACGATAACCTTCTCGGCAAGCTCTTCGGGGGTCGCGTAGATGGTGTCGGACTCGCCCTGCTGCAGGCCGTTGTAGCGGTAGGCCTGGTCCTTCGCCGTGATCGTGAGCGACGCCTTCGTGATCTTCACCGTCGCGTTGGTGGTGAAGGTGAAGTACCCCGGCGCGCTCGCCTCCACCCACACCGTCACGTTGGTCACATCGACGAAGAGCGGGAGAGCGGTGGACGGGGACGGCGGGAACATTGGGGACGATGAGGACGAATACCGCAGCGCCAGACCGGGAATCGCGTTGGTGGCGATGCCGATGGTGTGGGCAAGGCCGTCGTACACGCCCGCGTAGTCCGCGAGCGCGATGTCGTCCGCCGTGAACGTCTTGCCGACATGCACGAAGCGCTGTCCTTCGACGCGCCCGGTGACGTCCGTCTCCGCCATGAACGGCGAACCTGCGACCGCTACGGCGCTCCCCTCGTCATCCCCCGCCGCCACGGCGACCGCCGTTCCGGCGGACGGCTTGACCGTCACCGTCCCGCCGGAACCGTGAAAGCCGCCGCCGATGCCGGCGGCGTCGGAGCCGCCTTGCGCCGTCACCGCGCCGCCGTTGACCGTCACCGTCCCGCCGTCGCTTTGTATTCCCCCGCCGACGCCGGCGGCAAAGTCTCCGCCTTGCGCCGTCACCGCGCCGCCGTTGACTGTCACCATCCCGCCGGAGCCGCGACCACCCCCGCCGATGCCGGCGCCGTAGAAACCGCCTTGCGCCGACACCACGCCGCCGTTGACCGTCACCGTCCCGCCGGAGCCGCCATCTCCCCCGCCGATGCCGGCGGCGAAGTCGCCGCCAGTAGCAATGAGCTTCCCGGCGCTGCTGCCTTCCGCAGCGGCGTCGGACTGCGCCCAGATGGTGATGCTGTTGGTAATGGTTCCGTCCACGTTCACGTTGACGCCCGCGGTGGCCGTGAGCGACGCGTCGTCCTTGAGGATGAGGTTCACGTCGCCGGAGACGGCGATGCGCGTGTCGTTCGTGATGTCGCCCGAGACGACGTACCAGCCGCTCGTCAGCGTTGTCTGATCGGTGTAGGGGGTGTAGGTCTCGCAGGTGTTGGTCGTGTGGTTCACCGGGTCGAGGTAGGGCACGGGGGGCAGCGTCACCGCCAGCACGGCCGCCGCGCGGTTCGTTACGTTCTGGCACCACACGTCCACCGTGTAGCGGCCCGCGTCGGCGGCCGTCGCGGCGGCGATCGTCAGGCTGGCGCCCGTTGCCCCCGCGATGGCCGCGCCGTCCTTGTACCACTGGTAGGACATTCCGCCCGTGAGGAGCTCCGGCTCCTCCACCGGATAGAGTTCGTCGGGATTGGCCGCAGCCCCCTCCACCGACACGATCGCCACGCGGAACCCGCTGGCGTCCTCGGCGGAGCCGTCGCTCCAGATCCGCATCGCCGAGCGGCACATCCACGCCTCGTCGTCGAAGCCGCCCCCGCGCGTCTCCGGCCCCGTCGGATCGGTAGCCGCCCCGGACGGATACGCCCCGTAGCGGTCCGCCACCCATTCCCGCACGTTCCCGTGCATGTCGTATTGGCAGTAGTTGTTGTAGACAGACTCGTAGTGGACCGCGCTGGGCTCCCTGGCGCCATGCGTGGGATGGACCTGGAGGCCGCTGTTGTATTTATACCACCCCACCTGGTCCACGGAGGAGCAGCTGGCGGTGTCCGTCAGGTTATGGTCGGTGTTCAGGGCCTTGGTCGTGCCGGCGCGGCAGGCGTATTCCCACTGCGCCTCGGTCGGGATGGCGAACCGGTACCCCGCCGGCAGGCGCCTCCGTGAGCGCCGCGCAGAACGCCAGCGCCTCGTCCCGGCTCACCTTGTACACGGGATAGTCGTCGCCTTTCCCGTGGCTGCCGTCAAAGGCGTCCGGCATGGCGCCCATCACGGTTTCATACTGCTTCTGCGTCACCTCGAATTTACCAAGCCAGAAATCCCGCGTCAGGGTCACTTCGTGCTGCGTCTCGTCGGCCTGCCGCCCCAGCTCGCCCGTCGGGCTGCCCATCGTGAACGTGCCGGCGCCGACCCAGACCATCTCCATCTCCGCATTGGCCGACAACGGAACGAAGACGTTCCGGTTGCGTGCCAGCGCCAGGCGGAACCCAGCTTGAGGTCCTCCGTGGTAGTTTTGGTCGTGGCCCCGCGCCGCGGAGCGGCACGATTGGGCGGACGTGTCCCAGCTGCCCCCGCGGAGGACGCACTCTGTGGCGACACTCCGAGACCACGGTCCCGGGGGATTGGTCACCGTCCCGGACGGATAGTCCGCCTTGTAAAAATCCCAGCACCATTCGGACACGTTCCCGTGCATGTCGTGGAGTCCCCAGGCGTTCGGCGGCTTTTGGCCGACCGTCTGGGTGGCGTTTCCGGCGTTGTCCTTGTACCAGCCGACCTCGCCCATTTCGTCGCAGGAGGCCGCGGACGAGAGGTCCTTTCCGCTATTCAGGGCGGTCGTCGTCCCGGCGCGGCAGGCGTATTCCCACTGCGCCTCGGTGGGCAGCGTGTACAGATACCCCTTCGGCAACCGGCCGGCCACCTTTTCGTTCATCGTCATTCTTTCGCATATGTTCTGCGCATTGCGGAAACTGACCGAATCCACCGGCCGGTCGCCCCCTTTGAAGCTGGAGGGATTCATGCCCATGACGGCCTGATACTGCGGCTGGGTGACCTCGTACCGGCCGATCCAGAAGCCGTGCGTCAGGACAACGGTGTGGCGGGTTTCCTTCGCGTCCCGGCCCAGCTCGTCGTCGGGGCTGCCCATCTCGAACGTCCCCGGCGGGCACCAGACCATCTCCAGGCCGACACCCGAGGACAGCGACGCCGTGAAGCCCAGGTAGTTCCGGGCCTCCACGGAGAACGTCACGCTCTCCCCGGCCTCCACCGTCCGGTCCTCCGGCTGCGCGGCGAAGACAATCCCCCGCTCCGTCTGCGCGGCGGCCGCGAGGGGCGCGGCCGCGAGCAGAACCAGTCTTGCGATTCGTTTCATGTTGCAGTCCTTTCAGCAATGTGTTCAGAATTCATATCCGAGCGAGACCGTCAGCATCCAGGGCGCGCGATCCACGGTGCCGCGCACGTCCCGCCCCCTTATCTCGACGTCGTCGTCGAGGAACCGCGCAAGGACGTCCACGCCAAGGCAGAGCCCATTCCAGCGGAACATCCCGCCAATGCCGGCGACGCCGTACACCGACCAGTCGTCGAACCGCTGGCGGCTGGAATACCCGTTGCCGTCAACGTCGAACTTGAAGTGCGCGCGCGACACGGCGACCCCAAGCGTGCCTCGCACACGGAACCAGTCCGCGACGTCCCAGAACGGCTTGGCGGCGAACGTCATCTCGATCTCCTCGTAGTCGCCTTCGACATAGAGCGAGCGCGACAGGGAACTTGCCGACGACGAGGTGTTAGCCCAGCGGTGCGACACGGCGACGTCGCCTGCGCCGAGGTTCAGCACCGGGCCTGGGCCGTCGTACGTCCCCGCGCCGTATGAGCCGTCCGCGTTCTGCGACCACGGGTCGCCGACGACAGCGGGGCTGAACGCGATGTCCGTAACGTAGTCGCCGCTTTCGCCCGACTGCGAACCAGTGTACGCCGTCCCGGCCGCCTTGAAGAAGCCGCGGTTTATGAAGTACGAGAAGCCGAAGCCCAGGTCCACGCCGAAGTCTCCATTCCGCCACAGCTCGCGCTCGAGGCTGACGTTGAACCCGGCGGCATAGTCGTCGTCGCTGGACGAGACGCGGCGGAAAGACTCGTGGCCGTCACCCTCGGAGTACGAGTTGACTATCGTCATCCTGCTTCCGCCGTCGAGGGCGCCTGGCGGGAGATACCAGTTCCACGTCCCCGGCTCCGTGCGCGAGCTCTCGGGGTCGATGAACCCGCCGCCGGGAAATGCGACGCGCCCGCTCCCGATGCTGTCGTATGCGTCGCCGGCGGCCTGCGCCTCGGCGCGCGAGGCCCCCGACGGAACGGCCGCGCGAGCCGGGATGGCCCGCCGCCACGCGCCGTCCGCCCGCAGCCCGGCCTTCGTGCGCATGTTGCCGTTCATCGCGCCGCCGACCGACACGCGCCAGCCGGAGCCCCACGAAGTGTTGAACCCGTCCGCCACGCCAGCGTATGCGAACCCAGAAACAATGATGGCGACTGCAATTCTTTTCATTGCCCATCTCCTTTTGCGTTGACACTCGTTGCGATTGCCTGCGTCCCATACGGGATGTCAACTACTGATATTATACCAGACCTGGCGAAAAAAAGCATTAAAAATCACCGCCGCCAGGGGGACGCCCTGCGATGTCAGCCGGCGTAGACGATGTCGTCCGGCGGCGGAGCCGAGAACGTGACGCGGCGGCCGGTCTTCGGGTGGATGAAGGAAAGCTCGACGGCGTGGAGCAGGAGGCGGGCGGGGCGGGGACGAAGGCGGCGGTCGCGCTCCGCGCTGCCGTATGTCCTGTCGCCGACGACGGGATGCCCGAGCTGGGCGGCGTGGATGCGGATCTGGTGCATGCGGCCCGTGTCGATCTTGAACTCGACGAGGGATATCCCGTTGTGCGCGGCGAGGACCTGCCAGTGCGTCACGGCGCCGAGGCGGTCGCGCCCGACCGGCGCGTCGATCGTCCCCGACTTCGGCTTTGGCGTACCGTGCAGGACGGCGAGGTACGTCTTGCGCACGTCGCGGTGCGACTCGAACTGGCGGCGCAGCGCAAGGTACGCGCCCTGCGTCTTCGCGAACACCATCACGCCGCTCGTCTCGATGTCGAGGCGGTGCACGACGCCGGGCCGTTCGGCCGACCCCACCTTCGCCATCGACGGGCGCCTCCGTGCGAGAGCCTCGGCGAGCGAGCCCTCCTCGTGGCCCGGCGCGGAATGAACGATCACCCCGGCAGGCTTGTACACGACCACGATGTCGTCGTCCTCGAACAGGACGTCCGCGTCCGCCGCGGGGCCGGATGGCGCGGTCATTCCAGGTCCCTTCCCCTAGTCTCGCGCAGGAAGGCGGCGACGACGGCGAACCCCGCGACGCAGATCGCTGCGTAGAGCCAGAACGTCCCCGCCGCGCCTAGCGCGGCGTTTATCGGCTTGAACGTGAGCGTCAGCCCGAAGCACGACGTCCAGAGCGCCGCGACGGAGACCGCCATCGCGTTGCCGCGGACGCGGTCGGGGAATATCTCGCTGAGGACCACCCACGTTATCGGGGCGAGCGTCATCGCGTAGCAGGCGATGGCGGCCATCACGACGACCAGTACCGCCACGCCCTTGACGCCGAAGAAGTAGCAGCCGCCGAGGATCGCGTAGAGCACGGCGAGCCCGCCCGCCCCCAGGAGCATCAGCGGACGCCGTCCCCACCTGTCGACAAGGCACATCGCCGCGATCGTGAACGCGAAGTTGACGACGCCCGTTATCACCTGGTTGAACATCACGCCGGAGACGTCGTAGCCCGCGGCCTTGAATATCTCCTCGGCGTAGTTGAAGACGACGTTGATTCCGCACCACTGCTGGAAGGCCGCGAGGAACACGCCAAGCGCCACCGCCGCCCACACGCGCGTTCCGGCGGCGCCAGCGTTCTGCGGCGCGGCGTTTCCGCCCTGCGGCGCGGCGGGAACGCCGCGCCCCCTCCACCTCGGGCTCTCCGGAATGAAGAAGGCGAGCGCCAGGAACAGCCCAGCCGGCACCGCCTCCGCGCCAAACATCACGCGCCACTTCCAGGCATCGGCGGCGACGGTTCTGAAAACGACGTAGTTCACGAGCTGCGCCAGGATTATGCCGAGCACGATCGTCAGCTGGTTGACGGAGACAAGGCGTCCGCGTGCCTCCGGCGGCGAAACCTCCGCGATGTAGACGGGCGAAACGTTCGAGGCGAGGCCGATCCCGAGGCCGCCAAGGACTCGCGCGGCGATGAACGACCAGTACCCGGTCACGAGCGCCGTCCAGACCGCGCTCGCCGTGAAGAACACCGCCGCGACGACAAGCGACGGCTTGCGCCCCAAGCGGTCGGGAAACCACCCCAGCCCCACCGCGCCCGCGATGCAGCCCAGCACGGCGGAGCTCATCGCGAAGCCGGACCTCCAGGCGCTGGCGTCGCCCGCGATTCCCAGATAGGGCTCGTAGAACGGCTTCGCCCCGCCGATCACCACCCAGTCGTAGCCGAAGAGGAGTCCCCCCATCGCCGCCACCAGGCACACCATCATCAACTTTGCATTGGACATATCGCCCTTCATGTCTGCCATTAGTGAAACACCAGCGACTTCATCATGTCGCGCATGTCGTTGATCGTGTCGAGAAGGTCCCTGTTGCCCGTTCTTTTGAGAATGGCGTCCTCGTACTCGCCAGGACGCAGCTTGCCGGTGGATACGTCATTCAAGGTTTCGCGTACTCCGCCATAGTACTCGCGCGCGCCGGTCAGGCGCGTGAGCTCCCTCTGCTCGCCCTTCGAGAACGACGCGCCCTTCTTCACCTTAAGCGCCTTCAGGTCCGCGATGCGCACGTCGAGGGCCTTGAAGAACTTCGTGTCCATGTCCTTCACGGTGCCGCGGCACGCCTCGCGCGTCATCACGAGCTTCGGGAAGTCCTTGCTGTTCAGCATCTCCGCCGCCTTGAAGTACGTCACGTCCATCGCCTGCTCCGCCCCGGAGAGCGACATGCCGTTGAGCAGTTCGCGCATCTCCTCCTGCGTGCCCGTCTTCGTGAGCCAGCCGAGGTTCTGGTAGCCCTCGGCGACCTTCGACGTGGTAAGCTGCCCCCACGCCTTCTTGAAGTTTCCGCCGCAGGCCTTGAAGTAGGCACGCTCGAGCGCGGGCTGGCCGACCTGCTGGTATTCGTGGAGACTGGCGCGCCGCCCCTCGAAGCGGATCGGCACCGACTCGTCCGCGATGCCGAAGTCGGCGTCCATGCCCACCGACCCCTTGGAGGACGCGTTGCGGAACTGCTTGATCCTGGTGAAGCTGAAACCCTTCGCGAACATCTCCTTGTAGTACAGGCTCTCGGTCGCCTTGTAGATGCGCCCGACCTCCTCGTTGAAGCGCTCGCCGACTTTCTTGTAGGAGGGATCCATCTTGAGTATCATCTTCGCGCCGGGGTGCTCGTTGACGCGCGCGGTGGCCTTCACGAGCTCGCCGCGCAGCTCCTTGATCTGCTCGTTCGTCATTGTCTTCTCGTTGAGCGCATGGATGTTGTTCACCTTGCGGATGAAGTCGCTCACGAGGTCGCGCCCTTCCTCCATGAACTTCTCGCATTCCAGCTCCGCCTCGGACTTCGCCTGCGCGACCGCCGGCGGCCTGAACTTGAGGAGGTTCTTCAGCTTCGCGGCACCGCTGGCGATGTCAGACTTGAGTTCGCCGGGGATCTTCTTCACGTCCATCTTCAGATACTTGCTGTTGGCGAGCAGGGGCATGCCCACGTGGAAGGCGAGAGCCATGCCGCAGTGCGCGGCGAGCCCGGCGTAGCCGTTCGCCTGGTAGCCCTCGATGCCGCCGACGACGAAATCGACCGCCAGCGAGTGGAAGCGCACGTAGCCGAGCGCCGCGCCGGAGACGCCGCCCTCGATGTAGCCGTCAGCGACGAACTTCGTGAGCAGGATGTTGTGCATCGCCGCTGCGGCCTCCGGCGTGCCGGCGCCGATCGCGCCCATGCACAGGACGACCGTGCTGCCGGTCTTCGCGATCTCGGCGCGGCGCAGGTTCTCCTCCGTCGTGATCATGTCTTCAATCGCCTTCGCCTGGTCCTTCTCGGCTCGCCCGAGGTTGACCTTCGCGACGGCCCTGCCGAACGCACGCCATTCCTCGATGCTGTCCTCGTTCGGCGGCGGCATGGCGGCGTAGTGCTTGGCGGCGGCCTCGTACGTGCCCAGCGCCGCCTTCTCGTCGTGGTACTTGGCGAGACGCAGGAGCGTGCCGCGCTTCCTCGCCTCCTCCTGCTCGGCGAGCTTCTGGATCGCGCCCCGCACCTGGTCGCGCACGCGCTTGGCCTCGCTGTCGCGCTCCACCTCGCGCTTCGCGCTGTCCAGCAGCTGCTGGTGGCACATTTTGTCGAACGACGTGCGCGTATGCCTGTAGACGCCCGTCTCCTCCGCGTGCAGCAAGTCGTTCTCGTGCGAGAGGTTGCTTTGCGCCGCGATGTACTGAAATTCCAGCTGCGCGTAGCGCTGCGCCGCGCCCACCGCCTGCTCGTTCGCCTTGCCCGCCGCCTTGTTCGCCTTCTCCGAGGCCGTCTCGACCTGGACCTCCAGGCTGTTTTTCTGCGACTTCGCCTCCCAGTACCGCTTGTCGGCCTCACCGGCGGCTCCGGGACTGAGCGTCAGCATGTTGTGCCAGTATTCCTGGCGCTCGTTTTCCATCTTGTCGTCAAGCTTCGCGATCTCGGACTGCATGCCCTCGACGTCCTTGTAGGCAGCCTTCCTCTCCGCGACGTACTGCTTGGCCAGCTCACGCTCCTTCGCCATCTGCTCCTTCAGGCGCTTCATGTTCTCCTCCTGCCAGCGGATGTTCTCCTTGATGAAGGCGATGCGGTCGAGCTTGTCGACCGTCTCCTCCTCCGCGGCGGACAGCCTGGCGGCGTATTCGTCGATCGCCCGCTCGGCGGCGGCGAAATCCTGCGACGCCCACTCCTTGCGCATGATGTCCTTGAACTTCCCGTTCGTCTCTTTCGCGATCTTCGCCGCTTCCTCCTCCGTGAGGACCATCCGGCGGTAGCGGTAGCGGATGCCCATCTCGCCGCCGGCGAGGTTGCCCACGTAGAACTCGACCGTCTCCTCCGGCTTGACGGCGCCCCAGCCATTGTCGGCCAGTTTGCCCGTCAAGGTATCCTTCGCCTGCGGACCGGTCTCGTATTCATGGGGGCTGAGCCCTCCCAAGTAAACCTTCGCCGTCTGCGCGAACTTGGCGTGCTTGAACGGATTGACCGTGATTTCATGCCAGAGCGGCATGGTGAGCGTACCGTCCTCGGCCTTTACGATCGTGCTGGGTGGCGTCCATTTCAGGTGGACTTCCGACGTTGCGTGGTCGAGCGCCTGCTTCGCCCCGGACTTCTCGTTGACGCAGAATATCTCGCCGATGTTCTTCACGTCGCACCGGAACATGGCGAGCTGCACCACGCTTTGGATCGTGTCCTTGATGTCCCACGAGGTTCTGGTCTCCCTCTCCAGCTTGCTGCGCGTATCGCCGCAGTAGGAGTCGGTCGTCGTGTAGTGGGCGGACCGGACGGATGTGTCCGGCTTCTCCTTGACGTCGATCGGCTCCATGCCGGCGAGGACGTAGTAGACGTCCTTCGCCTTCGGCATCGCGCGCACGGACGACTTCGGCAAATACTCGCGGAACACTTCCGTCGCCTCCTTCAAGGCGTCCGTGCGCAACTTCGAAAGGTTCTCCACCAGCTTCCGCCGGCCCCCTTCGATCCAGTCCTCCCCGTATGTCTCCACCATCTGCCGTTTCTGATCCTCTGTCCATTTCCTCTTTTTCCAGAGCTCCACGGTTTCCCTCGCGCTACGTTCAACGTCCTCCTTGTTCCTCATCTCCTCGAACGAGACGAGTTCCTCTTTCGTGGCGCCCGGGAGCATCTCTAGGTCCGCCCCGCCGGCCGGCCGGTAGACCGCAGTGATGCTGAATCCCGATCCGCCCTTCCCACACGACATTTGCTGGACGAGGAGACGGCTTTCGCCGTTCGCGTCCACAAACGGTCGCAGCGAGATGCGTTTCGCCGCTATCGCCCTCATTTCGCCAGGCTCGCCGGGCTTGCTGGCCTTGACGGTCGTAAAATCAGTGGCCTTGTAGATGTCGATTCCACCGTCCTCCGTCTCAAGGCCGGTGAAGTCTGCGTTGAGGTTTGGAAATTGGTCATCGTCGTTCACGTACACGATCACCGCGCCGCTGCCGCTCAGCTTCACAAGCGGACGGACATAGAACTTTTCGCGGGTCCACACGCTTGACACAATCCCCGTCTGGTTGCTCGCCGCGACGATGCGCCATTCAAGGTCGTCGGCGCCTTTATTCGCCTCCTTCTCCTCCCGTCCAGGGAAGCGGCAGTACACGATATTCCCCTCGATTTCGTACCAGCCGCCGATTTTCGTGTTGACCGCCGGGCGGAAGTACTCCGTCACCGCCTTTCGCGCCGCTTTCCGCGCCTCGACGCGCTCCTCCTTGCACTTCGCCGCGTCCGGCATCGGCCCGAGCGCGGAAAGCGCGGACGCGAGTTCGTCCATCCGCGTCTTGACGGCCTTCATGTAGCCCACGACGCACTGCACCTGGCGCATCGCCTCGTGCGACGCCATCCACAGGCGGTTCATGCGCAGGATGTTCGCCTCGGCGAGCGCGTCCTCGTACTCGGCGTAGGAACGGTCAAGCTCCGCCTTGAGCTTCACGAGTTCGTCGAGAAGCGGCGAGACCGACGTGAGCCAGTCGTTCACCTCCTTGCACGGGAAGTCGAGCGCGGCGGCCCACTTCTCGTCGAACTTCTTCTCGTCCTCCTCGTCCATCTCGCCGATGAAGAGGCGCATCTGCTCGCGCACGTTGATGACCGCCGAGCGGGGCGTGGCGGAGTTGATCAGCGCGGCGCTGATCGCATTTCTCTCGATCTTGATCTTCGGCACGGGCAGCGGCGGAAGCGGCGGAAGCTTCGCCATCTCCCGCTCCATCTCCTCCTCGGTCGGCGGCGGCTGGTTGAGGCGATCAAGGAGCGCCACCGTTTCCTCGTCCATCGGCGCAGCGGGAGAGACCTGCTGCTGCGCGTCCGCCACCACAGACGTCGCTTTCGCCGAACCAGCCTGGGTGGCCTCCACTCCCGCCTCGTTCGCCGATTCGCCGATTCCCGCCTCGTTCGCGAGCTTCTTGGACAGGGCGACGAGCTTCTCCACGCCCGGCTCGTTGGGGTGCGCCGCGATGAACGCCTTGAGCGCGGGAAGCTTCTCGGCCGCCGTGAGGCCGTCGTCCGAAGCCGAGAACATGTCGATCGCCTCTTTCACCTCGGCGGACGGCGTTTTCGTCGCAGCCGCCCTGCCCGCCTCATTTCTCGGTTCATCCCTATTGGCCCTCGATGCTTCATTCTTAGATTCGCCAGCAGCCTTCACCATGTCCTCGAACGGCAGCCATTCGCCGCCGTTCGCCGAAACGGAAACAGCATACGGTATCCTCGTCTTCCCTTTGTTGCCGTAGGTCCCGCCAGTGTCCCCGAAGACGAGCGTGAACCGGTGCAGACCCTCCGTGGCCGGCCACGAACACTTGCGCGCGACTTCGGCCTTCGAATTTTTGAGGAGCCACCCGCCGTCGAAGGCTATGGCGATGTAGTCGTCGTAGCCCACCGCCAACGTCCACGTCCCCGCCTGCCCAGGAGACACCCGAAACCAGCCGTCGCAGCGGTTGTGGGATTTCGCAAGGTACTGCCCGTCTCCGGGCGGGCTGCACATCATCCTGATCGTGTCCGTCTCGACGGCATGAGCGTACTTCCCGACGGGAAGTTCGTATTTGTATCTCTTGCCGCCGTTCTTCATGTGGCGCCAGACGACCTTCCCGGGATCGTCGCTTCCATGCCAATCCACCGTGTTGTCCGCAGATTGCGCATTCGACGTGAAAACCGAAATGGCAACCGCCGCAAACAACGTGGTTACGAGTCTGACGAGTCTTTTCATTCTGCACCGCCTTTCGCGTTTGGATCAGTCTTGGATGCCTTTTTCCTGCCGCCCGTTCTTTGCCTCTTCGGCTTCTTCTTCGGAAGGCGTTGTTCGATGAACTCACGAACCTCGGCGTAGTCCTCGCGCGGCACGTGAATGTCCTCCGATCCGTTAAACGTCTCGATTGCGATCTTGCCCTTCTTCTCGTCGCACTCTACGCCCCTGAGCATAATTAGGTCAATGTTTTTCTCTTTCTTTCCTTTGTCGTAGAGGAAATTGTTCAGTGCCACCCGCTGCCCCGGCTTCATCGGGAAAAGCATCATGATCCAGGCGATGGAACGCAGGAACTTCAGGCGTCCTTTGTTGTGCGCAATCTTTCGGCCCTTGATGCCGCGGCGGTCCATCTCGTACTCCCATTCGTCCACACCGCCATGCGCCCAGGCCCAGAGGTAGTAGGAAGGAAGCAGCAACGCCATGAAGATGAGAAACACGAGCCCCCATATCTTGCCTTGGGCAGACATGAGACTGAGCGAGAACCCGTCCGCGAAACCGCACACGACCGTGAAAAACACGAATGCAATCGCCGGCGCGATCGTGAACGCGATGAGACACGCCTTGATGCTGCCCCAGTCGCGGTACAGGTGCTTCGCATGCACCCACTTCAACACGCCTTTTTCATCTCGTTCCATTAGGATCACTCGTCCATCGCCATGCGGAAGCCGACAAACGGCTTGGGCCAGTCCGGCGGCAGCATATCCCTTCTTACGCTACGGCTGCATTCTGCCGTAAAGTAGGTGTAGAAACACCCGCCGCGGACTGTCTTATAGCGCACGGTCGAATCGCCGCCCTTGGGATCGGTCAGTTCCTCCGGGTGAACAAGGTAGTAGTCCGCATGCCTGTCGTTGCACCATTCGGCGACATTGCCGGCCATGTCATGGAATCCCCATGCGTTCGGTCGGTACGAGCCGACCTTGACGGCATGGCCGATGTTCGGGCCTTTCTTCTCCGTGCCAAACGGCTTTGTGCCGTTGCAGTTCGCCTCCGTGCCGTTGCAGGTGTCGCCCCAGTGGAAGACTGTATCCGTCCCGGCCTTGCAGGCGTACTCCCATTCCGCGTCGGTGGGCAGCCGTGCACCGTTTCCGACTTTCTTGACGAACGCCACGGCGTCATCCCACGACATATTGTTCACCGGCAGGTCGTCGCCAAGAGATTCACTGTCGGAAGGATTCGTTCCCATGACGCTCTTCCACTGCGCCTGGGTAACTTCATACTTGCCAAGCCAAAAGCCCTTCGTCAGCGTCACCTTGATTTGCGGGCACACGTCGTGTGACCCCTGGCACGGGGAATCCTTTCTTCTTCCCATCATGTAAGTTCCGGGCGGGCACCAGATCATCTCCATCGTCGCGCCGCCGGGGAGCGTGATGGTCTTGGTCTTGGCGTTGGTGGGCGTCGTCTGCGGCGCAACGGGCGGGACGCCCGTTGTCCCAGTCGGGATGTTTACCGTCTTCTTCTTGAATTTCTGGTAGATTGCGATGCCGCCTGTGATCTCGTTGCCCTGTGTGCAGGTGAAATCGGCAATCGGCACGGAAGTCGTCGGCGTATCGTACACCTCCGGGTCGAGTCTCTTCAGCTCCGCCTCGCACCACGCCGCCGCCGCCGTTTCGCCGGCTTCCTTCGCCACGTCCAGAAGCAGGGCGATGAGCTCCACGCACTCCGGCCGCGCCTCAACCATCTTCTTCAGCACGGGGAACTTGACCGACGCCTTCATCTGGCTCTTCGGACCGTATAGCTTGATCGCGCTGTCGATGCCAAAGCCCTTCTGCGGGACGAAAACAACCTTCTTGAGGATGTCAAGCGACTCGGCGTCGAGTCCGCGCCCCTTCGGCGGGAATATGAACAAGGCCTGGAAGCCGCCCATTGCCACGGCATGCCCCTCGTATCCGCCGCAGTCCTTGCAGTAGAATCCGTAGAACGTGGCGTCTCCCACGCGGAAGCGCACCAGCTTGTCCCCCAATTTAGCGGACGACTCCTGAAGCGTTGTGATCGCGTCTTCGTTCGCGACCTTTTTGCTTTTGCCGTGACTGACGGACAGATACCCGCCGCTGCTGTGCGGCACCTGGATCGCGATGCACGGGATTCCGCCCTCGCCGCCAACCTTGGCGTTCAGCGACTTCGGAAGACCGATTTCGTCGCCTGGCCGGATCTGGACAAGTTCCTCGCCCGCCCGCGCAGTCGCGGAGGCGAGTGCAACGGCGGCGAACGCAAGAATCGCGGCCGATACGGCGTGAAGAGTCGTTTTCATCATGTTGTCGCTCCTTGTTGTTTTGTTTGTCATGCAGATTGCCGCCGATACAGCCCGCGCCCGCCGTCAGCTACTTGACGAGCGGCGCGTGGCACTTCTTGCAACGGTCGGCCTCGACGGGGTTCTCCTTCCCGCAGACGGGGCAGAACAGCTTCTCGGCCTTGGACTTGTCGTACAGCTCGTAGGGGAACGCGAGCTTCGGATGGAACCTGAACCGGTCGCCGACCTTCAGGTACTTCCATGCGGAGGCATCCCTGGCTGTCGTTTCGACGATCTTCTTCGTCCCGCCCGTGGAGAGCTTGACGTATGTGACGTACTCCTTCGTGTACGACACTTCGCCCTTCTTGTCGCTCTTGCTGCGCCTGAGCTCCTCCTTCTTGTCCGTCACCTCGCCCTCGAACGGCTTCTTGCAGGCGTTGGCGAGCGCGGTCAGGGCAGTGCAGACGAGCAGCACGCCGGCGATGACCCCGCCGTACTTGAAGGCTTCGCCCATCGCGATGCTGTCCTTGACGAAGAGGCTGATCGCAATTGGCGTCAGGAACGCCAGGACGATGAACACGACGCCGCACCCGATCGCCCTCTTGCGGCGTTTTTCCAGCCCGGCGACGATGTCTGGGTGCTCAAGCCTCTCCGACCATCCTGGTGCGGGGATTCCGTTCTTCTCTTCGTATGTCATTTTTGTTCTCCTTGATTAGCGGTTATTGGTTGGTAGTTAGTAGTTGTTAGTCGCTGACGCGCCACCCCTTCCTCTCGGCTATCTTCATGGCATCTCCCTTTGACTGTTTCACTGGCGAAGATATTATAACATATTTAGTGGCCAGAGGCTAGGGGTTCGTCGTTAGTTGGTAGTTGGCAGTGGCTGGACCTACGTCAGCGTTCCAGCAGGAACACCGCCGTGGCGTGCTTCGGCATCTTCCACGTGAAGCGGTCGGCGTTTTCGGCCACTGGCTTCTCCGTCGTGATCTCCGTGATCTTCCGCGCCCTGCGCGGCAGCGCGATTTCGTAGTCGCCCGCCTCGCGCGTGTGGAGCATGAGCCACGCGGAGTTAGCCGAAAGGACGACGTCGGAATCCGTATAGACGTGAACGCCCGCCGCCTTGTAGATGGCGCGCAGTTCGTCCGCGCTCTTCATCTTCAGCGTCTCGTACGTCTCGCCGCCGGTGAGACGCTTCACGCGCTCCCACGAAAGCGCGGTCTGGCTCGCACGGGCGGGCGCGTGGAAGAAGACGAGCGTGCGCCCCTGCCCCTTCAGCTTCAGCGCAAGCGCATACTGTTCGTCAGAGAGGTACTGGCAGTCGAGGAACGCGACGACCTTCGCCTTGCCTTTCACGACAGCGTCGAGATCCTCCGCAAGATACCAGTCGAACGGCGCGCCGGCACGGTAGAACTCGCCCATCTGCTTTACATACAACTTCTCAGTCACGGTACCGGCGAACGGGCCTCCCTGTCCGGTGTAGAATCCGCTCTGCGGCTGGGAGACAACGGCTACCTCGGAGTGGTGCGAGCGGTCGTGCCGGAGCGCGACCTCCGCCCACTTCCTCATACGCCCCACGGCATCGACGAGCTTCGGATCGCGAAAGGTTCCGCGCGTGAGGTCCATATACCAAAGCCCCGTACCGTGCGTGACGGTCATGCCGAACTCACGGTAGAGAAGCGCAAGCGACTCCTCCATCGTGTTCACGGTGCAGCGGCGGTCGGAGCGCTTCTTCCGCTTTTCGAGGTGCGTCATGTCGTCGCCCTCGTCGATGAAGAACTTGCCGTGCAGCGCAGCGCTCGCGAGGTATTGGCGCTGCATGCCGTCCTCGCCCAGCCTGCGGCGCCTGTAGGTGTGCGGCGCGGAGAGCATGTCGAGGTTCTTCGAGAGATACATCTTGGAGATGCCGCGGTGGTCGTTCTCGTTAGCCCACGTATCCTCGGCCACATAGCCGTAGAACGCCAGCGTGGGGAGCATCCCCTTCGACTCATCCTTCACGATGGCGCAGTAGTGGTCGATCATGTCCACCGTCACCTCGTTGCAGCACTCGAGGTAGTCCAACACACGGCGTCCCTTCGCCGGGTCGCGCCACCCGCAGTCGCTCTTGCCCCGTTCCTCCTTGCCGGGCAGCGTGACGGACGCGAAATCGGCCTTCGGCTCCTTGAACGCCTCGCGGAGACGCGCAACGTCGTTGCCATATTTTCTGCGAAGATAGCGCACAAACGCCTGGCGCATCGGCTCGGAGAGGTCTCCCCAGGCGCTGCTGGGCTCGTGCCCCCATACATCCCAGCTGAAATGCTCGCCGCACGGACCGCTCGCCACGTGGATTCCCATCAGGTGGTCGCCGTAGCGGTCGAGAAGATGGCGCACGGCCTTGCGGTAGTACGGCGAAAGCTCCTCGCGGCACTTGAGCGACGCAAACGACTCGCGCACCTGCATTCCCTTCCGCCCCGGAGCATATACATGCCGCTCGCCGGGGTTTGCAACGCTCCACCAGTCCGGCGCGGTGTAGAAGATGCGCGGGAGGAACGCGGCCTTCGGCGCCCACGAGAGAAGGTTGTCGATGTGGGCGTCCTGGTACGTCATCCCGAACGATCCGTCCTTGCGCCAGTAGGGATGCTTGTAGTGCGGGAACGAGCCGAACATCGCGAAGATGTCCATGCCGGCGGCCGACATGTCCTTTGTGTCCTTCTCCTGCGGCTCCCACTGCCAGAACATCATTGCCGCAACGGGTTTCCCGTCGTGGTACAGTCCCGGTGCGCCGTTCAGCTCGGCGACACGCCAGCCCCGTGCAACGATTGCTTGTACGATGGCGTTTTCGTCATCGCAGACGATGACGCTCCCGGCGGGAAACGCCTTCACGGCGTCGCGCTGCTTCTTCGTGCGGCAGCAGGCGTACACCTTGCCGCCGCGAGAAGCGAACGCTTTCAGGAAGCTGCACGCCTCTTTGTCCGGGACAGGCAGCACTACCGCGTCAAGGTGGTCGAGCGTGCCGTCCTGCAGCTTGCCGGACGAGACATCCTCAAGGTCCACGCCCGGCAGCCCCATTCACCGCAAGGTCTCCGATCTCCCGCGTCGAGAAGTCGGCGCAGTAGAAGCCCAGCGCCAGCCCCCCGCGCACGTGGGGATTCAGATTTCCCTCGGCACTCTTTCCCGTGAGGTACTTGAGGCCCGCACGGACGACATGCCGGGAACCGGCGAGGTATTCCGGATGCGTCGCGAGCGTGAGGACTTTCCCCTTGCCGAGAGTGCCTCCGACGATTGCCGCGCGACCGCCCATCGCGGGAATGGTGTTCGTGCTGAAGGAGTAGACGTTCTGGCTCGCGTACGTTGCGAAGGTTCGGATGTCGGAATCGGGCAATGCGGTCTCGGGCGCGCGCTCGAACACAGGCCCGCCCCAGTAGAGCGTCGTGAACTCCTTCGCGGAGAGTCCCAGCGCCTTGCGTCCGTCATCCGTGAGCGCGCACTTCACGTCCGTCGAGTTGCCGCGGTACGGACACACCTGCGGACGGTACGGCGTGAGCCCGATGTACGTGCGCGTGGCGTTCGACTGTCCCACAAGGTAGGCCCCCGCGCACGTGCCGTAGTACGCGCCGCCGCCACGCACCCAGTTGACGAGGTTCGAGCATCCGGCCGCGCCCAGCGACTTCATCTGCGCCTGCGACCAGCCGCCCGGCACCACGAAGAGATCAATGTCGGCGAGCGCGCCCGCCGCCACGTCGGAGCCGAGCAGGAAGCGCACGTCGTAGTTCGGCGACGAGGCGATCATCCGGAGCAGGCGGAAGAGACACGCCCCGCTCGACCCCGAGCCAAGCAGGAACCCCGTGCGCACCGCGCCTTCCGCTCGCGGAAGGGCCGCTCCGAACGTCGGAGCGGGAACCAGCGGAAGAGGACGCTCTTTCAGCTCGCGCAATGTCTCCATCGCCTCGGCCGGACCTTTCACGAAATGCAGGCCGTCGCCGTCCTTGACCATTCCCGCAACGCATTTCGCGCCACGTCCCCACGCAACGACGTGTCCGCCACTTTCGAGAAACCGCTTCAAATCCCGCACGCCCGCCGGAGCTGCAAGTTTCTTCAGCCGCGACGCATCAGGCGAGTCGCAGATCACGACCGCATCCGCAGAACTCAACGCAAACCCTCCACCGCGCACGTGGAAGTCCGCGTCCTTCACGAGTTCCATCGCGAACGCCGCACCCTCCGCGCCCGGCGAAAATGACGTGGGATACCCCACGACGAACTGTCCCGGTTTTTTCTGGTCGCGGACGAACCGGATGGTGCGTCCCGTGAGGTAGCGGATGCCGCCAACGACGAGATCCATCGTGTGCGGATTCACTTCGGGATGATCGGAGAACACCCAGACCTTCCCTTTCCCATACTTGCCCGCGATGCACGAGGCGTAGCCACCCATCGACGGACAGTCGGGATCAAGCTTCGTGGTAAGGATGTTGCAGCCGAAGCGGGCCATTACCGTAAAATCGCCGAGGCGGGGATGTCCCTCGCAAGGCGTCATCACCGGCCCCCTGTGATAGGTGGTGGTGTGAATCCCCGGCTTGATCCCGGCGAGGTCGCGCGCGCAGTCCGCCCAGATCGTTTTGATCGTGCCGCCGCCACGCGGCGGCGCCTCGACCCGCGTGTACGGGATGACGCCGAGGCCCTTGTACTTCGCGGTCTCCATCATCAGGAGCGCCCCTGCGCACGTGCCGAGATAGCCGCCGCCCTCGCGAATGAACCGTTCAAGCTCCGCACGCCCCTCGTCGCCAAGCGACGCGCTGATGTCCACGCTCGAGCCGCCGGACATCAGCAGCACGTCCACGCCGGACAGCGCGCCCGCGCGCACCGCCGCGCCATCGATGAACTTCGCCTCGCAGTCCGGCGAAAGCGTCGCCAGCCTGGAGTACGCCAGAACCGACCCCCGCGCCCCGGTGTCGACGAACACGCCGACTCTAAGAGGCGGCGAACCGGGCGCAGGCGCGGCGCGGCAAGCCGCGGCGGAGACCGCCAGCGCCGCCGCGCCGCACCATTTCGCGAAGACCCTCCTTGAAATGACCAAGCCCAGGGTAACCACCAGACAGCATTTTATTGCTTTCTTCATACTCGCCTTCCTTTCTGTTTTTGATTTATTTCAACTATCACCCATCGAAATGTCAGAGGACGCGCCAGAGGCTTCTTCACTCGGGGAGTTTCAGGAGGTCGGAGAGAGATGTCGTGATCGCGCGCATCGCGCCTTCGAAGTCGCCCTTGCGGGAGGTCGCCGACACGCGCTTGACAGTCTTGCCCCCGCGCTTCAGCTCCACCACTACCCGGCCGTTGCCTTGCTCCACGGAAATGGAGATCTCGTCCGTCGGATCCTCCTGGTCGTCGGAGGAGTCGTCCGGCGGGGGCGTCTCGGGCTTCTTCTCCTGCTCCGGACGCGGCTCGTTCATCTCCTGGAGTATGACCTTGGCCAGGAGCTCGATCTTGCGGCGGACGCTCGGGAAGAGCTCCTTGTGCTGCTCGGCGGCGTTGGCGGGGCGCGCCGCCTCGTCCGGCCACAGCGTCGCGAGGCGCGTCCGCTCCCATTCGTCCTCAGTCGCCCTGGAAAGCAGCTCCGTCACCGCATTGAGGTCGGGGGTGCGCGTCCAGAAGGAGTCCTTCCTCCGGCGCGACTCCTCCAGCACGGACTTGTGGCATCCGTCGACGATCTTGTTCTGCGCGGCGATCGCGCTGCGGGCGAGGTCGAACGCCGCCGCGACCTTGGCGTCCGCGCGCCTGTCGGTCTCCTCCAGGACGGACCTCCCCTTCGCCGCGCCCGCCAGGGGCTCCATCCCCTTCGCGCGCCTCCAGTCACGCACCGCGGCGGAGTAGTCGCTGCGGGCGGCGGTCTCGTCCGCGAGGGCTGGGTCCGGGTGCCACGTGCCGTCCTCGAGTCCCGGCCAGGTCTCCGCCGCCTGCCGCGCGGCGGCCTCAGCACGCGCCTTGCGCCACTTGGGCAGGACGTCCTTCTGGAGCCTGTGCTCGACGGCCTTCCTTATCCTGTCCGCGTCGAGGTGGCTTTTCGCGTACGCGCCGAACTCCTCGCGCTCCTGCGCCGGCGCCTCGGCGCACGCCGCCGCCACCGCGCCTGAGAGCATCTCCGACGAATACCGCGCGCGGAAGACCGCCTCGCTCTCGCCCGCCTTCACGTGCGCGGACGGGTTCTCGGCGATTGCCTTCAGGACGGAGTCCGCGTCCACCTTCACCTCGCAGGAGTCGATCCTGCGCTCCAGCCTCGCGATCGCGCGGCGCTCGACGGCGGAATCCACGGAGCGCTCGAACGTGCCTTCGAAGACGCCCCACGCCTTCGCGGGGTCCTCGGCCTTCGCGCGGCGGTCCTTCACGTTGTCCTCCAGCCTCGCCCGGAGGTCGCGTTTCAGCGCGGACGGCGCGTACGCGTCGGTCCGCGCGCGCATCAGGTACTCCGCCTGGCGCCTCTGCTCGCGCCGGGCGTCGGCTATGACCGGCTCCACCATGCGCTCGCTTACGAACTGCCTGTTCTCCTCGAAGACGGGGGACTTCTGCTCCTTGAGGATCCTGTCGGTCATCACGGCGCGGAGCTTCGCGTCGTCCATGCTGTCGAAGTCGCCCTCGGCGGGGCGCGTCGCGGCGACGATCCCCTTCGCCTGCCTCTCGACCGCCGAGCGGCGCTCCTTCTCGAAAGCCCTCTCGAAGTGCCGGCCGACGACATCCTCGACGCGGAGGCCCGGAAAGGCGGAGCCCGGCCTTGTGCCGAGACGTTCGTCGATGGCCTTCGCCTTCGCGGCGAACGCCGCCTTAGCCTCGCGTTCGAATATCTCCCTGCAGAGCCGCTTCGCGTCGGACGCCTTCACGAACCTGCCGGGGTCGGAGAGCATCGCGTCCTCCAGGGCCCCCGCCGGCGGCCCCTTCTCGGCGATCTCGGCCGCCGCGCGCCTGAGCGCGATCTCCCTCGCGCCCTCGCGCGCCGCGTTGTCGAACTCGGCATTGCCGGACGACAGGGCGGCGGCAAGCAGAACGGCGGACATCATCATGGCAGCACCTCCGCGCCCGTCGCCTCGGAGACGAGCTTCAGCGACTTCGACCTCAGGGCGTCCGCGAGCTCCCCTGGGTCGGATATCCCGCCGAGCGCGGACGGGTTGTCAATCCACTGGCGCTGCAGGCGCGCCGCAAGAGCGCGCTGGACGCCGCGGGCGTCGAGCCTAACGGACTCCACCGCGCGCGCCACCTCGTCGCCGAGCCACTTCCTCTCGTCGTCGGAGAGGTCGTCCTCGGCGAGCTTCGCCTCCGCGAGGACGCCCGAGCGCCACTCCGCGACGAGCGCGGGGACGTCGGAGTAGTCGCCGAACGCGGCGGCGGAGCCGGAGGAGAACGCGGACTTCGCGGCGGGCGCGAGGTCGATCCTCCCGCCCTTCACATGCTCGTCCGCGTCGAACGTGCGGCGCCCGTCGGTCCCCTGGGTCATAAGGGCGTTGAGCCCGTACTTAACGCGGTGGTCCTCGGCCACCTTGTCGAGAGCGAGAACGAGCTTCTGGCGGTTCAGCTCCATCACCTGCTCCGTACGCTCCTTCTTCGAAGTCTCGACGAAGATGAAGTACGCTATCATGAAGACCATGAGGAGCGCGAACACCACCTGCAGGAGGAGCCCCTGCAGGTCGTCCGTCGTGGCGCGGCCGGAGACACCCCCGCCCGCGAGCCGTCCAAGCGCCCTCCTGTCGGCGTCCGTCATCCGATCACCGCCTCCGCCACCTTCTTCAGCCTCGCCTCGGCGCCCTCGGCGCGGCGTTCAAGCTCGTCGATGCGGCGGCGGAAGAACTCGACGTACTCCTTCTGACGGGCGTCGAAGTCGCGCTCGTACGCGGCCTGGCGCTGCTCGAACTTCGCCTGCTGCTCCGCGTGGCGGCGCTCGGCGGCCTCCTCGAACTCCCTCTGGCGCCTCTCGAACGCGGCCTCGAACTCCGCCTGGCGGCGGTCGAAGGCGTCGGACGCCGCGCCGAGGCGCTCGACGAGGCGCTCGACGGCGGCGGAGAGGTCGCCCTCGTCGGTCTCGGCGAGCCCGGAGCGCTCCAGCAGGCGCGTGAAGAGCGGCCTGACGAGCGGGCGGTCGACGAGGAACACCCAGACGACCGCCATGAGCGTCGAGAATAGCGCGGTGTGGAGGCACTGCATGAGGTCGGCCATCGTCACTGTGTCCAGCCGGAAGTATCCGATGACGATTATGCCCCAGAGCGTGCCGAAGAGCCCGAGGGCGACGTTGAGCTGGTCGGAGCCCCTGAAGAATGGGAAGTCCCCGGCGCGGGCGCGGCGCCCGGCGAGCATGCGGAGCAGCGAGACCGTCATGCAGAGGAAGCCGAGCGTCGGGATGAACGTCGTCACGGCGGAGTAGTCGACGGCCGACCACGAGAGCCACGGGATGATCCCGGGCATCTTCGCGGCGACGGACGACGAATCGCCGCCCGCCGCGAGGAATGCGGACCACCACTGCGCCACCGCCGCGACGTTGTTCACGAACGCGAGCGCGCAGAACGCCGTCGCCGCCGCGCAAAGGACGAAGAGCAGGAGGATCTTCTTCATGGCGCCTGCACCAGCCTGTACGCGACGGGCTTGCCGGCAAAGCGCACGTCCGGCTTCGCGCCCCTGGGCGCGCGGACGGTCACGGCGACGGGCCTGCCGTCTTTCCATTCGCAGTCGACGACGAGCCTGCCGCGTGCGCAGAGGCCCTTGAACGAACCCTCCTTCGCCCATGCGGATGGAAGCGCGGGCAGGATGTCGACATAGCCCGCGTGGCTCTGCAGGAGCATCTCCGCGACCGCGCTCGTGGCGCCGAAGTTGCCGTCGATCTGGTAGGGCGGATGCGCGTCCCAGAGGTTGGAGAAGGTCCGCTCGGCGAGCATCACGCCGAGGAGCTTGCGCGCGTGGTCGCCGTCGCCGAGCCTCGCGCGGCAGTTCATGCGGTGCGCGAGCGCCCAGCCCGTGGACCTGTCGCCGCGGAAGTCCAGCGCCTTCGCCGCCGCGGCCATCCACTCGGGCTTCGTCGCGTTGATGAGAGTCCCCGGGTAGAGCCCGACGAGGTGCGAGATGTGGCGGTGGTGGTACTGTCCGATCTCGCCGTACTTCTTCTCCTCGCGGTATTCCTTGACCTGCCCGGACTCGCCGACCTGCACGGGGTCGTAGCGGTCGATCTGCTCCTTGACACGGCGAACCACTGGGTCGTCCTCGCGCCCGAGGACCTTCGCGAGGCGGAGGAGGTCGTTGTTGTTCTCCCAGATCATCTGCTGGTCGAACGCGCAGCCGACGGTGTGGTAGTACGGGCGGCGCCTGCCCTTCTCGACCTTGGCGCGGTAGTCGTACTGCTCCGGCGACGCTGAGAACGCGGAGAGATACTTGCCGTCCTTCTCCTTCACGCAGCGGCACAGGAAGTCGGCCATGCCGTGGATGACGGGCCAGACGTGCTTCTCCAGCGCATCCCTGTCGAGCGTGTAGTCGTACCAGTCCGCGAAGAGCTTCGTCGTGAGGCCGCCGGTGCCGGGGCCGGAGTGCCCGCCGGGCCCGCCGCCCGCGGTGTACGGGTAGACGGCGGTGCCGACGCACCAGATGTCGGGCGACTCCTCCTTCGACGGCGCCGCGCCCAGCTTGTGCTTCGCGAGGTAGTCGGCGACGAACGGACGCGTCACCGGGCGGAACGCCGCGTTGAACTCCGCGTACGGCCAGAAGCACTCCGCGAGGTTCGTGATGAACGCCGGCCAGTAGTTCATCTGAACGTTGATGTTGTGCCAGTAGCCCGACCCCCACGGAGACTTGTCATGCCCCGTCCACGTCCCCTGGAGGTTCGCGGGGAGCGTCCCCGGGCGCGACGACGAGACGAGGAGGTAGCGCCCGTACTGGAAGAACGTCTCCTCGAGATATGGACTGGCGCGACCCGAGGCCTTCGCCGCGGCGAGGAGGTCCGTCGCCTCGCGGGCCGTGTCGCGCTCCGCGCCCGGGAGGTTGACGGCGACGCGGTCCATCAGCCCCGTGAAGTCCTTCAGGTGGTCGGCCTTCAGCCTCTCGTACCCCTTCGCGCGCGCCGCGGCGACGCACGCCTTCACGCGCTCCGCTACGGCCGGGTCGGGGGCGTCCACCGCCGGCGCGGCAGGCGACTTCCTGCCGGCGCCGCTGAACGCCTCCGGGCAGAGGCGGTAGTTGGTGCCGCACGAGAAGATTATCGTCGCAGTCTTCGCGCCGCGCACCTCGATGGCGTCGCCGTTCGCCTTCACCTCCCCGTCGGCGTCGACGTCGAGGAGCCCGTAGAACTTCACGTCGTAGTACTGGAGGTGCTGCACGACGTCGATCGACCTGCCGCGGGCCGTGACGCGCCCCGCCCGGCCAACGTCCGCCGCCGCGCCCGAGCCGAACGGGCGCAGGAACGGCGTCTCCGGCTTCAGGTCGAAGGAAAGCGCCCCATTCTCCGTCGCCTCCAGCCTCACCGCCATGACGCGGTCGGGGTAGGACGCGAACGCCTCGCGGACGTATCCGACGGAGCCGAGCTTGTACTCGACGCGCGAAAGCCCCGTCTCGAGCTCAAGAGAGCGGACATAGTCCTTGGCCTTGCCCTTGCCGCCGAGGAACCGCAGCCTGATGTCGAGCGCATTCGTGAGGTTGCGCTTCGTGAGGAACGAGTTCTCGGTGACCTGCAGCCTCTCGGACTCCACGCCGCCGAACACGTTTACGCCGAACCACCCGTTGCCTATCGGGTACGATTCGCGTTCCCACCCCTGTATGGAGTCGGTCGCCGGCCTGCGGGAGGTTATGCAGTGCCGGGAGACGGCAAAAGCCGATGAACCCGCAGCCGCGGCGATGCCCACGGCTGCGAACAAGGCAAGTCTCTTCATGTGCGTTCTCTTCCTGCTTTCAGGCTGCGGAACGGGCTAGTCTTCGCCCTCGGCGAACTTCTTGATCCTCTTGAAGCTCCGCTCCTGCTTGGAGATGACGTCTTCCTTGCGCTTCTCAAGGTACTCGGGGACCTTCGTCGCACGGGCATCCTTGAACGCCTTCTCGTAGACTGCGATGTACTTCTTCGCGACTTTCTTCGCGGCCTCCTGCATCTCCTTCTGCATCGCCTCGTCGTTGCGGCTCAGGGCCTCCTCGATCGGGGTGATGTACTTCTTGATGTCAGGCGCGTACTTCGTCTCCTCCTCGAGCTTCTCGAGGTACTTCTGGGGGCCGCCCCTGTCGTAGCCCAGCTCCGCGACCTTCTTGCCGTCGCCGTCGAGGACCAGCACTGTCGGGAATCCGCGGACTTCGTACTTCGACGTGAGCTTCCTGTTGTTCTCCTTGCCGTGCTCGGAGAGCAGTTCCTTGTCCCGGGGGTTGTCGATGTACACGAGTTCGTATTTCCCCGCCGCGCCCTTGCGGAACTCCTCGGTCGAGAGGATCTCCTTCTCGAGCTTCTTGCACCAGCCGCACCAGTCGCTGCCGCTGAACACGGCCACCACGTAGCGCTTGTTCGCCTTCGCGCTCTTGAGCGCCTCGTCGAGGTTGTCAGTGAAGCCCTTGGGCGTGGATGTCGCCGCCGTAGCCGCAAGCGTCGCCGCCGCGAATGCCGCCGCCAGCGCGCCGATCTTGATTCTCTGCATGGTGTCTGTTCCTTTCTTTTTTTGTTTTTTGTGCGCTTCCCCTGGAAGCCCACGTGACTATTTTACCATTTCTGGCGTTTTCGTGTCAACATCACTTTCTCCAGCCGTGCCTGTCGGCGAAGTCCATGTAGCGGTCCCAGTCGTACGGGGTGAGGTTGTGGATCCCCGTGCGGATGTGGTACGAGACGCACCCCTCCTGCTGCGGCGCGTCGGGCTTCGGGAAGGACTCCGCGACGAGCCCCCTCATCCCGTACAGCTCCCACGCGGGGCTCGCGAGCTTCGCCGACCACCATTCGCCCCGCTGACCCGCCCAGTAGTCCTTCGTCGCGGACGCCACGCACACGAGGCGCGGCGCGATGAGCGCGATGAACTCGTGCTGGTCGAAGTCCATCTCGAACTCCTTGCCGGCGAAATTCGCGTAGTTCAGGCAGAACCAGTGCGGGAACGTCTTCGAGATTCGGGCGATGGACTCCGACTTAGGCAGGGCGATGTGGTTCAGCTTCGCGCCTGAGCACCCCGAGCAGTTTGAGCACGCCATCGCGAAGCGCCTGTCGTAGACGCCGGCGACGAGCGCGGTCTTGCCTCCGCGCGAGTGCCCGACGACCGCGACGTGCTTCGCGTCCAGGAGCGGCTCGGTCTCGATCCAGTCCATAACGCGGCTCGCGCCCCACGCCCACGCGGACAGTGCGCCCCAGCTCTCCGCCGTGCGCTCCTTCGACCAGCAGGCGTGCACGCCCTTCGAACAGTTGCCCTTCGAGTCGTCCGGCGCGACGTCGCCGTTCCAGAACGCAATCGCCGCGTAGCCGCGCTCCACGATCCGCTCCGCCGGCCAGAATCCGCTCTTCTTCACGCGCTCCGGGTCGATGTTCTCGGCGGCGGGGCGGTTGCAGATGAGTATGAAGCCGGGCGCGGGGCGCTCCTTCGCCGTCACGGGGATGAACGCCGTGAAGACGAAGCTCTGCGAGGCGAGCGGACCCTTCCACGAAACGCGTACGCGCTTGCGGATCGCCTTGCCGTCCATCATCAACTTGTCGGGCTCGGCCAGCTCGAACGCAAGCGTGTCGGGCCGATCCACTGGACGGCGACCGTACTCGCACTTCGTGAACCTCTCAAGGAGCTCCGGGGCGCGAACACCCTCCCACTGCGCGACGGTCCCTATCTTCGTCTTCCCGTCGAACGCCGTCATCAGCTCCGGCACGCCCTTTGGCTCCACAGCCGCCGCGAACTGCGCGGCCGCCACCGCCGCAATCGCGCCGACTGCCACGCGCCAACCCATCCTGTCGACTTCCTTCATTTCATCCTCCGTATTCTTGCCCTTTCCCAAGCGGCGCCGACACGGCGCCCCGCCGCCCGCCCTCGGGCGACAGGGACATTATAGCATATTTAGTCGATAGTCGCTAGTGGTTAGTCGTTAGCCCGCCGTCCGTGCTTCGCACGTTCCCCCTCACCTCCACAGCGGGATGAAGAACAGGTCAAGCGACTTCTTTTTCCTCTCCGGGTCGCTCTCCCAGCGGAAGAAGCGCCAGAGGAACGAGGTCTTCGAGTAGCCGTTCTTCTTGGAGTCGTAGGTGAAGCCCGGGAACACGTCGAGCGAGACGTCGCCGTTCTCCTCCTCCCAGTCCCAGAGTTTCCAGAGGACGCGGTGACACTGCTTCGACGTGCCCTTCATCGCGTCCGACTCCCACTCGTGGTAGTACCCGAGCGGCAGAAGCGAATGCCAGCCCTTCTCGGTGTCGGACGTCTTCCTGCGCGTGGTCAGGTCGAAGTCCACATGGCGCGATTTCTCGCGGCGGAAGAAGAGCAGGTTGCCCATCTTGTGGTGCGCCGACATCCGATAGGAGTCCTTCCTGTACTCCTTGTGTCCGCCGACGTCCCGGTCGTTGTCCGAGAAGAGCAGGTGAGACCATTCGTTGTACGCCGAGACGTACGTTGCGTTCGTCTCGACATACGTCTGCATTATGTCGCGCTTGTGCGTCTTGGCGTTCCAGACCCAGTTGGTGGCGGGGCGCGTCGTGACCTTGATGTCGTCGGGAAGAGTCTCGCGGTCAAGCCACGCAGCCTTCTCCTCGAAGTCCGCGTCCTTCTTGTGGTTGAAGAGGGGGAAGAGCCAGCCGCCCTCCTTCGCCCCGGAGCGCACCCCGGCGAGGCTGCACGCGAAGTACGTGTTCGTCTGCGCCGTGCCGCCGCCTTCCCAGCCGTACGGGATCGACATGAACGAACGGCCCTTCTCGCGGTGGAACAGCGGGAAGGCCCACTCGCTCTGGCTGGTGCCGGACGCGTTCGACTTCCCGCCTATGAGCCCGCAGAGCGAAAGCCACGTGTATTCGCTTGTGTTTGTGCTCCAGTTCGCGCCCGAGAGAAGCGGCAGCGAGAAAAAGCCCTTCGTCCCCTTCTTCGCGTCGTCCCAGTACGAGAACGGAATCGTGTTGACGCCGTCCTCGCTCCGGGCGTAGAACGGTATCAGCCAGTCCCCGTCGCCGGACTTGCCGTAGATCGGCGTGACGAAGGAATCCTTGTCGCGGTAGTAGAGCGGGAAGAGCCAGTCGGAGCCGTCCTTCTTGTCGCGCCCGTAGAGGGGCGTTATGTACGTGCGGTCCTCCCCGTCGAAGTATACCGGGAATAGCCAGCTGCGGCGCGGGTTGCGTCCGTAGAGAAGCGTGTAGAAGCTCTCGCGGTCGCTGTAGAAGAGCGGGAACACCCAGCTCGCGCCACCAGTCTCGTCGTTCCAGACGTGTCCGCCAAGCCCCAGGAACATGTAGAGCAGCCTGTCTCCCGTCTTGTGGTCGCGCTCGTAGCCGGAGAGGATCGGCAGGGAGAACGCGGAGTCGACCTCGCCGTCCTTGCCGCGCTTCTCGATGTACGGAAGCGACGCGAAGTTCTCGCCGTCGCGCCAGTAGAGCGGCAGCACCCAGTTCGCGTCGCCGGACTTTCCGCCGAGCGGCGTGAGGAACTTCGACTCGTCGTGGTAGTAGAACGGTATTAGCCAGTCGGCGTTCTTCGTCTTGCCGAAAAGCGGAGTGAGAAACGCGTCCCTGTCGTTGTAGTATATCGGCAGCAGCCAGCTGGAGTCGTCGGCCCTGGACTTGCCGAAGAGTGGCGTCACCAGTTCGTCCTGGTCGTGGTAGTAGAGCGGGAAGAGCCACGACTTCCTGTACTCGCCGTTCGTGGTCGAATCCCAGCCCGCAAATCCGAGGAGGACGCGGCTCTTGCATCTTCCGCTGCTACGATAGCGCGAATACGGAAGAGAGTAGAAGTCGCCGTCGTCATAGAGGTAGAACGGCAGGAAGCGGTGGTCGGTGAACTTGCCATCGAGCCGGTTGTATCCGGCGAGGCCGCAGAACGCCCAGAACTTGCTGCCGCTCGCCATGATGCGCTGGCCCTTGCTGCCGAACTGCTCCTCGTTGGACTGGTAGTAGTAGAGCGGGAAGAGCGTGTTCCAGAGGCGTCCAGAGGACTTGACCTCGGACCAGAACAGCGGGAACACGCAAAAGCCCATCTCGTTGCCGCTGCCGCTGCGATCCCAGAAGAACGGCATTACGCCCGCGAAGTCGCGATTCCACCACAGGAGCGGGAAGAGGCAGAAGTACGGCTCGTCGCCGCCTCGGCTCTCGCCCCAGAAGAACGGGAAAAACCGGTAGTCGTCGTGGCGCGTGTCGAACTGTCCGACCGGCCACAGGACGTTGAACTCGTCGTAGTCCCCGCTGCCGCTCCCGCCCTGCCTGTACTGCGAATAGACCGGCCTGAACGCCAGGTGGTCGTCGCCCCACGATATCAGCGGCCACGCGATCGACCCGACCGGCTCGCGGTAGTAGGCGGCCGGCCATAGATTTATGCGGTCCTCGACCCGTCCCGTGAACTTCACCTCGTGCCCGCTGTACAGCGGCGTCGACGAGAACTCCTTCATCGTGCATCCGCCCAGCAGCATCGCGCCAAGGGCGGCGGTAATTATCTTTTTCATGTTTTTCTCCCTTCTCTTTCTTTGTTTGACTAGACCTACATGTTTTTTGCCTTGGATTGGATTACCCGTCACCACCATACGCGCAAGAGCGGCAAATACGGCGTGGCACCGCTGCACTCCACAATGTTCAGCAGTCCGATTTGGCAGAACACGCCATGTATATTTCCCTTGGGCGCTTTGACAACGTTCACGATCCCCAGTTGCAGTCCGTTCACGGTTACGTCATCGTCGTGTAACCATCCTCTGACTGTATTTCCTATCCCTATCTGCAACCCGCACATCCTTCCCATCATCACCTCGTTTCCCAAGCCCACCTGCACGCCGTGGAGACGATACTCTCTCGTGCTCAGCCCCCAGGCGCCGACCTGCAGTCCGTAGAACCGATGTCTTCCTTTCTGCGCACCAAGCTGAATCATGTCGACGTAGTCCGTCAGCAAAGGCGCCATCGCCATCTGGTCGTCTCCCAGTTTAGCCATCCCTACAACTGCCCAGCAGGACGCCGGCGCGGCAAGGGACATCAACAACAAAATCCGCAGTGGCTTCATATCGTCAATTCCTCCTTTTCAGCTTTCGCCTTTTCGCTCGGCCCTCCGCCATCTTCATTATACCACTCCTCAAGCTTTCGATTGAATTCAAGCCGCGTCAGCTTCGACCACTCCCTGACGTGGTCAGTCAAGTCCTCTATGTGCATCGTCACGCGGCGGCGCGGCACGAAGCCACCTGGGCAGAGCCACACCGTCGGCGCCAGAACCGCAACCGTCATGTTCCCTCCTTTTCATCTTCACCCGTCACGCCGGACGCAAAAACGAGATTCCTAATCGCGTCGCCTGCGCTGAACGACACATCCACTACGAGCCTTTTCGCAGTGCCGTCGCGAAGAGCCTTGAAAACCGCCACGGTCGCGTCCGCTCTCCGCCAGTCTGGCATCTCAGCCGGGTTCAGAATCAGCGTCACCGGACACACGACCCTTCCGGCAAAACCAGTCAACTCGTAATACGGAATCCATTTGCGCGCTTCGTCCATCAATCCGCTCCGGTTGTGCCAATGGAACGCCGGCCATGCGTTCGGCCATTCAGCGACGCCAGTGAATTCCGGACGATGCACGACTACTTCTGCCACTTTCCCACCGAGCGCAGCCGTCATAATGGCAAGTGCAGCGCCCTGGTCGGTACCCACGCACCTCACGCCGCCGGAACAATCGCGCTCCGACAACCATTCCGATGCCCAAACCGCCCCGGATATCACTGGGTAGAAGAAGTAGGCTTCGCGCCCCTTGTCTATTCCGTCTATTGAGTAGCCTTCTAGCTGGGCATGCTGCGAAAGATGGTACTTCTCCTTAATGTCGTACTCCCCGCGCCAGTATTCGTACCCCGGCTCAAAAACGGAAAGATAAAGGACAGTCCTGTCGGATGGCTTGGGAATATCATCCGGCCTCATATCCGCTCCGCGTCCGCAAAACGCGAGAATCGGCGTCTGGCGTGAAGCGTGGGCTACCGGTTCAGAGAGAATGCCGGCGACACTGCGGCCGCCGATGTCGAAAACAACGCGGCTTACCTTCACGGAAGGCGAGCAAAGGCCTGCGAGTTCCTCGACGGAGGGCTCGCCGCGGCGGTCTGCCATCATCGCCGCGCTCGCGCCGTCCCACCAAGAATCGAAATCCTCCGCCTTCGCCGGCATCTCCCCTGTCAGCAGTTCACTGAGAACCGTCGCGGCGATAGTCTGATGGCGGTTTCTCAGATATGTAGTGGAATCTGTCCCCTCGGCGAATACCACTTCTTCCGGCATATTCGGCTGTTCACTCCATTCGCCGTTCAGGTACAAGGTCACCAGCTTGACGTCTTCGCTCTCCGGACATTTCCCGCAGATTTCCTCGATTCGCGCAACAGGCAGCCCGGTCAAAGCATTAAGCAACATGTATTCGTCTCTGCTTTCAGGCCATCTCGCCACGCGCCTTCGGAGCACGCCCTCGATATTTCTGGCTACCTGCGGGTCAAGGGCTTTGCCACAATGTCTGCAAACGCCTTCTGGAGTCCAAACGCCTCCCTTTTTGAGAATATCGGCGGCGAACGCGCGGCAGTTGCGGCAGCGCGAGGCGTATCGCCAGCGCACGTACCAGTCCCTCGGGATGGCAGTCTCGTCCCACCTTCCAAGATTGCTTCCCCCAGTCCCTACCCTTCTCCAGTAATGGTCGCGCTCGAGCGTTCCGTCGAACTGCTCCACGCCGTTCGAGGTGATGGCAAACCCCTTGAATCTGGCTTCTCTGCAGCTGGACAGCTTGATTGGCACGTACGCCTTGCCGTCGGCTCCGGTCTTCACGCATGTCTCGTAATAGCCCCTGGGCATCACCTCGCCTCTGTATACGATGCGGCGTCCGGGATTCGCGTCGATAGTCAGATCTATCTCCGTTTCAGGAATAGGGTGTCCCGCGCGGTCCACGAGTTGTATCCATACGCCGTCGTTTGCGCAAACGTATTTGTTTCTCAGCTTCATTAACATGTCGTATGGAATCATGAGAGTATCGACGGCAGGGCAGATCGCGTATTTCTCAACTAGAACAAGCGGCAAGCCGGGAAATATCGCCGTCGGTGGAGGTATAATCTCCCACGATCCGTTTCCCTTTGAGGCCACGAGCGACTTGCCGAGGAGACAGAACGGCAGATACCTGTCACCGTAATCCTCCGTATAGCAGTACAGCATTCCTTCGCGCCCCGGTCCTGGTATAGGCTGCAGCGGCAAGCGGCAGCCCGCCAGCGCCATAGCGGCCAATGCCACTGCCGCCACTTTCGAACACGCCTTGTGTGCAACCGCGCCCTTCTCTCGCATTCGCTGTTTGTTCATGCAACGCCTCCTTCGATTCCATTGTACCAGTTTTCAAGCTTTCGATTGAATTCAAGCCGCGTGAGCTTCGACCATTCCTTGACACGATCCGTCATGTCCTCGACATGCATCGTCACGCGGCGGCGCGGGACGAATGGCGACCAGAAGAACCACAGGAGCACGCTCTTTATGAACGTCGGCACGAACGCGGGCGAGGTCCTGCGCCCCTTGCGCGACCAGATCGAGCCCCACAGCCCACGCGTACGCACGCCAATGACGCGCACCCCCTCGGGCAAATCGCCGCACATGTTGTACGCAAGCTGGCGCGTGCCGATGTCCTCGTGCTCCGGCTCGGTTTGGATGTGGCCCGACGGATAGAAAATCACGTTGCCGCCGTCGACGAGCGTGTTCTTCACGATGTCGCCGAGGCCTCGCGCGATCGACGCCCCCTTCGCCGTGCGGTGCTTGCGAAGGTCGGGCACGGGCACCGCGCCCAGCGTCTTCAGGACACGCGGCGCGACGACGCCCGCATGGAAGAACGACTCGTCGGAAAGCGGCTTCAACGGCGTCTTCCAGAACACCAGGCTCACGAGCATTGGATCAACCATCGCAGGATGGTTTGGCAAGACGAGGAGAGGGTGGGGGGGGATGAGTGGGTGAGTGGGTGAGTGTTTGGGTGGGTGGTCTGAATGACTGGCGGGTGAGTGGGGGGCTGAATGACTGGCGGGACGAGCGTGACTAGCGTGACAGGCGCCGGTTTCTCCAGCCCCGCCAGCCTCTCCAGTCCCGCCAGTCCCTCCCGTCCCGCCGGTCGCGCCAGTCCCTCCCGTCGCGCCAGTCCCGCCGGTCGCAACCTCCTCCAGCTCCTCGACCTCGACCTTGTAACGGCGCGCAAATATCCAACGCCCAGTACAGAGCAGCACCGACCGATAGCTGAATACAAAAAGAAACGGCACCACGAGCATCACCACGGCGAAGAGAAGCAGAAACGCCTTCGGACCAAATGCCAAGCTCACGAGCGCGTAGCATCCGCTTGCCGCGAGCATGAAGAAAAACGACACCTGGTTGAAATAGGCGAGCATCGTGTTTAGCTTCGGGCCCTTCACGACCTTCTGTATCTCCGCGTCGAACGGCAGCTTGAAGAAGCCGAGGTCAAACGCCAAGAGCCCCAGTACAATTCCAAACCACATAGGCGGCATCGGCACAAAGTAGAGCACCAGAAGCAGCGCCGCCGCGATCCATCCCGTGAGGAGCGTGGCCCCCAGGAGGAAGCGGCGCCTGTCGACAAAACCCGCGATGACCTGGCCCGCGACGATTCCGACAGCCGCCGCGCAGAGGAGAGCGCCCGTCCTCGTCGCGGAGAGGTTTAGCCCCGCCTCGGCCTTGCCGTACACGAGAAGCCCCATCTGGAGAATCGCCGCGCCCCACCAGAAGACCGAGAGCGTGAATATGACGGCGTTCAGCCCGTCGTAGCGCCCCGCCATTCGGTAGGCGCGGCGAATGTAGCGAATCGGATTCACCGCGTGAAGCGCGCGGTTCAGCTCTTCCTTTGCGCGGATGGTGTAGCTCGCCGCGAGGCCGAGCGCGGCAAAGCCGGCGAGCGCGTAGTACGACAGGTGCCAGTCCTGGTGTCCGATATCCGGATCGGACACCACCGCCCCCGCGACCGTCCCCGCCAAGACACCGAGAAACGAGACGCCCTCCATGCCGCCCATACCCGTCGAGATGCGGCCCTCCCCGCCGATGTCGCGGACGAGCGCGTACTTGGCCGGCGAGTAAAGCGAGCTCTGGAGGCCCATCAGGAGCACCGCGCCGATGACAAGCCACGGAGACTTGACGGCAAACCCCGCGATGGCAACGGCCATGATCGGCAGCTCCGCCCATTTCGCGATCCGCACGATCTTCTTCTTCCGCCAGACGGCGGTCAGCCGGTCCGCGAGCGGCGAGCAGAGGATGTACGGCAGCACCAGCGCGCCGGCCGTCACGCCCATCGCTACCGACTTCACTCGCTCGTCGGAAAGCCAGCCGATGACGGTGAAGCTCGCGAGCGTCTTCAGGAAGTTGTCGTTCAGTGTCCCAAAGAAGTTGGTGACGTAGAGGGGCAGAAATGAGTTGTTTGTTTTCATTACAGCGTTCCTTTCTCGGGGGCGCTGTTGCCCGCCCCGTCCACAAAATCTTTGATCACCTTTAAATAGTTCGCAAAACCCATGTCGTTTACGAGTGTATTATGGTCGCCGCCTTCAACCGCAACAAGGCGCTTCGGCTCGTTTGCGAGCTCGAAGAGCTCCTTGCCGTGTCGGTACGGAATCACCGAATCCTTCGTTCCGTGGATGATCAGCACGGGACACTTCACGTCCTTGATCATCTTGAGGTTCGGGAAGGGATCGATCGGCAGCAGACGCACACGAGTGACGACGCGCGGCGCGGAGAGAAACGGTGACTCAAGTATCAGCCCGCCGCAGTGCCGCGTCGCCGCGAGTTCGGTCGCCGGGCCCGTGCCTATCGAGAAACCATCGACGATGATATCCTCGGGCTTGAAGCCGCGCTTTTCGATGAGCCAGTCGTAAAGTCGATGGACATTACGGTAGCACCCCTTCTCGTTAGGCGTCCCATCGGAAAGGCCATAGCCCGGGTAATCGACAGAGGCCACAGTGTATCCGGACTTCGCGAGTTCCTTCAGCGCCCAGAGCGTTTCCGCCGCGTCCTCTGCGTTGGCGTGGCACCGCAGAATCGCCTTCTTGCCCCGCTGCGGTCCCAGCACGATCGCGGCGATCTTCGCGCCGTTCGTACCGATGTCCACGTACCCTTCCGTCGATTCGCCATACCCTCCCCTGCATAATTCGGGATGGAACATGAGCGAATTGATGCATCCGGTGCCAGTCAGCAATACAACGACTACGACGCAGACCAGAATCCTCACGGATGATTTCAAAACAGTTTTCAACATGGTTGTACCTCCTTTTGATTTATGGAATTTCAATTGCTGCCTTGACTTTCTCAACTGGACGGATTTTCCTCTTCATGACGAAATCCAATACGATTCTCCCGTCTTCGCCTGGTTGTTTCTCGTAGACGCAATGCCACGGACCGTCATATTCACGGTAATCATAGCATCCGTCCGCTGAAATCGTCACGTGTTTCAGCGAGACATGGTTCAATTTCGAGACGAAGATTTCGCCGTTTTCATCCGTCGTCTCGCGTACGACGTCCTCAATATGGCTGCGCGTGCTCATGTTTGCGAAGAAACGCGCTCCCGCAATAGGTTTGCCATCCGCATCGCGCACACGCAGAACAAAGCCATGACGCGGTTGCGCTAGGTCGTATGGCAGGCAGCACAGATCGACCACAGGCGATACGACCAATTCATCTACGGCAGCGACGGCGATTCCGGCTGGTACCGTTGCAAGTCCAACCGGCGGGATAAACACTCCGACATAAATCAGCCCGAGCGCCAATTCACCCGGTCCTTCCCGCGTCGCCTGGAAAATCTCCCCAGATCGTTCGGAGAACAGGCTGGCTGGTGTCATCAGCGGCACCATCATCGCAATCACGATCATTAGACGTTTCATTTCTGCTCCTCCTTTAGAATTCCTGTGTCGAGCCTATTTGAACGACCAACCCACGAGCGGCGTGACGAAATTGTTGTGGTAATTCAAAACTCCAAGCTGGAAACAATCGGAATCATCGGCAGTGTTTATGAAGCCTATTTGCAGATATCTGCCTTTGATACTATAGTTGAACACACCTAGCTGCACCCCTGCTCCACTGTTTAGCCCGCCGGCACAAATCACCAACGGCCCGTTGTAAAATCCAACTTGCAGCGCCCCGCCGCCTTTGTTCATGATATTGAAAAGTCCGAACTGCGCACCATGGCAGTAGTCCATGAAGTTGAATACACCAGTCTGCATGCCCAAGCCATACTGTGCGACATTGCATTCTATGCCGTTGAATGCGCCTACTTGCAAACCCATGCCACCGAAAAATGAATTTACAGTACCAAACTGCAGCGCGCAACATTCCTCGGCGCAATTCAATAACCCCGCCTGCACACCATACATCGACTTGGCGGATCCGGCGACAAGATTTATCTGCGCACCATACACGGATCGGTTCCCACCAAGATGCAATCCGCCAAGTGACAGTCCAGCGACATTCCAGTCGCGCGGCGGAATAGCGATCACGTGCGCGTTCGTGCGTCCCAACGTCCATATATCAACCGCAAGCGGTGTCCATCCGACTGTATCGCTACCCTCGTCGGCATACGCAGTGGGACACCACGCCATCGCAACAACTGCAAGTGCGACAAACATGATTTTCTTCTTCATACTCCCGCTCCTCTCAATCCTGTTAATCCTGTCTAAAAACATTTCAAGCATTATACCACTCCTCCAACTTTCGATTGAACTCGAGGCGCGTCAGGTTCGACCACTCCTTCACTCGGTCCTTCCCGCGTCGCCTGGGAAATCTCCCCAGATCGTTCGGAGAACAGGCTGGCTGGTGTCATCAGCGCGCACCCGCCCGCCATGGACGCTACAAGCATTATGGCAAACACTTTTTTCATTCGCCGTCCTTCGCCTCAAACAAAGGCTTGAACTCAAGGTAGATGATTCCAAGTATCATTCCCATGGTTCAGCCCTCCAATGCCTTGAATACAGTTTCGCAGATGTGGGCGGACACCTTGTCCGCCCACTCCCTCACGCCCATGCCGGACGGCTTGAAGTCGGCGTGCCATTTCCTGTCGGCGAGCGCGTACACGGAAACCTGCGCCCATATCGCGGATGCCCAGAGGTCCAGCCGCTCGGCGTCCTTCACCTTCATCGCGAGGAGCTTCTTGAGCCCCTCGTAGACCGGACGCCCGAACGCCTCCTTGAATTCCCTGTGGAACTTGGTCGGACGCGTCACCTCGTGGCGGAAGAGCGCCGCGCAGAGCTTCTGCGCCAGCTCGGTCGGGAGCGTCATGAAGAGCATGTCGTCAACCCACTCGCGCACGGCGGCGCGCCACGAGGCGTCGTCGCCTACGCCGTACGCGAGCCCGGCGAGCGGCGCGCCCAGGTCGCCGAAGAGCCTCTTGGCGACGATGCGGTAGATCGCCTCCTTCGAGCCGAAGTAGCGTGAGAGCAGCGCCGAGTTGGCACCTGCGCGGCGGCATATCTCGCGCGCCGAGGCGAGCTCGTAGCCCTTCTCGGCGAACTCCGCCGCCGCCGCCGCGAGCAGCGCCTCGCGCGTCTCGACGCCGTCGCAGCGCGCCTTTCGGCTCTTTCCGGCGGGCGCCGCGTCCCGCTTCGTTGATGTCCTTGCCATCTCCGTGTTCCTCCTTATCGTAATCACGCGATTATTTTATCACGGAGACGGCATTTCTGTCAAGGGGGATTTTCAGGAATTTTTCCAGGCTCCCTAGCGCCCTTCCCAGGCCTCGCCCTTCTTGAGGGAAAGCGAGACCTCCTTGCCTGCGTAGCGCACCCTGCACGGGACGCCGGCGAGCGACTTGACGCGCACCAGGACGGGCTCGCCGCCCTTCCACTCGATGTCCACGACGAAGCCACCCTGCGCCCTGAGCCCCTTCACGCTGCCGACCGGCCAAGCCTTCGGAAGCGCGGGCAGGATGTCTATCGCGCCGCGGTGGGACTGGAGCAGCATCTCGGCGATGCCCGCCGTCGCGCCGAAGTTGCCGTCGATCTGGAACGGAGGATGCGCGTCGAACAGGTTATCGTAGACTCCGCTCCTCTCGCGCCTCCTGCCGTTCGACTCGAAGATCGCCGGACGCAAAAGCCTCTTCACAAACGAGTACGCCCTCTCTCCGTCGAGGAGCCTCGCCCACAGGTTCATCCGCCACGCGAGCGACCATCCCGTCGACTCGTCGCCGCGCGCCTCGAGCGAAACCTTCGCCGCCTTGAAGAGGTCTGGCGTCTCGGGGGTGATCTGGCTAGACGGATAGAGCGCGTAGAGGTGGCTCGTGTGGCGGTGCTTGTCCTTCGGGCTGTCCAGGTCGCGCGTCCACTCCTGCAGCTGCCCCCACTTCCCGATGTGCGGCGGCTCGACCTCTGCGGCGACGACGCGAAGCCTCTCGGCGTACGCCTTGTCCCTGCCGAGGATCTCCGTCGCCTCCGCCGCCGCAAGCAGGACGTCGCGCGCAATCTGGTGGTCCATCGCCGCGCCCGTCGATATGGCGGTGCCGTATCTCCCGGCGCCGTGCGGCTTGTTCTCCGGCGACGACGACGGGCATATCGTCAGCCTGCCGGTCGAGGGGTCGCGAACCATGTACGACGCGAAGAAGTCCGCCGAGCCCTTCAGCGTCGCATAGTGCCTAGCGAGGAAATCGCGGTCGCGCGTGTAGAGCCAGTGGTACCAGATGTGCATCACGAGCCATCCGCCGCCCGACGGCCACATCCCACATGAGGGCCCGCTGGTCGGCGCCACGTGCCGCCAGCCGTCGGTGTTGTGGTGGTCGACCCACCCCTCCGCGCCGTACACCTCCTTCGCGTACTTCACGCCCGCGACGGAGAGCTCGTCGCACATCCGCCACAGCGGCTCCGCCAGGTCCCCGAGCCCAGTCACCTCCGCCGGCCAGTAGTTCATCTCGGTGTTGATGTTGACGGTAAAGTTCGCGCGCCACGGCGGCGCAGTATGGGGGTTCCATATCCCCTGGAGGTTCAGCGGCTGCGTACCGGGCTGCGAGCCGGAGATCATCATGTACCTTCCGTCGCGGAAGAGAAGCGCCGGCAGATACGGGTCGTCCGTCTTCGCGAAGTCGCGGACCCTCTCGTCGGTCGACTTCTTCGGGAAGCGGTCCTCCCCAAGCGAGAGCACGCAGCGGTCGGCCTGCGCGCGGTAGAACGCGGCGTGCGCCGCCTTCGCCCTGTCGTATGGGAGATTCAGCGCGGCGGAGACTGCCGCGCGGCACTTCGAGGACGGATCGCCCGTGAGGTCGCGGTAGTTCCTGTAGTTCGTCGCGATTGCGACGTAGAGCGTCGCGGCGTCCGCGCCCTCGACGACGATCCTGCCGTCGGCGGCGGACGCCCTGCCGCCGTCGGCGACCACGGCGATGCGCCCCTCGAACCTCAGCACGCCGCCCTTCATCCGCGGCGAGTCGCCCGTCACGCCGCGCACCACAAGTTGCCCGCCCTCAGCGGAGCACACTGGATTGAGCGGGGACTTGACCGACGCCTCGAAGGACACCGCGCCCTTCCTGTCGGCGCTGACGCGATATATGACTACGTCGTCCGTGAAGCTGGAGAAAGTCTCGCGGGTGAACCTTGCGTCGCCGCGCCTGAAGGAAGTCCGCGCCACCGCGTCGTCGAGCGAAAGCGAACGGCGATATTCCTTTGTCTTGCCGTCCGGGAGGGCGTGACGAATCTCCAGGTCGCCGAACAGCTGGTAGCTCGCCGTCTGCGTGAACCTCTGCGGCAGAACCTTGACGGCCTCGTGGTTCTTCCCCTCGAAGAGGAGCCTGCGGCACTCCTTGATCATCTCCGGCGTGATTTCCTCCGCGCCTTCGATTGGCGCGCCCGCCCAGATGGTGTCCTCGTTGAGGAGCAGCCTGTCGCGCACCACTCCGCCGAACGCCATCGCACCGAGACGGCCGTTGCCGACGGGCAACGCCTCCACCCAGTCCTTGGCCTCGGAACGGTACCAAAGCTCCATGCCGCCGGCGAGCCCGGCGGCGCACGCCAGAGACATCGCCGCGGATGCATACGCCGCCGCGGCACGGATTGCGAACCTCGCCTTCATCGACCTGACTCCCTTTCTCAGTGCTTTTTCTCAGCGCCCTGGCACTCTGCGATCCTGGACTGCATGTACGCCTTGAGGTCGTCCCAGGCGTAGTACGGCCCGCACCTCGGATTCAGCCCCCGCACAGGCGTCTCCCTCTCGTTCCAGAGTATCTTCACCAGGACGTCCCCGGCGTCGTTGCGGAAGAAAACCATCTGCATGTTCGCCGCCATGCACATGTACTTCCACGACGGGCACTTCTCCCACGCCTCATCCATGGAGCAGCATGTGCCCGGGCCCACAAGGTCGAGGAAAGACGCGACGGGCCATATCCCGGAGTCGTGCCCGAACCTGAGGTCCGCCGCGATCTTCGGATCGGCGACCGCGCGGTCGGCGCGCTCGATGATGTCCTGCGCGACGGTCGCCGCGGCGCGCGGGACCTCGCCCTTGAACTCCTTGGCATGCCCGATCACGGCAAGGTCTGCCGCCGCCTGACAGCGAGAGATGGTTGCGATCTCCTCCTTCGTAAAATACCTCCACAGGTCAAGCTCCCCGATTTCGGCGGATAGGCACTGACAGTCGGACGCGCACACGTAGAGGCGCCGCGCGAACTCGTACGGCTTGTCAAGACCCTTCACCTTCGATGGGTCGACGAACAGCGCCTTGAGAAGCCTCGTGGCGTCCACCCTGCTCGCGTAGAACCTCTCTCCCGCGGCCTTGCGCCTCTTGACGGGCTTCTGGTCCGCGAACGCGATCGCCGTCATCATCACGTGGATCTTCTCTCCGGTCGCGTACGAGATGTCTAGGCCGGGCGCGGCGGAGGAAAGCGCAAGCGCGAAGTTGGCCATGCTGAGCAGGCACCTCGGGGCCCGCGTCGCGCGGCAGTCGACGCGGCGCCCGGGCGCGAACACCTGCGGCGTGCGCGCGGCCATGCGGCGCGCGAGCGTGCGGTGCTCGTCCACTCCCCGCTGTGTCAGCTCGCCCTGGAAGCCGTCGATCTCGCCGTCCAGCCTGGCGATGTCGGCAAGCAGCTCGACGCCGAGCGGAGTGAGGTTGCCCGACTCCTTCGCGCCCCTGAGCAGCTTGGCCACCCATTCGCTGTGGAGCCCGTTGTGGGCGTTTATGCGCCGCGATCCGTGGCGGCCATAGTGGCTCACGTAGAACGGGCGGTACCCGTCCGGCGGAGGCGTCCACGCCACGTCGCCGAACTCGTAGGAGTGGTAGCTCGCCGCCATGCGGTCGAGTTCGACGTCCGCCGCGCCGGCGGACATCGCAAAGGCGACAAGAAACGCCGCGCGGAAAAATGCCTTCGTCATCCTCGCTCCTCCGTTCTACTTGAACTGGATGGTCGCCACGGACGGGAAGTGGTCGCTCGGGTATAGCTTCGTGCCGGGGCGCGGCGCTGAGACCGTACGGTAGTCCAGCACCGTCGTGCCGGGCGAGACGTAGATGTAGTCGATGCGCTTCATGTCTGACATGTCCCCGGGGATGCTCCGCTTGTCGACCGGCATCTTCAGCGCCTCGACTATCGAGAGCTCCTTCTCGTGCCAGCTCCAGAAGTTGAACGTCCTCCAAGAGCCGCGCGGCGGCGTCTTGGTGAGGTAGATTGCGTCCGTGAGCAGCTTCGAGACGGCCTTCGCGGGGGCCTCCCACTCGAGGCAGTTGTGGTCGCCGACGAACACGACGGGCGCGTCCTTGCCGAAGTCCTTCATGCGCTCGATGATGAGCAGCATCCCCTTCTCGCGAGCCTCCTCGCTCCTGTGGTCGGTGTGGGTGTTCGCGAAGGAGAACGTCCGGCCGGTCGCCTTGTCCTTCAGCACGGCGTATGTGCATATCCGCTGGATCGCGGTCTTCCACGACTTCGAGCCCGGGACGTCCGGCGTCTCGGAGAGCCAGAACGTGCCCTTCCGGAGGACCTCGAACCTGTCGCGGCGGAACGCCACGGGCGACGCCTCGCCGTTCACGCGGTCGGCGTTCCTACCCTCGCCTGTGAACTCATAGTCCGGGAACCTGCCCTCAAGCCACTTGCGCTGGTCCGGCAGGACCTCCTGGAACCCGATGACGTCTGGCGCCTCACGCTCGATCGTGCGCGCGAAGTCGTCGCGCCGCGCCTTCCAGTTGTTGTCCGCGGACTTCCTGTCGCCGGCGGAGTAGCGGACGTTGTACGTCATCACGCGCACCTGCGGCGGCGTTGTCCTCTGCCTGGTCTCCCAGACCTCTTCCCCGCGCTCCCCGGCGCCCTGCGCCGCTGACGCGCCTGCGGCACAGAACGCCGCGACGATGAATGCTGTTCTCTTCATTTCGATTACTCCTTTGCCTTGCGGCCCAGGACCCCGTTACTTTGCCTTGCAGACCAGAACCCCGCTTCGTTCCGGGGCCCCCGGATCCAACAGTCCAGATTATACCAAACTCCCGGAATAATGTAAAGCGCACCACAGGAAAGTTGGGAAAGTTGTACAATCAAGTGAATCAAATCGGCATGAGGATTCTTGCCTCGCCGGACCAGATGGCGGTGGCGCCGACGAGAAGCGAGCCGTCCGACTGGATGCCGCCGCAGACGCCGGAGGCCGGCGCTTTGTCGGAATCCGTCTGCACGACCTCCAGCCACCGCCCCTTCAACGCATCCATACCGGCGATACGCGGCCAGATTGCCGCGAAGCCGCCGCCCTTCCATTCATCAAACACAGACTCCAGCGACTTCAGAACGGCTGAAAGCACGTCACGCACATTCGCCTCCACGCCAAGCGCGGCAAGCGACGTCGCCCTCCAGGCGATCTCCTCGGGGAAGTCCGTCTCGCCGACGTTGACGCCGACGCCGGCGATCACGCAGTCTCCACTGCGCTCACACAGGACTCCGCATATCTTCCTACCGCCGACAAGGACGTCGTTCGGCCATTTCAATGCAACCTCCACGTCAACTCCGCCCGCCCGGCAGATGCGCCCAAGCGCCTCGGCGACGGCGAGCCCCACGGCAAGCGGCAGCGTCGCGACGTGATCCGGCGGCAGCCCCTCCACCGGCAGGACCGCCGACATGACGAGATTCTTACCTGGCGCTGAAAGCCAGCGGTGGTCGAGGCGTCCGCGCCCCGCGGTCTGGAAATCGGCCGTGAAGACGTCCCAGGCGCGGCCGGACTTTGCGTCCGCATTCGTGGACGCAGTCTCCGCCTTGTGGTGGACTCTCCATCTCGTCATCAACACATCTTCAGACATCAAGCCCCCGAATCTCGGCGGAAAGCCGCACGCCGTAGCGGTGGAACACCCTCTCGCGCATTATGCGCGCAAGCGCGAGTATGTCGCTGGAAGTCGCGCCGTCGCGGGCTGCGATGACATTGGCGTGGCCTTCCCACACATACGCCCCGCCGACGGAGAGGCCCTTCGCCCCGACTGCCTCTAGGAGGCGTCCCGCAAAATCGCCCGGAGGATTCTTGAACACGCTCCCGCAGCACCGCGGCGGGAAGTGCGGGCGCTTCGCAAGGCAAGTCGCGGCATCGACGTCCCAGCTCTCCGGGAATGCGAACTCAACTTCCTCCACGACGCCCTTTATTGCGCTGGTACGATAGCCGAAGCCGCATTCCCCGCGCGCGAGCCAGCGCCCGTCGACCTTGACGCGCATGACAAGCTCGCCGATGGAGTGCGAAAACGCCCCGGCGTTCATCACGATCCATCCGCCGACCGAACCGGGGACGCCCGCCATCCACGGGACGCCAAGGACAGCGCCGGGCGCGCCGGCAGGGAACACGACCCGTCCACTCGGCGTGGGACGGCGCGACTCCGCGCCACCATGGCCGAGCCTCGTGTACTCTTCATCCGTAGTAAGGTCGCTGATCCACAGATTAGAGCCCATTCCAACGACATGACGCACGCCGCCGCCAACACTGCGCCCGCCAGTCCTGAAGAACGAAAATCCTGAAAGATCCGTGCCTGGACCGGCCGGACGCGCACCGGCGGCGGAACAATCCGCGACAACGTCATCCGCGAGTCCGATGATGTCGCCCGCGCCAAGGAGCAGCGTTACGTCGTCCTCCCTGCCCTCGAAATACGCATGCCTCCACGCCTCACGGCAGCTTCTTGCAAGAAACAGACGGGGAGTCCCCTTCCAGGCGCGGCGGCACGCCGCGTACAAGTCGGCGATGTCCCCGCCCTCGACAGGCCGCTCGAACGCGGCGTATGTGGGGCAAAGCACGACTTCGTCCACGCCGCGCAGGGCTTCCGGGAAATCGTTTATCAGCGCCTTTGTGCGCGAGTACCTGTGCGGCTGGAAGAGAACGCGCAGGCGTCCCCTGCACACATCGCGCGCCATAGCGACGGCGCACTTCATCTCCGTGGGGTGGTGCGCGTAGTCCGTCACTACCGTCCCGGCGGGGGTGTTCGCCGCGATCGTCTGGAAGCGCCTGTCCGGAAGCTCTTCCACTATCGACGCGAGCGCCCTCTCGATTGACTCCCTTGAGTGTCCGCGACGCAGGGCGACCTCCGCGGCGGCGCGCGCGTTCCTCTGGTTGTGGAGAGGGAGCGAGCCAAGGGAATCCCAGCCGTCGAGCGGCAGCGACTCCGCTTCCACGACGTCGCCTGAGTTACGCCGCGCGGCGTCGAAGCACGCGAAATAGTCGGAGGGAGTCTTGAAGTGGTCGGGGTGGTCGTATTCGCAGTTCGTGACGACGAGGACGTCCGGGTGGTAGAGCGCAAGCGTGCCATCGGACTCGTCGGCCTCGACGACCAGGACGGCGCCGTCGGAGAAGAGCCCGCCCTTCGCGACGCCGGCGACGGGGAAGTCGCCCGTCTCGCCGCCAATCGCCCAGCTGACGTCCTCGCCAAGCGCGAGCAGAAGCCTCGCGGTGAACGTCGCGGTGGTGGTCTTGCCGTGCGAGCCGCATACGGCGATGGAGCTGCATGACGACACCATTTCCGCGAGAAGCTCTCCGCGCCTGCGAACGCGGATGCGCCGTCCCTCGGCGGAAGCGCAGTACGCCAGCTCCGGGTTGTCCGGCGAGACGGCAGGCGTGACGACAAGCTCGTCGACGCCCAGAAGATGCGAGGCGTCGTGCCCAATGGACACCTTGACGCCCATCGACTCCAGCCAGCGCGTCCTGGACGTGGCGGAGATGTCGCATCCCGTCACCTCCGCGCCGCACGCCTTCGCAAGCACAGCGAGTGCGGCCATGCCGACGCCCCCCACGCCCGCGAAGTGGATCCGCCGCCCCTGGAGAAAGCCATCACCCGACATCTGCGCCATTTCCCGCGAAATCCACGCGCACGGCCCTGACGTCGCCCCATCCGCACGGCAGGGCGAAAACGACGGACGCGCCCTCGCGCTTCTTGTCGCCGGCCATCAGCGGCGCGAGCGAATCGAACGTGAGGCCGTCCGGCAGCGCGACAGGAAGCCCGGCGGACGCGAACCTCGCCGCCAGCTCGTCAGCCCACCCGGCCTTTGCGTGGCCGAGACGTTCGGCGAGGCGCGCCTCCTCGACGCAGCCGATCGCGACCGCCTCGCCGTGCGACACCGCGTAGTTAGTCGCCTTCTCGACGGCATGCGCGACGGTGTGTCCGGCATTGAGTTTCATCCGCTCGCCCGTGCGCTCGAACGGGTCGGCGCGCACGACGCCGACCTTGACCGCGAGGTTCGCCGCGATCTCCGCGGACGACGGGAGCCGCGCGACGTCGTCGGGGCGCGGTATGCCGCCGATCACCTCGTGCTTTATCATCTCTGCACGTCCGTCGGCGACGCGCCGCGGCGGAAGCGTAGTTAGAAATCGTTCGTCAATTATAACGCGACGCGGCGGATGGAACGCGCCCGCCATGTTCTTGCCGGACGGCAGGTCGCAGGCGGTCTTGCCACCGTACGACGCGTCGACCATCGAGAGGAGCGTGGTCGGGACGTTCACCCAGTCGACGCCGCGCATCCAAGTGGCGGCGGCGAAGCCGACGAGGTCTCCGGTGACGCCGCCGCCGACGGCGGTCACGAAATCGCGGCGCCCGACGCCTGCCTTCGCAAAGGCGTCCCAAATCCGCGTGACCGTTTCGATGGTCTTCGACTCCTCGCCGGAAGGAAGGACCATGATCGCCCTTCCGGCGATCTCGGGATAGAGCGCGGCGACATTCGAGTCGACGACGATGTTGCGAAGCTCGTCGAGCGGAACCGGGCGGTACTCTGCGCCCGGGGCATCCGCGAGAATCGCGTCGAGAACGGCGAACGCGGCTAGCCCCTCGACGACGGGCACGGCGCGGTAGGCGATACAGGGGTCGTGGCGTCCGCGGACGGTCAGTTCGGTCTCCGTCATCGTCGCGAGGTCGACGCTCTTCTGGGGGACGTAGATTGACGGGGTCGGCTTCATCGCGACCCTGAAGACGAGCGGCATTCCGCTCGTCATTCCGCCAAGGACTCCGCCATGGCGGTTGGAGAGCGTGACGACCTTCCCATCGCGGACGGCGAACGCGTCGTTGTTCTTCGAGCCCCTGAGCGACGCGGCGGCAAAGCCGTTGCCGAACTCGACGCCCTTCACTCCGGGGATGCCGAACATCGCGGCGGCGATAGCGCCGTCGATGCCGTCGAACATAGGCCCGCCGAGTCCGACAGGAAGTCCCGTCACCTCGCAGGCGACGACTCCGCCGACGGAATCGCCGGCGGCCTTTGCGGTGGCGACGTCGGGGGCGCCCTCGACGCGCGCGGAGACGCGAATGCCGCGACTTTCGAGCGCCTGGAGGCAGATCCCGCCGGCGACGCACATCGCGGCAGTCATGCGGCCGGAGTTCGCGCCGCCGCCTGGCGGAATGCGTCCGGTCCGAACCCAATTCGGGTAGTCGGCGTGGCCGGGGCGCGGGACTGTGCGCTCGTAGTCTCCGCTGCGCGTGTCGGTGTTGCGGATCACCGCCTCGACGGGGCCGCCGTCGGTGAAGCCGCCGGAGACGCCGCAGCGGAACTCCGGGACGTCCGGCTCGCGGCGCGCCGTCGAAAGCGCGTCGCGCCCGGGCGCGCGGCGGTCCATGAAGGCCTGCAGCCGGGCGCCGTCGACGGCGATCCCGGCCGGAAGGCCCTCGATGCGCACTCCTATGGACTGCGCATGGGACTGGCCCCACACGGACAGCCCCAGCACTCTGAGCCTCACGTCAGGCCCCCTTCCTCTTTGGGACTACTTGACCTTGAAGCGGTACTCGGTAACGCTCTTGAACGTCTCGCCAGGCCTGAGGACGGTGGACGGGAAGTCGGACCTGTTGGGGGAGTCGGGGTAGTGCTGCGTCTCGAGCGCGACGCCGGCGAACTGGCAGAGCGTCTTGCCCGCTGCCTTCGCGGGAAGCTCCGTCGTCATGTTCTGCGCGCCGTACATCTGCATGCAGGGCTCGGTCGTCCAGATCTCAAGCACCCTTCCGGAGACTGGGTCGCGCATGAACGCCGCCTCGTGGAGCTTGTGGGGGCCGCCGCGCAGGACGAAGTTGTGGTCGTACCAGTTGTCCATCGCCGCGAGCGACTTGTCCGCCGCCATGAGCGCGGCCTTCTCGCCGATCGGGCGCATCTTGCGGAAGTCGAAGCCCGTGCCCTCGACCGGGGCGTCCTTCGTCGGGATCAGGCCCGGGGTGGTCTGCGTGTACTTGTCGGCGAAGATCTGGAGCTCCTGCTTGAGGACGTTGCCGCTCGACTCGCCGGCGAGGTTCCAGTAGGAGTGGTGGGTCGGGTTGATGACCGTCGGCTTGTCGGTGGTGGCCTCGTACTCGACTCTCCAGATGTTGCGCGGCAGGACCCTGTAGACGACCTTGACGGTCACGGTCCCCGGGAAGCCCATCTCCCCGTCGGCGGAGACGTAGGTCAGCTCGAGGCACTGCGCGCCGCCCTTCACGAACGGCCTGGCCTTCCAGACCTTCGAGTCCCAGCCCTTGGGTCCGCTGTGGAGGTTGCAGTGGCGCTGCGTCGCGGGAGTGTTCTTCTCCTCGTTGATGGGGAGCTGGTAGACCTTGCCGTCGAGCGTGAACTTGCCGTCGGCGATGCGGTTGCCGTAGCGCCCGATGAGCGTGCCCATCGAGAAGCCGAGCTTCTCGTATTCGGCGGGCGTGTTCCAGCCGAGCGTGACGTCCGCGAGGTTGCCGTACCTGTCGGGCGCGTAGGCGCGCACGAGGCGGCCGCCGAAGTCCGTCACCTCTAGGACGAGGCCTCCGCGGCTCCTGAGGGTGTACAACGTGGCTGCGCTTCCGTCCGACGTCTTCCCGAACGGGCGCGACGTGATCTTCGGCGCTGCGAATGCGGCCATGGCCGCCACTGCGATGCCCGACGCGATCGCCAGGCGTGTTTTCGGCTGGAACATATTCGATGTCTCCTTTCGTGATGTTGACTGCTGTAGAATAGTGTAGCACACTTCCGCGAAAAACAAAACCAAAAAATGAATGCGACATTCCTCTTGTGGAGACGGGGGGAGGGGAAGTGGAATACCTGTGAATGCACGTCCTGACGAAGATGCTGGATTCACGGAGGTGTAGACAACCATGTTTTGTTTTGGTGGAATACCTGTGAATGCACGTCCTGACGAAGATGCTGGATTCACGGAGGTGTAGACAACCATGTTTTGTTTTGGTAGAATATCAGACAGCGATGAATGTTCTAATAACAGGGGCCAGTTCCGGCATAGGCAGGGCGCTGGCGGTGGAATGCGCAAGGAGGGGCGACCGCCTCTTCCTGTGCGGGCGCGACGCGTCGCGCCTCGACGAGGCGCTCGCCGAGTGCCGCGCGCTCGGCGCGTCCGCCCACGGGCGCGTCGTAGACGTGGCGGAAGAAGGCGCGATGCGCGAGTGGATACGCTCGTGCGACGACGCCGCGCCGCTCGACAGGGTGTTCGCGAACGCCGGCGTGGGGACGGGCGTGGAGAGCGAGGAGAACGTGAGGCGGACGTTCGCGACGAACGTCGACGGCACGGTCAACGCCGTGCTCCCCGCCCTGGAGGCGTTCCGCGCTCGCGGCGCCGGCGGGCAGATCGTCATAACCGCCTCGATTGCCGGGTACGGGCCGCTGGCGAGCTGCCCGTCGTACTCCGCGACAAAGGCGTGCGTGAAGACGTGGGGGCTCGCGCTCAGGGGCGCGCTCAGGAAGGAGGGCATCAGGGTGTCCGTCGTATGCCCCGGGTTCGTCCGCTCGCGCCTCACCGCCGCGAACACGTGCCCGATGCCATTCCTGATGGATGCGGACAAGGCGGCGCGCGTCATCCTCTCGCGCGTCGACAGGAACGTCGGGCTGATCGCGTTCCCGTGGCCGATGCGCTTCGCGACGTGGGCGCTTTCGGTCCTGCCGGCGTGGATCAACGGGCTCGTCAACAGGCTGGTCCCGGACAAGATATCGTCCGGGCGCCCGAAGGTTCTGTAACGCCGATGAAGCACGCCGTAATCTCAGACGTCCACGCAAACGAATCCGCGCTCGCGAAGGTGCTCGCCGACGCGCGCGCCGCGGGCGCGGACGACTTCGTATGCCTCGGCGACATCGTCGGCTACGGCCCGTCGCCGTCGGAGGCCGTCGCGCTCGTCAGGTCGTCGTGCAGAGTCGTCATCGCCGGCAACCACGACGACGCGGTGTCCGGCAGGGGCGGCGCCGAGGAGTTCATCGACCTTGCGGGCGACGCCGCCGCGCGCCACCGCGAAGCGCTCTCCGCCGACGACATCGCCTGGCTGAAGGCCCTCCCCTACACCTGCCAGTTCGGCGGGGCCGTCGCGGCGCACGGGGACCTCTTCGACCCGCCGAAGTTCTACTACGTCGAAAGCGAGTCGGACGCAAAGGCGACGTTCGACGCAACCGACGCACAGATCGTCTTCGTCGGCCACACGCACGTGCCGTGCATATTCCTGACTGGGCAGTCCGGCGTCGTCTACCGCACCGACCCGCAGGACTTCACGCTAGAGGACGGCAAAAGGTACATCGTCAACCCCGGTTCCGTCGGCTATCCGAGGGAATGCGACGGGAAGTGCCTCTCGACCTACGTCATCTACGACGACGCGGAGGGAACCGTGGAATTCCGCAGCCTCCCCTTCGCGGTGTCGTCCGTCATGCAGCGCGGACGCCCGGCAGGCAAGGCGAGGAAGTGGCTGGCGGCGACGGCCGTCGCAACCGCCGCGGCTCTCGCCGCAGTCGCTACGTGGACGCTGACGCGGAAGCCGCCGGCAGTCGACGCCGCGGGCGCGGACGCCGGCGGGCATGCGCCTGCGGCTCCCGCCGCGCCGACAAACGCGACGGTAATGGCGGCAAGCCATTCGCCGGCAAAACCAGCCGAGCAGAAGCCGCCCGTCGTTGCGGTAAAGCGCATCAAGATCCCCCCTGGGACAAGGGTGATCTCCCCGGGCATCGCCCTCAGGAAGAAGCCAAAGTCGCCTCCGGTCAACCTCAGGATGCGCTATTTCAACGACGCCGGGCAGATGGTCCACGAAGAGTACGCGTCCGTGAAATCGTCAAAGGGCAGGTCCACGCTTCCGTCCGCGGCAAAGGCGAAGGGCGCGGTGGAGGTCGAGTTCGCAGTCCTGAAGGTGCAGGATGGCGACGAGCCTGTAATCGAGGCATTCGAGCCGACCGCCTCCCGCAAATAGCTTTGTTGTGATATAATATTCTGAATCCAACCGAAAGGAAGACAATGAACAAGCAACTAGTCATAATGCCGTGCCTGGACATGATGAACGGGCGCGTGGTCAAGGGCGTCAACTTCGTGAACATCAAGGACGCCGGCGACCCCGTGGAGTGCTGCCGCGCGTACTGCGCCGCGGGGGCGGACGAAATCGCGATGCTCGACATCACCGCGACCGTCCAGGGGCGCGCGACGATGCTGGACGTCGTGAGGCGCGTGGCGGAGGTCAAGACCGTCCCCTTCACGATGGGCGGGGGAATAAGCTCCGTCGCCGCCGCGGAGGAGGTCCTCAAGGCCGGCGCGGACAAGATCTCGACGTCGTCCGCCGCGTTCCGAAAGCCGGAGCTCATCGCCGAGATGATCAAGGAGTTCGGCGCGGACAGGGTGACGGTGGCGATCGACGTCGCGCAGAGCGGCGCAATGCCTAGCGGCTACGAGGTGTTCATCGACGGCGGGCGCACGGCGACCGGCGTGGACGCCCTCGAATGGGCGCGCAGAGTGAACGACTTCGGCGTGAAGTGCATACTCCCCACCTCGAAGTCCACCGACGGGGCGCGCACGGGCTTCGACCTCCCGCTCATCAGGATGATCCGCGGCATCACCGACGCTGACGTCGTGGCGTCCGGCGGCGCGGGGACGATGCAGCACTTCGCTGACGCGGCCGCCGCGGGCGCGAACGTCCTCCTGGGCGCGAGCGTATTCCACTTCAACATCATAGCGATTCCGGAGCTCAAGAAATTCCTGAAGGCCGCCGGTTTCGAGGTGAGGGACTGACCGCGGCATTGTCGAAATCCGTTAAATATCAATGGCAATTGTCCGTGGGAAATGATATAATAGGCTTATGCTGAAAATAGTTGACACGGACAGCCCGCTCGTGGAGCGGTTCAACGCGCGCCCCGCCTTCCCCGAGGAGGCGGAGACGGCCGCGCGCGAGGTGCTTGCCGCCGTGCGTCGCGAGGGCGACGCGGCGGTGCGCCGCTATGTTGCGAAATTCGAGGGCTTCAAGGGGCGCGACCTGAGGGTCGCATTCGACCTGAAGGCGCTGGAGGCGTCGATCGACAAAGGCGTCGCGGCGGCGGTGAGGGACGCGCACAGGCGCGTCATGCGCTTCGCGAAGGCGTCGCTCAGGGCCGCGTGGTCCATCAAGACGCCGCGCGGCGGAAGCGAGGGCGAGTTCTACACGCCGATGGACCGCGTCGGCGTGTACGTCCCCGGCGGCACCGCGCCGCTGGCGTCCACCTCCATCCACACCGTTACTCTCGCCAAGGCGGCGGGCGTGAAGGAGATCGTCGCCTGCACGCCGGCGGGCAGGACGGGCGAGGTCAACCCCGTACTCCTCTACGCGCTCGCGCTCGCCGGCGCGACGGAGGTCTACCGCGTCGGCGGAATACAGGCCGTCGGCATGATGGCGTTCGGCACTAAGACATGCCGCAAGGTACAGAAGATCGCCGGGCCGGGCAACGCGTTCGTGACCGCCGCGAAGCGCCAGGTCTACGGATACGTCGCGATCGACCAGGTCGCGGGGCCAAGCGAGATCGCGGTCCTCGCCGACGGCTCGGTGCCGGCGAAGTGGGTCGCGGCGGATCTCCTCTCGCAGGCGGAGCACGGCAGCGGATGGGAGAAGTCGCTATGCGTCGCCACGTCGCGCCGGTTCGCCGAGGAGGTGAAGGCGGAGGTCCTCTCGCAGTGCGAGTCGCTTTCGCGCAGGGACATCGTGAAGCGCGTCATCGACCGGGGCGGCATCCTCATCGCCGTCGCGAAGTCCGTCGCCGACGGCCTCGAGACCGTCAACCGTTTCGCGCCGGAGCATTTCGAGATAATGACGAAGAACGCCCTTGGGGTGATGAAGGGAGTGCGCGCGGCGGGCGCGGTGTTCGCCGGGCCGTGGACCCCGGAGTCCGCAGGCGACTTCGTCGCCGGGCCGAGCCACGTCCTCCCGACGGGCGGCGCGGCGAACATGTTCAACGGGCTGACGCCGGACGACTTCCGCCGTCGCCACAGCTTCGTCTCGTTCACCGAGGCTGACCTCGCGGAGACGCGGCGTTCCATCGAGGCGTTCGCGAAGGTTGAGGGCCTCGACGCCCACGGCCGCGCCGCGACGATCCGCTTCCAGGGCGCAGCCGCAGGGAAGAAGGCCAGGGAGGGAATATCTTCAAGATGACGTTCGTCCAGAGGCACGCCTACGGTTTCGGAGCCGGCTTCGCCGCGCTCCTGTGGCCGTTTTTCCCAAGGCGGCGGCGCCTCTCCGTGGCGAACATCATCAAGTGCGGCATCGCGTCCGACGAGTCCGAGGCCAGGCGCATCGCGAAGAAGGCGTGGTGCCATCTCGCCGGGCACGTCTGCGAGGCGCTGTGCGTCCCGGGCGTCGTCAACGCCGGCAACTGGCGCGAGCACCTCGACTTCGGCGAGGCGGACCCCGCCGCGGTGAAGCTGCTCCTCGACACGCCGGACGAGCCCATCCTGCTCGTCAGCTCGCACCACGGCGTCTGGGAGGCGGCGACGAACATCCTCTCGTTCGCCCGCCCGATGATGGCCATCGCCAGGGTGATGAACAACAAACTCGTCGCAGGGTGGATGGCAAAGCACCATTTCAGGGGGCCGGTCACGATCATCGACAAGAACCACGGCTTCACGACGGGCATCCTCAGGAAGTGGGAGGAGGACAGGGCCGCGATGACGATCCTCATGGACCAGCACACGTCCAAGGGCGCGCGGCTGACGTTCCTCGGGAGGCCGGCGAGGACATTCACAAGCGCGGCCAGGCTGGCGATACGCTCCGGCCGCAGAATCGTAGTTGGATCGTTTGTGCGCACGGCACCCTACCGCTACAAGCTGGTGGGCGGCGCCCCCGTCGCGTTCCCCAGAGACGCGGACGTGGAGGCGGCGGCGCAGGTCCTGAACGACCGCCTGGGCGACGCCATAAGGCGGTATCCCGAACAGTACCTCTGGGCTCATAGGAGATGGCGTGATGATAAATGACGGCGGCAATGTGATGGTGACGCTGGACCTTCTGCTCTGCATACTCGCGTTGGTCTTCATCTGGTCCACGCTCGTGGTCTCGCTCGGCCTCTTCCTCCCGAGGAGGAAGCCGGCTAAGTCCGACCGCAAGCTCCGCTTCGCGGTGCTGATCTGCGCCAGGAACGAGGAGCGCGTCATACGCCTCCCGGTGAAGAGCATACTCATGTCGGACTACCCGAAGGAGTTCCGCGAGGTGATCGTCCTCGCCGACAACTGCTCCGACCGCACGGCCGAGGTCGCGCGCGCGGCGGGCGCGACGGTGTTCGAGAAGACCGTCCCGAGCTCGGGCAAGGGCGACGTGCTCGCATGGGGCCTCGACAAGGTGCGCGAGCGCGGCGGATACGACGCCGTCGCGATATTCGACGCGGACAACGTCGTCTCGCGCCAGTGGCTCGACGCGATGAACGACGCGCTCAACGACGGCGAGCTCATCGCCACCGGGCGGCGCATGTCCTCCAACGCGAGGGCGAACGTCATCTCCGGATGGTACACGGTCTACTGGAACCTGATGAACGAGCTCTCCAACCGCGTGCGCACCAAGCTCGCGCTCTCCGGCAAGCTCACCGGCACTGGCTTCGCGTTCATGCTCTCGATACTCGGCAAGGACGGCTGGCGCACGAAGACGATGACCGAGGACGTCGAGTTCTCCGTGCAGAGCAACATCGCCGGCCGCAGGATCGGGTACGTTCCGGAGGCGGAGTACGCCGACGAGCAGCCCGTCACCGTCCGCCACATGTGGCGCCAGCTCTGCCGCTGGGCCACGGGATGCTGGCAGGTCGCGGGGCTGTACTTCATGCCGTGGCTCAAGGCGATGGCCAGGAAGCCCTCCTTCCGCCTCTTCGACAGCTACTTCGCCATCCTCACGGGAATGTCGGTCGCGTTCATAATCCTGGTGGACTTCATAGCGTTCGTCTACAAGGTCTGCCGCGGCGACAGCATCCTGATGGCGACTGCATTCTTCTTCGGGATACTGGTGTTCGTCTCCGTCATCGGCTGGATAACGGCATGGGTGGCGTGCGCGCTCTCGTACCACAAGCGCCGTCCGACGTGGTTCTCGGTGGCGACGTTCCCGGTGTTCTCCTTCATCCTCTCCGCGACGGTCCTCTACACGCTCGTGCGTCCGTCGCGCAGCTGGAAGCCGATACCGCACGGCAAGGGGTCGTGACGGCATGGACGCACTCGCCGAGTTCTTCGGGCGGCTGATCGGCCCCGGGATATTCCTCGAGGTCCTCACGCAGATAGGCACGTTCGCCGGCGCCGTCTCGGGCGTCCGCCTCGCAAGCGCCAAGCGCTTCGACTGGTTCGGGGCGTACGTCATCGGGTTCATCACGGCGATGGGCGGCGGGACGCTCCGCGACGTGCTGCTGAGGCAGGAGCCGTTCTGGCTGGCGACGCCGTCGTACCTCATCACGACCCTCGTGGCGGTCCTGGCCATCGCGCTCTTCGGGCGGCGCTTCATCACGGAGCAGGTCACGTGGTTCGTGTTCGACACGATCTCGATATCCGTCTTCATGGTCATCGGCATGGAGAAGGTGATCATGATCGAACGCGAAGCCGCGCTCGCCGCCGGCGCCAGCTTCTCGCTCTTCCACGGCTGCTGGTGGCGCGCGATCGTCATGGGCGTGCTGACGGCAGTCTTCGGCGGCGTCATGCGCGACATCTGCATCAACGAGGTCCCTCTCATCTTCCGAAAGGAGATATACGCGCTCGCCTGCGCCGCCGGCGGCTTCGCGTACTTCGGGCTCATCGCGGTGAAGATCGACTCGCGCATCGCGGCGGTCGTTTGCATAGCGACGATCTTCCTGCTCCGCGCGCTCGCAATCAAGTACCACCTCGGCGTGCCGGTCCTCACCGGGCGGCGCGCGAAGATCCTGCACCACCACCATCACCAGCACCCGCACGCGCCGCACGGCGGACCGCACGCCGGGCAGGGGAAGGAAGGCGGCAAGGGCGCGGAGGCGACGCGGTGAACGACGGATGCGACGCGGCGAACGACGCCGGGGAGCCGGACTTCCTGGAGCGGTCGCGCACCCTTCTCGGCGAAGACGCCCTCTCGTCTCTCTCCCGCGTCCGCGTCGCCGTCTTCGGGCTAGGCGGCGTAGGCGGATGGTGCGCGGAGGCGCTGGCGCGCACGGGCGTGCGGCACATCCTACTCGTGGACGCCGACGTAGTAGCGCCCTCGAACGTCAACAGGCAGATAATGGCCACGCCCGCCACCGTCGGGCGGCGAAAGGCGGACGCCCTCGCCGCGCGTCTCGCGGAAATCGCACCGGATGCGGAGATCGAGTCTCGTGCCGTGTTCTACGACGAGGCGACCGCGCCGTCATTCGACCTCGGGTCGTACGACTACGTAATAGACGCCATCGACTCCGTGCGGTCGAAGGCCCTCCTCATCCGAAGCGCGCTGGCGTACCCCGGCGCAACGCTGTTCTCGTCAATGGGCGCTGCGCGGCGGATAGACCCGTCCAGGGTAAGGGCGGTCGAGTTCTCGAAGGTACAGGGCGACGGGCTCGCCCGCGCGGTAAGGGCCGCGCTGAAGAAGACGGGCGGCATCCCGGCGCGGAAGTTCACCTGCGTCTGCTCAGACGAGCCGCCCTTGTGCGACGGGCTGGGAAGCGTCGTCACGGTGACCGCCGCCTTCGGCCTAGCGCTCGCGTCGCTGGTCGTGCGCGACCAGATGCGCCGGTCCGTCAGGAGAACGTGAACTCCTGTCCGCAGAACATGAAGTTGCCAGCCACCTCGTACTGCTTCGCCGTGGGCGAGAAGTCGTCGACGACGTTAAGGTGGCCGTGTCCGCAGAGGATCCCCTTGAGAAGCGGCTGTGCGCGAAGGTAGGCGACGAAGTCCCTGGTCGTCGCGTCCTTGTAACTCTCCCGGAATCCGCCCATGTCGCGGATGCCCTTCAGGTCGGCCCTCCGCCAGAACCGGCTCGCGGCCCGGACGATCTCGCGCGTCGGGAACGGACAGTGCATGCAGAGTATGATCGGCAGACCCTTCTTCACCTCGGCCTCGAAGCGCGACGCCTGGTCGGCGGACACGGTGTCCGTCGAATCGTCGATCATGACGAAGTTCACGCCGTTGACGACGGTGGAGCAGAAGTCGTTCGGGAACGGGTACGCCTCCTTGAGCAGATCGGGGACGACCGCCGGCACGATGGGCGTGCCGTCCTTCTTCGCCATTTTCTTCCCCCTGTAGTGCTCGTGGTTGCCGAGGCAGCCGAACATCATCTCGCCGCCTTCGCCGTAGTACTTCTTCACGAGGTCGAAGTTAGCTCGGCTCTGGAAGTCGATCAGGTCGCCGGTGTGCAGAAGGTAGTCCACGTGCTCCTTCGCCCATGCGATGGAGTCGCGGAGCGCCTCTTCCTGGCGGCCGCCGAACGTGCGGATGCGCCTGTAGGCGGTTTTCCGCTCGAATTCGCCCTCGTCGGGATACGCCGCAGTGAGGTGCGTGTCGGAGATGTGCAGGAGAGTGAACGGCTTAGTCGCGCCGGCCTTGATCGCGTGGTATGTGAGCGAAAGGCGCTCGAAGCGCCCACGGTCCGGGAACAGCTCAGGCTGGTCCCCGCCGAACGACGGAAGCCGCGACGTGGCGACCAGGCCGCCGACGGACGCAATCCCCGCCAGGAACGACCTGCGGGACATGTCACTTGCTGCGTTGCTTTCCTTCTTCATTTTCATTCCCCTTTCCTGTACATTTTTCACTGTCCGTCCCCGCCCGCAGTCTCGAGGCGTTCCAGAAGCATCTCGACGGGCGTGTAGGCGCGCTTGGAGTTGTTGCACTCCTTGCAGCACGGGACGCAGTTGGACTTCACGGACCTTCCGCCGCGCGCGACGGGGACGACGTGGTCCATCGTCAGGTTCGCCGCGCCGACGACTCTGCCGCAGTAGTGGCACACGCCCTTCTGCAGCTGCGCGCGCCACCAGTCGGTCTTGCGCAGCGCCCTCGCCCTCTCGCGCTCCCGCCTCACGTGAGCGGGGTCCGCCTGCATGTCGATCCAGCCGTCCATACTATGCGTGGTCCTTTCCGATGAACTCGCAAGGCGCCCGCCTGGCGAAAAGCCCCTGGACGAAGCGGACGCCATAGCAGACGTGGCTCGCCACGATCCCCGCCGCAGTCATCGCCCACATAAGCGGGTTCGCCGCGAACGACGTGGCCACGACAAGCGCGGCGTACAGCGAAAGCGGCACGGCGAGGAAGAGCATCTGCGCGCACTCGGCGAACGCGCCGTGGACGGAGATGCACGACACCGGCAGCCACAGAAGGAGATACGCGACGAACGCGCTCGGCACAAAGTAGCTGAGATGGAGGGAGTTGGACGGATAGCGCTTCACGAAGTAGCCGCGGTGGAAGGCGTAGCGCCCGAGCTGGCGGAGGTGTGGCCCGAACAGCGCGCGGCGGTGGTGGAAGACGACGACCCACGGGTCGTAGACGATGCGCTTGCCGGAGTCTATTATGTCCTTGCAGAGAAGCGTGTCTTCGCCAGGCCAGAAGTCTGTGCGGTAGCCGCCGATCGCCTTCAATATGCCGGTGCGGACGATGAGGTTGCAGCTTGGGTAGTCGTCGACGTCGCGCCTCACGCCGCCGGCCTTGTAGCGGTAGCGGTAGTTGCCGGAGACGAGCAGGCTGTCGTAGACGCGCCCACCGGCGCGGGCAAGGAAGCCGTCGCCGGGCGGCGTGACGCCCGGCCCGCCAACCGCGCCTATCGACTCGTCGCCGAAGTACTTTACGGCGTATTCAAGCCAATGGGCGTCGGGATAGGCATCGTCGTCGATGAAGGCGACGAGGTCGCCCTTTGCCGCGTTGATGCCGATATTGCGCTTCTCCGCGGGCCTCACCTTGCCGGTGGGGATGATGGTGGTGGTGGTTTGGCCGAACACAGTTCGGCCATCCGGCAAGACTATCACCTCGAAGTTGCGGTATGTCTGCGCGGCGATCGCGGCGAGGCATTCGCGGAGCATCCAGCTGTCGCCCGGGCAGGCGATGACGATGGAAACCATCGGGTCTCTCGCGAGCGGCGGCGGGATCTCGACCTTCGAATAGTACCTGAGAAGCCGCAGGCGGTAGAAGACGGCAAGCGAGTCGAGGGCCATCGTCTTCACGGTGGTCGGGCTCAGCGCCCCGAACTTGTTGCCGAAGCGGATGACGACCGGGGCCTCGGCTATCTTCGCGCCGCGTTCGTGCGCGATCGCGAGCAGCTCAAGGTCGAAGGCATACGTCTTCACGAGCATCCGCGCGAGCGCGTCGCCGAGGACCTGCCTGCGGAAGAGCTTCATGCCGGTCTGCGTGTCGGTGAGCGGTAGGCCGATGAACATCCGCACGAGGGTAAAGTAGACCCAGCTCACGACGCGGCGGTGCCAGGGGTACTGGACGACCGACCGGCGGTGGCGCTTCGAGCCGACGACGATGTCCGCGCCGTTCTTCGCGACCTGCTCGAAGAACCACGGCGTCTGCTTCGGGTGTATGTCGAGGTCGCCGTCGAGGAGCATGACGTATTCGCCGGTGGACGCGGCGAAGCCGGCCTTCAGCGCCGCGCCCTTGCCGCCGTTCCTCTCGCAGAAGACGGGCTTGACCACGACATGGGAGTACTGCCTGGCGGCGGCGCGGCGGATGGCGTCGGCCGTGCCGTCGGCGGAGCCGTCGTCCACGGGGACGAGCTCGGCCCGGATGGAATGCGAGTCGAAGAGCTCGGCGGTCGCGACGAGGTTCTCCTCGATGGTGGCGGAGAGGTTGTACACCGGCATCACTACGGAAAGGCGTCCCGTGCCGATGGTATCGCGCGTCAGGCGCCACAACTCGTCAAGCTCAGTCATCCGCGCCTCCCGTCAGAACTTCATCGCGCCGCTTGCGTAGCGGTCGCGCCCGGCGAGGTCCTTCCTCACCTCGACGTCCGAAAAGCCGTATTCGCCCATGAGCCTGGCGACGGCGGCACCCTGCGTGTCGCCTATCTCGAAGAACACCATCCCGCCGGGGCTAAGCAGGTTCATGGAGTCGGAGAGGTACCTGTCGTAGAAGTCCAGGCCGCTCTCTCCGCCGTCCAGCGCGATCCTCGGCTCGAAGTCGCGCACCCTCGGGTCGAGCGCGGCGATGGCGGAGCTCTCGATGTATGGCGGGTTGGAGACTATGACGTCGATGACGCCCGGCTCGTCGAAGTCGTCGAGGCCGTCCATCACGGCGAAGCCCACGCGGGATGCGAGGCCGGTGCGCTCCGCGTTCGCCTTTGCGAGGGCGATCGCGTCCTCGCTGACGTCGGTGCCGACGATGGCCGCGTCGCCCTTGAACTCGTCGGCTATCGAGAGCGCTATCGCGCCCGTCCCCGTCCCGACGTCCACGACGAACGGCGGCCTTTCCGACGGCGGCCTGGCGCGGAGGAAGTCGAGGACGAGCGAGACGAGCCCCTCGGTCTCGGGGCGCGGTATGAGCGCCCTTCTGTCGCACGACAGCGTGAGGTGCCTGAAGTCCCATTCGCCAATCACGTACTGGATGGGCTCTCCGGCGACGAGCCGCCGCATCCCCCTGCGCATGGCCTCGAGGTGGCGCTCGCCTATCTCCCTGTCGAGGGACGGCGCGAGAAGGCCGCGTCCGCAGCCAAGAAGCCTGGCTGCGAGATGCTCGGCGGCGAGCGCCCCCTCCGGAACGGATTTCCCGTCCAGGTACGACGCCGCCTTCCCTATCGCATCCCGCCAGGTCATCCAGGGGCCCGGGTGTCAGAACGGCATGTCGTCGATGTCCCCGGCGTCGCCGAAGTCGCCGGACGGCTCCGCGGGGACGGGCACCGGCTCGGTCGAGGTTCCGTCGGAGTTGAGGACCTCGAGCTTGAGGCCGGTGAGGTCGGTGAAGTACTTCACCTGGCCCTGGGGATTCGTCCACTCGCGCCCGTCGATCGCGAAGCGGATCTTGGCGCGCTGGCCCTCCCTGACTCCTTCGAGGACGCTCGTGTTGTCCTTCTTGAACGTAAAGGCTATGTGGTTGGGGTACCTGGACTGCTGGTCCAGGTCGTCGGTCATCACCACGTCGCGCTTGGTGAAGCCGCTTGAGAACGTCTGCATAGGAAGTATCTTCTCGACCACTCCCGTGTACTCGTATATCGCCGCCATCGCGTAATCTCCTTGCCTTGCCTTTTTGCCTGTTGAAGAAATACCATGCGCCGCGCCGTGCGCGGCAGCGTCAGAAGAACCACTTCGCGCACGCGAGAAGCCCCTGCTTCCACGGGACGCGGTGCGAGACGCCCGACTTGCCCTTGAATTCGTCGAGGTGCTCGACGTACCAGTCGTAGTTCCTGACCAGGGCGTCCTTGTTGGAGTACTTCGGGGCGAAGTCGAGCAGCCTCTCCGCCTTCTCTATTGAAACGAACGAATCGGTGGAGGCCGTCTCGTACACCCACGGATAGAGCGGGGAGAGGTGGAGCTTCTCGAGGATTCGCAGAATGAACACGATGGGCTTCACGGGGAGGCCCTTGATCCTCTTGCCGTGCCCGGCCCTGTCGAGGACGGCCTGGTAGTCCTCGCGCATCGTCGTGAACTCCTTCGCGCCGATGTTGAACTCGGTGGCGACGACGTCCTTTGGATACGTCATCGCGTTCCAGATCGCGTGGTCGAGGTCGTCGACGTCCATAAGCTGGTAGCGGTTCTTGCCGCTGCCGATCATGGGGAAGCCGTGGCCGGTGTAGGCCCAGTCGTAGAAGAGCGCGAACACGCCAAGTCGCTCGGGGCCGATGAAGCTCTTCGGGCGGATGATGGAAACGCAGTAGCCGTCCTTGATCGCCTCGCGGCAGATGTTCTCCGCGTCGATCTTCGCCTGCCCGTAGGGGCCGACGCCGATGAGGGGGTCGGTCTCGTAGATCGGGTGCTTCTTCGGGACGCCGTAGACGGCGGTGGACGAGATCTGGATCATCCGCTCGAGCCCGAACTTCCTCGCGGCGTTGAGGACGTTCCTGCAACCGTCGACCTCGGTCGTGAAGATGTCGTGCTCGGAGTAGAGCGGCAGGGCCGCCGCGCAGTGAACGACGACGTCGCAGCCCTCGGTCGCCCTCTCGACGGCGGGGATGTCCCTTACGTCGTCCTTGTAGAACTTGAGCCAGGGCTCGGACTTCTCAGGGTAGTCGAAATCGGCGATGTCGATAACGCGCACTTCCTCCACGCCCTTGGCGCGGAGGAAGCGTATGAGGTTTATGCCGAGAAAGCCCGAGCCGCCTGTGACGAGGACCTTCATCAGTTCTGCGCCGGCTGCTCCCCGGCGTTCCCGGACTCGCTGGTCTCGGCGGACGCCTCGTTGCCGCGTCCGTCCATGACGGAACCGGTGCCGGACGCCGTGATCTTCGCGAGGATCAGCGTGTTGAGCAGGAATATGGTGCCCAGGGTCGCGGTGGCCTTGATGAGGACGTTGCCGGCGTCAGCGCCGAGGGACGCCTCGAGTGCGCCGCCGCCGAACGCGCCGCCAAGCCCGCCCTCCTTTGGCTTCTGGAGCATCACGATGAGCCCCAGGAGAAGGCAAACCACGACTTCGATTGTGTACAGAAGAATCTTGATGACTATCATCTTTTATCGACCTTTCATGAACTGAATTGATATTATATCACAACAAAACCTTGTTGTCTATACTGCTTCCGTATATCTTTTCTCTTCGCCAGGATGTTCGCATGCGAGCGCCACGCCGCAAAACTGCATGATTTGCGCGAAATTCCGGCGCGTCATTCAACCGCCAGGGCGCCGGTGAGCGCGGAGACCGACGGGAACGAATGGCGCCGGCAGTAGTCGACGATGCCGTCGCAGACCTCCGCGACCACCCCCGGGTTGGAGAAGAGCGCGGTGCCCACCGCCACGGCGGAGGCCCCCGCGAGCATGAACTCTATCGCGTCGTTCGCCGTGTACACTCCGCCCATCGCGAGGATCGGGAGCTTCGTGGCGCGGTGCGCGTCGTAGACGAGCTTCACGGCGGCGGGGTGGATCCCGCGTCCGGAGAGCCCGCCCGTGACGTTCGCAATCACCGGGCGGCGCCGCTCGACGTCGATGACCATGGCGGGGAAAGTGTTCGTGATCGACAGGGCGTCCGCCCCCGCCTCCTCGCACGCCTTCACGTACGGGACTATCGACGGGACGTTCGGCGCGAGCTTGACGAAGAGCGGGAGGCTCGTCGCCGCGCGCACGGCGGCGACGACCTCGCGCAGGATCGCCGGGTCCTGTCCGAACGTGTGCCCGCCTGCCTTGACGTTCGGGCAGCTGACGTTCATCTCGAGCGCCGCGACCTTCCCGCCGCAGCCCTCAGTGATCCGCGCCGCCACGGCCGCGTACTCCTCGACGGTCCCGCCCCAGATGTTCGCGATCATCGGGACGGAGACGTTCTGCGCGTACCATGGGACGGTGTACTTCAGGAAGCTCTCGACGCCCGAGCCCTGCAGGCCGATAGCGTTCACCAGCCCGCCCGGGACCTCTGCGTGGCGCGGCATCGGGTTCCCGGGCCACGGCTCCATGCGGATTCCCTTGGCCGTCACGGCGCCGAGCTTCGAGTAGTCGACCGCGCCGATGTACTCCGTGCCGTATCCGAACGTCCCGCTTGCAGTCGCAACGGGCGTCGCCATCTCAAGGCCGCCCAGGCTGACCTTAGTGTCCATCGTATGGCCTCCCTCTTGCTGCGTCATTCCGCCTTCAGGGTCTCCACGACGGGATAGCCCGCCGCGCCCTTCGGGATCGTTATCACGAACACCTTGTCGCCCTTGCGGGTCTTGCCTGTCTGCGAGCCGTCCTTGTTCTTCACGAGGCCGAGCCCGCGCGTCCCGTAGATCGCGTATCCGTTAGCGCGCATCCACTTGCCGACCTCAGCCATAACCTCGACCGCGCGCGCGGGGAGCCGCCCGGACCCGTCGGGCCCGATGTTCATAAGCAAATTGGCGTCCTTCGCCGCGCAACGGCAGATCATCGCGCAGACGTCCTCGGGCGTGCGGAAGGACCTCTCGTTGATCTTGTAGCCCCAGACGTTCTTCTGGATGACGTCGCACTGCTCGACGGGGCGGTCGTGCGTCATGGGCTGATTCTTCGAGAACGACGTCCCCTCTCCGGGGAGGTCGCGCTCGAAGAGCTGGATGTCCTCCTTCGGGCGGATGGGCTGGTGGTTGTTGTTCGCGACAAGCACCTTCTTGGAGTGGATGAAGTCGTAGATCGTGTCGAAGTCCCAGTCGAGGTAGCGGTGCCAGACACCGTCCTTGTGGCTGCAGTGCTCCCACTCGCCGTCGAACCAGATGTTGCCGGGGTGGTAGTTGTCGATCAGCTCCCCGATCTGCGCGAGCATGAACCGCTTGTACGACGCGTAGTCGCCCTTCTGCTCGCCGAACACCCTCTTCGCCGCGCGGCCCGCCGGGTAGTCCTTGCGGTGCCAGTCCATGAGCGAATAGTAGAAGTTGAGCTGGAGCCCCGCCTCGTCGCACGCCTTCGAGAGTTCCCCGAGGATGTCGCGCCTGAACGGCGTATTTGCGATGTTGTACCCGTCGTCAACCTTCGTCGGCCAGAGCGAAAAGCCGTCGTGGTGGCGGGAGGTGATCGTCACGTACTTCGCGCCCGCGTCCTTGAACACGCGCACCCACTCCTTGGCGTCGAACTTCGACGGGCAGAACCCGTCCTTCATGCGCCCGTACGTCTCGGTGTCGATGCCGATCTTCTGCTGATACCACTCGCCCTGCGCGTAGTTCGCGTAGATGCCCCAGTGGATGAATATCCCGAAGCGCTGGGCCGCGAACTTCTCGCGCGCGGCGATGTTCCACTGCTCGGGCTTGTATTCGGATCCTGCGAAGAGCGCGGCGGCGGCGCACGCGGCTACGATTGTCAGAGTTGTCTTTTTCATACCATAATTTTACCAGATGCCGGACAATTTGTGAAGCAGATTCTACACGGCGACAGTCGCCTTTGGGCTAGAACTCCAGGAAGCCGCAGAACACGACCACAAGACTTTTGCGGACAACATCCATACCGCGCCTGTCTTCACTTCGCCTTCGCGTCGACGACAGGCAGTATGGCGTCCATCCAGACGTCGTATCCGGCGGCGGACGGGTGGATGCCATCGCGCATCAGCCCCTTCGGCACCCATCCGGAGGCGTCGACAAGCTTCTCGCCGAAGTCAATCCACACGATCTCGGGGTGCTTCGCCGCGAACTCTTTGAGGAGCGCATTCGTCTTGTCGTTCCTCGACCGCGCGGCGGCGTGGTGCTTCGACGGCTTCGGCGAATTGCCGCGGGGAAAGATCGGATGCAGAATGAGCCGCGCGTCGGGCTGCTTCGCCTTGACAAGCGCGACAATCGCCTCGACGCCCTTCGCGACGTTGGCGGGGTCGGTGGTGTCCGCGGAGTTATTGTTCGTGCCGATCATAAGCACGATGTTCCGAGCCTTGTAGCCGTCCAGCTCGCCGTGCTGGACGCGCCAGATCACGTTTTCCGTCCTGTCGCCGCCGTATCCGAGGTTCAGAACCGTGCGCCCGTCGGTAAGCTTGCTCCAGCTCTTGGGCTGCTTCCACTCCCAGAAGTGCATGATGGAGTCGCCGAGGAGGACGAGGTCGACCGTCTTGCCCTTCAGCTTCTCGATCTGCTGGTGCCGGTCGAGGAAGCGGTTCGCCCACCAGTAGTCGCCGAATATTCCCGGGCACCGGGTCTTGTCCTTCGTGCGGCTCTCGAGCTTGCCGACCGCAGTCGCCTCGTATGGCGGCTGGACCTTCTTCTCCGCGCCGAACGCCGTCGCCGCGCAGATCGCCGCGAATGCCATCAGTTTTATCTTGCTCATTTTCGGTTCTCCTTTCTGCTTGAAATAGACATGGGGCTTCAGACCACGGACAACCCGCCAGGCGAGAGGGAGAGGGCTCCTCCCGCGCTCAGAGAAGGCCGCCGGGCGGTGTGGTCTTCCACGCGCCGCGCGTGAAGTCGGGGATGTCCTGCGCCTGCGAGCGGTTGCGGACGCTCCTCTCGCTGAGCTCGAAGATGGAGCTCCACGTCGCGAAGTCGTAGACGCTCATGTCGAGCGGAAGGCCGTTGCGGATGCAGTGCGACCAGCGCAGGTCCATCAGGTAGTCCATGCCGCCGTGTCCGCCGACCTTCTTGGCCGTGTCGCCCGTCTTCTTCCAGAGCGCGGAACGGTACTTCTCCTTGAACGCGTCGAGCTCCTTGCCCTCGAGGAAGCTCTTCACGCCGCCGCCGAGCGTCTTTTCGATCGCCACGCGCATGGAGGGCTGCAGGCCGCGCGACTGCGTGGCGATTGTCCCGTTGAAGCCGTAGATGGAATAGAACCGGGTGTACGGCATCGGGCAGTTGTTGCACTGCCGCAGCTCGATAGTCTTGCCGTTCACCGTCGAAATCGTCGTTGTGTTGAAGTCGTTGGCCTCGAACGATATCTTCGAGACTGGCGCGTCGGGGCCGAACTTCCTGCGAGCGAACTCCTGCCACGCGAAGCCCTTGGAGCCCACGGACACGAGATAGTCGAGCCTGTCGCCGCGGTTGATGTTCATCGCAAGCGAAATGGGCGCGAGCGGATGGACGCAGTAGCACATGCCAGTGTGGTCGATGAGCGCGGCGAGCGACGAGAAAATCTTCTCGCGGCTCAGGAAGGCCTGCCCCTGCCTGTCGCGCGTCTCATGCAGATAGCAGCTCTCGCCGTGCATCAGCTCGCCGAGGATGCCTGCGTGGGCGGCGTTGATGAGCGTCATCGCGTCCTCGTCGTAGCAGCAGTTGGAGAGCATCATGCAGTGGCAGCGGTTCTTCTCCGCCGTCTCGACGACGGCCCACGCCTCGTCGATGGAGCGCACGCCCGGCACCTCCACGAACGTGTGGATCGCGCACTTCAGCGAATAGAGCGCAATCTCCGCATGGGAAGTCCAGTTGGTGTTGATGTGCACGGCGTCGACGAGCCCCGATTCGCAAAGCCGCTTGTAGCCCTCGGGTCCGGCGAACGCCTTCGGCTCGCGGAAGCCCGCCTTCTTCACCATGTCCTGGCCCTTCTTCGCGCGGTCCTCGATGAGGTCGCACACGGCCGTCACCTCCACGCCCGGCACCTTGCAGAGACGGCGCACGGCCCCGCTGCCGCGTCCGCCGACTCCGATCACGCCGACGCGGATCTTCTCCAGCTTCGGCGCGACGAACCCGACTAGCGACGCCTCGCCCGGAGCGGGTGCCGCCTTCGCCGCGCCGCCCATTGCCGCCGCAGTCACCGCCCATGCCGCACGCCCGAGGAACTCGCGACGTCCAATGTCTGCCGTTGAACCTGTTTTCATGTTCTCTCCTTTCTGCCTAATGCCGCTGACGCGATAAACTCTCGCCTTGAGAGACGGTCATTGCGGTTTCTGGTAGTACTCTTCAACAAGACGCCGCTCCTCTTCCGTAAGCGCGGAAAGCGGGATCGGCGCGTCCTGCGGACGCCGCCCCTTCTGGTTGATGCGGTTGACAAGGCTCCAGTTACGCGTGGGCTTCTTGACCGAGGCGTCCGGCGGCTCCTTCGCGGGGAGGTCGTAACGCGTGAAGTCAATGATCATTTCCGGCTCGTTCTTCGTCCAGTCGCGCAGCGTCGCCAGACGGAACTTGCGGTTCATGTACCAGCGGATCTCGAGGTTCGGCTCCGAGAATATCCGGTGGATGCAGTTGCCGCGCTGCACGAAGCGGTAGTCCAGCTTGTCGTTGTTCGGGTTCTCGCGCCGCCACGCCTCGCCGAACTCGCTCATCAGCGGCACGATCGTGTCCGGGAACTCCTCGCGCACGCCCTTGAGCCATTGGGTCAGAGCGGCGGTGTACTCCGGACGATTGAGCTTGACGAGGCAGATTTCCCAGTTGACGACGATCCAGCCGAAGCCATTGCGCTTGAAGTTGTCGCCGAAGTGCGAACGCACGACCGCGCGCGTCTCCTTCATGCCATTCTTGAGCCCGAGACGGCCGTACGTCTCAATGGGGCCGACGCCCGTTCGGCTGTTGCCGCCGCCCTCGAAGCCAAACTTGCGCGCGCAGAGGAAGTCGCACGTCCAGCCGTCGAGGTTCACGCAGTCGATGAAGTCCGCCTTGCCCTGCGCGGGCTTGCAGGCGTGCTCGCGGCTCGGATAGTACGGATAGCTGATGGAACCGTCGCCGTCGCCGTTGTCGATTCCGTACTGGCTCCAGATTGTGCCCTGCGCGACGTGGATGCCCTCCTCTTCCGCAAGAAAGCGGAGGTTGTCCGCCGCAAGGAAGCCGGCGACGATGCTGCGGGGACGGTACCCGCCGCCGACCGTCTCGCTCACGAGCTTCAACCCGTCGTGGATGTCGCGGTTCGTCTGCGCGCGCGAGTTGTACATCGGCGCGAAGTACGCGCCCGGGATGAACGTGATCTCGTCGCCGTACTGGCGGTGGTATTCGACCACGCGCTTGCGAACCGCCACATAGTTGGGACGCTGATCCTGCAGCGCCCGCCACGAGAGCGCCCACGTCACCTTCGCCTCTGGGATTGCGTCAGAGACCGCCTTGCGGAACGTCTCGACGGCCTCGACGGTATGCAGATGCGCCTCGTCCTTTCCCCTGTTGGTGTCACGTGACACCTCGATCTGGTTCACGCGCACCACGGTGTTGATGTTGATTACGCGCTTGCCCTTGACCGACCAGTTGGAGTTGAACTCCACCCCGCCCGCCGCTCGGCAAGGCAATGCCGCCGCCATTACGCAGATTGCAGCCGCGAGTGCTACCGGTTTGTTTATGTTCATTATGTTTTGCCCTTTCACTTAGTTGCCGTTCCGAACGGAGTGGCGCAGAAGTCGAGGAAAAGCTTGAAGTCGTAGGGCGTGAAGTCGTGTCCGCCCGGGCGGATGTGTCCGCCGACGTGTCCGCGATAGCCCCAGCCCTTCAGGTTCATGCGCTCCCAAGCGCGAGACGCCATCTCGGCGGCGAACTGCTCGCCCTCGGGCCCCGCCCACACATCCTCGCTCGCACTTGCGACGTAGAGGTAGCGCGGCGCCATGAGCGCCAGGAACTCGTCCATGTCGTGCGGCATGTTCCGCTCGTCCGCCTCGAACTTGCGCGAGTTGAGGCAGAGCCAATGGAGGTGGTACTTGTTGACAAACGAGAGCTTGCACACGCCAGGCTTCCAGAGGCGGTGCGGATGCGCGCCGCCCACGCCGGAGTCGTTGGAGTAGGCGACGAGGAAACGCTCGTCCGTAACGCCCGTGACGAGCGCCACCTTGCCGAGACGGGAGTGTCCGCACACCGCGACGCGCTTTGCGTCAAGCTCCGGACGCGACTCGATCCAGTCCATCACGCGGCTATGCCCCCACGCCCAGGCGCGGATTGTACCCCATGTGTCGCCCGTGCGTCCGTCTGGCTCGCCGCCGTAGAGCCCGAACACGCCCCAGGCGTTGGTCGGGAGCTGCTCCGGCTTCATCTTGATGTAGCGGTCGTGGAGCCAGCAGTCCGGCGCGACGTCGTTCACGTTCCACATCACGAGCGCGTAGCCGCGCTCCGTCGCCATGCGGCGGAACTCGTCCTGCACGGCGAGAATCTTCTTCAGCTTCTCCGGCTTGATCGGCGTGGGGAAGCACGAGCGCCTGTCGGCGACAAGCACGACAGGACACGGCCGATTCTTCGATGCGCCTGGCGGCAGCGCCACGTCGAGGCGGAGCTTCACCTTGCCGCCGCCGATCCAGATCTCGTTGCCCTTGAACTCCATGTCGGCGGGACGCCCAATCGGTGCGCGTCCGTAGTAGTTCTCGAGGAACCACTCCTTGATCTCCTGCTGCGCCGCGTCCCTGCGCGGCGGCTCTGCGACACCCGCCGCCCCAAAAACGAGAGTTGGAACGAGGATGATTCCCGCAAGAAAAAGACAGCTCGGCGTTTTCATGTTTCTTTTGTGTCAGCTTTCGTACACGACTTCGTAGCCAATTCTCTTGGCGAACGCCTCGACGTCGGAGCGGAAGTCGCCCATGAACGTGACGCGGTGCCAGCCGAACTTGATCCAGGGGAGCCGTCTGCAGCCGACGCACGCATTCGTTTCGTTTTGCTTTTTCATCATGATGCTCCTTTTGTCACTTGACGATAATCATCATACCCTTGGTGTAAACGAGCCGCAGGCCGGTGGAATCTTTCCGCAGCCTGAAGCCACCATGCAGATGGCGGCGGTTACTGTCATCACTTTTCCAATGCTCATTTTGTTCGTCCTTTTGAGTTGAAGAATTTCACACCACAGTTATTTTACCACCTCACTGCAGCTTTCGTCAATTAAGAAGTTGAACTTTTTATCTTCACCTGATTGCCCTTGTCATTCTGCCCGAAACCTCGCGTTTCGGAGGAAATAGACTGGGGCGCAACTCCATGCGTGGCAATAGCTGTTGATGAACGGCGTCTTGTACGGACTGGCCATCTGGTCTCCGGGAACGTACACCTCCCAGAACGTGTCGGCCCCCAGCTCCGCCATGCCGCCCCAGTAGCCGACAAGGTGGGCCTCGGCTTCACGCCGTAAATCCGCTGCATACAGCGCCTCGGTGAAGTAGTGATTCGCATATGGCGTCACGGGACGGACCGCCGCCGCATCGACCATGACCGTCTGCAGGCAGCGTTTCGCCCGCTCCCCTTTCGCGAGGCCGCCGATGACCATCCACGCCTGCCCCATCCACGACGCCTGACCGTCCTTCTCGCACACGTAGAGACCGCGTTCCTCGTTCCAGAGACGCTCCTCCGCGCCCTTCTCCATGCGGACAAGGACGTCTTCAAGGAAAGCCACGTCGCGCGTGTGCCCCAAAGCCTTTGCCAGCCGGAGCGTCTGGCGGAAACCATACGCGAGCGCACCCTGTTCGGGCGTCTGGCGGTTTAGCTTGCTCTGCCAGTCGATGAAGCACCACCACCTGCCATTGTCGCGGAACACGCCGTCCGCGCCGATCGTGTCCAGGATGAAATCAAGCTGCCGTACGCAAAGCGGCCACAGGTCCTCCGCCGTCTCGCGGTCCCCGCTCGCCTCCAGGTATTCCAGCACCGTCGCCGCGTAGAGCGCGGTGTAGTCGAGAATTGTGCATTCGCCACGGTGGATACGCGGACGCTCGTACGCATCGCTGGAGAGGCGCGCGTTGCCGTCGACCGTCCCCGCCAGCACGTAGAGCGAGCGTTTCACGATTTCGAAGTTGCCGTACGTCTCGTAGTTCGCAAGCGCCTCAAGGCGCAAATCGCCCAGCCACAGACGCCGGTCGCGTTTCGGGCCGTCCTCGAAGACGGTCTGCATGCAGTCGCGGAGCGTGCGACAGGCGATCTCGTCAATCTTCGCAAGCGACGGCGAGGGCGCGGCCCAGGGGCGAAGCGTGGACGCGTCCGCCGACGTCACCGCAGTCGCGGAGACGCCGCCGAGGCCGAAACGACCGCCGCGCGGACTCGCCATGACCTCGATCTTCACGTAGCGAAACGCATAACGGCGCGGGAGGCGCACCTCGGACGGCACGACGTCGACCGTCACCACCTCGTGCTGGAGCCACGACTTGGAGAGCGTCGGCAGGTTTTCGATCTTGCGGACATCCTCGCCCAGCTCAAACGGCACTTCGGCGAACGTGAACCCGAGGCGCACCGGGGCGTCGATCACGGGCTTCGTGTCAACAAGAGAAAACGACAGATACCCGACAAGATGCTCCCCGAAATCAAGCGTCAGCGAATCGCCGGGATTGAGCGGACGCTTCCACGCCCTGGCAAGTTCCCCATCCGGAAGCGCGCACCACCCCTGGAAAGCCGCGGCATTCGGCTGGACCTTGACAAGCCCGACGGGTTTGACATCCCGGCTGTAAAGCTTGGGAACCGTCTTCTCCGCCTTCGCATACCAGCGGCTCCGCCGGGCCAAGGAAGTTTCACGCCATGCCTTGAATGCGTCCGGGGCTATCCCGCACGCATCCTTGATCGTCCCGGCGGCAAATCCAGTGCAGGCGGCCAGCCCAATCACTACCAGACATAAAGAGGATTGAGGATTTTTGAACATTGCGGAGTTATAGGCAATCGTGAAAAGTGAATTTTGCTGGAACTCCGTTCTACAGCGAGAGGTCGAGTTCGATCCTGTCGCCGACGATGCTGAAGCCCTTCGCCGTGGACTTCAGCTCGCCGCGCACGGGCACGCGGTAGCGGAATCCCTGGAACACGAAATTGATGCCGCCATCCGCTATGGAAATGCCCTTGCGGAAATCACCGTCCGCGTATTCGGCGTCGAGCGACCCAGCGCCGGAAACGACAATGCGCCCTTCCTCGAACCGAACCGTCGCCGCCGTGCCGTCCGCGCGCTTCGCCGTCACGACGAGCGCGTCGCCGTCCGCCGCCGTCTCAATGGACGCGAACTCGCCGCCGAACGACATCACGCCAGAAACGCCCTTGCCCCTGAACATCCACTGGTCGACCACCGGGGGCGTGAAGTAGAGTGCCTGCCAGCCGGTGCAGACCTTGTCGAGGAACGGCTCCTCGAAGTCATCGCACATCTTGTGGATGTCGCGGAAGACGAGGCGCTTGCCGTCCATGATGAGGTTGGCGCGGTAGAAGCGGCTGTTGTACCACACGCTCTTGCGGCCGAATCCGGACCAGTCCTCGAGCGCGATCTGCGTCTGGGGGCAGTTCGCCTTGTGCGCGGCCTTGAACGCGCGCGCCGTCTCGCACATCTTCTCGACAACGATGCGCCCCGCCGCCGCTTCCTTCGCGATCTTCTCGCACTGCATCGGCCAGCCGCGCGAAATATTGCTCCAGCAGAACGAGTTCTCCTGCCCCGCCTGCATGTAGGAAAGGTTCATCAGGCCCTTTGGTTCCGTATAGGTTCGGAATATCCAGTCAACAGTCTCCGGCTTCGACCCCAGATACGTGACCGGCTCGAGTGAGGGCACGCTCCCATACTTAAATCTCGGATACAGCGTCCGCGGCTGCCCGTAGTTGTAGATCGGGTCGGGCGTGAGCATCTTGAACACGGGCGACTTCACGGCGTTCGCCATGTCGACGGCGGCGGAGAGCATGTTCTTCTTCGAGGGGTAGTACGCGCCGTTCGAGTAGCCGCCGCGCAGGCCGTAGGCGTCCGTGTTGTCCTGCTCGCGGCAGATGCAGAAGCCGTCGACGCCGTACGTCTTCTCCATGTATTCCATCGACCACGCGTCGAGGAGCCACGAACCGACGCTCTTGGGATAGTACCCGAAGTCCGGGGTTGATGTGCCAGTCCCAGTTCCAGTCCTTGTGCGCGCCCTTGGGCTTCCACGGCAGCCCCGCCGCCTCGTTGAGCGGACGCGACATCTCGAACCAGAGTCCGAATTCGGTCTTCGCCTTGTCGCTCTTCAGCGCCTCGGCCATCATCTCGGGGTCGACGAGCGCGTCGTACTGGAGGAGGATGGTGTTCTTGAACCCGTACTTGAGGTTCAGGGCGACCTCCTCGCGCACGGCGCGGATCATCTCCGCACGCGGCGGACGCGGATCCGCCGAACGAACGAAGTTCACGATGTTCAGGACCTTCCTAGGGCAATTGTCATTAATCCCAGGCTCCGCGCCAATCGCGCAAGACAACATGGCGGCGCTTGTCGCCATAGCCACAAGCGCGGCAAAAACTCTTGATGACTTCATGTTCCCCTCTTTCGTTTTGCAATGGTTGCCATATTTTAAAAGGGTTTGCTCTCCGGCAAGTCGAACCAGTTGTAGCCCGTGTTGCCGCAGACCTCGACGACCGTTGCCGCGATCGGGTGGTTCCAGTCGGGACGCCGCGCAAGGGCCTTGCAGTAGGCGAATGCCTGCTCGACCGTCTCCGCGTCGGGCTCGGCCCGGCCAAGCACATTCCCCTTCTCCGCCGCCGCGTTCGTGAAGTACTTGAACTCGACGAGCTGCGCGGGCTTTGCGACGCCGAGCTTCGGAATCGCGAGGAAGTCGCAGCGTCCCTCGGACGAGTTATATTCCGTCTCGAAGGAGTAGAACATCGGCAGAACGTCCATGCAGCGCGAGGTGAACGTGGTGCGGAAGAAGTTCTCGTTCATCTTGTCGAACGCCTGCGCGGGGATGCGGGCCTTCACGTAGTGCCGCCAGTAGGCCTCGAAGATGCCGTGCCACGTGCCGTCTGCTTTCACGTGCGCGCGGATGGACTGCACGAACGCGCGTCGCGCCTCGTCGGCGTTCGTGAACTCCGAAAGTTCGTCGTAGTAGTCCACGAACATGTTCTTGATTGTGAGGTTCGGGATGTTGAACGTCATCTCGTCCTCGAACGTCAGGAGCCCGAGGTAGTAGAGCGCGTACGGGAAGAAATCCTCGGAAAAGAACTTCGCCCGTCCGAACTTCGCGGAGAGCGCCGAAAGTGAGACTTCTTCCCCTTCGCCTCGCTCGATGTAGGCGCGTAGTTTCTCCAGCGCCCTTGGATTCGTCTGGGCGAGACGGCGGAACCAGCCGATGTCCGTGCGCACGTTCGCGTCGATGATGAACGAAGGCTGCCTGCCTTTCTCGGATATGAAGTTGAAAAGATACCAATTGCAGATCGTCGAGTTGTAGAGCGGTTCGGCATCCGGACGGAAGCGATAGCCGTCGTAGAACGCCTTGAGGTCGGCAAGCACGGCCTCGCGGTTCGACCGATCGAAGCCGTACTCTTCATAGACGTCGTCCACGTATCTCTCGACCTGCCTCTGCGTGAAGCCAACGAGATTCAGAATCTCGGGATTGAGGCTGACGACAGTCCCCACGTTGAAGCCACTGGAGAGGTCGTCGAGCGTGATGGGCAGGACGCCCGTGAAGTACGTGCGGCCCACCGTGCCGTCAGCAAGGCCGGCCTTGAAGGACTTGAAGAACGCCTTGAAGAACGACTCCCGCGTCACATCGCCCGCCGCATCATGTCCGCAAACGGCATTGTACTCCGAATCCCGGCCCGAGACAACAAGCTCGTTCGTGAAGTTGTCGTACTCGTCTATGATGACGTAGAGCGGGGGCAGCCCGGCGTTCTTGATGATGTCTCGCACCTTGTCAATCATGGCTGCGGGACCATCCAGTTCCAAAGCCCGCGACCAGTCGGCTAACGAGGCGTATTGCGTCGCAAAACGCTCCACACGTCCCCGGACGTGTTCAACGAAGTTCCGCTCGATCTCGGCAAGTGTGCCCACCTGTATGGTCGAGAAGTCGAACTGGAGGACGAGGAACGAATTATGGAGCGGCGTAGGGTCGCGACCGATGTCGGTCATTCCGAAGAAATCGTCGAAGCGGTCCTTGAGGTTGACGTCGTAGTAGTGCGCGAGCATCGAGCAGACGATAGACTTGCCAAACCGCTTTGGACGCAGGAACACGGGAGTGTCCACATCCTCCAGCTTGCGGATGTAGGCCGTGTTGTCCACGAACAGGCATTCCCGGACCAGTTTGGCCCAGTTGATGACGCCATACGGTATCTTGCGTTTTCTCTCCAACTCCGATCTCCTGTGTCAGGGCTTTTCAGAACCCTCGTTATGAGTATATATTATACCACAAACCTGGCACTACATCAGTGAAAATTTTACAAAAGTTATTGGCATGGAGAACGAAATTTTCGCTTTATACTTAAATGCGTTTATGGTATAATTCCTATATATGGAAAAGAAAGGACAATCCTCGGCAAGGCCGTGGCTCATATTCGCGCTGGTCGCGCTGGTTGCGCTGTCGCTCTTCAGAATGAGGTCGACGACGGCGAAGCCGCGCGAGCTCACGGCTGTCGAGTTCGGCGAGGCGCTCGCGGCCAATAGGGTCGTCGAGCCGCTCAAGCGCGTCACCGACCGTGACGAGGGCACCACGTACCTCGAGGGCGAGATTATGCCCGAAAGCCCGAAGGCGGAAGGCGAAGGCGGCAAGGGCGACGGGAAGGCGAACGCCGCCGGCAGGCAGCGCTTCCGCGTGGAGCTTGTGCCCGGCGAGAACGAGGAGCTGATGAACGACCTCCGCAAGAAGGGCGTGAAGGTGCAGGTGAAGTCCGAGTCGTCGTCGATCTCGCCGCTGATGATGAACATACTCTTCTTCGTCGGCATGATGTTCCTCTTCTACTGGTTCATAGGGCGCAGGATGGGCGGCGAGGGCGGCCCGTTCGGGATGGGCAAGTCGCGCGCGAAGCTCCTCAACGGCAAGGAGGAGAAGCGCAGAGTCACGTTCTCCGACGTCGCGGGGATCGACGAGGCCAAGGAGGAAGTCCAGGAGATCGTGGAGTTCCTGAAGGAGCCGTCGGCTTTCCAGAGGCTCGGCGGGCGGATCCCCAAGGGCATCCTCATGGTCGGCCCCCCCGGGACCGGCAAGACGCTCCTCGCGCGGGCGATCGCGGGCGAGGCGCAGGTCCCCTTCTTCGCCATGTCGGGAAGCGACTTCGAGGAGATGTTCGTCGGCGTGGGCGCGAGCAGGATGCGCGACATGTTCTCGGAGGCGAAGAAGCGAGCGCCGTGCATCGTCTTCATCGACGAGATCGACTCCATCGGCATGAAGCGCAGCGGCGCGGGCGCGCTCACCGGCAGCCACGCGTACGAGCAGACGCTCAACACCATGCTCGTCGAGATGGACGGCTTCGACGCCAACGAGGGCGTGATCGTCATCGCGGCGACAAACCGCCCCGACACACTCGACTCCGCGCTCCTCAGGCCCGGCCGCTTCGACCGCCAGGTCGTCATCGACCTTCCTACCCTCAAGGGGCGCGAGGAGATCCTCCGCCTCCACGGCAAGAAGATCAGGTTCGCCAAGGACGCCGACGTCAAGCGCGTCGCGAGGGGGACGCCCGGGTTCTCCGGCGCGGACCTCGCGAACCTCCTCAACGAGGCCGCGCTCATGGCCGTCAGGAAGAAGCTCGAGGCCGTCGACATGGCGACGCTCGACGAGGCGCGCGACAAGGTGATATGGGGCAGGGAGAGGAAGTCCGCCGGGTATTCGCAGAAGGACAGGGAGATAACCGCCTGGCACGAGGCCGGGCACGCGGTGCTGCAGCTCCTGCTGCCCAACACCGACCCGCTCCACAAGGTGACGATCATCCCCAGGGGGCGCGCGCTCGGCGCGACGATGTCGCTGCCGGAGAGGGACGTCCTCGGCAAGACACGCTCGCAGTTCCTCGACGAGCTCGTCGTCCTCTGCGGCGGACGCGTCGCGGAGAAGATGCACACCGGCGACGTCTCCACCGGCGCGGCGGCGGACATCGCGATGGCGACGGACATCGCCCGCAAGATGGTCTGCTCCTACGCCATGAGCGAGAAGTTCGGCTTCCAGTCGTTCAGCGAGCGCAACTCCTTCACGTCGCAGGAGCTCCCCCCCGCGTTCAGCGAGGAGACCTCGCGCGCCATAGACGCCGAGGTCACCGCCTTCGTGAACAACGCGTACTCCGAGGCGGAGCGCATCCTCGGCGAGAACACCGACAAGCTGAAACAGCTCGCCGAGACCCTGCTTGAGCGCGAGACCATGGACGGCCGCGACGTCGAGGCCCTCGTCAAGGGCGAGGCGCCGGCCGAGCCGGGCGACGGCGCGGCGGACGGCGCAGGCGACGCGCCCGCGGACGGCGGCGAACTGCCGAAGGCGGACGAGACCGAGGCCAAGAAGCAGGAGGAGGCGGAAACATAATGGGCACAGTGTCGGCCATAATCCAGATCGCGATCCTGTACTTCGCGATCTACGCGATACTCAAGGGCGCCAGGGGCTCGCGCTTCGGCCAGGCGCTCATGGGCGTGGGCCTGCTCACTTCGCTGCTGGCCGCGTTCGTCCTCCTCTTCCACTTCTACGTCCTGTCCCTCATCATCAAGTACCTGCTCGTCTACCTGGCCATCTCCTCGGTCGTCATCTTCCAGCCGGAGATCCGCCGCATACTCGCGACCGTCGGAGCGTTCGGCTACCTCGAAAAGCCAAAGCACCGCGCAAACGGCGCGGCGACGCCGCAGCTGATGGCCGACACCATCATGGAGCTCGCGTCGCGGCGGATCGGCGCGCTCTTCGCGTTCGAGCGCGGCATATCGCTGCGCGGCTACGAGGACACGGGCGTCGCGACCGACGCCATAATCTCGCGCGAACTTGTCTGCACACTCTTCACGCCGCCGCTTCCGCTCCACGACGGCGGAAGCATCGTAAGGAACGGTCGCCTGGCGTCCGCGCACTGCATATTCCCCGTCTCCAACAACCCGGAGCTCGCGGACAGCGGGATGCGCCACAGGGCCGCCGTCGGCCTCTCGGAGGAGACCGACGCGCTGGTGGTCGTCGTCTCCGAGGAGACCGGCACGGTGTCCGTCGCGCACAACGGCAAGCTCTACCGCTACTACGGCAAGACCGCCAAGGCCTCGCTCATGCGGTGGATCGTGAAGGCGATGCCGGAAAGCGACGACGGCCTGAGCTTCGCGACTAAGGCGATCGACTTCGTGCAGAGGGTCTTCTCCGCCAAGGGCGGCGAGGAGAAGGGAGGCGAGGAGAAATGAAGCAGCCCAAGTCCAGAAAAGGCCCGCGCTCGACCGTGCAGTCGGTTACGAGGTTCTTCACGCGCGACTTCGCGCTCAAGGCGCTCTCGCTTGCGCTCGCGACCGTCATATACGCCGTGCTCAACCCAGACACGGACACCTCGGCGCTTCAGCTCATAACCCAGCCTCAACCGCCGAACCAGCCAAAGAGCGAGCCGAGGAACGAGCCGCAGCAGCAGCGGCACGAGCCACCGCCCGCAGCGCCTGTGGCGGCGCAGAGCACACCTGCGGCCAGCCAGGGAAAACCAGATAATCCGGAAAAGCCGAGAATCCCGGAAACGCCGCCACCCGCGCCGCCCGCGCCCCTAGAGCCGCCAGCCAGCCCGGAAAAACTGGAAACCCCGGAGATTCCGGCAACCCCGGAGACACCGGCAATTCCGGAAGTTCCGGATAATCCGGCAATTCCGGAGGCTCCGGCAACCCCGGAAACACCGGCAGCCCCAGAAACACCGGCAGCCCCAGAAACACCGGCAGCCCCGGAAACACCGGAAACCCCAGAAACGCCGGCGACCCCAGAAACGCCGGCAGCCCCGGAAAAACCGGAAACTCCGGATGGCCCGGATGATCCGGCAATCCCTGAAACTCCGGCAATTCCAGCGGTGCCAATCAGGCAGGGAACATCAACCAACAAGGCCACTTCGGCAACCATCGACACCCCAACGACGAAATGATCGACAGAAACAGAGACCTGGACCAGGCTTCCCAGAGGCCGCCGGAGAGGCGGTTCCTCGGATGGCTGCTTTTCCCGATAGCGCTCTTCCCGCTCATAGCGCTGCTTACCTACGACTGGCGCACACAGGACCAGACCCCGCCCGCGGCCAGCTCGAACTGGTTCGGGCCGATGGGCGACATGTTCGCGTACTACGGCTACAAGATATTCGGGCTTGCGATATGGATCGTGCCGCTGTTCTGCATCTGGGGCGGCTGCCGCCTCGTGCTGTCGGGCCTTCGCCGCCCCGGCGCGAAGACCCTCTGGAGAATAGCGTTCCTGGTGTCGGCCGCGAGCCTGCTCCAGGTAATGCAGTCCCACGCGCCCGGCATTCAGAACGCGGCCACGTGGGTGAACATCAAGGGGAACGCCGGCGGAATCACGGGATGGACGATCATGACAAGCTTCCTGGCCCCGCTGCTCTCCGACATCGGCGCAGGCGTCCTCGCGCTCTCCCTCATGGCCATCACGCTCGTGATGGCCATCGGACCAGGCAACATCGGGGCGTTCTTCATTGCGCTCGGACGCTGGGCGACGGGCGCGGAGCCAAAGTTCGACCCCGGCAACGCGCAGCCCGGCACGCCTGAGTTCGAGGAGGCGCAGGCGGCGTTCGAGGCGGCCAGGAAGGCGCGCGAGGACGCCAAGCGCATCCGCGAGGAGGAGAAGCGCCGCGCCCGAGAGGAGAAGGAGGCCGAGAGGGCAAGGATCCGAGAGGAGAAGGAGGCCGCACGCCTCGCCAAGGAAGAGGCCGCGAGGCGCATCAGGGAGGCCGAAGAGCGCGAAGAAGAGGAAGAGGAGGAGGAGGCCATGCCGCCGCCCGCCCCAGCCCGAGCCCCTGCGCCGCCGAGCCGCGCGCCCGGACGCGCCGCCGCGCCTGCGAAGAAGGCGCCGAAGCCCGCAGAGCCCAAGCCCGAAGAGGACGAGCCGGAGGACAAGGGGCCCTACGTGCTGCCGCCGGTGAACCTCCTAAATCCCCTTTCCGTTTCCACAGCCGACCACAGCGACGTCGGCGAGATGTCCCACAAGCTCATCGACACGCTCAAGCTATTCGACGTGACCGCCGAGCTGGCGTACACTGTGCAAGGACCCGTCGTCACGAAGTACGCCCTGACTCCCGAGCCCGGGACGCGTCCCGAGAAGTTTACATCCCTCCAGGCCACGCTTATGATGGCCCTCAAGGCGAAGTCCCTGCGAATCGAGGCGCCAATCCCCGGGGAGGACAAGATCGGCATCGAGGTCCCGAACCGCAAGCCCGCCGGCATCTCCTTCCGCGAGATATTCGAGTCGGAGGCGTGGAAAACCTCGAAGGCCGAGCTGCCGCTCCTCTTCGGCAAGCGCGCGGACGGCAAGGAGCTCGTCGCGGACCTCGCGTCCATGCCGCACATGCTCGTCGCCGGCGCCACGGGCCAGGGAAAGTCCGTCTGCCTCAACTCGCTCATCTGCGGACTTCTCATGACGCGGACGCCCGAACAGCTGAAGCTCATCATGGTCGACCCCAAGTGCGTGGAGTTCACGCCCTACGCCTCGATCCCCCACCTCCTCGTCCCGGTCATCACCGACAACCGCAAGGTGGTGTTCTCGCTCCACTGGGCCGTCGCCGAGATGGAGAAGCGCCTCAAGCTCTTCGCGCGCGCAAGGGTGAGGAACATCTACGACTTTAACCACAGGACGACCGTGACGCAGCCGGACATGTTCGGCGGCGGAGAGGAAACCTCCTCCGACATGCCAAAGACCGTCCCATACATCGTCATCATCATCGACGAGGCCGCCGACCTCATCGGGCAGTGCGGCAAGGAGGTGAACCCCGACATCCAGCGCATCACGCAGAAGGCGCGCGCCGCCGGCATCCACCTCATCCTCGCCACCCAGCGCCCCGACGCCAAGATCATCACCGGCGCGATCAAGGCGAACATCCCGGGGCGCGTCGCATTCAAGACCTCGTCCTCAGTCGACTCGCGCACGATTCTCGACGACACCGGCGCGGAGAACCTCATCGGCAGGGGCGACATGCTGTTCAGGGGCAAGGACGGGCTCCTCGTGCGCGCGCAGGGCGCGTGGATATCCGACGGCGAGATCGCCAACGTCACCGACTTCATCCAGGAGCACTCGAACGTCCAGTTCGACGAGAAGTTCGCCACGAAGCTCGGGCGCGTCAAGGAGGCCGCCATCGAGGACCCCTTCGCGTCGAACGAGGACGACCCCGACAACCAGCAGCAGCCCGCCACGGAGGAGAAGGCCGCGCAAAGGCAGCTCGTCAAGGCGGCGGCCGACGCCGACGACTTCAAGAAGGCGGTGGAGTGCGTCATCAACACCAAGCGCGCATCCACTTCGCACTTCCAGCGCCAGATGGGCTGGGGCTACAACCACGCCGCAAAAATCCTCGACATGCTCACCGACCGCGGGATCGTCGCGCCGCCGCAGGGCGCGGGCCCCCGCCAGATACTGCTCGACCAGGACCAGCTCGTCGCCATACTCAACGGCAACACCGAAGGCGCGGCGGACGCCGCGGCGGAGGGCCTGGACGGCGGAGCGGACGCCGGCGACGGCGAGGACTTCGCGGACGCGACGGGCGACGAAGACTTTTCAGACACGACAACGGAGGAAGAGACATGATAGAGTTCGGAGAGACGCTGCGCAAGACGCGCGAGCAAAAGGGACTGACCACAAGCCAGGTGGCGCAGACCACGCACCTGCTCGTCCAGCAGATCGAGGCCCTTGAGCGCGAGGACTTCTCCAAGATCGCCGCCCCGATCTACGGGCGGGGATTCGTGAAGCTGTACTGCGAGGCGCTTGGGCTCGACCACAAGCCCTTTGTGGAGGAGTTCATGGCGATATACACCGGGTCGAAGCTCCGGCCGATCCGCAGAAGGATGCCCACCGCGCAGCCCGTTGCGCCGCAGCCGGCCGAACAGCCCGGCGCAGTACCGCCAGCCGCCGCGCCCGCCGCCCCAGTCGAGCCGCCCGCCCCCGCGGTGTCTGCGGATGCCCCCACAGTCGCCATCCCGCAGCCTCAGCCGCCGGCGCCGCAGCCTCCTGCGGACGCGCCGACGGTGGCCGCCGCCGGCCCCGTCGCGGCAGAGCCCGCCACTGCGGCGACCGAGGCCCTCGACCCATCCTGCTTCAACTTCGCGAGGATGGACGACGTGCCGCCTCCGCCGCCCGCACCCGCGGAATTCACGCTTGAGTCCGAACCAGTGAAGATGCCCCAGGCGCGCCATTCGTACCCGCAGCAGAGGCCCAGGCACGACCAGCCATCCTTCAGGCCGCCGACAAAGCTCGACCACTACAACGGCAAGTCCAGTGGCCGCGGCATCCTCGACATGGTGCCCCCGTCGGCATGGAGGATGCTTGTGCTTGTCGTCGTCGGACTTCTCGTGCTGTGGGGGCTGTTCGCCGGGATAAAGGCCATATACAGGGCCTCTATGGGCCCGGGCAAGCAGAACACTGAGCAGACGACTGCAGGCGAGCAGCCAACGGCAGCGCAGCCCAACGGCGGCGAGACCAAACCGGCGGCAAACGCCGCTGGAGCGCAGGCGCAGGCCAGGCCGCCTGCCGCGACAGGCAAGAAGGCGGAGGCGCCGCGTCCGGCGAGGTCGAACCGCAAGCCCCTGCCCGTCCCGCCGCTGTACATCGACTGAACACCGCAGAAATGGAGAACCTGAACATGAAGAGCGAAGATGGATTCACCGGCTTTTCCTGCCCCTCGTGCGGCACGGAGATTGAGGCTTCCATGGACATGATCGGCGAAAAGACCGAATGCCCCGCCTGCGGCGCAATGATCGTCGTGCCCGAAGACGACGGCGTGGTCAGGCACGGCGCTGACGAAGCCTCCCACACGGTTTCGCAGGCCGCCAAGAGCCGGACGATCCGCATCGAGCTGGACGACGACCTGTGACCTGGCCGTGGAAAAGAAAGACCGGCAGGCGAATCGCGATTTCCGCCGTCAGGAAGGTGATGCGCCGCATCGGCCTCGCCATCCTCGTCGCCACGCTTCTCGTCTGCGGCTTTGCCGACTGGTTTGTCCACCACCCGCGCGAGTGGATCGAGGCCAAGTCTGACTCCTGGCCCAGGTTCGTAGTCTCGGCCCTCCTGCGGATCGGCAACCCTGTCGGCGACATGACGGATGCCATAGGGTTCACCGGCTCCGACGCGATCGTCGAGGTCGAAAGCGCCGCGCCGTCAGGCAAGGTGTTCTTCGCCGGCGCCCCGCGCCGCGTCGGCGAGCCGGCGCCGGACGACATAACCATAATCGACCGCGGCGACTTCGTCGTGGGCTGGTCGCCCAGGCTGAGGCATCCGGTCTGGTGCGCCTACCACGTTCCCGCAAAGGCGCGCTTCGAGGTCGGCCCGAGGCCGGGATTCAGGCAGGACGAAAAGGTTCCACGGTGCCCGACGCCCGGCGAGTACACCAGGACGAACTACGACCGCGGTCACATGGCGCCGAACCACGCCATCGCGTCCCGTTTCGGGCCGGAGGCGCAGACCAATTCGTTCCTCATGACGAACATTTCGCCGCAGACGCCCCCCCTCAACCGAGGCGTGTGGCGCGAGGTGGAACACCGCATCGCGGACCTGTGGACGGCGAAGTGGGGGGAAGTCTGGGTGATCGTCGGGGCCATCTCCGAGGGCTGCGAAAGGCTCAGCGGCTCGGACGTGGACGTGCCGACGTCGTTCTACCATGTCGTGGTCGCCCAGGACGGCAGGAAGGTCAGGGCACTGGCGATGCTGTTCGAGCAGGAGGTGCCGTGGAAGGCCTGGCCTGCGCGGTACATCGTCAGCATCGACGAACTCGAGCGCCGCACGGGGCTCGACTTCCTGCCGGATATGGAGGACGCCGCGGAGGAAAGCCTCGAGTCCGCCCTGCCGTCCAGGCTGTGGCCCATCAAGCTTCTCGACGTTGTCGCGATGTTCAGGACCCACTACTACAACCCGCAGCAGCAATGGCAGTCCAGCTCAAAGGAAAGGCGAAAAAATGGGAAGCAGAGATACGGCGCAGACGAAGATGAACAGAAGGCAGTTTCTCGTCGGAGTCGCGGCGGCAACAACCGCCGCGGCCGGCGCGGCGAAGCCAGCGGCCGACAAGGCAAATAAGGCGACAAAGCGGCAGAAGGCCCACGACGACGCGCCGAAGGCCCTCATAGCCTCCGCGCCCGTCCTCCAGAACGCGGCGGAGACCTCGATGGGCGTCGCGTTCGCCGTCACGGCGGACGCCAGCGGCTGGGTGGAGTACTCGACGTCCCCGGACATGTCCGGCGCCGTGCGCGCGTACTCCGGAGGCGCCGGCCTAATGGATGTCAACCCGTCCGTCGCCCTCGTCAGGCTCAGGAACCTTAGGCCCGCCACGAAGTACTATTACCGCGTGGGCGCCGACAGAATCAGCTTCAACGGCGGGTACAAGATGAAGAACCTCGGGCCCGAGACCGACGCCAAGGTCCACTCCTTCACAACGCTCGGCGAGGGCAACACCGGGTCGTTCTGCGTCATAAACGACACCCACAACCGCAAGCCCGCCCTCGCCGCCGTGCTCGCGAAAGTACGCGAGCTCTCCCCCGCCGCCGTCATCTGGAACGGTGACGCCTCCAACACGTCCGAGACCATCGAGACGGCGATGGACATCTTCGTCCACACCCACCCGGACTTCCCGGAGTACGCCGCCGACACGCCGTACATGTTCATAAACGGCAACCACGACTTCCGCGGGCGCTTCAACAGGCACCTGCGGGACCTGATGATGTTCCGCGAGAGCGCCGAGCGCGGCGGCGAGTTCGCCGAGCTCGGCAGGAACTTCGTGCAGCGCCTCGGGGACATCGCGCTCATTGGGCTGGACACCGGGGAGGACAAGCTGGACGACGACCCGCGCTTCGCCGGGATATTCCGGATGAAGGAGTACCGCGAGCTCCAGGCGCGCTGGCTCGCAGAGGCGGTGGAGACCCCCGCCGTCAGGACGGCGAAGTTCAAGGTGGCGTTCTGCCACATCCCGCTCTTCGACCCCAACCCGGCGCTCAACCCCGGCGACGTCTCCGTGTTCTCGCCGGAGGCGAAAAACTACTCCCCCGACTTCGCCGCCTGGCAGCGGGGCTGCGCCAAGCTGTGGGGACCGAGCCTCGAGAAGGCAGGCGTCAACCTCGTCATAACGGCGCACCAGCACAGGTTCCGCTACGACCCGCCGGCCGCGGGCCGCCCGTGGGCGCACATGGTCGGCGGCGGGCCGCACATGGAGAAGAGCATCCCGGCGTCGTATCCGACGGTGATCCACGGAAGAGTCGTGGACGGCAGGCTGCGCGTGACGGTCCACAACGTCCGCAACGGCGAGATCGTGTTCGACAAATCAATCTAGGCAAACCGGCCTAGACGTCGATCTTGATGATCTTGCGAATGATCAGCCAGCCGACGGCTATCAGAAGCAGGACGACGACGACCGACACCACGCCAGTCAGGCTGCAGAGGAACGGGATCATCATCTCGGGCTTCAGCAGAACCATCGCGATGCCGAGGATGAACGGCATGGCGGAGACCAGCAGCCCCTGCATGCGCCCCTGTGCGGTGAGGGTGCGGACCTTCCGCGCGATCTTCTGGCGGGCGCGGATGGTGTCCGAGATCTTGTCGAATATCTCCGTCACGTTCCCGCCCGTCTTGCGGCTTATGAGAATCGCGGTCGTGACGAGCGTGAGGTCCTCGGAGCCCACGCGGTCGGACATTGACGACAGGGCGTCCTCGAAGCTCATGCCGATCCTCAGCTGCTGCTGGAGGATCGCGAACTCCTCGCTCATCGGCTTCTCGCCCTGGTCTACGACGGACTCGAACGCCTGCGAGATGGAGAACCCTGCCCTGAGCGCGTTCGACATCGTCGCAAGCGCCTCGGGGAGCTGGTCGTTGAACTTCGTGCGCCGGCGCTCGTCAAGCCAGCGCGCGATAGGCCCGTTGCCCTTCTGCCAGCCCGCCTTCACCTTCACGCCGCTCAGGATGAAGTAGACGACTCCCCCAAGCGACATGGCGAAAAGCGCGATTGCGGCAATCTGGATCATCGTGCCCTCCCCGTCAGCCCTTTACGACCACGCGCACATCGGCGTCGCTCGCCGGGTCGAACATCGCCGGGTCCACGGATATGCCGCGCCCCTTGAGCGTGTCGAACCACGTGGGAATCGCCCCGGTCGGCTTGAACGAGCCCAAGACCTTGCCGTGTTCGTCCACGCCGGTCTGGACGAACGTGAAGAGGTCCTGCATGACGATCTGGCTCCCCTCCAGCCCCGTCACCTCGGTTATGGCGACGACCTTCCTGGAGCCGTCGGAGAGGCGCGACTCGTGTATGACGATGTCGACCGCGCTCGCGACCTGCTCGCGGATGGCCTTCGACGGAAGCTCCATGCCGCTCATCATCACCATCGTCTCCAGACGCGACATGACGTCCCTCGGGGAGTTGGCGTGGACGGTCGTGAGCGATCCGTCGTGGCCGGTGTTCATGGCCTGGAGCATGTCGAGGGCCTCGCCGCCGCGGCATTCGCCGACGATTATGCGGTCGGGGCGCATTCGAAGGCAGTTCTTCACGAGGTCGCGGATCGTCACCGCTCCCTTGCCCTCGATGTTCGGCGGGCGCGCCTCGAGGCGGACGACGTGCGGCTGCTGGAGGCGCAGTTCCGCCGCGTCCTCGACGGTTATTATGCGCTCGTTGTGCGGAATGTACCCGGAAAGCAGGTTGAGAAGCGTCGTCTTGCCCGACCCGGTGCCGCCGGCGACTATGATGTTCTTGCGAAGGATGACGCAGAGCTTCATGAACTCCGCCGCGTTGCGGGTCCACGTCCCGAAGCGGATGAAGTCGTCAGGCGTCAGGGCGTTCTTCGCGAACTTTCGAATCGTGATCGTCGGGCCGGAGAGCGAGAGCGGCGGGATTATGGCGTTTACGCGGCTGCCGTCGGCGAGCCTGGCGTCGACATACGGCTGCGACTCGTCTATGCGGCGGCCCAGCGGGGAGACAATGCGCTCTATCACGGAGAGGACGCTCGCGTCGTCCGTGAACTGGCAGTCCGAAAGGGAAAGCTTGCCGCCGCGCTCGATGTAGACCTTCGTCGGGCCGTTGACCATGATCTCGCTGACGGAGTCGTCGGCGAGGAGGTCCTCCAGCGGGCCGAGGCGCATCGCCTCGTTGAAGACGTCGTCCTCCAGCCTCACCGCGTCGATGCCGTCGGGGAGCCTCCCCTTCGCGACGACCTCGTCGATGATCTGGCGGATCTTGCTCCTCGCGGTGTCCTCAAGCCCTTCGCGGTCCACGCCGTCGAGCGTGAGGCGCTTCATGTCCATGCGCTTCAGCAGCTCGCGCTGTATCTGCTCCTGCACGCTCCGGCGCAGCTCGCGCATCGGGTCGGGCGCGGGTTCGTCGTCGCCGCCCAAACCGTCCTGCTCCCCATGCCCGGCGGATTCCGCGGCTGGTTCGGGCTCGGGCTCGACCGCCTCTTCCCCGCTGACCCGGAGCATCCCCGGGCCGACCTGGACGATCATGTCGCCGCGCAGCTCGACCGGGCTGTCGATGAGCTCGCCGTTCACGTACGTGCCGTTGGAGCTGTGGAGGTCCTCGAGGAACGCCTTGTCGTCCCTGACCGTCAGGAGCGCGTGGCGCTCGCTGACGTCCGGGAAGTCGAAGCGGATGCGGCACATCTCGCTGCGTCCGATCAGCCACACGCCGTCGGAGAGTGGGCGGGCGTCCCTTACGCCGCCGATGAGCGTGGTAAGCGTGAGCATGGCTAGAGGGCGCCTTCCTTCTTCTTCGCGGCGCGACGTCTGTCCGTCGGGTTGCGCTCGCGGTTCAGGTCCTCGATCTCCTTGCGGATCGTCGTGAAGTTGACCGTCGGCAGCTCCTCCTCGGTCTCCATGTCGTTGCGGTTGCGGAGCGTCAGGACGAGCCTGCCGCGTATCTGCTCGGCGAACGCCAGCATCTCGGCCTCGCGCGGCGTGACGGAGAGCGTCACCGTGGAGTAGCCCTGCTGCTGCCGCATCGAGCCCATCCCGCCGCGGGGCGCGGGCCGCGACTTCGAGGTCTCCGAGCCCGTCGCCAGGACCAGGACCTTCTGGAGGATGGTGCACGTCACCGGGTCGCCCCTGCGGATCTTGCCGTCGTCGTCCGGGAAGTCGAACGTGCCTATCACGTCCACGCTGTCGCCGGGCCTCACCATCCCGGAGACGGACGCCGGGCCGTTGACGCTTATCGACACGGCCCTGTAGTGCGCGCGGACGTCCTCGGAGAGCCTGGACTCGCGCAGGTCGCCGCCCTCGAGGTCGTTCCACCTGAGCGGCATCATCTTCTCGTGGTAGCCGACGGTGCGGCGCCCGACGACGTCGGATATGTTCTCCTTCGTCAGCACGACGCCCTCGTTGCCCTTCCTGTACGTCTTGCAGGTCGTGATTATCTCGGCGGTTATGACTTCGCCAGCGCCTACGGTCCTGTTGAAGCAGAGGGCCTCCATCTCGCCGTACTCCCTGTTGAACTTCGTCTTCAGCGCGTGGATGTAGTCCTCCTTCGACGAGATGTACATCCGCGTCATCAACGCGGCAAGTAGGCCCGCCACCAGGCTGGCCACGAGGACAATCTGCCGCTTCATCAGAAGAGCCCTCTCACCTTGCCGGTCTCCACGTCGACGTCAATGCGCCTGTAGGCCGGCGACGCACTCGTCCCGGGCATGAGCTTGATCTCGCCCGCCACCGGGACGACGAGCCCCGCGCCCTTGTAGACGAGGACGTCGCGCACGGGCATGCGCCAGTCCCTCGGCCGCCCAAGGAGCTTCGGGTCGTGCGAAAGCGAATATTGCGTCTTCGCGACGCACACCGGCAGCCGTGCCGTCTCGGGGTCCGCCTGCAACGCCTCCAGCTTTTCGAGCGCGGCCGGGTCGTAGTCGACGCCGTCGCCGCCGTAGACCTCCTTCACCTGCTTCTCGATGCGGTCCTTCAGCGGCTCGCCGAGATCGCACAGGTACTCGAACTTGTTGGGCGCGTCGCATGCCGCGACAACCGCCTCTGCGAGCTCGATCGCCCCCTCGCCGCCCTTGAGCCAGTGGTCGGAGACGGCGAAGCTCGCGCCAGCGCCCTCGGCGACCTCGCGGAGGAGCGCGCGCTCGGCGGGCGTGTCCGTGTAGAACGCGTTGAGGCACACGACCGGCTGGATGCCGGAGCGGCGGATGATGTCGATGTGCGCGAGGAGGTTGTCGCAGCCCTTCCTCAGCAGGTCTAGGTTCTCCGTGGTGTACACCGGGTCGAGCGGAAGCCCCGCCTTCACCGCGGGCGCGCCGCCGTGCGCCTTGAGCGCGCGCACCGTCGCGACGAGTACAACCGCGTCGGGCTTCAGCCCGGAGCAGCGGCACTTTATGTTCCAGAACTTCTCGTAGCCCATGTCGCTGGCGAATCCGCTCTCCGTGACTACGTAGTCGCCGAGCGCACAGGCGAGGCGGTCCGCCACGACCGAGTTCTGCCCTATCGCGATGTTCGCGAAAGGCCCCGCGTGGACGAACACCGGCTGGCCCTCCAGCGACTGCATGAGCGTCGGCTTGATCGCGTTCACGAGGAGAGCGCACATCGCGCCGTCCACCTCCAGGTCCGCCGTCGTCACCGGCGCGCCGGACTTCGAGTACGCGACGACGATCTTCGAGAGCCGCCTCCTGAGGTCGGCGAGGTCCGCGCTCATCGCGAGGATCGCCATCACCTCGGACGCCACCGTGATGTAGAAGCCGGACTGGCAGTTGAAGCCGTCGAGCCTCCCGCCGCGCCCGATCTCGATGTTCCTGAGGCCCTGCGCGCAGAAGTCCATCGCCCAGCGGAACTGGATGCGGTCGGGGTCCACGTCGAGCCGCTTCAGGCCGCGCTCCGCGAGCCACGCGTCGTCGTGGTTGCGCTCGTGCTGCATCCTAGAGTTGAGCGCGACCATCGCGAGGTTGTTGGCGTTCGTGATCGCGTCGATGTCGCCCGTGAGCCCGAGAGAGAGCGAGGTGAGCGGCACGACCTGCGCGAGGCCGCCGCCGGCCGCAGAGCCCTTGATGTTGAACGTCGGGCCGCCGGAGGGCTGGCGGACGCATCCGACGACCTTCTTGCCGAGGCGTCCGAGGCCCTCGACGAGGCCGAGCGTCGTCGTTGTCTTGCCCTCGCCGAGCGCGGTCGGCGTAATTGCCGTCACGTCGATGTACTTGCCGCGCCGGCCCGCGCCCACGCGCTTCAGGACCTTGGTGACGTCCACCTTCGCGAGCACGTCCCCGTAGGGCGTCCACTCATCTTGTTCGAGACCAAGTTCCGCCGCCAGATCGGACGCCTTGCGGAGACTTTCCTCCGCAGCCTCGGCGATCTGCCAGTCCTTCATTTTGACGGGATCAAGTTTCATGCGATAGATTATACCACAAAAAGACGAAGAATGGGTAGTGAAAAAATCTTCATTTACATCAACTGGCCGTCCGCGCTCGACAAGAGACCTCGGCGTAGGAATGTCGTCTCTCTGCGGCATCGCCATTTGCACGACCTTCTACTGCGCCTCAGTGGACTTTGCTGAAACGCGCCGTGATTCTGGCAAGTTTCCACACGAAAAAGCCCGATAACACGCCAACATACACTCCTGCAAATTCTGCTTTGTCATGCCTCTGCGCTGAAAAGCCTTCTGTCCGCCTATCGAAACGCAGTACCCCTCGCCTTCCAACTTGCACAACCCGATGCGCAGAGGCACCTTCTCGTAACGCGCCTTAAACGCCCGCTCCTTTTCCCTGTACTCCTGTTCCGACACGTACTGCCCCATAAACTTGAATGTCTTCCGATAAGTATCCTGATTGTTTTCGTCGCGCTCCTCGTAGATCGCGGCAACATCCCTAACCCTTACGATCCCCCCGGCAAAAACCGCAAGGCCGGTTCCGTTTACGACGAAATCCTGTCGAGAGCTATCTTGCGCGTACCCTCCCAGGAGGTAGGCCCTTGTGCCGTCGCGCCTGTCTTTCAGGAGCGCGATCTCGTCGTTCCAGGTGTAACCGAAAATGTCGCCTTGTTCCCGCCCCTCGTCGTAACCAAGTTCCCTGACCTCTCGCGTCGCCTTGTCGATGCAGTACATGCTCGTCGTGCTGCACCGCGCCGTACCGCCGATGTTTCCGACAACGGCCTCAAGAACGCCGTCAAAGTCAACGTCAATGAAAATCACCCATGTATCATCATACGAAGGTTCACTAAATTCAGCGGAGAGGGCGTCGGAATAGAGTGCGACCGCCTCATCGTCGGATATTCGGCTCGGCGCCTTTGCACACGGGACGTGAAGGCGCATACCGACTTTGATCAAATCCCATCCCGGCTCGCCTATCTTTCGTCCGTTGAGTTCGCACAGCTTATCGACACCGATGCCGTGACTTTTTGCAATCCGCCAAAGCGTGTCGTTTTTCACCACTTGGTAGTAGGCGACGTCCGCTTCGTTCGTCGCGGCGAAGACAGCTGGCATGGCCAGCATTGAGACAACCATCATTGATGTCAATTTCATCTTTGTATCCTTTCCTTCATGAAACATTTCCACGAATTCCACCATTTCTACTCAACAAATGGGGTCACTTTTGGGCCCCGAATCTAACTATCGGATTTGCGATTCTACGTTCGTTGTGCTTTATCGGATCTGGGTCGCAAGGGTCATCAATCGAGTTGCAATGCAATTTTGCATCACTAAATGACGTCTGGTCGTGCCAAACGCCAGACCCTGCCGCCTTGGCGTCTTGTTCTGCCTTGAGATAATCGTAACGTCCGCTTAATGTGCAAGCAACGACCGCACCATCTTTTATGAGTTGCAGGGCGAGGTCCTTTTTTTCATCTCCTGTGCCTAAACGAATCAGAAACTGTCTGTCGTAATGCCGTCCTCGCGGCATCTCCTCAAGAAACACATATTTCCCCAACGCCAGTTCCGCCAACCTGTCCACCGACTTGTCGCTATATGGATTGTCCGCCCTCAATGCGTCGATTCCGTAAATCCTGGCCTTCATCTTTTCGCCGTTTTCGCCTATAACCCAGATTATGTTTCCATCGACCACCCGCCAGCAAAAATACTTTTTGGTCTGCTCGAGCATCTTTAATTTCGCAGTGTACGCATCGTGGCACAACTTGTTGTCCTTCTCTGAATGTTTGCAGCAAACGTCGAAAGAAATGCCTTCGTCTGGCTGGCAATGGCGGCCACGGCCCTTCTCGAACTTAGCGCATACCGGAAGATGCGCGCGCATATACTCGCCGTCAAGCGAAAGCCAGTAGGGGCCTGCGTCAGGCCCTTTTTCGTAGGCCTGCCGCTCATAGGAACCTTTAAAGCCTGAAGAATATTTGATCCTTCCGTCTTTAGAGTACATGGACACCGGCTTCGTTATCGTTATTTTCAAGATGGCATATTCCCTATGGTCAACCTCTTCGGCTTCCTCTTCGGTCACGAAACGTGTATCCGTACCAAGGATGGACATAATCGGCATCCCGGTGTCTGGATCGACTATGTCGCGTCGGTTGACCTGCGAATCCTCGTAGCATGCCCACCCCCAATCGGCGACGGAAAAGACATTCTTGATTTCATCCCGGGACACAAGATCTGGAAATGCCTTTATGCCGTAGTTGTCAAGACTGCCAAGGTGATAAGCATATGTGGCCAGCGGTTCTGCCGCACCTTCGGCGGGGATGAAGAATGCACAAGCCTTTTCGGGCGATCTGGGGGAATAGACAGCTGCAAAATACCCTGCCGGACGCCTCTTCCCAGTTTCGTCGCGTTCGGCGGGCTTTTCTGGGTCCATCATAGCGCCTTTGACGATTTCGACTTCGCCATCGCATCTCGCAAATGCCACGAGGTTCGTTTCCAGCGTCCACAGAAGATTGGCGTTTACGACAAAATTAGTGAAAAAGAAATCCTGGTGGAGGCGATCTTGCTTGAGCGAGTCTTCTGCAGTAAGCCTGTATTGAACGATGTAGCATTCATTGCTTTCACCGCTATAGCCGTAATAAACATCACCAACTTTCTCAATGCACCCTGGCACTTCGAATACGCCTACATTGCGGCATCCCGAAATGGCAATGGCCACGAAGATTAGTCCTAATATCCTCATTTGTTGCGCCCTTTCTCGTTTACGCATTGCAACCAATCACTTCAGCCGCTCGCACAGCGGCAGGATTTCTTCCAGATTGGCGACGATGCGCGTGTGGCCTTCTCTGGCATAATGGTATCATCCTTTCTTATAAAATCACCTCTGTACCCGCAAGGCGCCTGAACGACTTTTCACACGAAAGCGTAATTTGTCCCTGTTCCCTATAGCCAGAAGCAAGCATCCGATCAACAAATCCAGGATTCACCTTATGGATGTTCGGCGTGTTGATCGACACGGCAAAATTCTGCGAAAACGAAATCCCTTCCCCAGACGAGAAATCCTTCAGCGCCGACAGTGCCTCTTCCTTGGACTTGCCGTAATGATGCTGAATCGCATAGTACGCCTCGGACGCGACAACATCACTCACATAAAAGGAATCCCCGTTGGCAATTCCTTCTTGGTAACGAGCAAGTGTATGGGCAGCAAGCTCCTGTGGCTGTCCAGTAAGAAGCCGCAGCACCACGGATGTATCCAACCCAAATGTCATGGCTTATTCTCCGTGCCGGCGGGCGATGCTTTCACGAATGGATGCCATGTCGTGCGGCAGATTCGGATCGACCTTGACGCTTCCAAACCATGATGGGGTCTTTGGCCTCCTACCCTTTCTCTGCCGTGTGGCCTCGGTACGGGGCTCGTCTCCAAGCCACTGCGAATAAAGAACCAACGTAATGGCGCGAACGGTACTGCCCTCCTGGGCCGTCCGCGTCTTAATGCGTCGATACATCGTATCCGGGATGTCTAGTGTTGTTCTCATGGCGCTAATTATATCATATTTGATTCGGCACATCAATATGGATTTATTGATTTATGCATACCCGCTCGAACGGGTGCAGGACTTTCTCCCTTTCCTTCCTCGCCGGCTCCTGCTGGTCGGCGGAAAGCGTTTCGATCCGCACCTCGCACCCTGCCATTGCTTCCGCCGATACGCGGCGCGGGCACGCGCCTCGGCCCTCTTCTTTCCCTCAACGGCCTTCTTCTCCGCCGCTCGTCGCTTGATCGCCTCAATCGTATCGTCTCTCTGCGGCATCGCCATAGTCTCTACTCCACCATTTCTACTCCACCAATGGGGGCTGTCCATCCATCATTCAACGACTTCCCAATGGCCTCCGTATTTGGGGCCAACGCGCCGGATTGCATTACCTTCCTTCAGCTTTTGGAGATGCCACTTGATTCCGTCTGACGACAATCCGATTTCCCGTGACAAAGCAGACCTAGAGACATTTGGATTCGACTTGATTATCGCCAAAATCTTTTGGGCAGTTGTCTGGGTAGTGCTTTGGGTAGTTGTTTGGGTAGTATGCGGTAGCTGTTCAATTCCTGCGTTTTTCAATTCCAGATATGCGGGGCACGCCTTGCACAGCACCATAACACCGCTTTCACCTATCTTATAACTTGGGCGCGGTCCACCGTACTCTTTGCATCCTGCCGTGATCTTGTCGAATCCTCGCCCCCATGCTTCAATAAGGCCACACTTGAAAAACACTCCTGCAAGACCAGGATTGTATGGCTTCGATGAATGTTTTCCGAACAGTTTAGCCGCAGTATTCAGTTCCGGCGGGAATGTTCCATCGTTCCATACATATATCCTGTCAGGATAGACGCTTATCTGTACCGGATTGCCGCCTGAATAGTCCTTGTGTACTATGGCGTTCAACACGATTTCGCGAAATGCATCGGGATGGAACATGTATTGCTCGACACGGTGGATGCCTTTGTATGTGATAAGCGCTTTCAAGTACTTCGTGTAAACAAGATCAACCACCTTGTCAGCCTGTTGGATCAGCGGACCGTGAACCTCATCCTGATAGCGTAAGTCAGAGTCCGAGTCCTCAAAATACCCGATCTTCACATACGCCCCTGTCACCCATTTTTCGGGATCGCGATGGAACGCCATCATAGCGGCCCTGGCCAAGAGCCCATCATCGTCAACAAGATGAAGATTCTCCATCAGTATCTCGCGCGACACATTCAACTCTTTACGGGAAAGGCGGTTGTGCCGGACTGCTTCGTCCTTGAAGAACCGTATCGCACCGGAGTCCAGGTCGCGTGCTTTCAGCTTGTGCATTGGTACGGCATCCCATGTCTTACCATGCTGTTTGAGCAGAAGCCGATCAAGTTCTTTCCCGGAAATCGTCCGCATCGTCGTGCCGGAACGATAGAAGTACTTGCCATGGTAGCTGATGAGGGACGGATACTTCTCGACCTTGATCTCGATGGCGTCCTTGCCATCCTCATTCAGCAGATTCACATCGGCGATGATTCCCATCGTGTCGGTAATCTTGCACGGAATAGACTCCATGAGCGACTTGGCCTTGGCAACGCCAATGGGCGCGCCGTCATCGGTACGTCCAATGTAGAGCGTCCCGCCGTATGCGTTCGCATACCCGCAAATCCACTCAAGATACTCGTCGTGCCACGACTGCTTGAACTCTATCGTCTGTGTTTCCTTCTTCATTGCCGTTCCTCTTCGCCAGATTATACCATACTGCCACCATCAACTGTCAAACTTCATCCGTCAACTTGCGCAGCTCCTCGCGGAGACGTGCGGCCTCTTCCGCGTCTCCATGCATGACGGCATACTCAAGCAACGCGTCAAGTCGCTTGATCGCCTCTATCGTATCGTCTCTCTGCGGCATCGCCATAGCACTTCTGTCAACTTTTAGATATCGCTAATCAAAGGGGATTCTTCGCTACAGCCCAATTGATCACATAGTCTTTAGTATCAAATTTAATTCCGGCGGACTCAAGCAACTCCCGCCACTTGCTTGTCTTGACACAAGGCCTCATCCGGCTAAAGAAGTGAAGGATTCCACCAAATGCGCCCTCGTTGCCACCGCGCCGTGCAATCAGTTTTGCAAGTTGCGTCTTCCCCTCCCAGCGTTCCTCAATGCCACAAGACGGAGTGTGTTCGTTACGGATTTCCAAAAGCGACTTGCCCTTATAGGAGAAATACTTTGGGCCTTGATATGCGCCAGAAGCTTTCTTCTGAGGCATGAAATATTTACAGTAACCAGACAGCGAATATTGGATGCCTTTGTATTCGATCTTCTTATCGCCTGCGACCGTGACTTCTGCGCCAGTCGGAACAAACACAAGCTTTGTACCATTAGGAATTTTGACTTCTGCGAACGAAAACGCCTTTGCCTTCCCTGTGTTTTTGCGTGTCGGCTTCACAACTTTCGCCTTAGCCGCTTCATGTCGCTTGATATTAGCGCGAATCTTTGCGCCCGAACGTCCAACCACCTTGCCGCCCTTGTATTCTTCAACATCCATCTTATGGCCTCGCGCGATAAGGTTCTTGATTCTGGCAATAACCTCATCCAAAGGACATGCAAAGAATTCCGTCTCGTCACCGTCTCTAGTATAAATCCTATAATCCTGCAAGGCCGTGTGAATAAGACCTTCCAATCCAACCACATCATCAGTCTTTATGCCTAAATGAAAATCAAAATTTTCATAGACCGCCGTATTCAGTGATCCCAGACGACTCGTAAAATCCTTCGCATTGCCAATCTTCACAGCCTCAACCATCTTACCCCTAAAAACACCCTTCGCCTTTACAAGCTTTAGGCATTCGTTGGTGACTACATACACATAGCCTACTTTTGGCTTGAATTTCGGTTCTTGATTCATGTCGCATATTCCTCTCTGTTAAGTCATTGATTGTTACCCCACAAGGACTGGACGACACCCCCGTCTCAGGACTTTTCGACTTTCACCATTGACAATAGCATTTCGAATCTTGGCATTGCGCAATTCAATACGACAGGTGTTCGGATGATACCATGAATCTTGAAACCAAACCATGTCAACCCCACAGACATTCAAGACTACACTCATTTCATCCAGCAATTCAGGATTCTCTACGTACGTATGCGAAACAAAGATTCTTTCTTTAGTTGTTCTATCTATAAATGTCTCGCAATGATCCAACAAATGGGACTTAAGGTGGAGCTGCTTCCAAAGCAGGAATGACTTGCCTTCTCGCCCTGTTAAATACCGGATTGGATCTGCTAATCCACTACGAGTACGCTTGTAATTTTTGGGAATGTCAATTAACATCATTCACCTCGATTGTTCTGTTATCATTGTCACTTGTTCAATCTCGCCATTGCCCCTCGCTTTCTTCCCGACTTGCATTTTCGTCGGAGTCTTCGGAATAAATTGTTCGTATTTACTTGTTAGATACGCCTTGGCAGATTCACGATCTGCATTATAACTCAAAGTTTGATTAATGAATTGCAGTCGCGCCTCTGCGTCATGAATAACACTCGACCATTCCAGAGCCCATACTTCGATTCTGTTATCGTCATCAACAAAAACCTGTCCAACTGGACGATCTTTCTGGTGTGCCTGTTTCTCGGCATATGAATCAAGTCCATCAGAAACAACAATAAATTTCCAATGGGTTGAAGCCTTGTCAAATCGCGGATCATCAGCAACCGCAAAGGCATAACTCTGAATTTGATTCAGCACCTCAATATCAATCTTTTTAGAAGGTCGTTTCAATTCAACAATCAAATGATCGGTTTGTCCAATTCTCGGCTTATTAGACAAGCTAAACATCAAATCCACACGTCCACGTCCACCATCTTCTCGCCGTACATCTCTATCATCATCTGCTCGCCGTCCTAACTTATCAAGATGCAGTTTAAGGACATCTTCCAATGTAGCTTCAGATACCGTCAATGTAAAGTTCTCATCAAAAAGCCATGCTTCCCTCTCAAGAATTTTATGAAGTTGATCTCGCTCCAGCAAGGAATTCTTGGTTTCTTTATCAAACAGAAGGTTCTTTAATCCTACTAGAAAATCCAATCTATTTGCTACTGTCTTAGCAGATTTTATGACATTAGCAAGGTCTGTCTTCTTTAATAGATCGGCAAGTTCATCTTGCGCCTCCTTTTTTAAACCTAAAACATCAGTAATAATAGTTTGTAGTGACTCTGGATTATTCGTAATAGCCTGCGCCAACAATCTAAACGTAAACTTTTTTTGTTTCTTGTCGGCATCCTCAAATGCTGGCAAATAATCTTCTACATTAACGCCAATGATATCAAATACTTGTCGTTCAGCGCGCTCCACAGGCGACAAATCAGCTTTATCTTTATAAGGATAAATATCTTCTTCTTTCCACTGGGAGACTATATTTGCTTGCTCTTCCGCCTTTTTTGTCCTTACGTATCCACGTGCGTATTCACGTGCTTCCTCAATAAGTGAATTTACACTAGGCTCAAGGTCTTCAAGTATCAGAAGATTATCATTAGCTAATTCCGCGAAATAATCACTTTTCAACTGAACAGTAAAATTCAATCCCTTAGCCCTAAGTCGCGCATCCACTGCATGCAGTTCAATACCCGATGAATCACACAAACTAATTTCACGTTCTATAGGTTGGCTCCAGTCAAGGATTTCCAAGATTACATCATAAGTTTTACCATTCTTCGTTTTTATAGGTTGCAGAGATTGAACGACAACAGGGCGACAGTAATCCGATGGAATTATTCTCTGCCCATTAATTATCAACTGTATAGTTGGATTCTTACTGAGATATAACGCAAATATCCTCGCAAACTCCTGTAATGCATTAGACGCTGTTAGCGATCCAAGTCCTTTATCTTTCAAATTTGAGATCACAACTTCTGTCTGAGAAGGACCGGAAGAATCCTCAATATCAGAATATGAAAAAGAACATGGATGCCCAAGACCTTTTATAATGAACTTTTTATACGACTCAGCCTTATAAGTTGTTCGCCACTCCACAAAATCTCCAAGAGAAAACGCCTTAAACCGACCTTCACCTTTCTTTCCATGTAATGTCCTACCACCAAACCGATCCTGCGTTCGTTTCCACGATTCTCCAATACCGCCAAATAAAATCTCAACGTTACTGGCGTCAATTCCCACTCCGTCATCTTTAACAGTGATTTCATCTAATACATCACACCCATTAAACTTGTATGAAACCTCAACACAATTGGCTTTTGCATCTAGGCCATTCCATATCAATTCTGAAACAGCCTTAATTGGTGCAGCAGTTCCAACTCTATCAAGGAAATCCTGTTTAGGTGAAATTGGAATCGGTTTCATTGTTATTATCCTTTCATGAAAACTTTATACCAACAACTTGATTATGGATTCGACGACCTTTTGCATAGCTTCGGCGTACTCACATTTGACGCCGTGCTGGATCTATTATTAGCATTCTGGCTTTTATTATCTACTATCAGAGATAGCCGCTTTTTCAAATCGGCATAAATTTTGATGAAGAATTCATGAGTTTGAGCATTCATCATTATGTTTCCATCGCTGTCTATTGCGTAACTGCATATAGCAGGTTTTTCATTTAGTGTCCCCCAAAAGAATCGGGATGGGGCAAAGGATGATCCGTGTATCAGATTTCGTTTGCTTCTAAATGCGGAAAAACAATCCTGCACATCAGAAATCTCTATTACCATATTTGCTTTCTTTACAAAACTATCGAAGTCATCCGCATCATATATAAGCGGTATTGCATTCTCGACATCCGCTATGGTAACTTTGAGGAATTGCCTAAATTCCTGATTCTGATCATCTAGCAAAAACTTAAACACCGTTAGAAAACGCATGTCAGGTATTGAGTCTTTAGACAATGCGTCACGAATCGTCTTGACTTCAACCATTATTTCATCCAATGCAGATTTTGCCGGATTTGCGTGCTCATCAAGTAGATCATGAAACAATGCCGCCAACTGTTGTTTTAGTTGCGACCTAACATCGGAAACAGAGGAGAATGGAATAATTGCATTACGTACCGATTCATTCCTGACCTTATTTATAAATGCAAATGTAGCAGTAGCATTATCCATACCAGGATAATTTACATCCCTAGCTTTCGGACTACAATCAAATACACGTTTATAATTTAAAACTTCTCCATCCACAAATGTAATCAGCCTAGGCTTGTGTTCCATACATGTATCATACTCATGTTCAGTGACACTGACCAATCCTGAATCATGTGTTTTTGACCCGTATCGTTTTCCAATAATCAGAATCATCAACTGACATTCTTTGACAGTTTGATAGCAAGCTACATCTGCTGCAGTCTCGTTCATATAACCGACGCCGCCATGTTCACTCATAATTGGCTGATAGCCAAGTTCAGACACTGTTTCCCGAATTGCATCACGTACATGATGCAAATCTTCTATCGTAGAGCTGATGAATACTGTTGGGGCCATGCTTACCTCCTATCCTTTCAATTACTTGCTTTTCTTGTTATAAGTTTGTGGACAATCACTCCATCGGCTTGATCATGGATTCGATGAACTTCTGCTCGGACTTGGCGATGCCGTATTTGGAATAGAACTGCATTTCACACCCTCGCTTTCAAATTGGGGATTTCAGCGGCGGCAAGTTTTGTGAAGGCGAAGCATTTCCAGCCGAGGTCTTTCAGCGAGGCACCGATAAGATACAGCACCTTGTCGTCAATGATGAGGAATCTGTCGTGAAAGTTCTTGCTTGTGCGCACAGACAATCCCCCGTACTGCCTGTTGAACATGGCTATGTCGCTCGGCGAAATCTTGTTGCCTCTGGGCGATGCAACAATCTCAACCGTCACGCCCTTTGCCTTTTTCGCCAGCAGTTCCAGCGTCACGACATCAACCCAGCTGTCTATGAGAAGGATGGACTTCTTCGCGCTCAAGATGTGCTTCGCTGCGAACACCTTCGCGTCAAACACCTGTCCGTCGTAGAACACGCCCTGCATCGGCGGCAACGAGGTCTGCACGAAGAAATCGACCTTCTGTTCAAGAGTGGCGAGGCGATCATCGTGTTTGGCAAAGCGCCGGTCAACTTTGTCTTCAAGCTGGGCTAGTCGTGTATTGATTGCATAACCCTTGAGAAGATAAGACTTCAGGACTTGTGTGGCCCAGCGACGGAACAATGTTGCATTGCGGCTGTTGACGCGATATCCGACAGACAGAATGGCATCAAGGTTATAGAACATGGTACGGTATGACTGCTTGCCGTCGTTACCCATGTGTTCCAAAATGGAACATGTGCCCTCCCGCTCCAATTCGCCGCTCTTGTAGATATTAGCGAGGTGCTTTGTGATCGCCGGTCTTTTCGTACCAAAGAGATTGGCGATCTGCTCCTGCGTCAACCACACGGTCTCGTTTTCAAGTCGTACTTCAAGCCGGATGGTTTCATTCGGCTGATAGACCACTATTTCATTCTTCACTTCAATCATACTTTCACTTCCCCAGTCCATTCATGATCTCGCGTGTTTTGGCTAGGGCAAGGATTATGCGCTGGTAGTGCTTGAGGTCGTCTTGGGTTAAGGCGCGTCCTTTGCGGTCCTTGAGCCACTTCTCCGCAGGACGATAGCCGCCGATGGGCTGCTCCCACACCTCGACAGGCACATTGTCGAAATACTGCGTCGCGTTGATATAGACGCGCCCGTCTTCCCATTCAACCTTGTCAACGGTGTTATCTCCGGCGACAGGGAACCTCGCGCGCGTCTCTGAGAGCGTCGGCTCGGCGTCTTTCATGAGATGCGCCATGCGCAACTCGCGCCCTGCATCGCGGAATCGCAAGAACTCCGCCGCGTCCTTCGGGTACGGTATGCGCGGGAAATCAACCTTCAGGAACTCCTTGAACTTCGCGCGGTAGTCGGGCGAGTGAAGGACGCCGTAGATGTAGTCGAAGATGTCTTCGGGGGATGGGGGATTGTTTAGCCGTGTAGAACGTGTAGAACATGGAGGTAGGGTCGGCGTTCCATCGCCGACCGCTGTCGCGATCTTCGCAACGATATCTTTGTCGAGATTCGCCCGCTTCTCCACCTTCCCCATGGTCTCTTCGTAGAGGTAGAGAGGAAAGACATAGTTGGCTTCTCGCGAGGCGAGAGAAATGAAGTTCATGTCAGCCACTTTGTCGACAACAAAGACATGTGCCCACTCGCTTGTAGACTGCCTACTCAAACATATAGCCAAGTTATCGTTCAACATGTGCCGCATCACGTCCCAAAAAGGTCGCTTTATTAGCTCATTGCCATAGTAAATATTACGTTCATCGAACAACCTGTATTTAATCCTTCTGATTGATCTGTTGCTATATACTGTAGCGGCCAATTTCTTCAACAACGGATAACTGCTCGAATCACACACATTATATCTTGATGCAAAAGATGCACTATATTCTCCTGACAGCAATATACTCATTCTATCTGCTAAATCAGCTTCATTATCATCAATGAACAAACTGTCGCGGCCAGATTGTATTCCTGAAGAGTAGTGTGGTATCAGTTCTGAAACAGAAAACCCTTTATGATATTCTTCTTCAAGAGCAAAATCTTTCGGGACAAAGAAATAGTACGGTTCTGCAAGCTGGAGTTCTTTCCATGCCACACTCTCCATCGTTGCGGAATCAAGCGCAACAAGTTTATCCTTTCTCTTGCCCCATATATCGGCATAAAAAACCTTTGCGCCCTTTGCGCTCTTTATGGCTAAACCACCCTTCTTCACGAACAGCGTAATAGCCACACCCTGCATGATATTGAAGACATTCTCGTCCTTCGATCCGTCTGGCGCGGTTTCTTTCTTGCGAGAATTGCCGTGAAGATTCAATACGTATATCTCATCGAATGTCCCCAACAAGCGACGCCGCATTTCACGATGAATCAAGCCATCGAGAAAAGAGTTGTTTGTGATATAGGCAAGGATTCCTTCTCCATTCTTCTCAACATAGTGATGTCCCAATCTAACGAACTTTATGTAATCGTCAGAAAGCGGTTGTATGTTGCGTTCGTTGAGATTCGCCTTGTAGTCGGCCATGAGTTTTTCTATCCAGCCGCTCTTGTTAGACGAGGAAACATTGTATGGCGGATTGCCCATGACGACCATGACGGGCGTGTCGCGCTTCACCTCGTCCGCGCCCTGCTGCTCTGGGGCGAGGGCAGAGGCGAAGAGTCCGCCCGGAAGTTCCTTGTGCCAATCGGAGAGCGAGTCGGTGAGAAACACGCGGAAACGTTCTTTGCCGGATGGCGCGGCACCTGTCTCGCGCAGCGCAAAGTCGATCTTGATGTGCGCCATCGTGTAAGACGCCATCAAAAGCTCAAAGCCATTGAGGCGCGGTAGAAGGTCGCTTTCGACGTAGCCGGGCCACATTCCCTCGTTGCCCTTGAACTTCTCGAATATCTGGCGAATTGACTCCGCGATGAATGTGCCTGTTCCAGTCGCGGGATCAAGAAGCTGAACGCGGTGGACGGTCTTTTTCACCTTGTGCGCCATGCGCTTTCCGTGGGGCGCAACTTCCTCTCGCTCGATCTCGACCTTCGAGCGGTCGGCGAGTCCGTCGGGCAAACCAAAGCGTGTGCGAAGCGCCCAATCCGCCGCGCCGACGATGAACTTCACGACCTGAATCGGTGTATACCACACTCCGCGGTCTTTCCGGAGCCCCGCGTCGTATGCGGCGAGGAAGTCTTCGTAGAAGTGAATCATCGGATCTGCGCCGGCTCGCCCGTAGCCGCGCACGATCTTTGCGACATCGGCGGAGCGAAAGAGATCGGCGAGATCGTCCACCATCCACTCCAGCTCGTCTTCAAGGTTGTTGGCGACATACTGGAAGAGCTGCTTGAGGAACGGGTTTGTCTTGGGAATGAGCGCCATTGCCTCGTAGCGCGAAAAGTCCTCTGGCGTCGGGTCGTTGAGCCGTGCGGCGAACATGCCGTAGGTGAGGGTCTGGGCGAAGATGTCGGAGAACTCGTCCGCGCCGACATCGGGCATCAGCACGTCGCGCAGACCAAGCAGAAGCTCGAGAATCGGCGTTACAGGCGGCTTTGCTCCGTCGGGCGCGTCATCGTATGCCTTAGAGAGAGGAGTAAGATACTCCTCTGCGTTGCGCTGAAGGAGACGAGCCTTTCCCGCCATCAATTCGGCGAGACGCTTGGCGCTGTCTATCTTCTGGGGGTCGCCGGCGGCGGCATCGGCTACAAACGCGGCGAAGTCTGCGTATGCCGCAGGCCTGCCAGAGACCTTGCCCTCTCCATCCCAATCCGCGATTCTGACCGAGTTGGCGAACTGTCCGTGGCGATAGAGGTGGAAGTCGAGGTAATCGGTAAAGACGATCGTATCAAGCGCGGCTTTGTAGCGGTCGAACTGCTCCTTGTGTCCGGTGCGCTTTTTGCCGTCGAGATCGTCGTCGCCCAAGTCCTTCGCCTCGACGTAGAAAACACCAAGGCCCGTCTTATTCTGGACAATGTAATCTGGAGCGCCGCAGTCGGAGCGTTTCGGCTCGTTCACGGCCTTAAGCCCCGGAGCGAGCGCATCAATGAGCGCGGCCAACGCGCCGCGAAACGTGTGCTCAGTCGCCTTGCCAGTTTTCGCCAGCCGCGCCACCTCGGCAACATATTCCGTCACCGCTTTGATTGTCTTTGCCTCAGATCCCATTTTTGAAGTTCTCCTTCTCGCCCGTCCCCGTCGCCCAGATGAGATTGCGGCCCGTCGAGCGGTCCTTCAGCAGGACCGCAAGCACCTCTTCTGGAACGTTCCATTCCAGTATGTCGCGCTTTAATGCGCTATCTGTCGATTTACCTCTCATTCGTCATTCGCTCTCTGAGCAATAGTATACCAAAAACTCAACCATCAAACGACCTCCCAATAGCTGATGATATGACATCACTTGCCTCCTTTCGAGGTCTTGCGAGGCGCAGACTTCTTTTTCGGCTTCGACTCGGATTCGGCCCGTGCGTTCGCCATGACGCGCTTCACGCCCTCGATGACCGGCGCGAGCGTCTTGTACGGCTGGGGAATAGACTTGAGGGTTTTGTATGTCGCGACGCCTATCGGCTTGGAAACATCCTGCACAGCGAGCTGAACTACAGGCTTCTTCATCTCTTCGCAGAGAAGCAGCCCGATCGATTGATTCTCGTCAGCCCTCTTCACAATCTTGTCGAGCGCCGAAAGGTAGAAGTTCAGCTGTCCAAGATATGACGGACGGAATTTTCCCATCTTCAACTCGACAGCGACGAGAGCGCGGAGTCCTCGGTGGTAGAAAAGAAGATCGATGAAGAACTCCTCGTCTTCAAACACAAGCCGTTTCTCACGTCCCATGAAACAGAAGTCGTCACCGCCCAATGCCTGTATTGTCTTTTCGACATCCGCAACAAGCGCCTTCGACAGAACGCGCTCGTCCACATCCTGATCGCCTCTTGCATCCACATTGTCGAGATTCACCAGTTCCAGCAAGTATTCGTCGCGGAACGAGCGTACCGCCCTTGACGCCAAAGCCATCGGCGAAAGCGTCTTTTCGAAGTTGTTCGGCAACGCGCCGATGTGATGATAGTCGTCGGCGCGAAGATGATGTTGCAGCTGCTCGACAGACCACATCCCTTTAGCGCACTCCCGGATATAGTAGAGGCGTTCGTCGAAATCTTTGCAGAAACGGATAATCTCGCGGTGATGCGTAAATCCTATTGAAAAGAATGCGGCAAGATCATCCTTATCCAATTCGCCCAATGCCGTTGGTCGAAAATCGTCAGACGCCATCTGACGATTCTTGGCGCCGTCGAATTCCTTACTTGGCAAGTAATGAAATTCGGCAGTTGACAACTGTCGAATTTCGCCACTTGACAAGTGTCGAAATGCCGAATTCCCAAATTCGACACTTGCCAAGTGCCGAATTTCAGGCGTCCCAGCCCACGCCTCGAAAAACAGACGCATATACTTCATGCTCATCGCAGAGAACCCACGCAACCCCGGCAATTCTACTTGCAACTGATTGGAGAGCGCATCTATAGCGCCACTGCCCCATTTCGCGTTGCGAGTCTTCTTTGAAATGTATCCGCCAACAAAAAAGTAGAGCTTCAACGCCTCGGCGTTTGCGAGACGAGCGGCATTTGCCCTAGCCTGCAGAATCGCAAGCTTAATGTCCTTTACCGCCGACACAAAATCACTCGGCATTGATCCATGCGTCGCCTCCGCATTATAAACAGCAACCTGCGTTTTGTGCTTATTACCCATGTCCGCCTCCGTTTTCTGCAATCGCCCTGAATTCGACTGGCTCGCCTGCGTTCCAGTCCATGACCTTGCCGCGTGCGGCGTAGTCATCCGTCGCCCAGATGAGATTGCGGCCCGTCGAGCGGTCCTTCAGCAGAACCGCAAGCACCTCTTCTGGAACGTTCCATTCCAGAATGTCACGCGCAAGGACGCTATCTGTCGATTTACCTCTCATCAGTCATTCGCTCTCTGCGCGATATTATACCAAAATCTCAGTCAATATACAACCTATCCAACAACCAAAGAGGAAGTGGAAAGTTGTACAATCAAGTGAATCGAATCGGGAAGCCCTGGGGGAGTGGGCAACGGCTACTTGAAGATGTCCATCGGGCTGGTGGCGGAGGCGGTGGCGCGGACGGACGGCGGATGCGCCGCGACGGCGAGTTCCGCGCCGCGGACGGCGAGCTTGAACGCCTCGGCCATCGCCACGGGGTCGCCTGCGGCGGCGACGGCTGTGTTGGCGAGGACGGCGTCCGCACCCAGCTCTATCGCCTCCGCGGCATGGGACGGAAGGCCGATCCCGGCGTCCACGACGACCGGCACCCTGCACTGCTCGACGATGATCTCGATCATGTCGCGGGTCCTGATACCCCTGTTGGAGCCTATCGGCGAGCCGAGCGGCATGACCGCCGCCGCGCCGGCGTCCTCGCAGTGGCGCGCGAGGACGGGGTCGGCGTTGATATACGGCAGGACCACCATCCCCAGTTTCGCGCATTCCTCGACGGCCTTCAGCGTCTCGACGGGGTCGGGGAGGAGATAGCGTGCGTCTGGGTGGATCTCGAGCTTCACCCAGTTGAAGCCGGCGGCCTTGCCGATCTTCGCGATCCTCACGGCCTCGTCGGCGTTCCTGGCGCCCGACGTGTTGAGCATTACCTCGACCTTCGAGCGGTCGATGACGGAGAGTATGTCGTCATGCGCGGCGTCGCCCTCGTGGACGCGCGTGAGCGCGGCTGTGACGAGCTCAGTTTCGGACGCGGCGAGCGCCCTTTCCATGACGTCGCGCGATGCGAACTTACCCGTGCCCAGGAAAAAGCGGTTGGTGAACTTCCTCCCGCCGATTACAAGATCCCTCATTTCTGCATCCTCCTTGTCAGTACATCTTCTCGTATTCGCCCTTGCCGACACGCTTGAGCGTGTGGAAGCCGGCCCGCTTCGCGCGGTAGTGGAGGTCGGTGCGGGAGTGTCCGATCCCGGGCGTGCCGATCACCTTGACAATCGGCGCCCCGCAGTCCGGGCACGTCTCCAGCTTCGGGTCGGAGAGCTTCTGGACGATTTCGAAGCCGTCCTTGCACTTGCCGCAGGACCTCTTCGGGTCCCTGGCCTCGTAGACATAGAGCGGCATTCCCTCATGCCCCCTTCGCGGCGAAATGGCGGATTGCGTCGGCGTATGAATCAAAGCCGCGTCCGGAGAACACGGCCTCCGCGGCCATGCCGACGTAGGAGACGCGCCGGAACGGCTCCCGCTCCTTCGGTTCGGTGAGGTGCACCTCGGCGACCGGGATCCTGACGGCCTTGATGGCGTCGAGGATGGCGACGGACGTGTGGGTGTAGGCGGCGGCGTTCAGGACTATCGCGTCGAAGACGCCCCGCGCCTGCTGTATCCAGTCGACGAGAACGCCTTCGTGGTTCGTCTGGCGGACTTCAGCCTCGGCGCCGGCGGCGGACGCCGCCCCCCGGCAGAATTCGACCAGGTCTGGATACGTCCTGCTTCCGTACAATTCGGGCTCGCGAAGCCCTAGGAGGTTGAGGTTCGGCCCGTTGAGAACTAGGATCTTCATGGCGTGGGAGCGATGCGTCTAGCGGACGCCTCCGTTTGCCTTGGCAAGCTTCTTCAGCTTGCCGGAAAATGAAAGCCGCTCAATCGCGGTCATGTGGTCGACGTAGAGGACGCCGTTGAGGTGGTCCGTCTCGTGCTGTATCGCCCTGGCGAGATAGCCTCGCGCGGTGATCATCTGGGCGCGCCCATCCGCGTCGACGTACTGGCACGTGACCTGGGTGGCCCTCGTGATGGAGCCGCCGATGCCCGGGAAGCTGAGGCAGCCCTCCTTCTCGCGGCAGGAGCCCTCCCTGGCCACGACTACGGGGTTGAACATGACAAGCGGCATGGGGATCGGGGCGTTGAAAAGCTCGTCGTCCACTTCGTCACAGCCCTTGGGTATGTCTATGACGCACACCTTCTCCAGGCGGCCGACCTGCTCGGCGGCGAGGCCGACGCCCTTGGACTTGTGCATGGTGTCGATCATGTCCTGCGCGAGCTGGCGCAGCTCGTCGGTTATCACGCCTACGTCCTTCGCCTTCTCGCGGAGGACCTTGTCGCCATACTTGACAACTGGAAGAACCACTTGCAGACCTCCTGCCGGCGAATCAAACGCCAGTCGAGCCGAAGCCGCCGGCGCCGCGCTCCGTCTCGCCAAGCTCGGCGACCTCGGCCACCTGCGCCTCGACGACGGCGGCGACGACAAGCTGGGCGATCCTGTCGCCCTTGCGGACGGCGAAAGGCTCGTCCGTCGTGTTGAAGAGAATCACGCCCACCTCTCCGCGGTAGCCGGAGTCTATCGTGCCGGGCGTGTTGAGGACGGTTATCCCGCTCTTGAGCGCGAGCCCCGACCTGGGGCGCACCTGCGCCTCGTAGCCGGGCGGGAGGGCCATGACGAGGCCGGTGCGGACGAGCGCCCTGCCGCGCGGCGGCACGGACAGCTCGTCCACGCTCCTCAGGTCCATCCCAGCGTCGCCGGGCTTTGCGTAGCCAGGCAGGACCGCGTCGGGATGGACCCTCTTGAACTCAACCGTCATTCGCGCCTGTCTCCGCTACGCTCCTTGAAGCCGAGGGCAACAAGATTGCTCTCGAGCCAGTTCTCGAGGATCTCGGCGGACTGCATCCCGGCGGAGACGCGCTTCGCGAACCTCTCGCCGCGCAGAAGCTCGGCGGCGTCGCCGCTCCTGCGGTCGTTGCAGACGACGAGAAGCCCGCGCCCGAAGCCGAGCGGGATGAACTCGGAGACCTCCCCCTTGGAGAGCTTCCTCGCGGCGAAGACCACGGGCTCGGCGTTCTGGAAGCCCGCCTTCGAGAAGTCCCACTCGCCGTAGCGGTTGGCCCAGCCCATCGCCTCGTCGCGGACGAAGTCGCACGCCGCGAACGTGAAGTTCGTCGTGACGTTCCCGGATTCCAGGACCGCCTTCACGCCCTTCTTGGCGAAGTCCTCGACCTTGGTCTTGAAGGCCTTGGCCTTGGCGTCGCGAAGCGCCATGTCGCCGATGGACGACTTGGCCTCGTCAAACGTTGGGGTGTGCTTGGGGCTCTTCTCGACGAGGTCGACGAGCCACACAGCCTTGTCGGACGCGACGATGCCGAACGGCCTGTCGCCGTTGCAGACGCTGGCGAGGATGTCGGGCTTCGCGCGCCTCACGCCGGGGAACTCGGTCTCGATGGGGTTCGAGAGGGCGCGGAGCTGGTTGTAGCCCAGGGAGAGCCATCCGCTCGTCTTGAGCTCGCGCTTTGTCGACTGCGCGACCTTGGGGAGCAGGCCCTTCGCCGCCTCCGGGTTGTTCCAGTAGATGTCGTCGCCCGTGAGGTCGTCGACGTCGCCCTTCACCAGCTCAAGCGCGCCCTCCGCGCGAAGAGCCTTCTCGATGTCGGCGCGGACGTCCGCGAGCGGCTTGACCTTCTTGACGTCGTTTGTCGTCGCGGGCTTGATGTCGTACATGCCCTTCTCGGCGTTGGCGTCGTAGCGGGCCTTGATGTCCTCCTCGGAAAGCTTCACGCGCGCGAGGGCGTTCGACGAGTCGGCTTCGAACTTCACGTACCTGAGCTTGAAGCGGTCGGGGACGGAGAGCTTGGAGACGTTCTCGTCGAACCACTCCTTGAGGCCCTTGTCGTCGAGCTTCATCTCCTTGACGTCCTTGTCCTCGGTGAACGTCGCGACCTGGACGGTGAGCTTGTCGGTGAAGTCCCTGGCTGCCTGGTCGGCCTCCATCGGCGAGGGCCAGCTGGATGTGCCGATCACGTTGCCGAGGCCGTACTCAAGCGTCATGACGAGGCGGACCATCGTCTCGAAGGTCTTGACGTCCGCGTTGAAGTAGTTCTTGACGCGGGCGGCATATTCTTCCTCGTTGAAGCCGCCGTCCTCTCCGACGAAGACTGCGCGGACCCTCTCGGCCAGGACGGCGTCCGGAATCGTGAAGCCGGCCTTCCTGAAGGTGGTGACGGCGGCGTACATCTTCCACACGTCGCGCTCGGTCTTGCCAGCGAACAGCGCCCCGACGCGCGACGGGAACTTCTCGAGGAACCCGTCGGAGAGCATGCGGCACTGCTCGTAGAGCGCGTCGTCCATCTCGACGTTTTCGAGCCTGTTGCGCCCGTCCGCGCCGCGGCGGTCGTCGTCGCGGCCCCTGAACCACTCGTCCGGCGCCACGAAGGCGAGGGACACTACAATCGCGAACACGCCCCAGACCCATTTGTTTCTGATGAGCTTGTTGAACTGGAGAATAACCATTTGTTGACTGCTCTTTCCTTTGTTTGTTTTTTTGTACTGCGATATTGTTCTGCTAGAATCCGAATCCGTCGTCCTGCGCGGGGGCGGGGGCCGGCTCCGGAGCCGGCGCGGAAGCGGGCTTGGAGGGGGCCGGCGCAGGCGCCGGCGAGGCGGCGTCGGCGGACGGCTCCTCGGTGGTGGCCGCGCCGGCGTTCGCGTCGGCGTCAATCGTGTCGGTCAGGCTCGCGGCGCGCTTCTCAAGCTCCTCCATGTCCTTCTTGGAGGTCGGGCCGAGCTCGCCGGAGTTGACCTCGGCGAGGCCCTCGGCGAACGCGCAGCGGTTCTTGAGCTCGCCGTGGGAGTCGAACGTCATGACGGTGACGGACATCCTCTCGCCAATCGCGGGCAGCGCGCGGTGGATCCTAACGACGGTCTCCGGCGAGAGCCGCCAGTCGAGGAACTTGTCCTCCTGGTTCACCTTGCCTGTCGCGAAGTCCTTGACGAAGATGCGCCCCTGGTCGAGCTTCACGGCGATGTCGCCGCTCTTGCCGTACAGCGCGGTGAAGAGGTTGTCCTTCGACGTGCGTATGCGAAGCTCGTTGGCGGCCTTCATCCCGGTTATGTCGAAGTGGCGGCCCTTGATGGACATCGTCTGCGTCACGCAGCGCACCAGCGCCTCGTCGCCTTCGCCGTCGTCCATCGTCTTGTACGTGTAGCGGGACCTGCCGGCGGGGTTGTAGACCGAGAAGCCCGGCGCGTTCACGGTGAACGTGTCAGCGGGGAGGTTGTTGGGCAGCGAGACCAGGATCGTGCCGCCGAGGAGGTTGATCGCCCTCTTGAACTCGCGGATCGGGTGGATCCTGGTGGAGAACGAGGACGCCCCCAGGACGGTCACGTCGCTGTCGGGCCCGAAGCGTATCGTCATCTTGGAAGACGCGCCTATGCAGCGGTACTCTGAGCCGAGTGGGTAGTACTTGCCCTCCTCGACCGCCTTCCATTCCGAGGCGCCCGGCATCCTGACCTCGCCCTTTCCGTCGAGCTCCCTGCAGTAGGGCAGGAGGTAGAACAGCTTGGACAGGTCGCCCTTCTGCGGGAGGGCCTCGCCGTCGGCCGCCGCGGGGGCCCCTTCCTCCGCCGCGGGGGCCTCGGCGGCGGCCGGCTTGGGGTCGTCGCCGAGAAGCGCGTCAATGTCGTCCGCGGCGCGGGCGCCAAGCGCAAGGGCCGCGCACGCCGCGGCGAGAACTGGAACTTTCGCTTTCATGGCTGTCCTTTCGGAATTGTGCCTGAAGCGCCGCATCAGACGAGATGGGCGCCGTCGGAGGGCTTGATGAGGCTGCAGACCGGCTCGTCCCCGAACCTGGCCTTGTACTCCTTGATGATCTTCGCGGATATCTTGTCCGCCGCCGTCGGGTCGACGAGGAGGCAGCAGCTGCCGCCGAACCCGCCGCCGGAGAGGCGCGCGCCGTAGACCTCGGGGATCGCCTTCGCGGCGTCGACGATGGCGTCGAGCTCCTCGCAGGAGTTCTCGAACCAGTTGCGGCTGGACTCGTGGGAGTCGTACATCAGCGCGCCGAAGCCCTGGAGGTCGCCCTTCTCGAGGAGCGCCGCGCCCTGGAGGACGCGCTCGTCCTCGCCGATCGGGTGCACCGCGCGCTTCGCCGTCGTCTCGCCCAGCCCGCCGCGGTAGAGGACCCACTCGGCCATCGTGACGTCGCGCAGGTGCGTGACCTTCTTGCGCAGCACGCCCGCGAAGTACTTGGCGGCGTCCTCGCACGCCTGGCGGCGCGAGGCGTACGCGCCGTCGACGAGCGCGTGCTTGGCGTTGGACTTGACCATCATGAACGCGACGGACGGCCCCATCTCGACGGTCTCGAACTCGTTGGTGCGGAAGTCGCTCTTCACAAGCGCGCCGGCCTTGCCGTACATCGACGAGGCCTGGTCGAGGAGCCCGCAGGGGCATCCGGCGAACGTGTGCTCGGCCTTCTGCCCGATCTTCGCGAGCGTCGTCCTGTCCTTCTCGATCCTGTAGAGCTTGCAGAGCGCGAGGGCCGTGCACATCTCGAGCGCGGCGGAGGAGGAGAGGCCCGCGCCGAGCGGGATGTTGCCGAGGAACATCGCCTTCCAGCCGTGGGGCGCGGAGGCGGGATTCCCGTCGAAGAGCCAGTTGAACGTGCCGGTCACGTAGTTCTGCCACGTCATCTCCTTGGCCGGGGCGACGGTGGAGGTGGTGAACTTCGCCGTCTCCATGAAGTCGCCGGCCGTCAGCTCGCACGTGGCGTCCGCCGTCGGCGAGACGGCGAAGAACGTGCCCTTGTCGATCGCGGCGGAGAACACGTAGCCCTCGTTGTAGTCAGTGTGGTTGCCGAGAACCTCGATGCGGCCCGGGGCGTACGCCACCACCTGCGGCTTCTCGCCGTACATCTTCTCGAACTTGGAGACGAGCTCCTCGTAGACTTCCTGGTTCTGCATATTAAACATTCCTTTCAGTTTGATGTTTTTCTCTTAGCTCTTAGCTCCAAGCTCTCCTCTCACTTCACCTGCTCGTCGATGTCCGCCGGCGGCTTCGAGAGGAACGCCGAGTAGACGAAGAGGTACGCGAGCGCGACGCCCGGGACGATGTACGACCACATGAACGCGGAAGTGCACTTCGACGCGGCCTCGGCGGTGACGACGACGTCGGCCGCGATCTTGCCGCCCGCCGCGCCGGCGAGGGTGCTCTGGAGGAGCGGGAGGATGCCGCCGCCGACGACCATCACCATGAAGAGGCCGGACGCCGCGGCGGTGTACTTGCCGAGCTTCTCGGTCGCGAGGTTGAACGTCGAGGGCCACATGATCGAGGTCATCAGGCCGCAGATCGCGAAGAGGACCGCGGTGAGCGGGACGTTGACGATCTGGATGACCGGCCCCTTGTCGCTAAGCTTGTGGAAGAAGTCGAGGACGAACATCTTCGACTGGACGCCGGTGGTCATCGTGCCGGCGACGATAAGGCAGATGGCGACGAACGTCGTGAACGTCATGAGGACACGCGAGGAGATCTTGCCGCCGATGAACGCGCCGATGGTGCGCCCGACGAGCATCAGGAACCAGTAGGAGCCGGCCATGAGCCCGCCGATGGTCGCGGCGCTGGCGACGATCTTGGGGTCGGAGGAGTTCATGAGCGGGCCGCCCTTGGACGAGAGCCAGAGGTCCATCGTGGCGGGGATGCCGATCTCGATGCCGACGTACATGAAGATGCCGATGACGCCGAGCAGGCAGTGGCGGAACTTCAGCGGGGCGAAGACCGGGATGTCCTCGGTCGTCTGGCCCTGCTCGGGGTTCGCGATCGGGATGAACGAGAGGATCACGAACGCCGCCGCGAAGACGGTCATCGCGATGTACATCACGAGGTTGACGTCCGCGACCTTCGTCGTCTTGGTGATCTGGCCGATGAGCGCGCCGACGAGGACGGGCGTCGCGGTCGCGCACAGCGAGTTGAACGTCGTGCCGATCATGTTGAGCTGGTTGCCGCGGTTGCCGCCGCCGCCCAGCAGGTTGAGCATCGGGTTCACCACCATGTTGAGCATGCACACCGCGAAGCCGCAGACGAACGCGCCGAAGAGGTACACGCAGAACGGGACGATCGCGTTGCCGTCCGCCGCGAACGGCACCTTGCCCGAGAGGAACTGGATGGCCACGCCGACGAAGCCGGTCGCGATGCCGATCATCGCCGTCTTCTTGTAGCCGCACTTGACGAGCATCTTGCCGGCCGGGATCCCCATGAAGAGGTACGCGGCGAAGTTCATCATGTTGCCCATCATGCCAAGCGTGGTCGAGCCGTCTATGCCCTTCTGCAGGAGCCAGACCTTGCCCATTGGCGCGGCTAGATTCGTCACGAACGAAATCATGCCGTAGATGAACATCATCGTTATCACGGCAACCCAGTTGGTGCCGCCCTTTTCTTGTGTATTCATAGAGTTCTCCTTTTTTAGGTTTCCATAAATTATACTCTAAAAATCTCTTTCAGTCAACACTAGACGCGGAAAATTTGGTATAATATGCGCCCTACAAAAGAAAAGAGGCTACGAGAAAATGACACTAGACGAAACGGTAAATGCGGCGTTCGCAAGCGCGTTCCCCGGCGTGGAGGCCCCCTCCGCGAGGGTCGTGCCCGCGACCGACCCGAGGTTTGGCGACTACCAGTGCAACGACGCGCTGAAGATCGCGAAGAAGGCCGGCATGAAGCCGAGGGACGCCGCGCAGCGCGTTGCGGACGCCCTCGACAGGGCGCTCTTCGACAAGGTGGAGGTCGCCGGGCCCGGCTTCCTCAACCTCACCGTCTCCGCCTCGTGGCTCGCGTCGAGCCTCGCCGCGCTCGACGCCGCGCCGAAGTGCGGCATCCCGCAGTCCGGCGCCGGCAAGAGGATAGTCATCGACTACTCCTCGCCCAACGCCGCCAAGCAGATGCACATCGGTCACATCCGCTCGACCGTCATCGGCAACGCCATCGACAGGATCTTCCGCGCCCTCGGATACGACGTCGTCGCGGACAACCACCTCGGCGACTGGGGCACGCAGTTCGGCATCCTCATCAAGGGCTACCGCGAGTGCCTGACGAGCGCCGAGCGCGAGAACCTCACCGTCGCCAGCCTGGAGAAGTGCTATGTCCTCTCCGCCGCGAAGGCGAAGGAGGAGGACGGCGCGTGGAAGGACGCGTGCCGCGCCGAGCTCGTGAAGCTCCAGCAGGGCGACGCGGAGAACCTCGCGCTCTGGAGGCGCTTCATCGACATATCCATCGGCGAGTTCGAGCGCATGTACGCGAAGCTCGGCGTGAAGTTCGACACCTACCGCGGCGAGTCGTACTACAACGACATGATGCCCGGCGTGGTCGAGCGCCTCGTCAAGGCCGGCCTCGCGGAGGAGAGCGAGGGCGCGCTCGTCGTGAAGCTCGAGGACGAGAAGCTCGGCGTCGCGATCGTCAGGAAGTCCGACGGCGGCTACAACTACACCACGAGCGACCTCGCGTGCGTCGAGAGCCGCGTGGCCGAGTACGCGCCCGAGCGCATCGTCTACGTCACCGACGACCGCCAGCAGCTCCACTTCAGGCAGTTCTTCTCCATCGCCCGCAAGATGGGCGTCACCGCCGCGCTTGTCCACGTCCCCTTCGGGCTCATGAGCTTCCAGGGCAAGGCGATATCCACGCGCGAGGGCAACCTCATCCGCCTCGACGACCTCCTCGCCGAGGCAAAGCGCCGCGCGCTCGACATCGTGAAGGACCGCGGCGGCGACGAAAGGCTCGCCGAGCAGATCGGCTACGGCGCGGTCAAGTACACCGACCTCTCGCACGACCCCGCGACGGCCATCGACTTCAGCTGGGACAAGGCGCTCGCCCTGGAGGGCAACTCCGGGCCGTACCTCCAGTACGCGCACGCGCGCGTCTGTTCCCTCATGGACAAGGCCGCGGCGGAGGGCGCCGCGCCCGGCGCGTTCGCGCCCTCCACGCCCGCCGAGCGCCGCCTCGCCCTGCAACTCCTGGAGTTCCCGGGCGCCGTCGTGCGCGCCGCCGAGGCGTACAAGCCGAGCGTCCTCGCCGACTACCTCTTCCAGACCTCGCAGATCTACTCCAGCTTCTACCAGAGCACGCCGGTGCTGAAGGCGGACGCCGCCGAGCGCGCCTCGCGCCTCGCGCTGGTCTCCCTCTTCGGGCGCATCCTGAAGGAGGGCCTGGGGCTCCTCGGCATCGAGGCGCCGCGCAGGATATGAGGAGCGAGTGTAAAATGTAAAGTGTAAAGTGTAAAATGTAAAGTGTAAAGTGTAAAGTTGAAAGCCATAAGCTGAAAGCCAAAAGAAAGGAAACAAAGAAAATGAACGCACAGGCATGGGCAAAGGTCGACGAACTCATCGACAGGAGCCAGGGAAAGACCCTTAGGGAATACTTCGCGGAGGATCCCGACCGCGCGTCAAGGTTCTCGATCGAGGCGGCGGGGTGGTTCCTCGACTACTCTAAGAACCTCATAGACGCCAAGATGATGAAGGCCCTCGTGAAGCTCGCGGAAAGCGCGGGCCTCAAGGACGAGATCGAGAAGATGTTCACCGGCAAGAAGATCAACGCCACCGAGGGGCGCGCGGTGCTTCACACGGCCCTGCGCAACATGGACCCCAAGGCGAAGGTCAAGGTCGACGGCAAGGACGTCATGCCCGGCGTCAGGAAGGTCCTCGCGGCGATGGGCGACTTCTCCGACAAGGTCAGGCGCGGCGAATGGAAGGGATTCACCGGCAAGCGCATCAAGTACGTCGTCAACATCGGCATCGGCGGCTCCGACCTCGGCCCCGTCATGGCGAACATCGCGCTCACACCGTACTCGAAGCGCAGCATGAAGTTCTTCTTCGTCTCGAACGTCGACTCCACCCACCTCGCCGAGACCCTGCGCGAGGTGAAGGCCGAGCAGACGCTCTTCATCGTCGCATCCAAGACCTTCACGACCCAGGAGACGATGTCCAACGCCGGCGCCGCCAGGGACTGGCTCGTCGAGAAGCTCGGCAGCGCCAAGGCCGTCGCGAAGCACTTCGTCGCCGTCTCCACCGCGGAGAAGGAGGTCGCCGCGTTCGGGATCGACACGAAGAACATGTTCGGGTTCTGGGACTGGGTCGGCGGCAGGTACTCGCTCCCGTCCGCCATCGGGCTCTCCCTGATGATCGCCATCGGAAGGAACAACTACAAGAGGCTCCTCCGCGGCTACTACAAGATGGACCGCCACTTCCGCACCGCGCGCTTCGAGCGCAACATGCCGGTCGTCCTCGCGCTCCTCGGCATCCTCTACGTCAACGGGTACGGCGCGGAGAGCTACTGCATCCTCCCGTACGACCAGTACCTCTCGCGCTTCCCGGCGTACTGCCAGCAGATGGACATGGAGTCAAACGGCAAGAGCGTGGACAAGGACGGCAACCCCGTCACCTACTCCACCGGGCCCATCGAGTGGGGCGAGCCGGGCACGAACGGGCAGCACTCCTTCTACCAGCTCATCCACCAGGGGACGCACCTCATCCCGTGCGACTTCATCGGGTGCTCGAACACGCACAACCCGATCGGCGACCTCCACGACAAGCTGATGGCGAACCTCTTCGCGCAGACCGAGGCGCTGGCCTTCGGAAAGACCGCCGAGGAATGCCGGAAGGAGGGAGAGCCGGAGAAGCTGATCCCCTTCAAGACGTTCGAGGGCAACCGCCCGACGAACACGCTCCTCTGCGACAAGCTGACGCCGGAGACCCTGGGCGCGCTCGTCGCGCTCTACGAGCACAAGGTGTTCGTGCAGGGCGTGATCTGGAACGTCTACAGCTACGACCAGTGGGGTGTGCAGCTCGGCAAGGTGCTGGCGAAGGGGGTCCTCTCCGACCTCGTCGCGAAGAAGCCGTCGCTGAAGCACGACTCCTCGACGAACCAGCTCATCGCCCGCTACCGCAAGGCCGTCGGCAGGGCCTAGACGCCCTTTGCCACGACGTCAAAGGCATACCGGACCGCGGCGTCCGTCGTCTCGAGAAGGCGAAACCCCGCCTTCTCCATGACGCGCCGCGAGCCCGCGTTGTCCCTGTTTGTGTAGCCGATTATCCGCCTGCACCAGAACATCCCGGAGCTTCGGCAACGCTCGCAAAGCGCTTTGACGGCCTCCGTCATGAACCCCTTCCCCCAGTACGGCCTCCCCATCCAGTACCCAATGATGAGCTCCTCGGCCTCATACACGTCCAAGCCCTTCACGGCGGGATGCAGGCTGATGGAACCTAGAACGGTATCGCCATCGGACGAAGTCACAGCATAGAACTCCGGCCGGCAGAATATCTCGTGGATCACGCGAAGGCTCTCGGCCCTGTCGACATGGACAGGGAACTTCGCCATCTCACCCACAACCGGTTCGCTCGCCAACGCGAACAGCGCGTCCGCGTCGCTCTCCCGCCACCTGCGCAGCGCAATGCGACCAGACTTCAGATTGCCGCTGCCGTTCATCTCGCCCTTCTCCTTGATTGTTGATTGCGCGTTTTCACGGGCGTTTGCCATGCAACGACAAACAAATCAAGTAAAGGGCCTATCGCCCCACTGTCAATGGATAATCGACGTGGACTATTCATGTTGACTGCGAAGTTGCGCAAGGACACGTCCGAGCGCATCAACGACAATCCTGGATTCATTGCGATCCACATATTTGTCGGAGAGGAGTTCAGACAACTTGCCGATCAAGTAGTCAAACTCATCTCCTTGCTGATGTTCCTCCAACCAGCGCTTCAACACCGTGGCCTCGGCGGCATCTATCCGCGAGTCCTGAAGTACGCTCTTCGTCAGAAGCCAGAATTCATCATGTAGTTCCTTTTGAGTCATCATTTGCGTGTTCCTTTCTTTGTGTGTTCAAGTACCATTTACTTGCCGTCGCCTTTCTCCGTAAGATTCACCAGAGCCACGCGCGGCTGGTTCTCGGGCATGGTTGCCGTCAGCTTGTCAAACTCGCCCTTTGCGTTCCTACGGTATATCGTGTAGGTGTTGCCGGTCTTGCTGCTGTAATCCTCGAAATACTGACATGGTTTCTCGTTCACTTCCGTGATGACGTCTCCGATTTTGAATATCGCATGAGACGTAGCCGGTGGTTCGTATGAGCAAACCAAGACACCACCCACAAACGGCAACGCGCCTTTAGACAGAATAATCGCCTCCGCCGTGTCAATCGCCGATGGCGGGAAATCCGGCGTATTGCGCCGACGCAGAACATCGGAACACCGCTTCGCCTCCTCCGGCATATTAACCGACATGAACCGCAACGCCTTGCCCCAGAGGATCCCGATGTCGTCATCATCCCTCGGCGCGAACTTCTCACGGAGCCTGTCATGTGCCTCTGCCAGTTGTTCTTGCGCCGACGACAACGCGAGCTTCTGTTCGGCGAGTTTTCGGAACTTCCCCACTAGCGAATCTGCCTGGGCCTCTGTCATGCCAGCTTCGATCAATTGCTTCTTATAGAGGGCAAGTTCTTGTTCCGGCAGTTTTTTCGTCGTATCAATGAGACCCCTAATATCCGCAAGCGTACGCTCCGCTGCCAGCATCTTCTCAACTTGATCGGACGACATGCCAATCTCCGCCATATCATGGCGGAACTTCTGCGTTTCTTTCGCAAGTGCAGAATTCTGATTGCCGAGGATCGTCTGCATCTCTCCCACAACAGCCGCCAACTCATTGCACAGCGCTTCCATTTTGCGCTCAATTTCCTTTTCATCGCGGAGCCATGGATCGTGAAGAAGGCGGATGTGAATCCATTCTCCCGCGACCTTCTTGAAATCCGTCAATGCCTCCGGGGCGATATTGCAGAATATTCCCATCACCGACACGGAGAACAGGTCGGACCGAAGTTTCCAATCCTTTTGCTTGTGGTTGATCATCCGCAGCCTATCCGCTTTCTCGCAAGGGAAGTCCGGGTTGCATACCCGTTCCAGACTCGGCACCTCATCATCCGCAAGCTGGAGTTCCTGCTTCAACCCCTCGAGAAACACCTGCATCCCCGCATAGTCAATCGGCATGTTGCTGACATGCCTGGCGAAGTCAGAAGTCGCCGTAAACGCCGAAGCAAATCTGTCTCGCGCTTTCCGCAGCCTATGCAGATAGGTCGGTGCCGCATCATCAAACGCTTTCCGGCTTCCGGCCTCCACACTGAGTCTAGCTGCCACAAGCAGGTCATTTTCTGCGGACAGGTAGTCGTTGTAGGCAGTGCCGACTAGCATGATGTTGGCCGCAAGCGATTCCACCTGTTTCTTCTGCTCTGTCGTGAATGGATATGGGAAAATCTTGTCGGACTTCAACCAAACCCCGATTCCCGCACCGATGAGAAGAGCAGCGGCGATTGCGGCGACCACAGGCCACCTGCGCCGATGGGGCTTCGCCTTGAAGTTATAGTTCACCAGGTCGGCTATGTCTTCGGGCAGCTCCCCTTTCTGCGGGAACTTGAAGTCCCTTAGGAACACTGGGACGATGTTCTTCTTGTGCTTCAGTGCATGGGCGATCTCCAGCCGGAACCAGTCGTCCTCCTGGTTCTCGCGAAGATTAAGAGAATCCCTGCTCATGATGACAAGCACGTCGGAGCATTGCTCGATGCGCCGGTAGAGCTGCGTGTTGAACTTCCCGCCGCGCAACGTCTCCAGGTCGAACGAGACGCGGTAGCGCATCTGCGTCAGCCGGTCGTACAGCAACTGCGCCGTATCATATCCGCCCTCGCGGCGGTACGAAATGAAGATGTCGTATTGCTGTGCTTCTCCCATGTGTTCACCCTCCAATGTCTTTATTCCGTCTGTTTACTTGCCAGAGCCCTTCTCCGTCAAATCCACCAGAGCCACACGCGGCTGGCCTTCAGGCATGGTTGCCGTCAGCTTGTCAAACTGGCCCTTCGCGTTCCTACGGTATATCGTGTAGGTGTTGCCGGCCTTGTTACGATAGTCTTCATAACGCCGACATGGCTTCTCGTTCACTTTCGTGATGACGTCTCCGACTTTGAATATGGCATGAGACGTCGCCGGCGGTTCGTATGCGCAAACCAGGACGCCGTCCACAAAAGGCAACGGTTCCTTAGACAAGAATATCGCCTCCGCCGTGTCAAGCGCCACGGGCGGAAACTCCGAAGTGTTGCGCCGACGTAACGCATCAATGCATAACTTGGCGTCTTCAGGCATATTAACCGACATGAACCGCAACGCTTTGCCCCAAAGTATTCCAATGTCGTCATCATCCTTCGGCGCAAACTTCTTGCGAATCCGCTCTCGCGTATCCGCTATCGCTTTTTGCGTCTCTTTCCTCTGCGCCTTCAAATTCTCAAGCTCCTCCTCCTTCTTGCCGATTCTCTCGGCTTGTTCCGGCGACATTCCCGCGTCTATTCTCATTTGCTTGGTGTTGCGCTTAGCCTGCTCCAGGGCCTGTGCCGTATTTCCTATTATCTGCGCAAGCTCCTCGACCACTTCTTGAAGCTGGTTCAGCGAAGCCTCGCCATTCTGTTCAATCTGCTTTTGATCTGACAGCCATTCGCCTCTGAACCGCTTCAACATCGTCCACTGTTTTGCCGCGACTTCCCTAAAGTCAGCGAGCGCTTCCGGCGAAATCATGTCGAAAAGGAACATGACGCCATAGGCAAACACGTCGGCATATATCTCAATCTCCTTGCGATTGAGCATGACAATCCTAATCCTGTTTGCCTTTGAGCATACGTAATCAGGATCACACGGGAGGCTGAAAAGAGCAGCCCACTCATCCGCATCGCCGAATTCCTGTCGTACCCCCTCTAGGAAATTCGGTATGTATGCGCGATCCACACGCAATCCGGGGTTCTCCTTGACAACTCTTTCCAACGCCTCAGCAGCGGCGTCGAGATTTTTTCTCGCCATTCCGCGTCGATGCAAGAACTCTGGTACGGCGGCTTGATATGGCGCCTTGTCTTCAGATTCTATACTCAAACTGACCTTGTCAAGAAGTTCCATCTTTGCGGACAGAAATTCATTATAGGCGGCCCCAATCCGCAACACAGTTCCATAGTATGCATCAACCTCCTGTCTTGCCTCTCTGGTAAAAGGATAGGGGAAAATCTTGTCTGCCTTCAGCCAGACTCCAATCCCCGCGCCGACAAGAAGGGCAGCGGCAATGGCGGCGACCACCGGCCATTTGTGCCGATGGGGCTTCGCCTTGAAGTTCCTGCATATTCGCTTCAGTACACTGTCGAAATGCTATAGTTCACCAGGTCGGCTATGTCTTCGGGCAGCTCCCCTTTCTGCGGGAACTTGAAGTCCCTTAGGAACACTGGGACGATGTTCTTCTTGTGCTTCAGCGCATGGGCAATCTCAAGTCGGAACCAGTCGTCCTCCGGGTTCTCGCGAAGGTTCAGAGAATCCCTGCTCATGACGACAAGCACGTCCGAGCATTGCTCAATGCGCTTGTAAAGTTGCGTGTTGAACTTTCCGCCTCGCAATGTCTCCAGGTCGAACGATACGCGATAGCGCATCTGCGTCAGCCTGTCATACAGCAGTTGCGCCGTGTCATACCCGCCCTCGCGACGGTATGAAATGAAGATGTCGTATTGCTGTGACTTATTCATATTTCCCTTTCCACATTGGCATTTTTCACTCTGTCATTTCATGTCGATCAACAACGGGCACTAGTGGTTGCAATGCCTTGTCAAGTTTGTTTTCCACATTTTGCTTCTGCGCCCTTTCATAAATCGCTTCCATACGCCTGGTTTCCCCTTCTTTCGCTTTCAATAAATCAGTAGGCACACTTGTGACCTGAGAAGATGGAAATCTCGATCGCCAAATCTCCACTATAATTCCACTACAAAAACCAATTAACACCCCCACTATCAACATTAAATTAATAGCACGCCTCGCCTGTTTGTTTCCATTTCTTGTCAGCCTTTGTTTTACCGGAAAGACTTCATCTTCACCCTTGCCCAAATATCCTAGTATCTCTTGCTGATATGTATCAATGCAATATGATTGCTGATGTCTCAAACTGGGCGGCAACTCCCTCAAATGCACTTCATCGGTCAGAATGGTTAGCAAATTACCTGACCTATACCCACTCTTCAGGTCATTACTGAACACCGACCATTCATAATGCACATAAGACGAGCGAATGTGGTCTATGCACGACGCAACGACAATCATGTGCTTTGCTGCATCCAAGGCCATGTCTATAGCTTCTGCATATTGAGACATTCCAATCTTCCTCAATTCCGCATTTGCCAAGAAAACAGACAATCCATTGTCCACCAAAAACCTGAAAACGCCCTTGGCAAGATTGTAATCCTCTCTTTTCGCCGAAATGAAGACATCATATTTCATACGGCCATTATCACCGACAGCATTCATGTCTCATACCCTCCAGGCCACGAACCCTGTTTGACAGGCTCGATCTTGTAGTCGGGGATACGGCTATACATGGTCGGATCGTCATTCGCCACCAACCGACCATACCGTACAAGAATTGTTTGCTTCAGCGTCATTCCTCTCCCTTCTCCAGCAGAAAATCAAGCGCATTCATAGTCTTGATGCCGATGTCGTAGCCAACGGGGTCAAGATCAAGGGATAGAATCGTCTTGGGACAATGGTCGGCAATCGCCTTTAGCGGAGCGAACTCCCTGTCGCGGACACCTTCACCACGTAATGTCTCCGCCACCTGCCAGTATCTGACATCACCTCCGTCCCGCGTGACAAAATCGACCTCGCGTCCATCCACCCTGCCGACATAGACTTCTTGATGACGCCTGGCAAGTTCAAGATATATGACATTCTCAAGTACGCGCCCCATGTCGAATGCACGGCTTCCGAGAATAAACCGACGCAATCCCATGTCCACGACATAGTATTTTGCGCCCGATTTGAGCAATTCCCTGCCGCGCAGATCTTTAGGGACTGCCTTGTAGGCTAGATACGCCCCACATAGGGCGGAGACATAGTCCTCGACTGAAGAAGCATCAATTGAAACACCTTCGGACTTCAGGACTGTCGCGATATTCCGCATGCTCGTGAGATTCCCGATGTTGCCGAAGACGTATCGTGCCACGGCATCAAGCGCAACAGGATTGCGAAATGCATTTCTGTTTATGACGTCCTTTCGTAGAACCGTGTTTAAGATGCCCTCCATGTAATCGTCGACAAGCCCCGGCTCCTTGTCCCATGCGCGATTGTGGGGGAACGAACTGAATGCAAGATAGTCGCGATATGCACGTTCCGGCGACTCGGACGAGGCAACGCCATCATAGTACTCGCGGAAAGACAGCGGCGTCAAATGGAGCGCGACATAGCGACCGGACAGATATGTAGCCAATTCCCCAGACAGAAGATAGGCATTGGACCCCGTTATGTACACATCAACGTCAGGCAGCACAAAAAGTCCGTCAACCACCTTTTCAAAGTCCCTTACACGTTGAATTTCATCAAGAAAGACGTATGTATTTCGTCCCTGAACAATTTTCGGTTTCAAGTATTTCCATACGGCGACAGAATTGTCAAGTTCCATGAAATCCGGATGCTCAAAGTTGATGGCGACAATCTGATCGGCGTTGATGCCGTCTTCGCGCAATTGCCCCTGAAACATTGAAAGCAATGTTGATTTGCCGCACCGGCGTATGCCGGTGACGACTTTTATCGGCTCCTGGTCTTTCCATTGCCAAAGCCACTTAAGTCCATAAGGACGATCTATCATGTTCAAATCCTCTATTTTGCACACAAGTATACCATAATTCGTACCAAAACACAACTAAAATGCGGCAACTAAAATGCGGAACACACTCCGCGCTTCTCGCAACAGAACCTCTCATGCCGAATATATTCCGCATAGGGCGTCACTAACTTAAGAGGCAATTGCAAAACCGATAGAGTCCCCTCGCGGCGATATGAGATGTAGATGCCATATTCCATCAGTTGTTCTTTTCCTGTTTGAACTTACAAACGTTTTCTTGGACAAATCGCCATGACTTCATTATCGCACCGGCATATCCTTCAACATCACCACAACGGCATGAGGATGAACAATATACGGCTTATTGCCTGGTCCCTTTCGGTTAACGCCGTTATGCGCGATCATCGCCAACCGCGCCATTCTGTCGACAACATTCATGCAAGATCTCCAGACTGTTCGCGCCCCTCATCCACAGACTCAATCTTGTAGTCGGGCACTCGGCTGTACACGGTCGGATCGTCATTCGCCGCCGACCGCACATGCCGCACAAGGATGATTCGTTTAGGTGTCATTTATTCAACCCCTTCCCCGTGGAAATATCGCCCAAAGTCTCCGCTGAAGCAGGTTAGCCACTTCCGTCACATCACTACGAGCGTAGCTGACGAATACATGAGTCTTGATGATTGATCTCTCCATCCCTGGTTCCCTTTTCATTTCAAGATTGTCACATATCCGCCGAATCCTCATCCAACGGTTGACTTTCCCCTTGAGTTGAGGTATTACCAACATTTATGGTTTGACTATGAAGTATCTTTAATGTTTCGACAATATTGCTTTCGTCAATGTGTTTGACAACTTCGTCGGAAAGCCGCATCAGCATGTTGTCACATTCATCATGCAGACTCATCTCAAAATCTATCATCCATTGCGGAAGCATATCAATCTTGCGCTTATATGCTTTTATTAGATCCTCTGTCTCTTTAGGGCGTTGAATTGACAGAATCGCCGCCTCCGCTAGGATGCCGACATACTCATCATAGCATTCAGGAACGTATTTCTTAATCATTAGCAAAGAGTTCTTTTGTGCCTTTGACAATTGTCTAAGTTCGCCTTGACTCATTGCCCGAATAGCTTTTGCTTCAGTGCATAACATAAATTTATACTTCTCGTCGGCAAGCCATAAATAACCTTTTACAGATTCATCAATCGCACAAATTAGGCATGAACCATTTATATCATTGGAATATTTAGACGTAAACTCTGGATACTCAACGCATTTCTCCAGCAGTTCATACGGCATTTGGCAGTTCAATCTGGTGAAATCTCTAACGCCCAAGGACACAAATGTAAGAAACATACTGCCAACCACAACTATCTGGAGCAATTGCGCCCATCTTATGGCAGCACCCCATCTGGCATGCAATCCGTACTTGGCACGGAACTCGGCCAGCGCATTTCTCAGTATGTTTTCATATGAAACAACGATTTGCGTAAATCTGGGAATTTTAACCGATTTGGCGACAGGAGTTCCGTCACGACCAAAGAACATGAAACTGGAAATTGACCCCCTCGATTTCCTGTCAATGCTGATTCCTGCCGATTTTATGTCAATTTTATTATCGAGTAGTACCTTATATAGCGTTGCGACATTACTGAACGTCTTGCATTCTGGCACGACAAACAACAGTTTCTCAAGAGGGACTTTCTGTGCGGCCATTTCCACTTCCCACCAGAAACTGTCGGTTTCCCCAAGTCGTAAAACAACAACGACGGCTTTTTGGGACAACTTCTCCACAGTGGTCTTCCAGTGCCCGTCGTCCACATATATCCGCGAAGCTCCCACGGGCATTTTCTTGTCCTTGGGGTCCCCGATTGCATAGACCGGGGCAATTTCAGAAAGAACATCAACTAGAGTCTCTTCCTCCGAACGGATGTCTGCAAACAGAGAAATCCGTCTGGATGTTATCCTGTCCGCGATAAAGGAGCGCAGATAAAGCACGAAGGGCCCTTCTATGGCATCGACGTTGAGCGTGTCGCATTTCTTTTTTCGTAGCCTATGATGAAGCGAATGTGTAACGGCGAACAGAAAATAACTAACGACCAGCATGATTGGTTGCCCAAAATCACGTCCCTCCAATTCCCATTTGACACGGGCGTATTCATCTGTATTCTCCAATACTATCGGTATGTCTGCCGATCCTACGTCCAGAAGCGTCATTGACATGAACACAAGGAAAAGAACCGTCAGTACGCCAAACGCCCAGGACAGAAACATCACCAAATACTTCATCGTTCAATCCTCATTGATACAACACCTCAATTTCCGTTCTGCCAATCGCCTGAAACATCCCAAGCGTAAGAAAACCCAGCCAATTTTGTCGTGTTCTCAATTTACAGTTAATCACGCCCGACTTACTGTATTCTGGGAATACTGCGACCTCCTTCCCGATTTTATGAAATGACAATGCGTTCCCAACCATTGAAGCGCGCAATGTAAACTGTTCGCCTGGCAACTGGCAGGAGAAAGTCTTGCCGATTCTTAGTTTGGCAACCTCCTTGTCATTGATGAAAATGCGATAGGACATTCCCGCTCCGACAAGTGATTTATCACGCGTAACATTAAGTGTAATCATTTTCATGGCGAGTTATCTGTTCTCCTTTGAATTCATATTACTCATCTAAGACAAAGTTCGTATCCCATCTTGCAGATGAACTTCAGTGTTGAAATTGCCGTGGCACGGTCGTATGCCTTCTCGGATTCGGGAAGGTCGGCGTAGGGGACAAGGCAAGGATGCTGTTTCCTTGCGTCGTCGCGGACGGGGCCGTATGTCCAGCCCTCGTCCATTCGTCCCTTCGCCCATGTGTCATGGACGTTCTCCGCCAACGCCTCGATGAGCGGCATGAGCGATTCAGGCAATGCGACATCGCCCGTATCCGTCGATTGCGGACGACAACACTCTTTGTCTGTCTCATTGCATTTCATCATTTCTCCTTCTCCTCGTATGCGTCAGCATCGAATGCGACACGGAAACCCAGGAGGCTGTGCCGCGACTCGGGCGAAAACACTAAACGGTAGGCGGAGCGACATGCCATCGCCTCGTCTTGCCACGAACCGCCGCGACGTATCTTCAGCTTCCCTTCGGGCGGCCCAATGGGGTCTGTGACCGATTCCGCAGAATACGCCCCGTACCAGTCGCTGCACCATTCCCAGACATTCCCATGCATATCGTAGAGGCCCCATTTGTTAGGCTCTTTCTTCTTGACAGGATGGGACGACCGCGATGGTTGCATTTCGCCGTAGCTGTCGTCATTATACCACCCCATCTCGCACAAGACCCCATTCCCGCCAAATGGTCCGTTCGTCTCGGCACGACAGGCATATTCCCATTCCGCCTCCGTCGGCAGACGCAGTGCGCATTTCTGCTGCTCGTTCACCTTTCTGATGAAATCCATGCAGTCATGCCACGAGACCCCTTCAACGGGATGATCCGCGCCCCGGCAAACAGAAGGGTTGTCACCCATGACGGCTTCCCACTGCCTCTGCGTCACAGGGGTCTCCCCCATCCAGAAGCCTTTTGTAAGCGTGACGCGATGTAGAATCTCATCTTGGGCATGCCCCTCCTCTGTCTGCGGACTCCCCATCATAAACGTCCCGGGCGGACACCACCTAAAACGCATTGACACACCACCGGGCAAGGTCAAACCCTTCATCCCCGTATGTCCCGACAAGACATCTTCCGTCTTCTCCTTGACACTTCTGAGCAACCTCTCAGTTGCCGCCATGCGCAATTCCACCGCCTGGAAATCAATGTAGTCCACGCCCGTCAGAATAAGCTTGATGGCATTGGAATATGGTGCGTGGTCAAGCCTGACGGGAATTATCGGCTTGTGACATTCATCGGCAACCGAAAGCTCCCGCCTGGTCCATTTTGACACATTGGAATCAGCAGACGAGAAGAACACCACAATGCAGGAGCGCTCTATGGCATCAACCAGTTTTGAACGGAATTCATCACCACTTTCAATGCCGTTCACGTCCATCCAGCAACTATACCCCTCTGCCCTCAGCCGGTCGACAACAGGCTGCACACTTCCCATATCCCGTCTAGAGTAACTGATGAATACATCGTATTTTGCAGCTTCAAGATTCTCGCCCATGACAGCACATCTCCTTACCGAGCTGCCTTTAGCTCATTATACCACTTGATGAGGGTCTTTCGATCATTGTCCAAGTCATCCAGGCTGCGTTTGGGGTCCCGACCAATCGAAATGTCGGCCTTGGTCCGATTTATCAGGCCATTTATCTCTTCAAGGCGCTTCTTGAAAGCATCCTCGATTTTATCCATGTCATCCGCACGAGGGCGGCAGTCCTCCTTGAGCGCCGCGTGGAACTTCTCAAGTGCACCACCATAATCCTGAAATGCATACCGTTCCAGTGCCTCCTTGTACGACGGCGACAGGACATCGGGACTTGACGGCACTGCTTTTGGACTGGGCACCATGACCCATTCTCCCGGTTCTGGCAGATTCATCGGGTGATTTGCCATCACTACGAATCGATCGGCCTGCGTCTTAAATCCTGTCCGAACATACTCGTATGAATACCCGCCCGGGACGAGGTCAATTTCCTCTGCCACGCTCTTGCCGTCGATCCTACATTCGACACCCCGTTCCAGTTTCGGCACGGAAACCCTTACCTTTGCAATCTCCCATGGACAAGGCCCGCGCACTTCCACCTTCTCCTCGCCAACCTTGACGACAAAGTTGGTTCCCTGCCGCACATATCCGTACCTCTCGTACTCAAGCGCGTGTTTGCCCGGCATCAATTCAACGGAAGACTTGGATGCGACGTTCGTCCCGTCTATAGCACACCAGACGCCACGCTCCAGCTCCGGCACCGCCACAGGCACGGGCCTCACGCGCCATTCCCTGTCTGGCAACGGCACGGAAACAGGCTCGGACAATCTTGCCACGAATGGAATCGTCTGATTAAAATACCCCTTTCGCCTATACTCTACCGCGTGTTCACCTGGCATAAGCCTTTTCACCTCCGATGACGGTTTGCCATCAACCGAACAAACAACATCCTTGCCAAAAGCGGGCAATTCGACATCTACGGGTTTTGCCTTCCAATGATCTGGTTCGGGAATGGATCTGCCCGTTCCCAACAAAACGTCAAAGGCAATCCTTTGCTCTTCATAACCTTCTCTCCGGTAAACGCATTCATACGATCCTGGCGTAAGCGACAAGCCGGCCCCGCCTACTTGCTTCCCGTTGAAGAAACACGTAACGCCCCCTTCAAGCGATTCCGGCAACTCCACTTTGACCGTAGACACATTGAAATCGTTTGTCGTGACAACCATGACCTTCTCGTCAAGGTTGGAAGGCAGCGGACGTTCGTCGTGGCCAAACAGCCGCATTGTACGTTTTATTGGCTCTCCGTCGTCGAAGGAGAACGTATGTTCAACACCTGCGGGAAGTTTTCTGCCGTCCACAACGAGCTCCAGACCGCTGCCGTTCTTCAAGACGCCCACGACCCTCTTCCTGGCGGCTTCGATTTCCGCACGAAAACGCGCAGCCTCCCCTTCGGTGCAGAGATGATCCTCGACAATCGCCTTTCGAAGCAGCCTTTCCGCACTTGCAATACGGTCCCGACGGTTTGTCACAGGCTCGTCCCTCATGCGGATGTCGAAATCGTTTTTAAACGCCTGATGCTTCAATTTGATGTAGTCATCGGGGACAGGTTTAACCGTAGGCACCTCTGCCACGACCTTCTGTACTGGATTTGTTTCGGTCAAACTGCCAGTATCCTGCCTAGTTTCAGGATGCACAAAATCGTCTTTCCCGTATCGTAATCTCGCGACCCGCCATGTAGCCACGCCCAGGGAAGCAACGACTAGCGCTACCACTATCACACTCTTCCATGCAGTCTTTCGCGGACCAGGATGTGGCCACGGCTCAGGTAACGGCGTGGGCTTTTCAACGGGGTGCTTCTCCCTCCATGCCTTGAACCAATCCAGCAATTTCGCGGCATCAATGGGCGTGGAAATATCAGGGGACGAACCGAACACAGCCGTCGTCGGGCAATCCGGGGCCGTACTTGGACGGTAGAAGAGCCTGCGGAGCTCCCGGGCGACCTCGTTGGCGTCATTCATGCGCACGGATTTGTCGGGAGCCGTCATCCGCTGAAGCAATTCGAGAAGCTCACTGTCGGCCCGAACCCGGCAATCGTCGAAATTCGGTTCCTGCATCGTCTTGGCGCGCTGACATAATGCGTTGTATCCAGCCGTGCCGGAAGCAAGCGTTGGATACGACTTTCGCCCACCTGTCAGCGCCTCGTACATGCAAAGCCCCAGCGAAAAGATGTCCATCGCCGGCTCTCCGCGATCACCGGAAATCACGATTTCCGGCGGCGCGTAGTCTGGCGTACATGGCACGTTCCCGTATGTAAACGTGGTGTCCTTGGCTCGAACTATGCCAAAGTCCATGATTGCAACGCAATCTGGATGTCCTTCCGGGTAGTAGAGATTGCTTGGCTTTATGTCGCGATGGACAATCCCCCGTCCGTGCAACACGGCAAGTCCGCGTGCATAGCGCTCGAAGGCGGCAAGGACAAGCGCTTTGGGCAGACCGCAGTCTTTGTTGTCGTCATTTCTGCATTTCTCGCCAGCCCGTATGATTGCGTCGTGCAGCGAGCCGCCTGGCATGCCCTCAAGAAAGCGCATGACGAGGAACGCGCCGTCGCGCAATTCGAAGAAATCAATGAACTTGACAAAGCAAGGATCGTCTAGCCGACGCATAATCTTGGCCTCGCGCCGGAACCGGCTGGCATATTCCGGTTTGAGAAGCTTCTTGATGGCCACCAACTCGCCTGTCTCCTGGCATCGTGCCTTGAACACCTCGCCAAATCCACCCCTGCCGACGAATTTCAAACGTTGATACGTATGCCCCCCACCCTTTGTGCAGACTGGCTCCACCCTGTCAAACGCCCTGCGAAAATCCCTAAACGAAGCATATCGAGCGGCAGGATTCCGTGCCAGAGCCACGGACAGGATGTTCTCCACGCCAATCAAGAGACGTTCCGCCATCGGATCGACTCTGATTGCAGGGACATCCGGGGCGGCCTGCTGCGACCAGCGGGAATAATAGCCAGACATGCCGAGGCTGTTCAAGTCGGCATAAGGCAAGGTCCCGACAAGTATCTCGTGCAACAACACGCCCACGGAAAAGACATCGCTTCTCACATCTCCGCTAAAGGACGGGGACGTGAACTCTGGTGCCATGTAGTTCCATGTTCCGCGAATATTGTCCGACACGGTCACGGTCACATTGGCTGCCACCTGCTTGGCGACCCCGAAATCTATCAGTTTGACTCCGCCGTCCGCGCAAAGAAAGACATTCGCCGGTTTTATGTCACGATGATATATGCCTTGGCCGGTGGTATAGTCGAGTCCTTCAAGCACCTGATTCACCACACGCCTGCCTTCATCAACGTCAAGTCCCAGCCGGGATAGCGCAAGCTGCTCTTTAAGTGTCCGACCCTCAAGGAACTCCTGTACCACCACATGTTTTTCGCCATCTTGTCCGCGTTCGCGAAAACATCCCAGATAGCGGACAACATACGGATTGTCGAGACGCATCAACTCCTTGACGCGTGTCTGCAACTTCTGCCAATGGCCATCAGCATCCGCACCGTGCTCGTATACAATCTTGAGCGCGACAACCTTGCCCTTGGGCACAATCTTATGCATATTGCGCACACATACAGCCTTGTAGACCTTGGCTTCGCCACCCGAGCCAAGCTCTTTCAGCAGCCTGAAGCCGCCCAGAATGTCTGTGTCGACACTACCCATTGCCCGCCACGCCTACTCCTCTGCTGATGCGACCTTGCCGTCTGTCGCCTCGCTCGGCTTCTTCGCCACGCGTTCCTGTCCGAACCAGTAGCTGTCCTTGAGGCTCAGGCCGTTCGCCTCGACCTTCTGGTCGACGTCCGCCGGGAACTCGCTGGAAAGAGTAAGGCGGGGCACCTCCTGGATCAGGTAGTCGATTGCGCTCACCTCCATCGGGTTCGCAACGTCAAGGTCGCTGTGGAGGAACGGCGGATTCCCGAAGATGCCCTGCGTCGACTTCAGCTCCGGAGTCGAGACGAGGAACGCCTCGTTCGCGCCGAACATGTTCATGATGTTGATGTTGCCGCCGGCGAGCCGGCCGTCCACGAATATCACCATGTCGTTGGGGAGGTTGTTGATTTTGGGCTCCTTGCCATCAAGTGACTCGAAGTACGCGATGCGAGGATATTTTGGGCGCCCAACATTGTTGATTGTCAGCGTCCCGCCTGCACGAAGATAGCTCACATCGCCGAAAGAGCGCGCAGAGACCGTCATGTCCCTTCCAGAAAGGAGATTCCCGTACGGCTCAATATTTGACGCAGTGTATATGGAAAGACCGCCTCTCACCTGAACCGTTGAATCGCCATTCATATTCCCCCAGTCGAGAATGACACTACCAAAGTCCATGGTGCCATATTCCCCCATATCAGATTTCCCAAAGTTTATAATCTTGGAGCCAATGTGTTCTCCCCCGACAAATGGCTTCCCATTCGCAGCGGCAATGGAAGCATCGCCTTCTACACTTCCAAACACCTTGCCGTCAACGGCTACAAAACCGTAATTCCCATTGCCGACAGACCCGTCAACCTTTAAATTCACAGTCGGGGCCGTCACAGCAGAATGAAGTGACACAGCAGAGACATATCCATTAGCAGGCGGATTAATGTTCGCCCCGCTCTGAGTGAGATTGCCATTATGTGTAATCAAATATGCACCAGACCCGGCCATTATATTACAAGAGCCCCCAAGGTGGATTCCTCCTGTGGAAAAGGGATCTGAACTCCCCGCATCCAAATAGACCTCCCCACCAATCGCATTTGCGAAAACCGAACCACCGATATTAATGTCTCCATGTTGCCCACTACGCAATCCCGTACCCATGACAACTAGGCCATCTTCTCCCTCTACGTTTATCGTTCCCGTTCCACTTACAACTATATCACCATTACCCGTAATTGCATGAACTTGATTGCCTGCCTTAATAGATCCATTTATGGTTACGTTTCCTTTCGTCGCATTCGCACCCGTCGCACCATGTACTGACACTTCGGAACCCCCTGTCAAACTACCATCAATAATCACATCCCCGCTAGCTCCGCTGTGACCTGCAGTGGCAACAGCCACCGAACCGTCCTTGCCATCTGCAATAAGATTACCCTTAATAATCGCATTACCACGCCCTCCTTTTTCCATGGCCGCGTAAACGTTAATTCCCCCGCCCGGCCCTCTGGAATGAAGTGTTGCGGATTTGCCAACTTCTATGTCGCCTGAGTATGTCATCAGCCAAACCCCTGTCTCTCCCTCAATCTTGCCGTCAATAAACATTGCCTTTGAATCTGAACTGATCGTTACCTTACCTTCCCTACTGGCGACTAAAGCATCATGACCGACCTCAGCCCCGCCATCGCCATGAGCCATCATATAAATATCGCCAGAAGAATCCACCCCCCCATTGACGACGACATTACCATTCCTTGCCAAAAGATTAACACGACCACCATCTCCCTCTGCTGACACATTGCCATCCACTATAACGTCGCCATTACCTGTCAATCCACCAGATCCAATGCCAACATCTATGCCAACATTCACGGAGGCTGAATCTCCCAATGTTTTGACCGTTGATCCCTCTTTAATGTGAACATTCCCCTCTGACCAGTACAGTCTGACATTTCCACTAGTCGCCACGACATCTCCAACACTCACATCACCACGCCCCGTCAGATCGACATCGCTACCTCTTGCCGTTATGCCTCCAAACGATATAAGTCCATTCTCCGAAACAACGACAACTCGTCCATCGGCATTGAAAGATGCATCCCCGTTAGCAGAGACACTTCCAAGAAGTCCTATTCTCCCATTCTCGGCCGTGACAACCAGATTCCGTCCTGCCTCTACAACTCCGGCGGCATTCTCAAGCACAGAACCACCTGCCGCCAATGTAACATCCCCCTCTGCAAGCACAGTTCCGGCCATAACTTGTATGCCTTCACCAGAGCGAAGAAATACATCCCCAAACGCAATAACATTGCCCAATGCAAGCGAATTCCCGTCCACAATTGAGATGTTATTCCCCGACGCGCTTACAACCCCTTTAAAATCATTATCGCTATTAGGAACACTGACATCGCCGACAATGTCATAGTCAAGATAGGTTGTACTCAGAAAAGTTGTATTCCCTGAAGCGATCTGCCCAGTGAACTTAATAGCGCCCATTCCTCCGTCTACCTTCAATATACTCGCTCCTGAATCCAAAAAGCCCTTCCCCGTTACACCTTCTACGGAATAAATACTCATATTACCTCTTGATTTGACTACTCCGTCAACAACAATCCCACCTCCACCATATCCAAGGCCCCAAAAATCTAGCAAGTCCCCATTAGAATAGAAGACAGCATCCAGCCCCGAATAAAAAGTCAAATCCCCTTCTGCGTCCACCCGACCCGTAGATGCAATTGTGATGCCCTTACCCTCATACTCGAATATGCCTTGCGAGGAGGCGATTTCAATGTCTCCAGAATTTTCCGCTATCACATTGCCAGAAATGGTTACTCCGTCTCCTGCCGAGATATCAAGCGCAGCATGATTCCCCGTGGTTTTGATTTCGCCTCCTACACAAACATTAATGTCACCTTCGTTTGTATTAATTGCTATATCCGAAACCCCCTGCACAGCCCCCCGTACAGTTATGTTCCCATTACCCGACGAAGCATGCATAGGTTCATGTTGCCGAGTCTCTGCATAATATACAATGTCAGCCAATCCACTTCCTATTCGGACACCATTGCCATTGACCGTTCCATTAATCTCTATGTCCCCAGTTGAGTGATTTCCATACGCAGAATATAGCTCAACGTCTCCAGTCTTCGACTCGACGAGTCCATCAACCTTTATGTTGCCTTCCGCACCTGCACTTATTCCGGCGGTGATATTCACGGTTCCAACGGAATTGACCGCCGAGCCCTCGTTTACAGTGGCACTGCCATTATAGGCATATAATTCTACACCGCCAATGCCGGAATCTCCGCCTCGAGCCGTGACATCTGCCGAGATGTTGATGTTGCCAAGCGCCCCAGCCGAAACACTGCCGTAGGCATCCACTTCGGAGTTGACGTCGATATTCCCGTACGAAAGCAGTGACACGTTCCCCGCCGTAGACTGCAACTTGCCGTCAACTTCCAGATTGTCGTAAGCCATCATATCTATGTCGCCGGCCTGGATAATCGACCCTGTCGTAGTAGTAGTGCGCAGCATCGGCCGGCCCAGTGCCGATGACGCGTTGGGAGATGTAGAAACGATTGCACCAGCCGACTTCACAGACAGCGAACCGCCGACGTCCAAATCTCCAAGCGACACCTCTGCGTCTGCAGCTGTAAAGTCGCCAATGTTGACCGACACCTTCCCTCCTCCGACATCGTCAACTGTCATCGTCCCGCTCGACGCGCCAACAACCAACGAATTCACCCCCGCGAAATCACCGACGGAGGAGATAGACTTCCCCAGGAACGCGACCTGATCGGCCGAGAAAGTGGCGCCGGCATCAGACGACACAAGCCCCCCGAACGACGAGAACTCGGGAAGCAACGCCGAACCGGAGCGGAGGGCGTCGGCGTTCGAGATATTGCCCGCCGCCGCGGCGAAAAGCCCGCCGATGTCAATCTGCGCCGTGGAGCTGAACGCCACGCCCGCCGGGTTGATTACCCACACGTTCCCCGCCGTGCCGTTGATGATGCCGTCGATCTGCGACTTGCCGGCCGCGCCATCCACAAGGTTGAAGAACGTCGTTCCGCCGCCGTTGAAGGTCATCTGCTGTCCGCTGCCGATGTTGAACTTCGTCCAGTCCAGGACGGCCGACGCGGCATTGGGGTCCGCCGTCGCTATGGCGTGGCTGTCGCCGTTTGCCGACACGGCCGCGCGCGTCGCCTGCGACAGCACCGCGTTGTTGTTGAGAAACGACGTGCCAGCCAGCACTTGGCCTATTGCAATGCACGGGATCAGGAAGAGGGTTTTGGCGTTTTTCATTATGGTGCTCCTTTATGTAGATCTCCATCAGAACTGGAACTGGACGGCCAAGTACACCTCCATGTCGCGATCGTCTTCGTTGTTACCGTCCACACAAGGGAATGCAACGTCGCACCTGAGCTGGGAATACTTGGTTATGGCAAGGCGGACGCCAACGCCCGCCGAGAGCAGGAACTCGTTGTCGTCATAACCGGACGGCAAGTCGTTATACCGCGCCACACCCCAGTCGCAGAAGGCCAGGAACTGTACCCGGTCGAAAGCCACCTTGTCCTTGCGGTCGCCGAAAAGCGAGGCAAAACTGTCCACCAGCAACGGTGTACGCAGCTCGAATGTTCCGTATACGCCATAGTCGCCGACATAGCCGCGAGTACGATAGCCGCGCAGGCAGTTATGCCCGCCCAGCATCAGCTTCTCTGTGGGGATAAGCGTCTCGTCAGTGTACTGCCCCTCGACTTTCACAAAAAGCTGCCAGTTGTGAAGCGTCTGCTCCGTCGTGGCGTCTGTGCTCCCGAAGATCGGCTGGAGCCTGGCCAGCTGCCAGCGGAAAATCCAGTAGTTCTCGTCCGCGCCGTTCCACATCTGCTCAAGGTCGTCGCCGGCGTTCATGACGTTGTACACGCCCTGAAGCGTTGCGAAATTGCGTCCGCCAAGGATGTCGGGCTTCTTGCCGGTGTAACTCAGGGCGAGCGTGAGAGGAAGGATGTGCGCACCGCGTTCGTTGAGCGAACGGTGCGAAACGGTGTACTGGTCTTCAATATAGCGCCACAGCAATCCGGCCGAAAGCGCAAACTGGTGGCTGTCGGTGTTGTACAGGTTCTCGGAATGTTGAAGACCCAGGAAGTAACCTGTTCCCTCCAGGTCTAGCGTCGGGATGATGTCGTCGACATCTACGCGAGACCATCCGCCATAGATCGTCGTGTTGCCCCCAAGCCAGTATTCGTGCGGAAGCATGTAGGATGCCGCACAACTGAACAACTCCGCGCCAAGGCTCATGGCCGGCGAGAACGTCAGCACGTCGTCGTGTTTTGTGAGGTTGAGATACTGCGCGGTCAACGACGTCTGCCATTCGTTCACGTCCTTTAGGCCATAGTTGTCGATTGACCACAGAAGATGAAACGGCAACGACTCGTGCACGTCGAGATTCAAGTCTGCGTAACGGGCTACGCGCCTGTCGTTCCCTTCGCCTTCAATCGGCTTGCGAACGTCGATTGACGTGTCAATGACAAGGTCTGGATGGGAGTTCGCTTCGAAAAGGGCATTGCGAACCCGACGGTAGTCGAACGTCTCGCCTTCCACCAAGTCTTTAAACCTTCTGGCAATCTGGCCGCTGGAAAACCACGTTCCCTCTTCCTTTCCCTCGAACTTGATGTTGACCTTGCCGAAGCGCCCTTCATCGACAAGAATGGAAAGCGTCTTTCCGTCTTTGTCGTATGTGCCGGATCTCGCCAGCGAAAGCCGGACCAGATAGAAGCCGCGCTCCAGAAGCCTGGCCCTGACTTTCTGCAGTGCCTTCAATATGTCGCCGACCGTCTTGTCGCCATCAGACCCGAGCCCGTCCAGCATCAATCCTGCGACCCCCTCTTTCTCGGCAAACGCCGTCGACCCGAATACCCTCACATTCGAGATAGGCCCTACGACCTTGCCCTCGACGTCCTTCTGGGTCGTAGACGGCACCTTGGCGGGATCTGGCTTGATGTCGGGAACGGCTTTGTCTGTCTTTACAGGCTTGGGCTTGGCCAAGGCCCGACGTTCTGCGTCACGAATCACTCCGCCAGTTCCCGCCATCGGCTCCAACTGTCCGTCAGCCAATACGGAGAGGAGCGCACACATCCCGACGGCTGCGTAAAACAACGGGAAATGCGGCATTCCGGTTTTCTTAGGCTCCCGCTTGCCTGGTTTGTCGAAGGACATATGCTGTGCCTCCTTTACATTCTCGTTTACTGTTTCCTTTGATTTCCCCCACGCGGACGGCGGCTGCGGATGCGAAGGGGCGCGGCGCCGATCTTCCCATCAAGGTACTCCGCCGCGACATACAGCGCGGGAAGGAGAACCAGCCCGATGAAGATCGTGGCGGATATGCCGAAGACGGCGACGACACCAAGCACGAACTGCTCGCTCGTGCCCAACCCGACGGCAAACAGCAACGGCACACATCCGGCAAGCGACGTCCATGCGGCCATCTGCACCGGGAGGAACGTCCGCCGCATGCTTTCCGACGCGGCCTCCACTGCGGATTTCCCCTCCGCGAACCTGTTGCGCGCGGAACCGACTATCAACACGGCCAGCTTGACGACAACTCCTACGACCACGACAAGTGCGACCTGGGCATATATGTTCAGAGGTGCGCCCGTGACAAGGAGGCCGAGCAGAGAGCCCAGAATCGCCACCAGCGCCGCGCCGACGACGGGGATGGGGAGCGTCCACGATTCATACCACGCCGCAAGCAGCAGATATATCGCGAAAAGGGCAATGCCGACCAGAATGCGCGTCCCCCCGCGATTGACGTTCTCCTGCACGGCGACTCCGCTCCAGGCAACTGTGCACCCGTCCGGCGGCTGAATGTCGCCAATGGCCTGCACAAGCCTTTCCGGCGACGCGCCCGGCGCAAGCCTCACGACGAAGGCGACCGAATCCACGCCGTTGAAATGAGTGGCCACAAGGGGTACGGGCTTCATGCTGACCTTGCCAAGCGCGGCAAGGGGCACAAGCGCGTCGCCCGCCGCCCGAAGCTGGATCTTCTCCAAGACATCCATCTCCACCGCGCCGCCCGACTTCACGAGCATGACATCGCAGGGACCGTCCGCAAGGCCGAAGGCCGGCAGCCTCTTGGGCATTACGGCCTCCTGGATAGCAGCCTCCCCTGCTGTAGGCGCGACGCCAAAGGCCGCGACCTTGGCATGGTCAAACGTCACCTTGGCCTGGCGCCTGAACATCGCCGGCGCGTATTCGACGCTCAACACGCCGTCAAGACCCTCTATCTGCGCGGCAAAGGCACGCGCGGCATCCGACAATCCGTCGGCCGCGCCGCCATGGCGGCAAAGACTGAACTCCAGTCCGTCGAAGCGTCCGATTCCGCGGACGGAGGAAGGCACAAACACGCCTATCCGCGCATCGCGAATTGACGAAAGCCGCTCTCTTATCTCCGACAGGACCGCATTGGCCCTGGCCGGTCTGAGGCGCTGGTTGAACTCCACTGACAGCCTCCCGCAGTTTCCGCAGTTCCCCTGCAGCTCGCCCTCGCCGACGGAGAACATGACGCGCTTCAGGTCCGGCATGTCCTTCAACGCCGCAGATGCCTCCGCGCAGACATGCTCGACCTTGTCGCCGCCACACTCAGGCGGAAGCACGACCTCGACCACCGCCCGGTCGATCATGTCCTTCCCGAAAAGAACCTTGGGCAGGATCGACTTCAACGGCAGGAAACAGCAAAGCCCGGCCATGACGACGACGCAGGCAAACACGGGATGCCTGACGAACCACCCCGCGACAGACAGGTACAGGCGTTCCCAGCCACGCAGCGGGAACATCAGGCTGAAACCTCTGGACGGACCTCCTTTGCAGGGCTCCCGGACGAAAAGAGCAAACACGACAGGCGCAAGCGTAAGCGCAAACACTGCGGACAGCGCAAGCGCCATGCACGCCGTGAACGCGAATTGAAGGTGCAGACGCGATGCCACGCCCCCGCAGAAGAACAGGGGGATGTAGCAAACCGCCACAAGGATGGTCGACGCAAACATGACACCGAAGGAGCTGCGCACGGCGTCCTCCATCGCCTGGCGCGGCGGCTGGCCGCCTGACGCCATGCCGATACGTGCCCGCTCAATCACGATAAGCGCGGTGTCGACGAGAGACCCTATGACAAGGACAAACCCAAACACAGTCAGGGCATTGAACGTGAATGCGAACCACCATTGCAGGACGAACGAGGAGACAATGGAAACGACGGCGACCATCAAAGGTATCACAGCCAGCTTGAAGCTGCGCCAGAATGCCAACAACACAACACCGACAAGCAAGAGCGCCAGCAAAGGCGTGATCGCCATGTCGTGCAGGAACGTACGCGCCCCAGACGCCGCGTCCGTCACCAGTTCGCAGGTGACGCCCTCGGGGAAATCCTTGGCAAGACCCTCCATGAGCCCCTTTACGCGGACTGCGGTATCGGACGCATTGGATCCGGCGCGTTTGCGGACGCGCATCATCACAACCTCCCGCCCGTCAAGACCCCTTCCGTCAACAGGCGAGTCATACACCTCAATGCGCGAAATGTCCTTCAGCAGAACGCGTCCGCCAGTGTTGGCGTCTTCGTATATAACTACGCCGCCGAAGTCCCCAAGTGTGTTGACAAGCCCCTCGATGACGATGTCACCCTTCTCCTCCCTCAGCCGCTCCCCCCTGCCACGGCAGGCGCTGAGTTTCGTGGCGACATTCGAAAGCGATATGCGCAGCCCGGAGAGCTTTACGGTATCCAGCACAATCCGAACAGTCCGGCGGCGCTCGCCGCTGACCTCCACCCTCCCAACGCCGTCGACGCCGAGAAGACGAGACTTCAACGCACCGGAGACGAAGCCTCTTGGAACAGCACCACGGCTGGAGGAAAACGCATAAAGCGCGACAGTGTCGTTCAGCCCCTGCACAATCTCGACTCCCCGCGAGGCTGCAGACGCAGGCAGCTTGCCCTCTATGCGGCGGACCAGTTCCTTGATCCGGGACTGCGCGGTCTCCTGTGAAACGTCAGACCGGAAGGTCACGTCACATCGGCAAATGCCGTCGTCCGTGCACGACGACGAATGGTAAAGCACGCCGGGAACGTCCGCAAACGCCTCTTCAATCGGCGCCGCCACGGAACGACTCGCCCCGACGGCGTCAAGTCCGTCGGCGTGTACGACAAGCTGAAATGTCGGCGGTGCGACGTCCGGAAACACCTCCAACGGGAGGCGCCGCATGCAGAACAATCCGACGGCCACGGCAAGCGCCGTCAACGCGAACGTCACGCGAGGATGGCGAACTATTCCACGGGCGATCATTTCGCAGCCCCCTCGTTCGCCACGTCCACCTTCATGCCGGAAGCGAGTTTGTGCACCCCGCTCACGACCACGCGTTCACCTTCCTCGAGCCCGCCCATGACATGGCGGCTGCCGCCGTCGATGCGCCCGCATTCGACGGGACGACGCGAAACCACGTTCTCGGAATCCACGACCCATACGAACGGGCCTTTCGCGTCCCAGGCGACGGCCGACGCCGGGATGACGCGACGCACTATCGGACGCCTGTCCTTCAACGTCACGGACACAAATGCGCCAGGCCTGAGAACCCCTTCCAGGTTTGGGAACTGGGCATACAGCTGCAGAGAATCAGATGCCGCGTCGACAAACTTCTCGGCACGCTCAAACCGGCCTTCCTCCGGGAATGCCGAACCATCCGACAACGTCAGGCTGACAACTGCATTGGAACTTGCGACAGAGTCCTTGCCGCCGAACATGCGAAGATACTCCCCCTCGGAAAGCGAGAAGCGAACAAGTATCGGCGAGAGCTTGACAATTGAAGCCATCACCGTCTCACCGCGGACGCGGTCACCGACGCCCTTTAGCACCCTGGCGACGGTTCCGTCTATGGGCGCGACAATCCGACACCCGGCGAGATCTCCTTTGGCCAGGGCCAGGTCGGCCTCGACGGCCTTCATTTCGGCTTGGGCGGCATCCATCGAGCTCTTGGCGTTCTCCAGCGCCTCCTGGCTTATGCCGCCGCCGCCAAGTTTCTGGCGGCGTTCATAGCCCTTCTTCGCGGCTGCCAGCTTGACGCGGCATCCCTCGGCCCTGGCCTCGGCGATTTGAAGTTTGACCTTGAAGCCGGAGTCGTCAATGCGGTAGAGCAGATCCCCCTTCTTGACCGGTGCGCCGTTGCGCAGCGCGGCCTCGACCACGGTTCCGGCGACATTCGGGAACACGTCCACGTTCGCGACGGCCATGGCGCGCCCCGGAAGGTTCTTCTCCAGCACATCCTGGCAGGTCCCCACGCGGGCAACCTCGACCATCGGCCTCGCCGTCCCCGCCAGCGCCGCCATTCCCATGCCGCACAGCGCGGCAACTGCAATTGACGTTCTTTTCATTGCTTACCTCCTTTTGTTCTTTCTATATTCTTCTGATGCCAAGTCCTGAGCGCCTCATCGCCTCGCTGCGGATGAAGCCCTTGTCCTTTTCCTGCGTGTCCTTGTCCTTCTTGTACCCATATCGCTCGTTTATGGGATCGAAAAGCGCGTCAACCCCTGGCAGTGCGTCGTAATCGACAAGATCAGCATGCGCGTTTATGTCGTCAATGGCATTGTGCTTGACCGCCTTGCCCGTCCGCGCCAGCTTCTCCTCGATCTCCTGCGGAGTAGGGATCCACGTCTTGACGCCCCGCACAAAATGGTATGCCATCCATCGCAAATGTTCGTCCTCGGCAAGGATGTCGAGGTGATTCATCGGATCCCTGTCGTTGAAGCAGTTGTTGTCGTCACACGTTTCGTCGACACGGTATCCGATGAGGCGAAGCAGATTTCTCTGGAAGAAGAACGACGCCCGCGACGACTCCTTGTTGAAGAACGAAGCCCTCTTCCAATTGACCTCGTCCGCCCTCTCGTCGTGGGGGGAATCGGGCTTCAGGCTGTAGTCGCCGTTTATCCATATTGCCCCCTTCTCCCACTTGCGCGTGACGATGTTCGCAAATGAATAGGTGTCACCCATCGCCCCGAACGACGTAAACCTGCGCCCGCTCTCGTTGCCGTGGAAGGTGGAGCGGATGTAGGCGTCAACCAGCGAGTCACGAACCCTCGCGAAAACCGTGCAGCCCGGATTCAGCCCGCGTTCCCGGAACACCCTCGCCACGTCGTTTGCGATGCGAATGTTTTCGCGGTCGTCGCGAAGGCAGATGACCACCCTGCTGTACGGACCCTTCGCCATCTCGTCGGAAAACCGTCGCCAGAATCTCGCCGACCCGACGTCAAGGCAGTCAAATGTGATGTTGTACCGTTTGACCGCCTCGCCGCATATCTCCTCGTATGCGCCAAATGACGCGCAGTCGCGATCGAAGACGTGCGCCATGAAGCGGACGGGAGTCCCGCTGGACGTCAGGAACTGCGAATCGCATATCATGTCGTTCAGCAGAATCTTGCCCTGAGAGCCAAAGCCAAGGAGCAAAACCTTGAATTCGCCCTCGACAGTCGCACTCCTGGTGTCGATCTCCACGCCCCTGCACTGCCACATGGGATTGTCGAGGAGGAAACGCCTTGAAACCAGAGACTCTTCCCGGACTATGACGATCTCGACGTTCTTGTCTTCGGACATGTTCCACTTGTCGGCCCACTTGTAGAGCACGTCATCGTCGGCCGTCGCCGCGATTCGCACATAGACATCGATCTTTTCCCGTCCAACATAAGACCTGACCAGCGCCTCCGCGTCCGCGACGTTCTGATGTCCGTCGCCTCCCATGAAGAAATGGCGCTTGGCGCGAATCAGGCTTCTCCTTGCGCTTGACTTGCCGGTGATCCACTTCCATCCGGCCTTGGCCACCGCATGGATGTCGTCTTCGTCGTTCAACCCTGTCCACAAGCGCTTGGACTCCGGCATGACGAACACGACGCTGTCCTTGCCGTCGCTTATGCCCTGGGCAATTGTCTTGGCCTCTTCGCCGTAACCCCAAAAGACGTTAAGAGGACGTTTTCGCAACATGCGGACGACAATGGACAGTCTGTTCAGCATCTCTCTGCCGAACAACGCCACAAGAAGCACCGTTATGTAGAAGATTGCAAGCACATGAAAAGCCCAATACCACGAAGACGCCTCAAAGCCTTCCTCAAATCCGCCTCTGGATGGATAGAAGGCGGACAACGACTTGCTGAACGACCCCAAAAGACCGCTACCTCCGCTCCGGCATCCGAAAAAATGCGGGCTCGCATAGATTGCGAACCCCAATGCGAAGATCGCGACCCCCGTGACAATCATCCATTTGCGGCGCATGACAACAAAACAACACAAGACAACACCGGCAAGTGTAAATACGATAGCCATCTTTCTTTCCTTTCCTCTACATCAACACACCTTGCATAGTATGCCTAGGGACTTTGTAACAACCTCTGACTCTCCACTGGAATTGCACCCGTCACAGCTTTGCACCGCAATTAGAGCAGAAGTTGCCGGCTACTGGCTTGCCGCACTCGGAGCAGAAGCATGCAGGCGCATCCGCCGGTTGACCATCCATTGTAGTTGTATCCTTTTCCGCCGCCTTGGCCAGTATCTCCATCACTTGCGCATCCAGATGGTTCTGCTGTACCAACCCCCATATCTGTGTGATGAGAACTGGCCAAAACCAAAGCCACATAATCATCGTAGGCACGATCTGGTGCCCCCAGATGCCTACGCTAGTCTTTGCAAGTACGTTCCCGTTGTCCGCGCGCAGTTCCACCTTGAGCGCCGTCTTCATCCCGATGATCGCCTTGAACAATCCCCCCTTTGTGATTGACACGACCATACCGCCGCCCAGCAGCGAGTCACTGCGCGTCTCATATCCATCCAGGCGAAGCGCCGCCTCCAACATCCGAGTCATGTCTGGAATACGATTTGCCGGGACCATGAATACCTTTGTCGAAGTGAATGCCATGTCACCGCCCTCCCATTTGGTTGTAGCGCATAATCACCTGCAGCACGGAAAGCTCCGCCATGAACTCCGTCACACGAGCGAAATCTGCAGGCGACAACGTCCGTTCCAGATCAGACAGCATTGCGTCAACAAGTCTTGCCTGTTCTTCAACCTCGACATCATCAACAACACCGTCTTCCATGATCTTCTGGAATGACGCCGACTTCTGGACTAGTTCATCCAGCCTTTGCAGCAAATCCATTACCTTCCTCCTTTCAGAATGCTACCACAGAACTTGCAAAACTTTGCCTTGGTGGATATGCGCCTACCGCACTTCGGGCACATCGGGGCAACCTCGGCGCTCGCAATCGCCTCTTTCAGACTGGCAAACTGCTCATTGCCCGTCCACGACAGCAGTTCGTTTATGCGAACTGCCGCAAAGGGATGTTCAGCGTTCATAACGGCCATGTTTTGAAGAAACTTGTTCCATTTGCTGTTTGCAAGAAGAGCATAATAGGACTTCGCCTGCTCCGCATACTCATGCAGATTGATGTCCTTCGTCAAATTGTCCGGCCCGCCGCATATTCTTAGAAGCGCACGGCACGGAACATCAGAGTCGCCAATGAACACCGCACTGGCCCTGTCTGCCGAAAGTTCGCTGCGCCTCTGCCAGTACTTCATGGCCAGGAGTATCGGCGTAAGGACAATCTTGCCAAAGCCAAGGCTCTCGCCAAAATTAACTAAAAGCATGGCTATGGTATTGTAGAACACGTGTCGGCAAAGTATATGCCCACATTCATGGGCTATGATCGACTGTAGTTCCTTTTTATCAGTGACATGATTCAGCAAGCCACTCGTGATGACGATAAACTTCCTCTTGTCTCCTATCGTCCAGGCATTTGGCGCTGGATCCATCGTCAAATAGAATTCTGGCAGCTCAAGACCGAACTTGCCGCATATCGGAGGCAGAAGGTTGTAAATCTCAGGAAGTTGCGTCGGCGACAGGCGCACATTCTGCGCCATGTAGAGGCCGTGCATCAAATCTTCCGTATAATGCTCCAGTATGAAACGCGCCACGGCGTCAAAACCAGGAACTGCTTCCAGATTTCGCATCGCCGCTTCATCTTCGGGATGTATGAATTCCTTGTAGTTCATATATCTCATCTTTGATTTACGTAGCGGATGCCGACACAATGCAACCTCGACATTGCACATCCCCGTTACGCATAAATTATATCAAAAACAATGATACAAAACAAGGAGAAAAATACACTTTGCGCACTGGCCGCGGGCGGGGCTAGGGAGCGGCTGGACGCCAGCCGTGGCGGTCGGCGAAGTCCATGTAGCACTTCCAGTCGTAGGGCGAGAGGTCGTGCCCACCGGCGCGCAGGTGGTACGAGACGCACCCCTCCTGCTGTGGAGCCCCGGGGGCGGGCATGGAGTCCGCCACAAGCCCCTTCTTCCCGTACAGCTCCCAGGCGGGCGACGCAAGCTTCGCAGACCACCACTCCCCCTCCGGGCCGGCCCAGGCGTCGTTAGTGGCGGACGCCACGCAGAGAAGCCGCGGCGCTATGAGCGCAAGCAGTTCGTGCTGGTCGAAGGGCATCTCCATCTCCCTGCCGACGTGCCTGCGGTAGTTGACGCAGAACCAGTACGGAAATCTATTCGTTATCTTCGCTATGCTTTCGGACCGTGGGAGGTTTATGTGGTTGAGCTTCGCGCCGCTGCAGCCGGAGTCGTTAGAGCAGACCATAGCAAAGCGGCGGTCGTTCGCGCCGGTCCAGATCGCCGTCTTGCCTCCGCGCGAATGCCCGACTATGCCGACGCGCTTCGCGTCGATAAGCGGCTCAGCCTCTATCCAGTCCATGACGCGGCTCGCGGCCCACGCCCAGGCCGAGATTGTCGCCCAGCTATCCGCCGTGCGTTCGCCCTCTGGCTGCACGGACGGGAACACGCCCTGCGAAAAGCCCGCCTTGGCGTCCGCCGCCACGTTCGTCACCATGAACGCCGCCGTCGCATAGCCGCGGGAGATGATCTCCTCCGCAGGCCAGAAGCGGCTCTTCACCACGCAGCCGTCCTTGTCGACCACAGTGTCGTGGTAGATGGCGGCGTAGACGAAAGCCGGGCTCGGCGCCTTCCCCTTCGGGATGTAGACGGTAACCGGGAACGCGAACTGTCCGTGCGGCCCGGCATACCTGATCCGCACCTGCTTGCGGACGGCCCTGCCGTCCATCGCCTCGCCGACGTCGAACACCTCGAAGGAGACGCGCTTGCGTTCGTCGGCCGCCTTGGGCCTGACGCCGAACACCTCGGTGCGGTAGGCCTCAAGTATCTCCGGGTTCCTGACGCTCTCCCAGTCGGCAACTGACTTGATCGCATTTCCGCTGAACGACTTCATCAGCTCCGGGACGTTCACCGGGGCGTTTGCGCCCCACGCGGAGGCGGAAACGCCCATAAGCGCAGCCGCCAGTGCCATTTTCCCTTTCGTCATGACCTAATCTCCCTCTTCTGGTCTTTCCTGTTCTGGCCTTTCCCCTGATTCTTCTTCATCTGGGGATCCTTCTTCTGCTGCTTTTGCTGCTGCTTCTGCTGTTGCTGTAGTTTCTTCTGCTGCTGAAGCCTCTGCTGCTGAAGCCTCTTCGCGACATTCGGCGGCAGGGGCGGCGCGTTCAGGGTGAAGGCCGACGCAGGGAGGAGATGCTTCCAGGCGAACGCCTGCTCGTACTCGTCGCACGGCAGAACCTGGACGCGCAGGATCTCGTCGCCGCCGACCTTTGCGCGCGCCGTCATCTTGACCTGGCGCATGTCCGCCTTCTCCAGCCCCCTGTAGACGAGCTTCGCCGTAATCCTCTCCACCCCACCGGTGAAGGCGCACTTCTCCACAGCCTGCACGCCCGCCGGGAACTCCAGCTCGACATCGCCCGTGAATCCGTTCCTGCGCTCGAGGACGAAATCGACCTTCAGGGCGTTCTTCCAGCCGAGCGGAAGTGTGGAGCGCGCGGAATACACGTAAAACTCCGGCTTCTCCCTGCGCACGTCGAGCCACCAGTTGTAGCCCTTGCCTCCGTGACCTGTGCGGTCCGTCACCTCCGCGACGTACTCGCCGGCCTCCTTGAAGTCGTAAACGCCTATCGGATCGCACTCGCCCTGCGGGACGGAGCCGACGAACACCTTGTTTGTCACGTCGTCCCACTGCGCGAGGACGGGGCCGCCGGACGCCTTCCGAAGCGCAAGGACTGCGTCGAGCGGCGAACCGCGGCGGCGGGCCACGACCTCCAGGACATGCGGCCCGGGCGCGTCCACGACGAACTTCCTGCGGGAGACCTCCCCTGGCGCGGACACAATCCCGTCCGGATTTCTGTTCATCACGCTCCTCGGGAATCCGCCCTGCGGATAGCGGATGCGCGGCGCCGGCGCGTTGACCGCGATCGAGTACACGAAGTCCGCGCGGCCACGGTAGAGGACGTCGTGGATCTCAAGCGTGAAGACCCCGTCGGCCTTCGGCGTGAAGTACATGACCGGGTCCGGGCGGAACCGGAGCGAGTCGTCCGTCTTCATCACCGTTGCGCCCTTCTCGTTCTTCAGGACGAGGACGGCGTTGAAGAACCCCGGGACCGCGTCGCCGATGTAGGGCTGCAATTCGCGCGCGGTGGCGGAGAGGACGTACGGGCTGTTCGCCGCGAGGTGGAGGCGGAAGACGTCCGTGGAGCCCGGCCTGATCTGTCCGTCAAGAACCGCGCCGACCTCGCGGACGTCGACGAGGGGCGGCTCGGGCTGCTTTCTGTGCGGCGGGACGTAGAGCGGCTCCTCGACATGGCGCGCGGCAGTCACCTCGAACGGACGCGGCGCGGAGATGCCGCCCGGGCTGACGACCATGAAGCTGCACCATCCCGGCTTGGCGTCCTTGTCCGCCGCAACCGTGACGAGCCTCATCTGCCTGAGCGACGGCGTCGCCTGGAGGGCGTTTCTCGGCACGAAGAGATCGCGCTCGACGATGGCGAGCTTGCCCTTGTCGAGCGTGCCTAGCGCCCGCCACCAGACATTCGAGCGCCATTCGTTGATGTGCGGGTCGTCAGGCAGCGGCGGCTCCTCCGTGTTCCCGGCGGCGATGCCGTCGAGCCACTTCACGAGGTGCCTGCGCTGGAGACCGTTTGCGGGGTTCGGGAAATTAGGGACTACCTCGACCTCCAGGACCCTGAGCCCCGGGTTGTCGAAGTGGACGGACTTCAGGCCGCCGAGGCCCTGTCCGCCGATGATGAAGCGGTTGGTCGTCCCGGCCTGGATCCCGGCGGGGTAGATGTAGCCCGCGTACGGGTCGGCGCCGGACGCGGCGAGCGCGAGCGCGGAGGCGAGCGCGAGAAGCGGAATGCGTTTCATGCGTAGATCTCCTTGAGGCGACCGGCCTCGGACTGCGGCGGCAGGACCGTCAGCTTCTTTCCCTTGTTGTTGGCGAGCGGGCCGTCGGGGTCGATTCCGCACAGCTCGTAGATGCTGCCGAGGAAGTCCTGCGGAGAGACGGGGCGCTCAACCGGCTTGGAGGCGGTCTCGTCGGACTTGCCGACGACGCATCCGCCCTTGAAGCCGCCGCCCGCGACGAGCATGGAGAAGCAGTTCGCGAAGTGGTTGCGCCCGCCGTTCCACGGCGGATCCCATCCCACCTTCGGAGTGCGCCCGAACTCGCCGCCCATCCACACTATGGTGGAGTCGAGGAGTCCGCGATCCTTGAGGTCCTTCAGGAACGCCGCGACGGCCATGTCGGTATCCGCGCTGCGCTTCTTCATCGTCTCGAAGTGGCGCTTGTGCGAGTCCCAGCCCGGGTGGTTCAAGGTTATGTACGGGACACCGTACTCGACGAGGCGGCGCGCCGCGAGCAGGGACTGCCCGACGTGGGTGCGTCCGTAGCGGTTGCGGGTCTCCTCCGACTCCAGCGACAGGTCGAACACCTTCGCGGCGTCGCCCTCGGCGATGCGCCGCGCCTCGACGCCGGCGACGTCGAACTCCCTGGCGCGCGCGGCGTTGGCGGAGCCCTCCTTCGGGCGCCACGCGTCGAGCTCTGCGAGCATGTCGAAGCGCGCGTTCGACGCCGCGGGGTTGACGCCGGCCGGCGCGACGATGCCGTCCACCACGAAGCGCTGCGAGTTGGGCTGTCCGCCCGTCACCAGCGGCGCGGCCTCGGCGCCGAGGAAGCCTACTTCGCTGAAGCGCCCCTTCGCGGCAGTCAGGATCACGTACGGCGGAAGGTCGCCCTTGTACCCGGCCTTCTTCGCCTGCGAGATCACGGCGCCGATGGCAGGGCACACCTCGCCGCCGCCCGGCATGCGCCCGGTCTGCATGAGGTACGCCGCACTCTCGTGTCCGTTGTGCCTGTGAGTCATCGTCCTGATGACGGAGAAAAGGTCGGCGCACTTCGCGAGCTCCGGCCACCATTCGTGCAGCTCCATCCCGGGCACGTTGGTCGGGATCGCCTTCAGCCCGCCGTTGTAGTCGCGCGGGGCGTCGGGCTTGGGGTCGAAGGTCTCAAGCTGGCTGGGTCCGCCCCAGAGCCATATCTCAACTACGCTCTTCGCTGGTTTCATGGTCTTGCTCCGTTGTCAGATCCTGAAGAGGAACTCCTTGGTGTTGACGAGGCACCAGATGAGGTCGCGGTAGAGGTCCCAGTTCCTGCCCTTGCGCCTCTTCTGCTCGGCCTGGAGCGTCCAGACCTCGCTTTCCGTCGGGGCGCGGGACACGATGCGCCAGTAGAGCTCCTCGATGCGCTGGCGAAAGTTCAGGGCGAGGAGCGGATTGGGCCTGCCGTCGACTTTCTGCCCGCCGGGCAGGATCATGCTGCCGATCTGCCTGTTGAGCTTGCCGGAGTTGAAGAGGTAGAGCCGCTGCTTGGCCGTGACGTCCTCGCCTCGCTCGTTGTCGAGGCCCGTGTCTCGCGCAGGGCGCCCGAAGAGGGTGAGGAAGCCGTTGGATATCGAACCGTCCTCTATGGAGACCGTCTTGCGCTTCGGCGGCAGGAACGTGAACGGCTCCGGCGCCGGGGACTGGTAGTTGCGCACGGACCCGCTCAAGGTGCAGAACACGTCGTCCAGCACCTCCGCGTCGAGCCGACGCACGGGAAAGCCGCCGGTGACGGAGCCCCTGGCGTATTCGTCGGAGAGAAGTATCCTGGCAAGCGCGTCCTTCAGGCGCGTCGGGCCCGCGGCCCCGCCGGCGGCGGCCGGGCCGAACAGCCAGCCGCGCACGCGGCGCGTGAACGCGGCGGCGACCTCGGTGCGGCCCTTCACGAACAGCCTGTCGCACAGCTCGCCGCGCCTGTCGGGCCCCTCGACGTAGACTATCTCCTCCTTCCACTCGCGGGTCGTCTTTATCCTGACGTTCGCGAAGTACGAGGCGATCTCGGCCCTCCTCGCCTTGGGGAGCGCCGAAGGCTCGACGCCGAGGAAGACCTGCGCGGTCGCCTCCGCCCAGCCATCCGGGGTGCGCTTGTCGGTGGCGCGGAGGAAGTTGACCTCCGCGTCGCGGAAGTCGCTTCCCTGCGCCGTCAGCAGCGCCCGCCCGAAGTCCTCCCACGGCTCGTTACGCTTCACGAACCTCCTGATGCGGTCGTGGTAGACGTACACGGCGTTCGGCCAGAGGTTTATCGGGAACTCGCTCTTGACCCTGAGGATGTCGCAGAAGCGCATCGCCCAGTAGTCGGCGAAGTCGTCGGACGCCATGAGCCGATCGACGAGGCGCTTGCGCTTGCCGGGCTTCGCGTCAAGGACGTACTCCCGCGCCTCGTCCTTGGTCGGGATGCGCCCGGCGAGGTCGAGGTAGAGCCGCCTGGCCATCACGCTGTCCGTCGCCATGCCGTCGGGCTTCTCCCATGGGGAGACGAAGGCCGGCTTGACCGCGGCCTTCTTCGCGGCGCCTTTTGCGGCGCCCTTCTTTGCGGCGCCCTTCGCGCCGCCAGGCTTCACCGCCGCGGCGGCAGGCCACGCCGACAGCGCGGCCGCGCCCCAGATGAAGGACCTTCTCGTGGATGTCATTTCCATGTTGTTGCGTCCGATTCGATTTCAAACAGCCATTCGGGCCGGCACACGTCGGCCACGATCGCCCGCGAGTGGTCTCGCGGGTATTCCGGGTGGGCATCGAGCCACCTCTCCCATGGTTCCGTGAACGATTCCTCCTTCAAGTAGACAAGCGCGCCCGTGACGTCCGAAAGCGACATCCCGCGCGATTCGTAGATCGCGGCGACGGCCTTCATCGTGCAGTCGATCTGACGGTCGATGTCGCCGACATGCGCGACGTCGTGGCTCTCCGGCTCGATCGACGCCGTGCCGGAGACGAGCACGCGTCGCCAGCCTGGGGTGCGGACCTCCGCCGCCCGGGAGAAGCTGGAGCCGTATTCCAGCGCCGGGCACTGGAGCGGGCTGGGCAGCGCCTCGAACTCGACGGCGCCCGGCCGCAGCGCCTGCGCGGCAAACGCGCCGAGGACGATCTTCGCGCCCCCGCCCGCCGACCATCCGATCCCCGTGGAGGCGGGGACGTAGCGGTCGTAGACGCCGCGCTCCGTGAAGAACCTGTCACGCGCCTTGTTGAGGTCGGCGTACCAGTCGAGGATGCGGTCGGCGTAGAGCCAGGTGCGGACGACGTCGGGGAAGTCCATGCCGAACGCCTCCAGCTCGCGCTCGACGTTGACGAATGCAGAATACGTCTGGTCGAGGCCCGGCGCCGACGCATCATCCGGACCGACGCCCTTCAGCAATGCATAACGCCCCCAGTCGTCCTGCGTAACCACGCCATAAGACGTCCGTGCGACCTCCTCGCCTGGCATCGTGAACTCTATGTCAGGAAACGGCCTCATCTGTCTCTCCCGAAATCTGCAGCACCACTCGACCCCCTCTGTTTTTCATTCATCCCGGGCGAACCTCTCGCCCGCTGTCTATATTCTATCACATTTTCAGGTAGTTTGCTAGACCTTTAGGAACACCTTCTTGCGCTTGAAGAAGAACGTTATCCCCCAGACGACAAGATAGGTGGTTAGGCCCACAACCGCCGTGCGCCATTCCTTTCCGTACTTTTCCACGACCCAGTCGCACAGGCCGGGGAAGAGGAACCGCTGGATCGTGGCGGTGACGCCGATCATGCCTAGGACATACGCGAGGATGGAGTTCTTGCCGACCGGGTCGAACACGACCGTCCACCGCCTCAGCTTCAGAACGTCGACGATGAAGTAGAACAGTGCTAGCATTGCAAGGGAGTACGTCGCGGCGTAGAGGACGAACGAGGGGGTCCAGAGCTTCTTTATGCACTGGTCGCCGAGATACCTCTCCATTCCAAGGGCGGCGAGGAAGGCGGCGAGCGCCCCTGCCGCGAGGATAAGCGACCTCAGCCACGGCGACGGGCCGTCCTGCCTATTCAGAAGGCGTCCGGCGAGGACGCCGAGGATGGCGAGCGCCGCGCCGCCGGGGAACGAGAAGAACGACTCTGGGTCGAACTTGCCCTTGTAGTACAGGTGGGTGGGCCAGGCCTGGCGGTCCAGGTACGAGGGGTAGTTCCACGCCATGGAATACGAATCCGCGCCCGCGGGGGCGCCCGGCGCCACGCAGCAGTGCAGCATGTAGTAGTACCCGGCGAGCGTCAGCACGGCGATCGCGAACAGCTGCCAGGAGCGCTTTATGTACAGCGACAGCGTCGCCGCGATTCCCCAGCCGATCCCTATGAAGCCGAGGACGCTCATCAGGCGGAACTCTGGCTTGAACTTGAGGATGCCGCCGAAGGAAAGCCCTATTAGGAACAGCACGGCTACCCTTGCGAGTATCTTCAGCTGTATGCGCCATGTCGCCCGCCCCCTGTCCCGCTGCGACGCGAGGGAGAACGGCCACGACACGCCGGCGAGGAAGAGGAAGAGCGGGAAGATGGTGTCGTGGTGCGCGAACCCCGTCCACGCGACGTGGTTCATCTGCGTCGCAAGCCAGCACTTGGGGCTTTCGAACGCAATGCAGAGCCCGGAGATCAGCGCCGACCCCCCGGTGATGAAGAACATGTCGAAGCCGCGCAGCGCGTCGATCGACGCGAGACGGCGCGATTTGGCCACGGCCGTCCCCTTGCCTTCCCTGGTGCCTTCTTCTTCAGCCATTTTACACCTCCTACAGTTCAAAAGCCTGCTGCTGGCGGCCGACGGCGCGTATCGCCGCGTCGGAGCCAGCCGCGTCGGACGTCACGCTGACGCCGGGCGCGCCGGGCGTGAACTCGAGCGTGCCGGCCGACGGGGCGTACCTGCCCTGCCGGATCGTCGCGGCCCGAACCTTGATCGGCTTCGGGTTCGCAGACGCCCTCGGGCGCACCAACACGACGGCCTCGCCCCAGCGCGTCACCTGCGGGTTCGTGCCCACGATGTCCGCCTCGCCCTCCACGGAGAACCGGATCGTCTCGGTCTCGTAGCGCTTGGGGTTCCCCTCTCCGTCGGAAAGCGTCGCCGTGACCGCGACGAGGTCCCCGCCGTCCGCGACGGGCGCGAGGCCCTCGGTGTCCAGCGCGAGCGCGATCTTGACGCAGCGCTTCGCAGGGACCTTCACGACCTTCGTCCCGTCCTGGAGCGTCGCCGTGAAGTTCTCTATCTCCCTCACGTTCCTGCGCCTCTGCCGCCTGTACGCGGAGGCCTTGCCGTGCGCCTTGCGGTATTCGTACTTCGTCTCGCCGGGCTTGAACGGCTCGCCTATGAGCGTCGCCTTGTACGAGCAGTTCGAGAACACCGTCACCGTCTCCGGCGAGCAGAACGCCAGTTCGTGCGCGACATAGACGAAAGGCTTGTCGGTGAGCTTGGCCTTGAAGGCATACCAGGAGTACTTCTTCTGGCGGGCGTATGTCATGATGCCGCCGTAGAAGTTGTCGGGGTGGTACCCGCGCGCGTGGTCGGTGCCGTGCCAGAGGCACGCGCCGAAGTGGTGCGGCGGATCGGCCAGGAGCTCGTCGAGCATCCACATGTAGTGGTTGGCCTGCACTACCATCGGCCACTCGCCCCACTCCCACGGGATGCGGGACGGGGAGTTCTGCGCCGACCAGTCGTCGACGAAGTCGCCCCACTCGCGGCGGAACGACACGTTCGCGCCCGCGCCGTGGTGGCAGTAGTTGACCTCGCACACACCGCTCCCGGCGGACTGCAGGTCGCATCCGCAGTAGTCGTTCGGCGGCAGCGCGTTGCGCTTGACCGCCGCGACGGCGTTGGTAGTGAAGTAGCCTGGGAAGTACGTCTCGTTCAGTATCGGCTCCCACATGAGAAGCGACGGACGCGACCTGTCGCGGCGGACCATCTTCTCGATGTCGTCGTAGACCCTTTTCTCGAATTCGGGGTTCTTCTTGTTCCAGAACTGCCAGCCGGGCGTCGCCACGATCACGAACATCCCCATCTCGTCGCAGGCGTCCATGAACGCCGGGTCCTGGGGGTAGTGCGCGCAGCGGAACACGGTCATGCCGCAGTCCCTGAACTTCTTCACGTCGCGCCAGTGGAGCGAGTTCGGAAGCGCGTTCCCGATGAATGCGTAGTCCTGGTGGCGGTTCGCCCCGATGAGCTTCTTCGGATACGGCTTCCCGTTGAGCGTGAGCCCGCCGTGGTCGAGGGTGAAGTCGCGGATGCCGAAGCGGACGCACACGCTGTCCGTGAGCCGGCCGCCCTTCCTGACGTCCACGCGAAGCCAATGGAGATTCGGCGTCTCGGGCGTCCAGAGCGCGGGGGACTCGGGATGGAACGGCGAAGTCACCGGCTTCCCGTCGTAGAACAGCTCTACCTTCGCCCCGTCGACGTCGCCCCCGAGGGCTACGTCGGCGCGAACGGTCCACTTGCCGTCCTTGCCGAGGTTGGATGTTATGCGCACACCGCCCCTGTCGGTGTCGGCGACGTACGCCTCGCCGGTCTCGATCAGGTAGGCGTCTCGGTAGATTCCGCCGAAGTAGGTGAAGTCGAGCGCAGTCTGCGGCTTCCCGGGCGGATAGTTGGGATCGTCCGAGTTGTCGCACCAGACCTCCAGGAGGTTCTCGCCCTCCTTCAGGATCCCCGTCACCTCGACGTGGATGGGGAGGTATCCGCCGAAGTGCTCGGCGACCTTACTGCCGTTCAGCGTCACGCGGCTCTTGCCCATGATCGCCTCGAAGTGCAGGAACTGGCGCGCGCCGCCCTTCTTCCACGCGAAGCGGCGGCGGTACCACGCCGCCTGCTGGCGGTTGACGCATCCAGAAGCCTCGAGACCCAGCTCCCCCTCGTCTATGCAGTGCGGGAGAGTGACGCGCTTCGCCGTCTTGAACTCGTCGAGGGAGAACTCCCATCCCGTCGTCAGCGCCTCCACTCGGCGCGGAGACCCCGCCGCCTCCCAGTACCCGGCCTTCGAGAACTCGACGGCATTCGCCGCCGCGCACAGCCCGGCCATCACGACAAACATCCCCGCGTTTATGGTTTTCATCTTCGTACCCCTTTCACTTGAGCTCCTATTGTCATAAGACGATTGAATCCAGCTTTTTATTTTCGCAAAGTGGCGCGCCGGACGTGCCCAGGCATGAGCGCGGCGTGACGCGGAAAGTCAACTCCCCTCCCGGCGGAAGCTCCTCCCTCTTGAACTCGACAGTAGTGACGCCGCCTTTGGGCGCGTGCGCCGCGCTCACATTGCATCCGGTGGCGAAGACGAGCTTGGAGAAGGGTTTGGGTGTTTGAGTTGTGAGTGTTTGAGTCGGGGGTGGTTGAGTCGGCGAGAGGGGGGAGGCGCAAACTGCGACCTCGTACGCGAACACGCGGCACTTCGGATTGCCGTCCGCCGGAGGGATGGAGATCTTCAAGGATTGTGGAATAGCGGAATTGCCAATTGGCTGTGACGCCGCTTCGTTGCTTGACTTTGAATTTGCATCTTGCCCATTGGACAATGGCTGTTTACATGATTCCACATTCCCACAATTGCATATTTCCAGCTTCGCACCCTTCCGAAACTGCGGCTTGCCGATGGCCTTCAGGAGCTCCGATTGGACGAACGGATGCGGATCGTACTTGCCTAGCGGCATTATCCAGTCCGCGCCGATCTTGCCGCTCTTCCCGAACTCGTGGCGCTCGAACACGACCATGTCGTCGTAGACGCGCACCACGTATCCCTGGCGGCTGCGGCCGAGGTCGTCCTGCGTAACTTCCGCGAACGGCGCCTTCGCCCATTTGCACGTGCCGGGCGACAGGCTGTTCGACCCCATCGGCGCGCATGACGGACACTGAATCGTCGGGGAGGAACCGAACATGTGGATGACGCTCCAGTTGGACGCGCTGGCGTGCCAGTGCCCAAAGAACCCCACGGCGTTGCGATACGGCGCCATCGCCTTGTTGAAGGCGGCGTGCGCCCTGATGTGCGAGAAATGGAAGAACGGCCTCTTGTCCTTCGCGAGGCCGCATTTCGCGTCGACCTCCTTCACGAGCGCAAGGGTCTTCGCCTCGCACGCATTGAAGCCCTTCCCCGCGTAGTGGCGTCCGAAGAAGTGGTATCCCTTCACAACCCTGTGCCACGCCTCGGCGTACGGCTCGCCCCAGATGCGCTGCCAGTTGCCGGCGATGTCCGTGCAGAGGACGTGCTTCTTGAACTCCTCCGGATCGGGATAGAGATTCTTCACTAGCTTGCCGATGCCGTAGGTGGTTCCGTCGAGATCGTGGTTGCCGGCCACAAACAGGCGTTCCACTTTGTGTCCGTCCGGTGCAAGGTCCTTCGGGAACACCTTGCGCCACGCGGCGGCGTGAAACTCCATCTCGGCGATCTGTCCGGTGTGTGCCATGTCCCCGAGGTGCAGGACGGCGTCCACATTCTGCGACCGGAAGCACTTGAGCGCGGAGACGAACCATTTGTCGGACCAGTACTTCTTGCTGTACTTCCCGTCCGTCGTCGTCCTCAGATGGGTGTCGCTCACGACGCCGAACACGAGGTTGGCGTTCTTCGGCGGCTTCCATCCGGGCGGCGCCGCGAAGAGCCGCGTGCCGCCCCCGAGCGCCCCTGCGCCGAACGCGGACGCCAGTCCCTTCAGGAAACCAAGACGGGAGACTTCCATGCCCTTGCACTCCTTAGATGCTCTTGCCCTTAGTCTCGGGCATCACGAATATGGCCCAGACGGCCTCGATCAGCATCATCGCCGCGAAGAACGCGAAGGCGTACGTCCCGGTGTGCTCGACGGCGACCGGGAAGAGCCAGGAGACGAGCATACACATGATCCAGTGCACGGCGCCGCCGAAGCTCTGCCCCTTGGCCCGCACGTCCGGCGGGAATATCTCGCTGATGAACACCCAGATGACCGCGCTCGCGGAGAACGCGACCGACGCAATGAACCCGTAGACGCCCGCGAGCGCGAGCCAGGGCGTGCAATTGGGCCCGAGCGAAATCTGCCATGCGACGAGCCCGTGCATCGCCGCCATGGCGACGCATCCCGATATCAGCAGCCTGCGCCTTCCGAACCAGTCGATCAGGAAGAACGCGAGGACGGTGAACACGAGGTTCACGATCCCGACGCCGATCGTCCCGGCGAGCGAGACGAGCTTGCTCCCCTCGCCGAATATCATTTCGAATATCCTTGGAGAGTAGAAGTTCACGGCGTTCACGCCGGAGAGCTGGCTGAAGAACGCTACGGTGAAGCAGAGGAGGATCGGACGCATGTTGCGCCGCACGAAGAGCGGGGCGGAGGCCTGGACCTTCGCCTGGTGCGGGCTTTCCGGCACGCTGGTCAGGGCGGCGAGGTACATCAGTATCGGGAGGCACTCGGCGCCGAGCATCACGCGCCACACGACGCGTGGCGGGAACGGCAGCCACCTCGCGACGCAGTAGTTCGAGACGTAGGAGACGACGATTCCTAGGACGATGCAGAACTGGTAGACGAGGACCAGCCGCCCCCGCCTTTCCGGCGGCGCGATCTCCGCGATGTACATCGGGACTGCGATCGACACGCCGCCGGTCGCGATTCCGCCGATAAAGCGCATCCAACCCAGGACGTGCGGTCCGACCACGCCGCCGTGCGGCGTGAAGGCGCAGCCGGCGGCGGAGACCAGAAACAGCACGCCCATCCAGACGAGCGTGGGCTTGCGCCCCAGAAGGTCGCACATCCTGCCCGCCGCGAGGGCACCGAACACCGTGCCTATCAGCGCGCTCGCGACGACAAGCCCGTGCCAGAACGGCCTGAGGTCGAACTCGGCCTGTATCGCCTTCTCGCACCCGGAGATCACCCCGGCGTCGAAGCCGAAGAGAAGTCCGCCGAGCGAGACGGCGCACACTATCCATGCGATGGAGGAATTGCGCATTGGGCGCCAGGGGGCTTGTGTCATGGCACGGGGACTTCGCCGAGGATCCTGTCGATGATCATGTCGCTGGTGACGTTCTCGGCCTCGGCCTCGTACGTGAGGAGGATGCGGTGCCTGAGGACGTCGTGCACGACCTCCTTCACGTCCTGCGGCGTAGCGTACGGGCGGCCGCGGAGAAGCGCGTTGCCGCGCGCGGCGAGGTTGAGCGCGAGCGTCGCCCTGGGGCTGGCCCCGTTCTGGATGTGGGGGTTCTTCTCGCGGGTCTTGAAGACGATGGCGAGGATGTAGTCGCCCACCTTCTCGTCGCAGTAGACGTCCTTCAGCGCCTCGCGCAGCGACGCGATGGCCTCCGGCGTCGCGACGGTCCTGGCCTCTGGCTTCTCGGCGGACTCCGCGAAGCGCTGCATGATGCGGCGCTCGTCGGCGATCGTCGGCGGCTCGACGAGGCACTTGAACATGAAGCGGTCGACCTGCGCCTCCGGAAGCGGGTAGGTGCCCTCCTGCTCGATCGGGTTCTGCGTGGCGAGGACGAGGAAGGGCGAGGGGAGGCGGTACGTCTCGTCGCCGATCGTGACCTGGCGCTCCTGCATCGACTCGAGCAGGGCCGACTGCACCTTCGCGGGTGCGCGGTTTATCTCGTCGGCGAGGAGCAGGTTGGTGAAGACCGGCCCCTTCTTCGGAGTGAACTCGCCCGTCTTGGGGGAGTAGACGAGCGTGCCGACGACGTCGGCCGGCAGGAGGTCCGGCGTGAACGATATGCGCTTGAACTCAAGTCCCAGCGCCTTCGCTAGCGTGTTGCAGGAAAGCGTCTTGGCGAGTCCGGGGACGCCCTCCAGGAGGATGTGCCCGTCCGTCACAAGCGCGAGGAGCAGCCTGTCTATGAGCTTCTCCTGCCCTACGATCACGCGCGACACTTCGTCGCGTATGCCGGCCACCAGTTCCTTCTGGGAGGCCACCCTGTCCTTTGCTTCGTTCATGTTCATTTGTCTTTTTCTCCTTTCGTCATGTTGGCAACCAAGCCTGCGATCAGCCCCGAAGCGTCTTCCCAGCTCGCCTGCTGGAGCCGCTTGAGGTCCATTGAAATCTCGATTCTCCTCGACGCGGCGGCATCGTCGCCCGACGCCGGGAGCGAACCTCGCTCGCGCCTGAGCTGGTCGCACCACAGGGAGCGCGCGAAGTCGCGCATGATCTCCGCGCGGTCGAGCCCGCTCGCGTAGCTCCGGTAGGAGGAGGAGAGGATGCCGTCGAACCACTTCCTCTCGACTTCCCCAAGCTCCTCCTGGAACTCCGCGAACCTGTCCTCGCCGTCCTTCGCCTCGCCAAGCCAGCGGCCGAGGAAGCGCCGCGTGAAGTCGCTGGCGAACATCGCCGGGGCGAAGTTCGCGACGGCCATGCGCACGAGGTCGGGGTCGTCCTCGTTCGCCATCAGAAACCCCATGAACGCGAGTTCGCGGTCCGGCGGCGGCTCGGCCGCCGCGGCGGACATCCCGACGACCTCGTCGCGGCCGTCCGCGGCCGCCGGCGCGTCCGTCGCCGGGCCGCCGTCCACGCCCTCCGCCCCCCCGGCAGGCGACTTGTCCGCCGCCGGAACTGGGCGGGCGGCGGCCTTCGCGGCCTTCAGCTTCGCCAGGTCCTCCATGAGCGCGGCGGTGGGGATGGAAAGTATGCGCGACGCCTCGTCGACCATGCTGGACCTCAGCACGGCGCCGGGGCACGACGCAATCGTCTCGAGGACGGCCTTCGCGACGCGCATCACCGCGTCTATCGAGCCGGGGTTCGCCTCCTTCGCCCTCTCCATCCTGCACTGGAACGAGACGATGGACTCCGCCGACGCGATCCGCGACGCGAGATCCTCCGGCGGATGCTTCAGCAGGAAGGAGTCCGGGTCGTCTCCGTCGGGGAGGCTCACGACCCTGACCGGCATCTCCATCGCGAGGAGCATGGACGCGACCTTGACCGTGGCCTTGTGCCCCGCCGCGTCGTCGTCGTACATCAGGACGGCGGAGTCGGCGACGCGGCGGATCATCCTGGCGTGGTCCTCGGTGAAGGCCGTGCCCTGCGACGCGACGGCGGTGTTGAAGCCGGAGATGTGTAGGCGGATGGTGTCTATCTGCCCTTCGCAGCATATCACCTCGCGGTGAGGGGAGCGGACGATGTTCGACGCGGCCTTGTCGAAGCCGAAGAGGACGCGCCCCTTCTTGAAGATGGGCGTCTCGGGGGAGTTTACGTACTTTCCGGAGCGCTTGTCCTCGACGAGCTGTCGGCCGGAGAAGGCGACTACGCGCCCCTGCCTGTCGCGAACGGTGAACATGAGCCGCCCGGCGAAGCGGTGGTAGAACGAGCCTCCGCGCCTCTCCGGGAGCTTGACGACCCCGGCGGCTGCCATCTCCTCGGGCGTGTAGCCGTGCTTCTCCGCCCACTTCATCACGATGGCCGCCCCGGCTGGCGCGTACCCTATGAGGAAGTCCTCCTGGGCCTCGGCCCCAAGCCGCCGCCTTTCGAGGTATTCGCGCGCGATCGCCGCCTCCTTCGTCTTGGCGAGGCACCTGTGGTAGAACGCGGCGAGGTCGGCCATCAGGGCGTAGAGCCTCTTCGAGCGCCCGGCCTCCGGGTTCTCGCGGGACTTTATCTCCATCCCGCACATCGCGGCGAGCTTCTTCACGGCGTCCATGAAGGACAGCCCCTCGTACTTCTGCACGAACTTGATCGCGTCCCCGGACTCCCCGCATCCGAAGCAGTGGTAGAAGCCCTTGGAGACGTTCACGTGGAAGCTCGGCGTCTTTTCGTTGTGGAACGGGCAGCACGCCGTCACCCCTGAGCCCGACCTACGCAGAGAAACCCCGTAGGACGCAATCAGCTCGCCCAGGTCCGTGCGGGCCTTGAGCTCCTCGATCGTCGCCTCGTTGAGTTCCACTGCCATGACTTTAGCCTCAGTAGTCGAGAAGGCTTCCGCCTATCGTCTCCCTCAGTATCGAATCGCCCGGGACCTTGGACGGATCCGCCGGGAGTATGGCGGAAAGCATCGTCGCGAGCGACCTCGCCCTCATTTCGTCGGGCATCTTGATCTTCACCATCTCAAGAAGCCCCCCGACGTAGTTCTTGAGGACGGAGAGCTCGTACTCCAGGCCGGAGTCGAACTCGGCGTCCGCGAAGGGGCGGAACGGGTCTATCCACTTGCGCTCGCCGGCAAGCACCTTCGGCCAGATGTTGAACGTGTCAATCGGGCTCATCTTGCGGAACTGGTTGTCCCTGACAAGGCGCCTGAGGAGGCGTCCGTCGGCCGGCTGGAGGCGCGTGTTGGCGAACACGGTGAGCTGTGTCTTCGGCTCGATGAAGAGCCGGTACTTGCAATCGTCGGCGACATGCTCGGTGAGAATGGGGTTGAGCGCGTGGATTCCCTCCAGGACGACGATGCCGCCGGCCGGAAGGGAGGTCGTCGTCTCCTCGTCGAATCCCTCGTGGGCGACGAAGTCGAAGCGGCGCATGTGCACGGCCTCGCCGCGCATGAGCGCGTTGAGGTCCGCAGCCAGGCGCGGCATGTCGACGCACTCCACGCATTCGTAGTCGAACTCGCCGTTCTCGTCGCGCGGGTTCCTCGAGTTGCCGACGAAGTAGTCGTCGGTGGAGAGGAGCATGGCCTCGCGGTCGTCGACCCTTAGCTGCGTGCAGAGCCGCTTTGCGGTGGTCGTCTTGCCGGCGGACGACGCGCCCGCGAGCAGCGCGAGCCTGACCCCGGGGCGCGACGTTATGTCGTCCGCGATCTTCGACAGCGCCTTCACCTGCCGCGCCTCGCAGACGCGGATGTACTCGTCGATGCCGCCCGACTCGACAAGCGCATTCAGCCCTTCAATCGTCACAGCGCGCTCCTTCCCGCCCATCCCAGCTTCCTGGAGAGGACTCCGTATGGGTCATAGCCCTCCAGCTCGACGAAGAGGGCGCATTCGGCGGCCTTGCGAATCTCTATCGCCTCGCCGTCGTCAAGCATCATGGCGTTCTCGCCGTCGGCGTAGACGCCTATCCTGCCGCCGCGCCCTTCGCCGGTGCGCTCGCGGACGCTCACGGAGAGCGTGACGGAGTCGCTCACGACGATCGGCCGCACGCCTAGGGCGTGGGGGTTCATCGGCGTGACGACGAACGAGGCGCTGTCCGGCATCAGCACAGGGCCGCCCGCCGAAAGGGAGTACGCGGTGGAGCCAGTCGGGGTCGCGATTACGAGCCCGTCGGCGAAATAGCGCGCGGCGGGGCGTCCGTCGACCGCCAGGTCCAGCACGGCGGCGTGCCCGGAGAGCTCGCGCATGAGCGCGACGTCGTTCAACGCGCGGACCGCCGCGGCGCCGGCGCGCGACGCCTCCAGCATCGTGCGCCGCGAGATGGAGAAGCGCCCCTCCGCGAGCAGCGACAGCGCCGTCTCGAAGTCCCTGCGCTCGACGGCGGAGAGGTAGCCAAGCCCGCCGAGGTTGAAGCCGACCACCGGGCGCGGCGGGTTGACGTGCGCGGCGCGGAGGATCGTGCCGTCGCCGCCGAGCGCGATCACCACGTCGGCGTCCGCCGCTGAGGCGCACTCCTCCATGCCGAAGCGAGGCAGCGCGGCGGCAAGCGCGGCGTGCACCGCCGCGGCGCCGTCCTTCGTCGGGTTCACATGGAAATGGACGCGGCGCATCGTCATCCGCGCGCCTCCGCCTGCCTGAGCAGGTCGCGGTTTTTCTCGCCGAGGGCGGGCTTCTTCCTGAAGCTTGCGACGAGCGCCTTCTCCAGGCTTTCGTCGGAAAGGCCCATGCAGCGGAACTTCTTCAGCGCGGCGAGCATCATGGTGTTCGCGGCCTTCGGGACGCCGAACTCCTCCGCCATCGCGATCGCCGGCCAGCGGACGAGCCTGACACCCTCCGGCGGCTTGACGTTGATCGGCACCGTCTCGTCCACAATCACCGTGCCGCCGGCCTTCACGTCGCCTGCGAAGCGCTCGTAGGCGGGCTGGTTCATGCAGACGAGGACGTCGGGATGCTCCACCGTCGGCGCGCCGATCGGCAGGCCGGAGACCACGACCGAGCAGTTGGCGCTACCGCCGCGCTGTTCCGGCCCGTAGCTCGGGAACCACAGCGTATGGCGGCGCTCAAGCCTGGCGGCCTCGGCGATCACGAGCCCGAGCGACAAGACGCCCTGCCCGCCATACCCGGCGAACTTGAAGCGCCGCTCCGGGAACGACGGGTCGTCGACCGCGGCCGGCGCCGCGTCCTTCTCCAGGAACAGGCCATGGCAGCTCGCAACCTGCGGCACAGGCTTTACCGCAAGGACGGACGCGGCACCAGACGCGGCAGCCGGCTCTTCACGGCCCGCGTCTGCCGTCTCGTGCCCAATCCCCTTCTCGGCGTCCCTGAACACGCCCAGCGGGTACTCCCTCTCCATCTCGTCGATGCAAAAGGCCGCGGCCTTCATCGGGTCCATCTTGAAGTTCGTCGGGCATGGCGCGAGGATCTCCAGAAGCGCATAGCCCCTGCCGTCGCGCTGGATCTCGAACATCCTGCGGATCGCGGCCTTCGCCTGCATGATGCGCCGCGTGTCGGCCACCGAGACGCGGGCTATGTACACCGGCGCCTTGAGCTGGTTGAAGACCTCGCAGACGTGGAGCGGACGCCCGGCGACCGCCGGGTCGCGCCCGAAGGGCGTCGTCGTTGTGACCTCGCCCTCGAGGGTCGTCGGGGCCATCTGCCCGCCGGTCATGCCGTACAGCGAGTTGTTGACGAAGATGCAGCCGAACCTCTCGCCGCGCGAGGCCGCCTGGAAGGCGTTGTTGAAGCCGATCGCGCCGAGGTCGCCGTCGCCCTGGTAGGCGATGGCGACGGCGTCGGGCCTGGCGCGGCATACGCCAGTCGCCACTGCGGAGGCGCGTCCGTGCGCGGCGGAGATGTGCGCCGCGTCCCAGTAGTAGTAGGTGAACACGCCGCAGCCGACGGGATCCACGAAGATCGTGCGGTCCTGGAGCCCCAGCTCCGCGCAGGCCTCGGCGATCAGCTTGTTGATTATCCCGTGCCCGCAGCCCGGGCAGTAGTGCGTGTAGCTCACGTCCTTCCCGCTGCGCGGGAACTTCGCATACATTCCCTTTTGCTCGATCGTCTTCATGTCACTTCCCCAGAATCGTCCTCGCGGCCTTGACTGCGTCGTCGACCGTCACGACCTGTCCGCCCATGCGGTTGACCATTGCCACGCCTGCGGCCTCTGCGCCAAGCCCGGCCTTCGCCAGGTTGAGGCGCACGTCGTCGGCGAACTGCCCCGCGTCGAGCTCGACCGCCATGACCCGCCGCCCCTTCGCGGCCGCGGCAAGCGCCCCGCGCGGGAACGGGTTGAGCGTGACCGGACGGAACACGCCAGCCTTCACGCCGCCCTTCCGCAGCTCCTCGGCGGTCGTGCGCGCGATGCGGCTCGATATGCCGAAGGCCACGATCAGCAGCTCCGCGTCGTCCGCGAGGTACGTCTCCGCCATCGCGTCCCCCTCCATGCGCTCGTACTTCTCCTGGAGATGGCGGTTGAACTCCTCCTGCTGGGCGGCGTCGAGGTAGATCGACTTCACCAGGTTGGCGCGCGTCCTCGGCTCGCCCTGCGCCGCCCATTCGCCGAAGTCGGGCCTCTCCATCTCCCTTTCGGGGAGCCTGACGGACTCCATCATCTGGCCCTGCAGCCCGTCGGCGAACACGATCGCCGGCGTGCGCCACTTCGCGGACTTCTCAAACGCCTTCATGGTGAGGTCGAGCATCTCCTGCGCGCTCGCCGGGGCGAGCGTGAACGTCTGGTAGTTGCCGTGTCCGCCGCCCTTCACGGCCGGCGTGTAGTCGCTCTGCTCGGGGTAGACGTTGCCGAGGCCCGGCCCCGCGCGGTTGACGTCCACGATCACGGCGGGCAGCTCCGCGCCCGCCAGGTACGAAATCCCCTCCTGCATTAGCGAGAAGCCAGGCCCGCTCGTCGCCGTCATGCAGAGCTTCCCGGCGCCGGCGGCGCCGAACATCATGTTGACCGAGGCCGTCTCGCACTCCGCCTGCACAAAGGTTCGCCCCAGCATCGGGAACCACTTCGCCGCGCCGTGCGCGATTTCGCTCGCGGGCGTTATCGGATAGCCGAAGTACAGGTCGCACCCGGCGTAAAGCGCGCCCATGACCACGGCCTCGTTGCTCTTCACGAACTTAGTCATCTTCTCTCTTCCCCGTCCCCTCTCTCTCCACCCTGAGCGCGTACGGCTCGGGGCAGTTGTAGAAGCATATTCCGCAGCTTATGCAGCCCTCGCCCCTGTACTTCACGGCCTTGATGCCCATGGAGTTCAGCTCCTCGCCGATCTCCAGGCACTTCTTCGGACATGCCGCGACGCACCGGCCGCAGCCCTTGCAGTTATCTCTCTCTACGACAACCATTTCAATCTGTCTCCACTGTAAAATCCACGCCGTCAGTCAAGGACGCCCTTCGACGGCGGCTCCGAGTCGTCCCACCACGACCCCTTCGCCGACGCGATCCTCGCTATCGGCTTCGTGGTCAGCTGCTTGCCCCTCGCGCCCGCGTTGCGGATCGCCACGACGTCCTGCATCTCCTTCCCGCCGGTCTCCGTGCTCACGCGCTCGACCTGCTCCTTGGGCAGGAAGTACTGCTGGTGTATCTTCTGTCCCTTCGCGGGCTTGAACTTCACGTAGACCGTGTCCGGGCAGCCCTCCTGGAAGAAGATGACCTTCGACTTGGGCTTCTCCGGGGCGAGGCGGTACTCCTTGTTCCTGATGAGCCCGCCGAATCGGAAGCGCTTGATGTAGCTGAAGCCGTAGCTCCCCTCCTCGTAGACGCATGTGAAGTCGCGCGTGTCGCGGTCCTTCTCCTGGTCGTAGCGCAGCACGGCCAGGAGGTCCTTGTCGACGAAGATCTTGTCCTCGGGAAGCGTCTTCCTGAAGCGGCCGTCCCTCCAGACGAATATGAGCTCGTCGAGCGACGAGCACTTGAAGAGCTCGTCGCCGCCGCGCAGCCCCGACCCGACGTAGTGGTTCTCGCGGTCCCACTTGATCGTCAGCTCGCTGGCGGTTATGGCCTTGACGTCGACCTGCTTGAACGCGCCCTTCGACACCTTCGTGCAGCGCGGGTACTTCTTCGAGTACTCCTTGATCAGCCCCTTCAGGTACTTGACGACGAACGCGCGCAGGTGGACGAGGTTGTCGTTGACCTGCGCCTCCTCCTTCCTGATCGCCTCGATCTCCTCGCGGTTCTTGTCGATGTCGAACTGCGAGATGCGGCGGATCTGGAGCTTGAGCAGGCGCTCGATGTCGTCGTCGGTGATCTCCTTGCGCCGGAGCTCCTTCATGTGCGGGACGAACCCGGTCCTGACGGCGGTCCTCACGCCCTCCATCGTCTTCTCCGTCTCGATCCTCTTGTAGATGCGCTCCTCGATGAAGATGCGGTCGAGCGTCCTGGCGTGGAAGAGGTCGTCCAGCTCGGCGAGGCGGATCTCCTGCTCGCGCTTCGTGAGCGCCATCAGCCGCTCGACGTTCTTCTTCAGGATCGCGCTGACTGACATCAGCTTCGGGCGGCCGTCGTCGAGGACTATCGGGCGCGACGCTATCGACTTCTCGCAGTTGGTGAAAGCGAAGAGCGCCGTCGTCGCCTTCTCCTGGCTCGCGCCCGCCTGGAGCTCCAGCTCGATGCGAACCGTCTCGCTTGTGAGGTCGTGGATCTTCCTGACGGGAACCTTCTTCTTCTTGACTGCGTCCTCGATCGACGCCGAGAGGCTGTCCGTCGTCTCGCCCCAGGGGAGTTCTGTGATGACGAGCTTGGACTTCTCCTCCGGCTCGATCCTGGCGCGGACCTTGACCTTGCCGAGGCCGTCCTGGTACTCGGTGACGTCCATGACGCCGCCGAGCTGGAAGTCGGGGTATATCTCGAACGGCTTCTTCTGGATTATGGCGATCTCCGCCTCGAGAAGCTCTATGAAGTTGTGCGGGAGGATCGCGGTGGAGAGGCCTACGGCGATGCCGTCGGCGCCCATCATGAGAAGAAGCGGGATCTTCGCGGGCAGGTAGACCGGCTCCTCCTTGCGCCCGTCGTAGTTGGGCACGAAGGTGGTCGTCTTCCTGTTGAAGACCTCCTTGCGGGCGAGTTCGGTGAGGCGGCACTCAATGTAGCGCGTCGCGGCATGCGGCATCCCGGTGTAGAGCGAGCCGTAGTTCCCCTGCCCGTCGATGAGGTAGCCCTTGCCCTCGCCCCAGAGCTTGTTGGCAAGCACGACTATCGCGTCGCCGATGGAGGCGTCGCCGTGAGGGTGGTACTGCATGGCGTGGCCGACGATGTTGGCGACCTTGGTGTACCGCCCGTCGTCCTTCTCCCAGAGGGAGTGCATGATTCGGCGCTGGACGGGCTTGAGGCCGTCCTCTATCGCGGGGATCGCCCTGGAGCAGATCACGTATGCGGAATACTGCCTGAAGTTGAAGTCGTACAAATCGCGCATCGGGCCGGCGCCCGTGAGGCCCTTGGTGTCGGGCACAGGGGTCTTGGGTGCAGACGCCTTGGGCGCGGCGGGCGCAGGCGCGGCGCCTTCCGCGTCCGAACGCAGTTCGGCCGTCTCCGCTGGCGCGACGGCTTCGGGCACGCCGAACAGGTCCAGGTTGTCAAACAGGCTCGGCGGCTGGTCTGGTTTCTTCTTTTTCTCTTTTGCCATTCTCTTCTTCTGATTTTCTCCTAACTGTATATTTTACCATATTCCGCAATATTGGCAAATGGAAAAATCACGAATGTTTTGGTTTCGGGTGCACCGAGAGATTTATGCAGGCACCCCCAAATTTCCGCTTGCATTTTCGATACGCATATACTATAATATATGCTATGAAAAACAAATCATCGA
>CADCCQ010000008.1 GCA_902799955.1 uncultured bacterium | reverse complement strand
CCGCGCCAACCTCGCCGACATGAGGAGGCGTGTTGCTTACGGACAACCAATCGGAGTCTGTCATTGCGACGGCGTTGGTGCCAACGATGGACGGTGCAATGGCGAGAAGCGGGAAAGTATACGACAAGCCGTCAACATTCAGCGTAACGGGGACGGGGCCGGCAGTCGTTGGGATAGTATAAGTAAATGGATTCCAGGGAACTGGTTCACCACCAAAACCCCATGAGACCGCGCCGGAATAATTTGGCACCGCCAGATTAACGGCCTCTCGGGGCCCGAATACATGGCGGTATCGTTCCGTCGGCCATGTCCTGTCTGCCTGGACGACGAGCGTCACGGTACGGTCAATCCCCTGCGGAACATAGTCGTTCGAGAACTTCAGCTTGAATGTCGCGACTTCACCAACGTGAAGGTTGGAGACGTTGAACACGCGGTCGGGCTCGATGCCGCCTCCAGTGACTTGCCACATGTATGGCAATGTGATGGCGTTGTTGCCATCGGACAATGTAACAGCCGTTCCTGAAATCTGCGACAGCTCCATGTTCCCCGCCCCGTTGCCACCATACGAACAGATAAGCGACGACGTCGAGGTCGCCGCCGCGACAGGCTGACCGTTTGTCCCAAGATGCGCGTCCTCGTACACGGCGAGAGACGGCGATGCGCGGAGGTCGATGAACTTGGTGAGGTTCGTGTAGGCGCACGAGGCGACGGACACCTCGCCTGTCGTGCAAAGCCTCCATTCGCCATACCTACCGTTTTCCCAGACGCACTTGACGAACCCACCTGATCCATTGTCAAGAAACAACCCGGCCCTTTGTCCATTGTATATCGGGGCGACACGGATGTTGTCGGACGCCGTCCACGAGTACACGCCATTCGTAACCGGCGGAGTCATCACCGCACTCGCCGTCGTGAAGTTGGCGTTCGTGAACGCGACACCCTCGATCCCCATGGAGAGCTTTCGGTGGAAATAGACATTGTAGCACCCGCTATACCCACGACAAAGGACATTAGTCGGTTCGGTGAGGAACCAAAACTTCTGAAATCCATGGGTTGCGTGTGCATCATACACAAACCCACTGCGACATGGCACGGTAACAATACCAGCCTTCGCCTTTTTATGAGCCCAAGAAGCGACCTCTTCCTTCCCGTCTCTATGGACTTTCACTGTAGATCCGACAGGGACCGAGATGCTTACGCGAAGGTTGACCTCCAAATCCCTCACAGGCATATTTCTCAAAGCAAACGGCAGGAAGGTCTTGGAATCGATTCCATAATCTTCGTATCGTGGTGGCGGCCCAACCTTCTCGAGTATGCGCGAATTGTCAAAGATATGCCAATGCATGATATTTGTGACAGCGCCGTTCTCGACCCCCAGAAAAACGACATCGTTTGTCGAAACCCCCTGCGGCAATGAACCTATTCCGCGCCCCTCAAAGCCGGTAAGCTCGCCATACCTATCGGTCTGCATCTGCATGAACATGTCCCCGTATTTGTTCAACTGGCTACTTCTAAAGTCAGTGTACTGCTCATCAGGCGTGACAATGACACTGTATTTCTCGATATGGACAACGTCGTTTGACAATGCCTCGCAAGCATCGCAGAATCTCTGTACTGCAGAATTGTACTCTTCGCTTTCCACAACGAACTGCACGAAGCACCATTCATCTGGATCGTAGTCGAATATCAGTTCGCCGGTGGCGTTGGTGTGGCAGATCTCGGGATAGTTCTCCAACCACCACTCCGCGTCCTGCTCGAGGTTCTTCTCGACACGCACAGTCTGCCCGCTCGCGGCGTACTGCGTCATGTCAAGCGTCCGCGCGCCGAGCTTCACGAACGACGAGAAGCCGCCGTCGGGGATGTTGCCGTAGGTGAATTCGAAGTCGCCCCAGTCGTATATGGTCGCCGCGAACGAGACGAGGTTCGACGGGCTGTTGTTGTATTCGAGGTTCTTCCACACAAACGTCTTGGAATTCTCGTTGGTGACAGCCCAGAAGTCGCCCACGCCCCTGATCAGGGAGTTGGTCGCGTAGAACGGGGCGTAAGTCTCGTAGCAGTCCTTGATTCTCTGCGGAGTATCAATGCCCCACGGCTGTGTCGTTACCGCGCCGCAGATCCCGGCAACGTAATCTGGCAGGGCTTCCCTGAAGTCGTCGCATACGCTGTGCCGCATCCACAGGCCCGGCGTCACGGCGTTGGTCGGACGCGTGAATATACTTAAATCCGCAACGAAGTTGCTAGGCGCGAAGTAACGATGGAGCCCCGGCGCGGCCTCGCGTCCGTTCGGCGGAACGGAGGATTGAGAAACTGTGGAAGCGGGAGATTGTGGAATTGTGCCGGGGATGTTCGTGGAAATGTTCAATCCTGCATTCCCATAATTACACAATTCCATAATTCCACAATTCAGCCCGCCCTTGCCGCCAGCCCAGAACGCCAACGGCGCGGACATCAAGAGCAGCATCGCGACCTTCGCCGCACCATGCCTGCGCGCCTCGCCCGCCACCATGCGCCAGGCCAGACGCAGGGCCAGCGCGGCGAACATCGCCCCTGCGACCGCCATCATCACCCGCGCCTGCCCCATGTTGAATAGTGCTTCACTTTGCATTGTTTATCCTCCTGTCGTCTGTTCACCGCAGTATCAAGGAAAATCCGACTTCGCCTTTCGAGACAGTTGCCGTTATGTCGGATGCGTCCAACAACCCGCGTGACACCACCTTGACGGAACGCCATTCACGGGGGCTCGCCATTCCAACCCCCATCTCCAGGACGGGGATTTGCATCCCATTGACTACAGATTTCACAAACAGTGATTCCTGGCAGTAAATACGATTGCGAAGCTCTATGTCAAGAGTGCATAGGCCCAAAGGCATGTTCGACCAATCCGGCAACTGGCTTTTAACGTCTCGCCCGGACACAAAGAAACCTCCGTCATCCAAACTGATTGCCAGATCGCGGAACTCTCGACTTGCATCCTCGTCGGTGCAGAACCAGACCTCGAATTCGTTTGTGGCAGTGTTCGGACAGTTGATCGACACCACCAGGCGTTCCGACGTGCCAGCCTCAAGAATCGGCAGCATAGCTTTCGCTGTTGATTCACAGTTGTTGAACATCGGATCTGGGAGCAAAACGGACACCACCTCTCCCGCAATAGCAGGAGAAGCCAGAGCGAGTAAGAGCACCAGAAACAGGAAGCTCCTAACTTTATGCCTCATGCTTGTTTTCATAGTGACTTCCACTTTGAACATTATATCACAATGTCAAAGAAGGGTGAAGGATGAAAGTGTGATAAGATACCGTCAGCAGTTCCCCTTGACGCGATTGTGATGCTTGCAGAGCATCTGGCAATTCGCCTCCGCCGTGTCGCCGCCCCTCGACCATGCGGAGACGTGATCCGCCTCCATTTCGCTGAAGGCGTAGATACGACTTGCGTTGGCTTTGTGTCCGCTTGCGCAGTCCGGGCAGTTCGAGACGCCTCGTGCATTTGCCTCTTCTGTCTGCCGCCTGTACACTTTCCGCGCAATCTCAACGCTGAACATCCTCACCTTTAGCAGCTTCTTGTCAACCTCTCCGCCAAGGACGTACTCGAAGATGTTGCGTCTGTTCTGTATCTTGCCGTCGTCCGCATCGGCGAACAACGATTCGACGCGCTCCCAGACCTTGTCGGGATCATACGGTTGCACATGGTACGTTTCGTAGAGCCGCCCCCATTCAATCCCGCACATCTCACTTCTCGTCTCCTTGAACACGCCGTCTATCCAAGCTATGACGCTCTCGAAATACCGTGTAAGTTCAGTGATGTCCGAACTGTAGCGATGGTCTTTCAGGTAGTCCCTGACGTCCCCCTTCGATACCCACTCCAGCGCCTTTGCAAGTATCGCCTGACGCTTCTCGTCCCCCGCCACAAAGGCTTTCCACTTCTGCATGTTCGCGTTCGACGAGTTGCTGAACACAGCCTTGGCCGCCGTGACGAACGGCCCGGAATACGTCGCGTTCAGGAGCTCCTGGTCGTTGAGCGGCTTGCCCGCAATGTTGATTGTCCTGAACCAGTCCTTTATCTCCGCCTCGGTGTCGTCATGCGTTGCCTCGGGCATAGCATTCACGGCGAACGTGGTCGCAAGAAAAATGGATGTAAGCGAAGCGCATTGCCGTCCCGTGCATCGGCAAACTCTAAAATTTAACGCGAAGATTGTGTGAGTTCCCAAAACAGTCCTCTTTGTTCATCTTCAGTTGCATGACTCACGGTAACGAGTTCGTTTGTAAACACTGTGAATTCCTCGTTGGACATTATCTTTCGGCAGCCGGCAACAGATTTGCCACACAAAGAGAATAAATTCCTGCGATAACCTTCGACCAAAGCATTTCCACGAAACACGCGGAACTGGAGCCCATATTCGGCGCTTAGCTGCCTACGCCTTTCCTTTCTACGTTCTTCTTCTTGTTTAAACCGCCTGGCTTGCTCAGCGGATACACGATTCCCGTTTAACGATCTCATCATAATTCCAGGCATAGCCTCATACACGAGATTAGTCGGGAAATCCACACACCTAACATCCCCCAGATACCTTGCCAATGACAAGCATGCAATCGCATTTGTCTGGAATGTCGAAAATGGAAATTGGAGATTGATATTTGATACCCAATCTTGACTTATCATATCAAGCCCCACACTGTCATCAATGTTGTTTGTCGACACGTGTACTTTAATGGACTTCAACGTGTTTAATATAGCATCCTCCCTTCCCTTTGCTTCATCAGCAGCGATAATTGCCACTGGGCACGATGGAGCGCCCTGAATGTTGTTCGTGCAAAATGCAACATGTCCACGTTCCACACTATTTCCGGGCTGCGCCGTCAAAAGTTCATCCTGTGGCGAATCACCACCACATCCCGTTATCAAGCATAGGGGCAAAAACGTTGTCACGATTGATAATATCCTGTGTTTCATGTCATGGGCTCCTTATTATTGTTGATACATCATTTGTTCCTCTGGTCACTGTGCAATTGAATCTATTCACAGTCATAGAACCATTCACTGAAGTTGAGAAAATAACGGGGTTTGTTGCGAATGGATGCTTCTGACCCGTAACTTCACCATTGTTTTTGACATACCAGTAATTTGTTATTACGTATTCAAAGCCACCTGGCGCAATGGTAATTGTACTTGGCACCTCGCCAAAATTAGTAGCCGCAAAGTCAACACCAGCATTATTATTTGTTGCAGAAACCGCCACCTCTTCCCATGCTCCAGCTATTTCGTCATGGGGTAAAAGACCACTTGCATATGGTGCGAACAAACCCCATATGCTCGTTGCTTGGCATTCGCCTTCTTGCAGGAATAAATGGCGGAATGAAACATAATCCGGCAAAAGTTTAAGTTCTGTTATCATTCCAACAGCCATGTCGCCAGGGTGCGGATAGTCTCCTGTTCTTGTGAACCATTCATTTGTCGATGCGATTCTACATTCTACGGCTTTCAACCTTGTTGGCGGGATTACGTTCACATTCATGTTAAAGTTCACGCTGCCAATGGAAAACTTCACAACATCGTTTGTTGGCACGATAGGCGCCGAATAATTGTATGGCGAACCGAAAACATTAGTTTCTCCAGCCGTCCAAAATGCGCCATCAATCACTGGCGTTGCAGCGAAGCTGGCCACCTCTTGAGGACCAAAGACATGCCGAATCTTGTTTGTCGGGAAATCCGCTGCTGCGGAGACATTCACCCTCACTGATGTCAGCGTTGTCGTGTTGGTGAGCTGCCTACCTGTCATGTTTTCGGTAAACACTGCCGTCGCAACAATATCATCGGCTGCTGCGCTCTCAGAGATAGCCTCGTACTCTGATGTCAACAACACCACCTCCCCTGCTGAAACCGACTCTGAACATGGGACGGCAAAGCCACTTGTCCGCAAGAGCCTCCCACCGTCCACAAGCTCAACTGAAACATTTCCCCCAAACTGACCGCCAGACACTCGGCACGAAAGAGTTGTAGAGGTAGATCGACGAGTCATAACGTCGTCCGGTGCGTTTGTGTATGCGTTCTCAAACACGATTGCACCTTCAGCGAAGGCGATTCTCACTGCTGCACCGTTTATGTCGTGATCCGCCTCATGGGAGCAGTTACATCCAGCCGTAAATGGAATCCATCGCGAGTACCCTCCCCATCCAACACATACAGAAATCGAATGATCCGCGCCAACACATCGGCAGCTTGGCAGGCACTCCCATGAAAAACACGTCTCGCAGCATGTTATTGTGCAGCATCCCCCGTCCACTGCCGCGACATTGGGAAACACATTGATTGGCGAAGATGACACGGCGTAGTTTACGGGACCGCCACCGCTCCTCGTCTGAACCCGTTCCAGCGAGAACTCAAGCGGGAAGGACACGACCAGACTATGCTCGGAGTTAGTGAAGATGCTGGCGTGTTCGCTCGACACGGCGGAGTATGAGATCGGCAGGTCACTCTCAACGGTGTACGTCGCGCCGACGAGAAGCGGGACGCGGCAGACCTCGTTCGTCCGCGCGACTACCGCGAGGTCGCCGAGGTTGCTCTCGCCGTCGCAGGTCGCCGTTATCTTCGCGACGCCAAGCGCGCCCGTCGCGGTCAGGTCAAGCCAGTAGTACGCATTCGGGTTGGCGTTGGTGTGCCAGGTGATCTCCACTTCGCCCTGTCCGTTCGTCGCGGCGGAAAGCACGCCCGCGCAGTTCACGTTGAGCCAGTCAACGCCTGTTCCGAAATAGTCGCCGTCGCTGGTGGTTGGGTTCGCGTCGATCTCGTTCGCGAGGCCGTCGCCGTCCCAGTCGTGCGGGTTGACGCGACGGTAGACGGTCTCAAGCGCGTTGCTTTTTGTGGAAAAATCGCCATTGGCGGAGAGGCGAATCTCCGCTGAGTACTCGCCAGTGCGGTCGTCGTTGGCGAAGACGCTGTCCCAGCGGAGGACCTTCTCCGCGCCGCCGTTGGCGTCCGCGCTCCAGAAGCGGCTGACGCCCGGGCTAAGCGAGGCAAACTTCCGCGCCGCGCAGATCGACACTGGCGCATTCAGCTTTGGTAACGTCTCAATTGTGCCTCCGGAAAGGACACGAAAGCGATTGATGGTATTCGTACCGTATGGAAAAACGAAGTCGCCAAGATTCAGCGGGAAGTCAGTCTCGCGTCCGGCGCGCAACCTCCACGGGGGGTACTCGACGGCGTCTATAGGCATGTCGCACAGCGGCTCGTCGTTCGTAACTATGCCATCCAGTCGGAATCCGCGAAGGATGTCTTCTGAGCTCACGGTGACTACAGGCGGCATGCCGGGATGGATGATCATTCGAAGGAGATTGGTTTTATCCGCCCACAAGGCCATCGCCACGGAGAGAAGCGCCACCGCCGCGAACGAGACACGAGACTTTTGCCAAAGACAGGAGAACGCGAATCGAAACTTCTTGAGAACCTTTGCCGCCACGGCCACACCGACTATCGCAAACAATGCGGAAAGACAGGCCTGCGCAAGCAAGCCTTGGAATGATTCGTGTATGATTTCCAAGTTTGTCATGGTCTGTCTTTACAAGAACATTATACCACAAGCAAGGGAAGTTTGGCCGCGAAGAAGTGTAGAAAATGTAGAATTTTTCATTTTGCTGATTTGCTAAAGATTGTTCCGCAGTGAATTCTCAAAACCTGGATTAGGCAGATTGCATCCTGTTGGGAGACATAATGCCAGAATAGAGACGAGTGCGAGGGATGATTGGGTGCGTTATTTGATCACGGCGCCGAAGAGAAGGGCGTCGGAGGCAATGTCGTAGAAGACGGCGGACTGTCCGGGGGCGACTCCGAAGACGCCGCCTTCGGACTTTACCGTTCCGTTTGAGTAGACGACGGGGCCGATGGGCTCGCCGGCGGAGCGGACCTTCACGCGACATTCAACCGGGGCGTCCGTCGGAGCCATCGAGACCCAGTTCACGGTTGCGGGGTCGACGCGGAATTCGTGGCTCACCGCCTCGTCGCGGCGCCCGACTACGACCCTGTTGCGGCAGGCGTCGATTTCACAGACGTACATCGGCTCTCCGGCGGCGAAGCCGAGGCCCTTGCGCTGCCCGATGGTGAAGTGCCAGTATCCGTCGTGCCTTGCGAGGACGCGTCCGGAGAGGTCGACGATCGTGCCTTCCATGGGGGCGAGGCCGAGGAGCTCGTCGGGGTCGCCGGAGTAGAAGTCCTGCGAGTCGGCCTTCTCCGCCATTGGCAGGCCCGCCTCCCTCGCGATGCGCCTCACGTCGCCTTTCTGCAGGTCGCCGAGCGGGAACATCGCGCGGGAGAGCTGCTCCTGCGAAAGGCCCCAGAGGAAGTAGCTCTGGTCCTTCGCGGCGTGCGCGGCGCGGGAGAGGGCGAAGCGACCGCCGCGTTCGCACAGCCGCGCGTAGTGTCCGGTCGCGAAGCGGTCGAAGCCAAGGCGTTCCCCCGCGAGGCGAGGGAGGAGGCCGAACTTCATGCGCCGATTGCATACGACGCACGGGTTGGGCGTCCTTCCGGCCGCGCGTTCCTCGCGGAAGTAGCGTATGACCTCCTGCTCGTACTCGTCGGCGCAGTCGAAAGTCTCGTATGGGATGCCGAGGGAGGATGCGAAGGCCGCGGCCTCCGCGACGTCCTTCTCCTCGCCGGGGCCGAAGCACGCGTCGAAGTCGCCGCCGGCATAGCGCCCCTCGCGCCACAGCTTCATAGTCACGCCGACGACGTCGTGCCCGGCGCGCCTGAGGATCAATGCGGCGACTGCGGAGTCCACGCCGCCCGAAAGGCCAACAGCGATCCTCATCGTCGAAACCCCGTTGTGCGCTACTGCTCCTCGGTGACGCGCATGATCTCCTTCACGCTCGTCACGCCCTTGAACACCTTCGCCCAGCCGTCCTCGCGGAGCGTCTTCATGCCCTTCTCCAGCGACATGTTGCGGATCTGCGTCGCGTTCTCGCGGCGGACGATCGCTCCCTCGATGTCCTCGTCGACCTCGAGCACCTCGAAGAGCGCGCGGCGTCCCCTGTAGCCGGTCCTCGTGCATTCGTCGCACCCGGCGGGCTCGAACACCGTCTCTCCCTCCGGGGGATAGGGGAGCGTGTAGTACTTGCGGTCAAGAGGGACCTCCCTGCGGCACTTCGGGCAGAGGCGGCGGCAGAGGCGCTGGCCCATGACGCCGGCGACGGCGGAGGCGATGAGGAAGGGCTCCACGCCCATGTCGATGAGTCGCGGGAACGCGCCTGCGGCGTCGTTCGTGTGCAGGGTCGAGAACACCATGTGGCCGGTGAGCGACGCGTTGATGGCGATCTCGGCGGTCTCGCGGTCGCGGATTTCGCCGACCATGATGATGTCGGGGTCCTGTCGGAGGAACGCCCTCAGCGCGCGCGCGAAGGTCATGCCGATGTCGGCCTGCATCTGCACCTGGTTGATGCCGGCCATGTGGTATTCGATCGGGTCCTCGGCGGTCATGATCCTGACGTCGATCTTGTTCACCTCGTGTAGGAACGAGTAGAGCGACGTGGATTTTCCGGAGCCCGTCGGGCCGGTCACGAGGAAGATGCCGTTCGGGCGGTGGATGATCTTGTTGACGACGGCGAAGTCGCGGTCGTTGAAGCCGAGGTCGGACATCTTGACGAAGTTGCCGCTCTTCGCCAGCAGACGAAGCGAAATCGACTCGCCGTACGCCGCGGGCATGGTGGAGACGCGAATGTCGATGTCCTGCCCGGCGATGCGGATGCCGATGCGCCCGTCCATCGGGAGGCGCTTCTCGGCGATGTCGAGGTTCGCCATGACCTTGATGCGCGAGATGATTGCGGACTTCAGCCGGTTCAGCTGCGGGGGGACGTCGACCTTGTGGAGCATGCCGTCGATGCGGTAGCGGATGCGGAGCTCGGTCTCCTGCGGCTCGATGTGGATGTCGGTCGCGCCCTGGCGGTCGGCCTCGGCGATGATCTGGTTGACGAAGCGGACGATGGACGCCTCCTCGCCCATCTCGTTGACGTCGATCTTGGTCATCGCGCCGATGTCCTCGTCGACGGAGTAGCGTCCGTCCTCGATCATCTTCTCGATGGCGTCGGCGCCGACGCCGTAGTACTTCTTGATCGCCTTCTCGACCTCCTCGTGCGGGGCGAGGGCCGTCTTGACGCGGCAGTGGAGGATGAGCCTGAGGCCGTCGGCGGCCTTCGTGTCGAACGGGTCCGAGGCGACGATCGTCATGGAGGTCGCGTCGCACTTGAAGGGGAGCACGTTGTACTGGTAGACCGCACTCGCCGTGATCTTCGTGAGCGCCTCGGGGTTAGGCTGCTGCTTTTCGAGATCCACGGTCTCGAGGCCGAGGGACTTCGCGAGGGCGGCGAGGACCTCGACTTCGCGGTGCCCGCCAAACTTGACGGCGGCCTCCGTGAGCCCCATCCCCGGGTTGGACGCCCTGTTCTCCTCTATCTTCGCGAGCTGTTCGGCGGAGAAGAGCTTGCACGAGTTGAGGATGGCCCTGGCCAGCGACTGGTTTTCCTGCATTTGGGACTCCTTCAGTTGGCTTTGCGCCTGCGCATGCGGCGGCCGAAGAGGCGGCGGCTTGCGAAGAACGCCGTGAAGAACGAGAGGAACGCGGCGGACCAGATGCCCAGCACGGCGAGCGCGAGCCAGCGCAGGGCCGAGTGCCCGTAGAACGCGCTGCGCCCGAACATCGCGACGCCGCACAGCGGGAGGATCACGAACGGGAACATGCCCGATATCACGACGATCAGCGACCAGTTCCATATCCTGCCCAGGAGGCGGTGGAGGGCGAACTGCCCGGCCCTCACCTGCCCGGCCGTCGGCGGGAGGGCGTCTTGGCACGGCACCGGCCCGGAGCGTCTTTCCCACAGCGCTGGGCCGAACGCCTTGCGGTATTCGATCTCGGAGAGGAACGATAGGCACGCGAGGGCACTTTCCCGCGGCGCGCCCGTCGCCGCCGCGAGCGCGTCGGCCTCCTCTGCGCCCGCCGTCAGGCACGAGGGCATCCTGTGCGGCGAGTTCATCGCCGCGTCGACGTCCTCGAGAAGCGCCGCGTTGCCGACGCCCACCGCCTCCTCCACTTCGCCGGTGAAGTCGAGGAAGATCGACGTCGCCACGTCCTTCGGCCTGTGCCAGGCGAATGTCTTTTCGTCGTTTGCCATTTCTTGGGTATCAGTATATCTTTATGTACGTCTCGGCCTTGAGGCGGTCCATCCACTCGGTGTAGAGCCTCTTGGCCTCGGCCGCCTTCACGTTCGCCGCGATGTCGTCGTACGCGTCCTTGAAGGAGCGCGGCGCGGAGTCGGACTCGGACTCCTTCTTGAGGAGGAAGTACCAGCCGTCGAGCGGCACCCACTTCGATATGGTGCCGACGGGCGTGCGGTCTATCTCCGCGCATATCTCCGGGCGGAACGCCTCGGACGGCTTCACGTCCTTCCAGACGCCTCCGTCCTTCGCCTTGCTGTCGGCGGAGTACTTTTTCGCGACGTCGTGGAAGCCGCTCTTCTTGAGGGCCTTCATCACCTCGTCCCTCTTGTCGGCGTCCTCCGGCTTGAGCAGGATGACGGCGACCGTCACCTTCTTGTCGCTCTGGTAGCGCTCGGGGTGCTCCTCGTACTCGCGGCGCATGGCGGCGGGCGTCGCCCTGACGTTCTTGTCGACGACGTTCCAGCGCATCGCGCCGACGACCAGGTCCTCCCTGATCCTGCGGCGCCAGTCGCCGTATGGGATCTTCTGCTGCGAGAGCGACTCGACCAGCTTGTTCCGGTCCCCGTCGAAGACGTCGTCGATGATGGACTGGACGCGCTCGTCGACGACCCACTCCTGGAGCGTCAGCTTGGACGCCTTCGCCGCGCGGAGCGCGAGCTCGCGCTCGACGAGCTGCGTGCGGAACTCCGCGTAGCGGGAGGCGGCCTCGCTTTCCGGTACGCCGCGCCTGGCCATTTCGTCCTTGACGTCGCTCTTGAGGATCGTGGCCGTGCCGACCACCGCCGCCACGCCGTCCACCTCGTACGTCTTCGCGGCGGCAGCCGCGGCAACGGCCGCCGCCATAAGCGCTGTCAACGCCTTCTTCATCCAAGACCTCCCTGCGAGTGTCAGAGCATCGCCGCGATGCCGGCGCCCACCATCGGGGCGTCGTCCACCTGCGGCGTGATTTCGTAGTGCACGTTGCGGCTCGAGACGAGCATGGCGTCCAGCTCGCGGCGCACGGTCGCGTCGAACGGGATGGCGCGCGTCTTGTAATACGTCGAGCCGTCGGCGTTTATCGCGACCGGAGCGGAGGCGTCGGTGCCCTCGCCGGACTTGATGACGAACGCCGCGAGGTGCACGGCGGTGAGGACCGCGGCCCTCTCGAAGACCGGAATGCCGAGCCTGCGCGCCATCTTCGCGTCGTCGGGGTCGGCGAACACCGCGTCGAGCGGGTTGTCGCGTCCCGGCTTCCTGAACCCGGCGCAGAAGTTGTCGAAGTCCATCGTCTCGAGCGCGCCGATGCCGGCGAGCGCGGCGGACGCCTTAGCGGAGAACATCCCCTCGCGCGCGGCGGCCTTGTAGATCTCCAGTCCGATGCCGCCGAGGTACGCGCCGGAGATGAGTTTCTCGAACGTCTGGTAGCCGACGTTGGACGTCTTGGCATCCATCGCCTTGTCGAACGCGCTGACGGCGATCTTGTTGAACCCGCCGGACTCTGCGTTGATGATCATCGTCCCCTCGCCGGCCTCCGCGCCGAGCTTCAGGATGTTCGCGCACTTCTCGACGTAGGCGCAGTTGGTGCCCGTGCCGAGGATGAAGCCGACGTACGAGGAGTATGTCCTGTCGCCCTCAGTGGCCTTCGCCGCGAGAAGGGTGGCGACTGTGTCGTTGACGATCGCGATCTCGCCGCCGCCGAGCCTCTTGAGAAGCTCCTCGCCGACGTACTGCCCGACGATCGCCGGGGCCTGGATGCCCTTGGTCCACCTGACCAGCCTGGCGTCGAGGCTGCGCGTCGCCTCCGCCGGGTACGAGAAGCACCAGCCGATCTTCTTGACTGTCGCCATCGGCGCGAGGCGGCGCACCTCGGAGGCGAACGCCTCGTAGAACTCCTCCTCGCCGACCTCGCCCTTCGTGCCGGGCATGGGGCGGTTCTCGCGCGAGTCGATCTTCGGTGGGATCTCGACGATCGCGCCGCGGAGGTTCGTGCCGCCGGCGTCAAGCACCGCGGCGCGCGCGCCCTCGGGCACCTTGCCGTCCACGCCGACGAACGTCGGCACCATCATCAGCGACGACTGCTCGCCCTTCAGCCCCTTCTCCATCTCGGAGAGGAAGTCCCGTATCATGGACTCGCGGTCTATGTCGGCGGCGACGACGAATCCGTTGCCCTTGAGAAATTCTTCAGGTGTCTTCATTTTCTTTTGTTCCTTTCACTATGTTTACCCAGTCTTCTATCGAGAGCTCCTCCGCCCTCGCAGTAGATTTTACCAAATCTTTGAATATTGTGCCAAGTTGCTTGCGACGATGCGCAAAGGCCCTTTTTGTGATATTGTGGAATATTTTGCGTTCTCCCTCAGAAAGTGCAATATTGCGATTGTGACGAGTTAACGTGATCACAGCGGAGCCAACTTCGGGGCGAGGCCAGAAGCAGGCAGGCGACACCTTGCGCACAATTTTGACGTCGTAGTCGAGCTGCGTCCAGACGCCCGTGAGAGAGCGCGTCTTCGAGCCCTCCGGTGCGGCGATTCTCTCCGCGACCTCGGTCTGCACGAGCGCCGTCATCGATTCCGCCGCGTGCGCCATGACCAGCTCCATGAGTATGCGAGTCCCAGCCTGGTACGGGAGGTTGGAGACCATTCGCGAGAAGGGGGCGATTGCGGGATTGCGGGATTGTGTACTGTTGGGATTGTCCGCGTCTCCATGTGCTGCGAATGACTTGTGGGAGAGCAGGTCCAGCGCGTCGCCTTCGATGACGGTGAGGCCGGGCGGGTTCCCGAGCGCGTCGGCGAGCCGCGCGGCGAGGACAGGGTCCTTCTCGATGGCGGTCACGGCGCAGCCGCGCGCGAGGAGTTCCTCTGTCAGCACGCCGAGGCCCGGGCCCACCTCCAGCACGTGTTCGCCCTGCCGTGCGCCGGCGAGCCCCGCGTCGACGATCGCCACGAGCGCGTTCCTGTCTATCAGGAAGTTCTGCCCCATCATCCTGTTCGGATGGAAGCCGTGCTCTATGCACCAGGACTTCACCTGAGTTGGGCTAGTGAGGTTCATGTCGTCAGAGTATCCTGTCCAGAATCTTGATGTACCGCCATTTGGGGTCGTCGATGGGCCCGTCGACCTTGAACTCCAGCAGGAGCTTCGTGAAGGGCAGCGTCACGGGGTGGATGATCTTGCCGACCATCGACTGCTCCTTGAGGAACTGCACCCTCACGGTGAAGTCCAGGTTGTCGGCGGCGATGTCGTACTGGCCCCAGCCCTTTATCGAGATGAGCCCGCCCTCGATGAACACGTTCTCCGACTTGAACACGCCGTTGGTGATAGTGTAGTCCGCCGAGGCCTGCGTCTGGTTCACGAGGAACGAGACGCCGGGGATCTTCTCGGCCAGCAGCTCGGTGAGGCCGGCGAAGAGCTTCATCTGCGCGAGGTGGCCCTCGGTTATCTTGAGGGTGCCGGAGCCGCAGAGGGTGCGCACGTCGTTCGTGCCCGAGCCCAATGCGCCCGACACGTCGAAGTCCCAGTCGACCTTGCCGTTTCGCTCGCCGAGGTCGAAGTCGAGGGCGTCTGCGAGCTCCTCGAGCGAGCCCCCCCTGTACGTCCCCTTGGCCGTGTAGTGGATGTTCGTCGGCTCGAATCCATTGAGGAAGAACTTAGACGTCCAGGCGAGGTTGCCGCCCGTCTTGCCGCGCGCCTTCGCGTCGATGGAGAGCACGTCGCCCTTGAGGGCGTAGCGGCCCTCCAGGTCGTTCACCCTGAAGCCGTCGAGCGATCCGTGGCGCAGCGACGCCGTGCCGGAGATGTCGTTCGCCGCGAGGTCCTCCGCGCTCGCGCCGCTCGTTCCCTTGAGCGTGACGGATGGCGCCGTGTCGCACTTGATCGCCTTCAGCATCTCCGGGTCGACGATGTCCGCGATCTTCAGCGCGTCGTCGAACATGAGCTCGCTCTTTACGTCGTATTCCAGGCGCGGCTGCCCGGAGGCGTCCGTCACCGCGATCTTCCCCGAGAGCCGCCTGCCGTCGTGGTCCAGCCCCAGCGGCATGTCGAGCTTGAACGCGAAGACGCGGTTCGTGCCTGCGATCTCGGACTTGAAGTCGATCAGGCCCTCGGCCCGGTCCATCGGCACGCCGTTGTAGCGGCCGAGCTTCGGGCGGACGTCCACCTTCACGGCGACCGACCCGGCCGCTATGTTGGAGTCGATCGTGACTCGCGAGGGTATGGGCTCGGTGATGTCCGAGAACGCGTCTATGTACTTTATCGAGTCGCCGATGTCCATCACCTCCACGAACGGGTGGATCTGGCTGTGGCGCACCTCTCCCTGCAGCTCGCTGTGGATCGTCTGCGTGTCGAGGTCCATCACGAACTCGCCCTCCATCTTCATGCGGCAGTCGCGGTCGGGCATCACGACGCGCGCCTCCTCGAGCGTGAGGCGGCGGCGGGAGCAGAGGACCCTGGCGCGGACGCTCTCGGGCGTGATGCCCAGTATCACGGGGCTGTCGAGCGTCACCGTGAAGTCCGGGAGGTCCGGGAGGTCGAAGTCGAGCTTCGGGGGCTCCGGCGGCGCGTCGGAGACCTCGTAGTAGCTGTCCGGCAGCCGCCTGTACTCCGCGCCCATTATCCTGACGTCGCGGCTGAATATGTTGACCATGACCTGCCCGGCGTTGGCGATCGGGTTTTCAAGGCTGTCCTCGCGGCGGAGGTCGTATACGCGCAGCCCCTGGAGGCGGAGGCCGTGCCGGAACCCGAAGCCCGCCGCGTCGCACTTGACCATGAACTCGCGCGTCGAGATCTTCTGGCAGACCTTCCTCACTATGAATCCGGGGATCCTCTGCTCGCGGAAGAAGAGGCTCGCGACAAAAACAACGAGCACGGTGAAGAGCACCTTCACCGTCTTCCATGTCATCTTCAGAACTTTTTTCACCTTGCCGCGGTTCATCAAGCGCACATTTTCATTCAAGTTGGCAGCCCCTAGGAGAGTCGAACTCCTCTTACCTGGATGAGAACCAGATGTCCTAGCCGATAGACGAAGGGGCCATTTTGGTGCACCCGGTGGGATTTGAACCCACACACCTTGCGGCACCAGAACCTGAATCTGGCGTGTATGCCAATTTCACCACGGGTGCTACATGAATAATAGTATATCATACGAAGCCGCGCCGCGCAAGGGGGAATTTTCACAAAAATGCAGATCGCCTATTTCGCGCCGTGGCGGCTGATTTACACTCCGTTTATAGGCAGAAATGGTTACCGCCACTTGACAGGGAAACGAGAAATAGTGTAAAATATCAGCCGCCTTGGGCGATGCGCCCCTGGACGGAAGAAAGGAAGGCAACATGGCACGGCGCCTGGATCCGAAGGCGGTTTTCGCAACTCCCTCAAAGAAAGGGTACACAAAGATGAAACGCACAACATCATGTGCCGCGATCGCGGCGGCGATATGCGCATGCATGGCGTCGGCTGACGCCAAACTGCAGTCCGGTTCCGCAGAGCTGGACCTCTCCGGGACATGGCACCTGGCCAAGGCCGACGACGCGCGGGTCTCATGCCCGATCGCCGTCCCAGGAGGCGTTCACTCCGCTCTTCTAAAGGCGAAGCTAATCGAAGACTCGTTCTGGGGACGCAACGAGACGAACAACCTCTGGGTGGGGAAGTCCAGCTGGATGGTCTCGCGCAAGTTCGAGCTGAACGGCGACTTCCTCGCGAAGAAGGAAATAGTCCTTCGCCTCGAAGACTGCGACACGTTCGCCAAAGTGAGCGTGAACGGCAAGGTCGTGGGCGGCACGGCTGACCGTTTCCAGCGCTACACCTTCGACGTCAAGCCCTGCCTCAAGGCCGGCGAGAACGAGATATCCGTTCTCTTCAGTTCCCCTGAAACAGTCGCCGACGCACGCCGCGAACGCGTGAATAAGCCTTTCCCGATGTCCAACGTCGTCTGGGCGAAGAACCAGGCGCTCATCAGAAAGCCCGCCTGCCATGCCGGCTGGGACTGGGGCCCGTCAGTGCAGGTCATCGGACTTTGCGGCACCGTGAAGCTCCTCGCGAGCGACAAGCCGCGCATCGAATACATCTACACGACGCAGACCTTCTCGGATGACCTCTCGCACTGCACGCTCGACGTCTTCGCCGACCTCTCGGACGGCACGACGGTCACGAACCGCGTCGAAATCGACGACCCGCCGCTCTGGTGGCCGAACGGCGCTGGCGAACAGAAGTTCTACACCTACTCGGTTGACGTGAACGGGGAGAAGGTGACGCGGCGGATCGGCCTCCGGAAACTGGAGGTTCTTAACGAGCGCACGGTTTCACCGGATGGCAAGGACGAGCTCTCCCTCGTCTTCCGCGTGAACAACAGACGCATCTTCATGAAGGGCGCGAACTGGATTCCCTGTTCCGCGTACGAAAACGAGCAGACGCCCGCGCGGTACGCGCAGATCCTAGGAAGCGCGAAGCGCGCGAACATGAACATGGTACGCGTGTGGGGCGGCGGACAGTACGAGAAGGACGTATTCTACGACCTCTGCGACGAAATGGGCATCCTCATCTGGCACGACATGATGTTCTCCTGCGCCGTGTACCCGGCGAACGACTGGTTCCTGAGCGAAGTCCGCGACGAGCTCTCCCACCAGCTGCGCCGCCTGCGCGACCATGCGTCGATCGCGATATGGTGCGGCGACAACGAGTGCCTCGGCGCGATAAGCTGGTTCGACGAAACTCGCGACGACAAGGACTTCTACCGCGGGGAGTGGATGGCGCGCTCGAAGATGCAGGGCGAGATGGTGGCGAAGTACGACCCGACGCGCACATACTGGCCCAGCTCGCCGTGCTGCGGCCCCGGAGACTTCGGCAACGCCTGGAAGGACGACTCCAAGGGAGACATGCACAACTGGGACGTCTGGCACGAGAACGCCCCGTTCTCGAAATACAAGGAATACCATCCCCGCTTCTGCTCGGAGTTCGGCTTCCAGTCGTTCCCGTCGATGGAAGTCGCCGAGATGTTCGCCTCGAAGGAGCAGATCCTCTCTCGCGGGCCGGACTTCGAGTGGCACCAGAAGGGCAACGGCGGAAACGAGCGGATCCGCAAGACGCTCGACCGTTACTTCCCCAGGCCGAAGGACGTCCCGTCGGAGCTCCTCCTCTCGCAGTTCCAGCAGGCGATGGCGATACAGACCGCCGTCGACGCGTGGCGCGGCGAGCAGCCGCGCTGCATGGGCACGCTCTTCTGGCAGCTCAACGACAACTGGCCGGTCGCCTCATGGAGCGCCATCGAGTACGGCGGCAAGTGGAAGCCGCTCCAGTATCTCGCGCGGCGTTTCTTCGAGCCGGTCCATGTCACGCTCGCGCCCGACGGCATGGTAAAGGTCGTCAACGACACGGACAAGTCGCTTGACGGCGATGTCCTTGTCGTGTCCTATCCGTTTGACGGAAGCAGCCCCGAGCAGACGATCCTTCCCGGCGACAGGGTCCCCGCAAACTCGGCGGCCTCATTCGGCAAGGTCGCGCAGCGGCATGACGCTGTCTTGAAACTCGTTTTCCGCGGCAGCGTGACCGGGACGCAAAGGGGAGTCCATGCTTGGAACTTCCCTGTCCGCGCTGACTACAAGGGGAACTTGCCGAAGGCGACGGTCAAGGCGGAGGTCGATGGCTTCAAGGTGACGCTCACGACGGACAAGCCGGCGTTCTGGACATGGATGGACGTGAAGGGCATCCGCGGCGAGTTCGACGACAACGCCGTGACGCTCGTCCCCGGCATCCCGCGTACGTTCGTGTTCACGCCCTACGACAAAACGACGTCGCCGCAGGCGTTCAAGGCCGCGCTTTCCGTCACGCACCTCGCCGACCTTTGCAAGTAGCGGCTGTTCGCCTTGACGGTGGCCTTCCTCTAGTCCGCCCTTGTCGGTTGCGTGAAAAACCGCGCAAAGGCATCTGGCGCGGATGGCTGGATTGTGGTAAAATATTCAGCCAAGGGAATTGACAAGGCAACAAGGAGACAAGAACAAGATGGAAACGAAGATACTCCAGTTCGGCGAGGGGAACTTCCTGCGGTGCTTCATCGACTGGATGGTCCAGAGGATGAACGACAAGGCCGGGTTCGGCGGGAAGGTCAGGATAATCCAGCCGATCGGCGAGGAGCTGTCCCCTCCGTCGAAGACGCTGAACGAGCGCGGCGGAAGGTACCACACGTGCCTTCGCGGGGTAATCGGCGGGAAGACCGTAGAGGACATCGAGGAGGTAACGTGCGTCGAGGGCGTCGACTTGGCGGCGAACGTCGAGCAGTACGCGACCGTCCCGTCCATCCGTTTCGTCGTCTCCAACACCACCGAGGCCGGAATACAGTACGTGAAGGGCGCGGACACCTTCCCGGCGAAGGTGCTGAGGCTCCTCAGGGCTCGCTTCGCGGCGGGCCTCCCTGGGCTCGTGTTCGTCCCGTGCGAGCTGATCGAGCACAACGGCGACAACCTGAAGGCGTGCGTCCTGAAGCACCTCGCGGACGCGCCGGACGCCGCGCTGGCGGACTGGATCGAGAATGAGTGCGTGTTCTGCTCGACCCTCGTCGACCGCATCGTCGCCGGACGCCCCGACCCGGAGTCCGCAGAGCGCTACGCCGAACGGCTTGGCGAGCGGGACGACGTGCTCGTCTGCGGCGAGCCGTTCCACTTCTTCGTCATCGAGACGCCGGACGGCTTCGACCTCGAAAGCGAGCTTCCGCTCAAGGCGGCGGGGATCAACGTCGTCTACACGCCGGACATGCAGCCCTACCGCACGCGCAAGGTGCGCTTCCTCAACGCAACCCACACGACGATGGTGTACCGCGGCTTGGAGAAGGGCTTCGAGGAGGTCGCGCAGTGCATTGCCGACCCCGAATTCAACACATTTGTCCACAAGGTCGTGTTCGACGAGATATTCCCGACGGTCGACCTCCCGGACGACGAGAAGCGGGAGTACGCGGCGTCCGTCCTCGAGCGCTTCGCGAACCCCTTCGCCCACCACAAGCTGAGGTCCATCGCGCTCAACACCATCGCGAAGTGGAAGACGCGGTGCCTGCCGGTGGTGTGCGACTACTACAGGAAGTTCGGCAAGCTGCCCCCTGCGATGATCGAGGGCTATGAGGCGATCGCCAGGCACTACGACGCGCCGCCAGTCGCATAACTCACCCAACTCAAACCCTCAACTCCACGCTTAGCCCAACTCAAACACTCATAACTCAAAACTCAAACACTCAAAAAAAACCGTGTTCCCGCTACTGAAATACACGGAGGAGGAGGTCGAGTCCATCATTGCGAAGACAGACTCCTCCGCCGTCTTGGCAAGCCTCTCCAAAGAACGGCGCGACTGGTTCGACCTGCTCGCGCTCATCTCGCCCGCCGCGTACGCGCACATGGACGCCATGCGCGACGCCGCGCGGCTGGCGCGCGTCCGTTACTACGGCAAGACCGTCAGCGTCTACGCGCCGCTGTACATCGGCAATACCTGCGTCAACTCGTGCCGCTACTGCGACTTCCGCATCCAGCATACCGGTACCGTCCGCCGCAACCTTTCGCTGGACGAGATCCGCCGCGAGGCGGAGGCTGTCCGCGCTACCGGCATAGACTCTCTCCTCGTGGTCGCCGGCGAGGACCCGCGCGTCAACACCGTCGAGCACCTAGCCGACGTCGGGCGCCTGCTGAAGTCGATGTTCTCCAACCTCTCCCTGGAGGTCGCTCCGCAGACCGAGGAGGGCTACCGTGAGCTGTTCAAGGCCGGCTACGAGGGGCTCACCTGCTTCCAGGAGACTTACGACCCCGTGCGCTACCGCTACTTCCACCCGGCTGGACCTAAGAGCAACTACGAGTTCCGGCTCTGGACGCAGCTGCGCGCCGGGAAGGCCGGGTTCCGTCAGCTGGGCTGCGCATTCCTCCTGGGGCTCTCCAAGTGGCGTCCCGAGGCCGCGTCGCTCGCCGCGCACGCGATCTACCTCATGCGCGAATGCTACGAGGCGAAGGTGCAGTTCGCCTTCCCGCGCTTCTGCACCGCCGCGGAAGGCTTCCAGCCGGAGTTCCCCGTGGACGAGCGCGATCTGGAGCTGATGATGCTCGCGTTCAGGATCGTCTTCCCGCAGTGCTGCATGACGGTCTCGACAAGGGAGCCGCCGGAGTTCCGCGACAGGATCGTCCAGACCGCCGCGGACAACATGTCGGCCGGCTCGCGCGTCACCCCGGGCGGCTACGCCGTCCACGCCGAGGGCGACGTCGCCCAGTTCACCCTGACCGACTCCCGCCCGCCGGCGGCCGTCTACGACGCCATCAGGTGCAACGGACAGGAGGTCGTGTTCAAGAACTGGGACCGCCGCATCTAGGGCGTTCTCGACAACAGGATCCGGGCCGCCGTTACTTGGCGATCGACCTCAGGCGAAGCTGCCCGCACGCCGCATCGGCGTCCTTGCCGCGCGAACGGCGTAGCATTGTCTGCACCTTCGCCTTCATCAGGACGTCCAGGAACATCATCATCGTCGACTCGTCGGGCGTCTGGAAGTCCGGCCTGTGTGAGACGGGCGAGAGGGGGATGAGGTTCACTTTCGCCATCGGGACTCTCTTCACGAGAGCCGCCAGCGCCTCCGCCTGGCGCCGCGAGTCGTTGACGCCCCTTATGACGGTGTATTCGAAGGTGATGATCCTCTTCGTCTCCCTGGTGTATTCCGCGCAAGTGCGCATCAGCACGTCGAGCGGCCACTTCCTGTTCACCGGCATGAGCTCCGAGCGCAGTTCGTCGTCCGGCGCATGGAGCGATACAGAGAGCTCGAACTGTATGCCTTCCTTCGCGAGGCGCTCTATCCCCGGCACGACGCCGCACGTCGAAAGAGTGATGTGCCTGGCTCCGAGGTTTGGCCCGCGCCCGGCGTTGATGAGGCGGAGCGCCCTCATCGTCTCGTCGTAGTTGGCGAAGGGCTCTCCCATGCCCATGACGACGATGTTCGTGATCTCCCCGGCGGCGCGGCCCGCCATGTACTCCGCGACGATCTCGTCCGCCGCGAGCGACCTGACCACGCCCTGCGCGCCCGATGCGCAGAAGGCGCAGCCCATTGCGCAGCCGACCTGCGTGGAGATGCACTGCGTGAAGCGGCCGGTAGCGGGGATGAGGACAGTCTCGACCGCCGCGCCGTCCGCAAACCCGACGAGGAGCTTCTTCGTACCGTCGGACGACACCGACTCCGCGAGCGTCTTTGTCTCCGTGAGCGGGAACTCGGACTTCATAGTCTGCCGGAGGTCCTTTGGGAGCGTCGTAGCCTTGTCCCAGTCGTCGATCCAGTCGCGGTAGAGCGCCTGGAGGATCTGGTCGGCCCGGAACGGACGCAACCCCCGGCCCTTCAGCTCCTCCTTCCACTCGTCAGGCAGTATGCTCCACGCTTTCTTCATTTTTTATCTTCCCTCTTCACCTTCGCCTTCACCTTCACCCTCACCTACACCTCTACACCTTCCCAATTCCCCAATTCCGCTATTCCACAATTCCATAATTCCACAATCCCATAATCTCCCCATCCCCCATTTTACACTTTACACTTTACACTTTACACTCAAATCAAATGTCCCATCTTCTCCCGCTTCGTGTCGAGGTAACGCCTGTCGTGCGCATTCGGGGGTATGACGATCGGCACGCGCTCGACGATCTCGAGCCCGTAGCCCTCAAGCCCGGCGATCTTGCACGGGTTGTTCGTGAGGAGCCGCAGTTTTCTGACGCCGAGGTCGACGAGTATCTGCGCGCCTTCGCCGTAGTCCCTGAGGTCCGGCTTGAAGCCGAGCGCGACGTTGGCCTCGACGGTGTCCAGTCCCTCCTCCTGCTTTCTGTATGCGTGGAGCTTGTTGGCGAGGCCGATGCCGCGCCCCTCCTGGCGCATGTACAGGACGACGCCGCGGCCCTCGTGCTCGATCATCTCCATGGCCCTGTGGAGCTGCGGGCCGCAGTCGCACCTCTCGCTGCCCAGCACATCGCCGGTGAAGCATTCGGAATGCACTCTGGTGAGGACAGGCGAGCCGTCGGAGACGTCTCCCTTCACGAGCGCCAGATGCTCGAGGCCCGAAATCCTGCTCTTGTACATTTTCAGCCTGAAATGCCCGTGATCTGTCGGCAGGTCGACTTCCTCCACCGCCTCCACGAGCGCGTCGTGGCGGCGCCTGTAGGCGATGAGGTCGGCAATCGTCGTCAGCTTCAACGAGTGTGCCTTCGCGAAGGCGCGTATGTCGTCGAGACGGGCCATTGTCCCGTCGTCGCGCATCACCTCGCAGCAAAGCCCAGCCTCCTTCAGGCCGGCGAGCCGGCAGAGGTCGACCGTCGCCTCGGTGTGTCCGGCGCGCTTCAGCACGCCGCCTTCCCTCGCCCTGAGCGGGAACATGTGCCCGGGGCGCCTGAACGCGGCCGGGCCCGCGCCTTCCGCCACGCACGCCAGCGCCGTCATCGACCGCTCGACCGCCGAGATGCCCGTCGTCGTGGTGACCGCGTCGATGGACACCGTGAACGCCGTCTGGTGGTTGTCCGTGTTCTCCGCCACCATCTGCGGCAGCCCGAGGGCCTCGCACATCGCGCCGGACATCGGCATGCAGATGAGCCCCTTTGCGTACGACGCCATGAAATTGACGTTCTCCGGCGTCGCGAACTCCGCCGCGCAGATACAGTCGCCCTCGTTCTCGCGGTCGGCGTCGTCCGTGACAAGCACGATCTCCCCCCGCCTCAGCGCCTCAAGGCACTCCTCTATGCTGTCAAACTCCTCCGCCATCTCGCGCAGTCTCCGTGTCCAGCATTCCCTCGCGCCGAGCGTCCGTCACGATCCCGGATGAACCGGCTTGGAGCCGATTTCGCACAGCGGGCACGTGCTGGGCGTCCATACCTCCGGCGTCATCTGTATGAGCGAGTACATCGGAATGCGCGGGAACTTGACCTTGCCGGCCGAACGGTCGACCAGGACTATGACGCCGGCGATCTTGCCGCCCGCCGCCTTCACGAGGTCGATTGTCTCCTGGACGCGTCCGCCCATGGTGACGACGTCCTCGGCGATTACGTACCTCGCGCCCTTCACGAGGCGGAAGCGCCTCATCGCAAGCGAGGTGAGGGGCTTGCCCGTCGCGTCGACGCCCTTGGTCAGTACCTTCTCCGCGAAAATGCACTTTACTCCAAGCGCCCTCGCGACTTCGTGCCCGACGAGGATGCCGCCGATCGCCGGCGAGACCACGGCGTCGACCTTCCCGTCGAAGCCCGCAGCCTTGGCGCGGCGCACCGCTTCCTTGCAGAGCTTCTCCGCGATGCGCGGGAACTGCAGGAGGTTCGCGCACTGGAAGTACCTGTTGGAGTGGAGCTTGGAGCGAAGCTCGAAGTGCCCGTCCAGCAGTGCGCCCGTGTCGCGGAATTCCTTCATTATCTGGGTGTCTGTCATTTTTTCTGTCCTTTCTTCAGTTTGTCTTTAGAAGCTCTTCGCGCGGAAACGGCAGGCCCTGCTCCGCGACGTCCGGCACGGCCTCCAGGACGATTGGCGGCGCGGCGTGCGTCGGCGGCTGCGGTATCTCCATGTAGGGGATGCGCGACGGACGCGGCGGACGCCTCCTGTCGGATATGTCCATGACGGGCATCGGCGTGTCCTCCGCCACCGTGGAAAGCGACAGGTCGGCCCGCAGCTCCCTCACGTCGCGTGAGTTGACCGACAGCGCGGAGCGCACGATCTCCATCGCCTTCGCCTCAACTGCGGCGTCAAGCGTCACGAACGCGCAAGTCGCCTTGCCGGCGTCGCCGCCGGATATGGGCGGACGTAGCCGCGCGACGTCCTTCCTGAACGTCACGACCACCGCGACCGCCAATGCCATCACCGGCGCGAGCGCAAGCAGCTCGTGCCTCCAATGTCGCTTGGGCCTGACCATTGTCCTTTCTGGCATAGACGTATATTTTACCATATTTTGGCCGCGTCTGCCTTAACTTTCTTCATTTTTTTGACTTCTAGTCGCCGTATACGCGGTCGGTTCCACGCACTAGGAAGGGCCTCTCCAGCCCGTCGGCGAGGTATTCTCGCAGCATTATGAATAACGGCTCCATCAGTTCGTCGAAGGTGTATGTGCGCATTGGCCTTGAGCGGCCTTCCTTGTCTGGCTTGTCGTACGAAACGGAGCACTCGAGCGTCAGCGCGAGCGCGCCGGACGCGAGGCCAAGTACGGTGTTGAGGTTTATCGTGTTGCTTGGCGCGCGCTTCGCCGGAACCCGTGCGGCCCTCAGTCCTGCCGCGTGGATTGCCGCGTTCACGCGGTCGGATATCGCGTTCGCCCGTTCAACGCTTGCGGGGAGGCCGACCGCGCTAGGGACTATCGCGCTTGGCGCGTATTCGTAGGAGTGCCCGTTCAGCACGGCGTCCACTCGCCAGCGCTCGGCCAGCTTCAGGATGCCGCGAGCCTCCGCCGTGCGTATGTTCCCGGGCGCGGCGTCGTGCATGATGTTGTACCCGTCGGCGTTGGGATAGCCGCCTGGGTACGACACCTTGTCGAGCGGAAGCGGAAACCACGCCTTGCTGCCGCGCCAGCCGACGAGGGAACCATCCTTCCACGTCCCCTGCGACGCCGCGCGGAAGTCCCGCCACGCGACGCCCCGCAGATGGTCGGGCGAGATTGCGCGCCCGTCCATGTTCGCGCACGGCACCACTATGAAGCGGTACTTTGCGATGAGGTCGGTGAGCTCCAGGTGTGTCTTGCCACGGAAATCCCTACCGGTCTCGAGCTCCTGGATTAGGTTCATCGCCCCGGCCACACATTCTGGCTCCGCGCCATGGACACCCGTGAGGAGGAGGAACGTCTGCTTGGCGGGCGGCGGATTCCCCGCGTAGTTCTTCCACGTCGTCGACGCGGCGCCGGCGGACCAGTTCGTCTGCGGGGGCCTGTCGTCGGCGAAGTCGCCGTAGAAGAGCGCGTAGACGGGGTAGCCCAGCGGCGTGCGGGCGATGATCTCCTTGCGCGAGCATTTAGTCGCCCGCTCGCAGAAGTCTATGATTTCGTCCGGACGCACCTTCCAGAAGTCCGGACGCGGTTCGAGGCCGGGAATGGCGATTGGCTTGAACCGTGTGGGTTGGATGGTAGCCGCCCCCCGTGCATCGGGCCTTGCGGTATCGGCAATACGATCTGGACCATCTGTGGCGGATGCCCCCCGCACACCAGAATTTCCATCACCAGCAAGATGACTTGGACCATCTTCGACGGCCGCTCCGCGTACATCAGAAGTTGCAGCACAAGCAAGGTGATTTGGGCCTTCTGCTGCGGCCGCCCCCAGTGCGCTGCAATTGGCGCCAACGGCCGGCAGCGCCGCACCGACGGCCATTGCCTTCATGAATTCACGTCTGTTCAGTATCTTTTTCTTTTCATCAGAAATCTGCTTCATGTCTTCCCATCCTCCAGTATTTTGCTTTTCATTAGAAACCCGCTTCATGTACTTGCAGTTACCTATAGAGTAGCACCCCATCAGTTGATTATGAAGTGTCTCTATCAGTTACCCACGGACAAGCTTCATAGCCCCCATCAGTTGCCTACTGAATAGCCCCTATCAGTTACCAGCGGAGTCCCCCATTAGTTGTGTATGGAGTAGCCCCCATCAGTTATTTGCAAGGTAGTATAACATTTATTTCACCAAAAGGCAAGGAACGAAGTTCATCCAGCCCCCCAAGCCCTCAAATCCCTACGGGGAGTGTCCCCACAGGATCCCGCCCGTCCCGCCCGTCCCGCCCGTCCCGCTCGTCCCGCCCGTCCCGTAAATCCTTGTGGGGACACTCCCCACAAGTGTTTTCGCTATATTGCAAAAATATGTAGAATAATTGATATCCTACGCAGTTGTCTCATCTTGAGAATTTTCCGCAATGAATTCTCAAAATTGATTTCTTGGTCATTCTGCGGGGAGTGTCCCTACAGTACTTCTGCGGGGAGTGTCCCCACGGGAAGGGGGGCTTTGCGGGGAGTGTCCCCGCAGAATAGGCTATAGAATCTCAATGGCGGTGAACTGCCCGCACATAGACATTTGATGCATATATTTAGAAAATATGTTATAATATTCACATGAAAAGAACAGTACATAGTTGCATTATGGCAGGAGAAGGGGAGACTGCGTTCAAAGCGAGGCGCAGTAGGCGATGGTTCTTCTCTTCGGCGGCATGGCTTGTGGCTTTGTCCTTGGCGGCGGACATAGCGATGGCCGCGCAGAACGCAGTCACCGCGGCATATGGCGCGGTGACGCGAGAATCTTCCGCAGACGATGCGTATATCGCGAAGTCCCGTTACCTCGACCTGATGGAAAAGGCCGTCGGCGCATACACTCCTGAGCAGATTGCAAAATATGTCGACGAGACGGAGAAGAAGTGGATCAGCGAACATGGCTTCGCGCGTCTCACTTCCAACCTCGGCATCCTAGTCGCGCACGGCCGACTCCCGGACAAAAAGGACCTCTTCCGGCGCATGATGGATATCTGTTGCGCGCAGATTCCCAAGGCGAAAAGCCGGCACGGCTATGTGACAGGCAACGACTTCGCCGTGAAGGAAATTGTCCTCTGTCTCGACGAAGTGGCGCGGGCCGGGGTATTCCCCAAGGAGCAGGTGGACGCCTGGCGCGCCGGAATCGCGTCGATCGTCCCTGCGACCACGTATTCATGCCAGCCGAAGCCCGGCAGCAAGACGGCGCGTAACTGGTGCGTGTTCGGCGCGGCCAGCGAGCAGGCGCGCGCATGGGGCGGTCTCGGCGGCGACACGAACTACGTCGAGCGGTACATTTCGGACCAGCTGCGCTTCTTCGACCCGAACGCCATGTACAAGGACCCGAACCAGCCGATGGTCTATGATTTCGTGACGCGTCTCCAGTTCGCGACCGCGCTTGACCTGGACTACGACGGTCCGTCCCGCGCGGCGCTGGAGGCGCTGATGCTGAAGTCCGCAGACATCACGCTCGCCATGCAGTCCGCCACGGGCGAAATCCCGTTCGGGGGACGCAGCAACCAGTTCCTGCACAACGAGACGTTCTACGCGGCGCTGTGCGAATGGTATGCCGTGTGGTTCAACCGCAGGGGAGACGTGGAGCGTGCGCGTCGGTTCCGCCTCGCGGCGCGGCGGGCTGTCGATTCGCTCGACTACTGGCTGTCGCGTCCGTCCGTGCGCCACATCAAGAACCGCTATCCGCTCGCCACGCGCTATGGATGTGAAGACTACGGCTACTTCAACAAGTACATGGTCACGATGGGTTCGTGGGCGTACTTGGCGTTTCGCTTCGCGGACGAGTCCGTACCCGCACCAACGAAAGAAACCCTCGCTGCGGCGGACGCCGCCTCGGTGTTCGCGATGTCCCCCGCATTCCACCGCACGCTTCTCAACGCCGGCGGGTACACGGCGGAGTTCGACCTCGCCGCCGACACGCATTACGACGCATCCGGCCTCGGACGGCTCCAGCGCCGCGGCGCCCCGCCTATGCTCTGCCTCTCCGTCCCGTTCGCGCGCAAGCCGTCCTACAAAATCGACATCACGAACGCCACGTCCCTGGCAATCCTCCCCGGATGCCGTGTGGACGGCGAATGGCGCTACGCCTATAGTCCGAAATATCGCCAAAAAGAGCTTTCCGCCGCCGATGGACGTGCTCGCGCGGTCTTTTCCGTGTCGAGCACCAATATGCCGCCGCTCCGCTGGGAGTCCGTGCTTTCTTCTGCTACCGGATATTGGATGAGTCTCACCGGAGCCGACGAGCTTGCGTTTACGCTTCCCGTGTTCGCGTTCGACGGCGAGCATGCGGCCACCATCTCCGCTGACAAGAAGGTAATACGGGTCTCCTTCGATGGATGGACGTGCCGCTACACCACGTCTGGCGAATTCGTTGATACGGGTCTCGTCTATGCGAACCGCAACGGACACTACCGTCGCTTCGAGGCACGCGGTGAAAAGCGCCTCAACGTGAGAATTGCCATTTCCCCCTCACGGCATTGAGTGCGATTCCAGTCAAAGTGCGGTTAGGCAATTCACCGGTCCCCGATCGCGTGAATTTCGTTGCGAAAAAATCGTTGCGGAAATTTCGCAATTTATAGTTGCACGAAGTAATTCGGTTGTGGTGTGATATTGCCACAGATAGAGGCCGCTGTCTCCGAGCTGGTTGTGGACCATTCGTTGATTTTTCGCGACCTCTACTTTTCGCAGAGGCTTCTTTTCGCGATTGCCGCCGAAGGCGAGGCGAGGAACATCCCCTGCTGGGGCTGGACGGACGTTGTGAGCGGATGCAAGGGCGCGTCCTTGCCGATGGCGATCATTCCGCCAACGGGCCCTTCACGGTTGAAAAGAAGCGTGACCTCGACGGTTCCGCCCGAGGAGGCGGGCAGCGTGACGATCACGCCGTCTATGCCGTCCTTGACGATCTTCCGCGTCTGCGGGGCGGACGAGACGGATGTGTCCGCCGCCGTGAGGACGTGCAGGAACCGGTCGTTCGGACGCGGCGCGCCGGGCGCAACCTCAAGCCGCCACGCGCCGTAGTAGGGGCCGCGTCCCGTGCGCTTGGCACCGCGTTCGGCGGAGGCGAGGAACGCAGTGTCTGGCTCCCAGTTCTTGCCATTTGACCAGAATTCCTTACCGGGGCCGCCGATCTTCGAGAGCGCCGCGTCGTCCGGCAGGATAGTCTCGCAGAAGAGTCTTCCTTTCCCGCTGTCGGCGGTCATCAGCCTGCCCTCGATGCGCGGCTCGTTCTTCATATGCAGAAGCCACGCCTTGCCGTCGTTCGCATCCGCTGCTCCGACGCGGTCGTAGACAACAAACACGTCGGGCAGGAGGTGTACGAACTGCCGTACCGCCTCGTCGCACTTCTTGCCGTAGAGGGCGGTGGCGTCGGAGGCGATGTAGGTGTATGCGTCGTTCGTCTCGAAGGCGAGCACTTTCGCGCTGCCGTTGTACATCCCGCCGTCGTTGCACCTGCCTTCCGGCCCCGGGTAGACAGGACCCCAGTAGCTCGGCAGGGGTTCGTTCGGGCGGCGGATGAGGATGCAGTTGTGGGCGACCGTCTGTGCGTAGTAGTACTTCAGGTTCCAGTCGGTCTCCACGCCGCGCGTGCCGGAGTCGAGCGCAAGGAAGTCGTGCTTGTAGATCGTGAAGTTGTTCTCGTCGTGGTGCTTGTGCTGATGGAGTTTCGCGCCGGCGGTGAACGTGCAGTAGGTGGAGTCTGGTTTCCAGCCCGAACGCATGATGAATTGCCCGAGGTTCTCGAAATGGCGGGCGTGGACCGGCATGTTCTCCAGCTCCGCGGCGAAGTACGGTTTCACGCCGCCATCTTCGCTGTCGAAGAGGAATGGATACATGATCCATGGATTGCCGAAGTGCTGGATGGGCGCGTGGTCGCGCAGCGAGGCGGCGAGGCGGGCGGCGGCGGGGTTGGCGTCGCGGAAGAAGTGGATGTACTGCGACATGTGCTCGTAGAGGCGTCCGATGGAAAGGGCGTTTTGCGTGTGCGGGTCGTCGCCAAAGCCGCAGTAGAGCGGCATTGACGGATCGGACGCGTTTGGAATCCACGTCCAGTAGATCCAGTTGGGGAAGAGCGCCATTCCGGGGTACGCCGGCGCGAGGTTCTCGCCCGTGGCGGAGAGCCACGTGTGGAAGAAGTTGAAGTGTGCCCACGGGTACGCCCCCATGGAGTATCCGGGCACGGCGGAGGAGAGCGCGCCGTCGTCGCCCGCCCCGTCGTTGCGGAACTTCAGCAGCTTGAGGCAGAGGTTGTGTCCGCGCCGCAGATGCGACGTGGCGAGTTCGTCGCAGAATCCATCGCCGTACGCCGCGAGTCCGGAGTACCAGAGGAGGCTCGGCACGCCGTAGAATCCGCTCTCGATGCCGCCCAGGTCGCGGCGGATGATCGCGGGCCTGCCCTTCCCCGGCTGGATGTCCTCGACATGCTGCACGAGCGGGACGATGATCGCCTTGCGTTCGTCGGGGGTGAGGCCCTCCCATATCCAGTCGTAGGCGCACAGCGCGAGGATGCGCGAGGTGGAGTACCAGTTGACGGCGCGACGGTTGGCGTATGCGGCATGGTACGCAGCCACGCTGGACTCCAGCATGCGCCGCGCCTTGTCGAGATACTTGCGCTCGCCCGTGAACCGCCACGCGAGCGCGCACTCTGCCGCCTGCGAGCCCCACTCCTTCACGTTCTTGATCGGCGTGGCCGCCGTGGTCTTGTGCGTGCCGCTAGCCGTCTTCACCTCGCGGAACTCGACGGGACCGTAGTCCGAGCATACCGGCTTCTCGGGGTACTTGTCGCAGCGCCTCAGCAGTGCGTCGCGCGCCTCGCGCGCGGGCCCTTCCGCGCGCGCCTTCACCTGCGGCCACGTCTGAGTGTTGAAGAACATCCGCGGATGGTCCCTGCGGATGGACGCCATCCATGCGTCGTTCGCGTTCGCGCCTATGCACGCCAGCGCCGCCACTGCGGCGGCCAATGCCAAAATCGTTTTGTTGCTTTTCATGATGATGCGATTATAGCCCAAGGGCGTCGATATGTCAAGACGCGACGGTGAACTATGTTGAGATAACGGTGCTTTGGTGATATAATAACAGTCAACCGAGAACAGAACACTACAGGACACACGACAGGCCATGAGCGACAAAAGACAGACACTTGACGCGATGACGGACGCAATCGCGGCGGCGAAATGCGTCGCGGCGATGACAGGCGCGGGGGTAAGCACCCTCTGCGGCATACCGGACTTCAGGGGCCCGCAGGGACTCTACAAGAACCCGGACGCCGAGCGGATATTCGACATAGACTGGTTCGACCGCGACCCGTCGGTCTACTACCGCGGCTGCCGCGAGCTGGTCTACGGCCTCGGCGGCTTCCATCCCGGCCCGGTGCACGTTGCGCTGAAGAAACTCGAGGACGCGGGCAAGCTCGCCGGCATCATGACCCAGAACATCGACATGCTCCACCAGAAGGCCGGGTCGTCCCGCGTCTGGGAGGTCCACGGCTCCCCTGTTATGCACCACTGCCGCAGATGCGGGAAGGGCGCCTCGTTTGACGAGGTGATGGGCATGGTCGCGGCGAACGGCGGCGTGGAGAGCCTTGGCAGCCCGTACGTGCCGCGCTGCCAGTGCGGCGGCGCGTTCAAGCCCGACATCACCTTCTTCGGCGAGGCGCTGCCCGAGGAGGCGTTCCTGCGCTCGCAGGAGCTTGCGATGAAGGCGGACGTGATGCTCGTCCTCGGGACCTCGCTGACCGTTTACCCTGCGGCGGGGCTACCGCAGCTCACGCTGCGCCAGGGCGGCAAGGTGTTCATCGTCAACGCGCAGCCGACGTCGCTCGACGACCGCGCCGCCGCGCCGCGCTATCCGGACCTTCTCGAGTTCGCCGAGGCCGTCATTTCCCGGTTTGGCTGACTAGGATGAACCCGCCGCCCGCCGGGACCTCGACAGGCTTGGCGAAGTCCGGCGCGGCGGCGGACTTTTGCACGCCTGCTATCTCCGGATTGCTCCACTTCGCCTTAGCGCAGTCGAAGCCCAGCTTCGCCGCGTCGAACGCGAACGTCGCGCTGCGCGGCTCCTTCGCGAAGTTCGCGACTACCAGGACCGCGCGTCCATCGCCTTTCCAGACGCTCGCCTTGACGTCGGCCGAGCCGGAGACCTTCACCGGGCACTCGTCGTCCCACCAGCCGACAAGCTCCATGTCGCCGAGCTTCACCTCGTCGAAGAACTTCCAGAGTCCGCTCGGCCCACCGCCCCATCCGGCGCGGTCGGTCATCCCGAAGAGAAGCCCGCGGAACGGATTGCCGCGTCCGAGCATCTCGCCCGCGATTCCAAACGCGACGCCCGAACGTTCGATCAGCCAGAATCCCGGCGGCGTGTCGTTGTAGAATCCCTCTCCGCGCCAGAGGAGGTCGAAGTAAGGGTAGAGGTCGATGAACGCGAGGTTCGTGGAGCCGCTCCCGGCGCGGCCGTCGTGGTGGTTCCAGCTGTGGTTGTCGACGAGGCGGCGCTTCCCGTCGCGGTCGAGGATGCGCCGCGCGCGCTGCATGGACTCGCCCGTGAGCGCCGTGTCGTCGATGTAGAGCCCGTCGATGCCGTATTCGCGCACGAGATAGTTGAGCCCCTCGAGGTAGAAGTTGTCCCAGCGCGTGTTGGGCGTCGTGATCACGGCGAGGTCGAGGCGGGGCGGGTACGCCTGCGGGAAGCGCACGTTCTCGCGCCACGCGGGGAGGATGTCGAACCCCACGTGCTCGCGCAGCCACGGGTGTGGCCCGTTTCTGTTCGTGCATGGCCAGCCGGGCACGGCCGCGTCGCGCTTCAGCAGCGCCTCGCCGTCCAGCGACTTGAGCGCGAAGAATTCGGGCAGGTTCTGCGTCAGCTCGCGCGTCGTGTAGTACACCTTCAGGAGAAGCCCCGCCGCGTGCGCGTCCTTCACGGCCTTCTTGAGGAGCGGACCGCTGTCGTCGTTGTACGGGTAGTTGATGTATGGATTCCAGATCGTGTTGTGGTGGAGGTTCACCACCGTCGCGCCCATTTCGCGAATCTTCTTCGTGTCGAGGTCGGACCGCCTCTGGCTGATGTGGTAGTACCTGTCGCCTAGGTGCGTCTTCATGTCAAGCCGGTGAAAGGGCGTGATGTAGAGGTCGAAGTTCCACTCCGCGCCCTCCGGCGCGATGTTGGCGTCCGCCCGCACCACCGCCTCGGCGCCGGACTTGAAGACCGTGATCGCCCCGCCGCCCGCAGACCAGCTCTCCGGCATCTCCAGCTTCTGCCAGGCGTAGTAGGCGTTGATGAGCGGACGGCGGTAGTTCGCGCCCTTGAAGCGGACGAGGACGCCTCCGTTGACGCGTCCGAGCCACACCGCGTCGCGGTTTAGGCTCGGGTCCCACTCGTGCCGCAGCGTCTCCTCTCCGAACTCCCCGCCGTTGTGCCCGAGGCCGTCAATGTAGCGCGCGACGTCCGCCGGCACTTTCATCTCGAACTCCGCGCGTTCGACTCTCTCGCCATCGATGCGCACGCGGAAGCGGCACTCGCCGGCGAAGTCCATCCGCCCCTCGACGATGCGCCTGATCCCGTCGCCCAGCGAAGTCTCCGCCCTCCACGCCGCGTGCGCGGGGGTCGTCTCGGTGAATTGCATCGTGGGGCGGCCCGGCTTTGTTTTGCCGCGCAGCGTGCTGGGGGCGAGACGCGTAGTCAGCTTCACCGGCGCGGCGAGGAGGTTCATTCCATTCCCGACGATGCGCGCGTTGGAGCCGCTGAAGTGCGAGACGATCTGCGCGGGAAGGCCGTCCTCGCCCAGCACAAGCACGCGCCCGAGGATCTTCACAGTGCGCCTGGCCTTGTCGACGACGACCGGCTCGTAAGGCTTCGTCACGGTATCCTCGCGTCCGATGTCCGAGTTGAGCCACTTGAGGCGCGCGAGCCGCCAGGCGTCGCCGATGCCGCCGTCCTCAAGCGCCGCGCCCTTGACTTCGATCTCGAACGGAATCGACTGCGTCTCGCCGCTGTCGCGGTCGGAGACCTCGACCGTCCCGCCGACAGTCCTGCCCGCCGCGTCCTTCGGGATGTCGACCATCACCCAGATCGGCTTCACGCCCTTTGCCGCGACCGCGCACTCGGCCGGCGTGATGCGGCTCACCTTGAGGCCGGTCTTCGCGCTCCAGCGGAGCCTTCGCGCCTTCTCCGAGGCGACGCACACCTGGAACGGATAGAACTCGCCCGGCTGCGCGGCGCCGTGGAAGCGCTCGGCCGCGCGGTTCCCCTTGGCGAGCCAGTGCGCGGGCACGATGTTGTTGCGCACAGCGTACTGGCGGTCCTCCCCGAAGAGCCGGAAAGGCGCGGGATGCGCGTTGCGCCACGTCGCCCACGAGTCGGGATCAACTTCGTTCTCCATCCAGTCCGTCACCTTGTCTGCGGGCATCACGCCGTCAGTGGCGCTTGGGATGTTGTCGTCCGCCGAACCCACCTCGCGCAGGGCGAGCCAGTCAACGTTGTAGCCCTGGGATACGCGCCCGTTGGGCAACACGGAAAACGCGGGCTGCGGGGCGGAGGCCTCAAGCGTGTCGAAGTCGGCGCCCACCACGTCGGCGTTTTTGTTCGTGCAGTACTTGGCGTAGAGGACGCGCCCCGTCACGTCGTCGCCGCGCTGGGCGAGGCGCAGCTTAACGCATTTCGTGTAGCCGCAGTCGAACAGCTGGCACTGCGCCTCCAGGACGTTTCCGTCGTCTCTGCGGTGCACGTGGCACACGCTGCCCGCGCCCTGGCTCATAGCGCGCGAACCGTCCACGCGCACGCGCTCCGCCTTGTTGAACCAGCACTTCGCGAGGCGCGCCTCGGCGAGCTTCGCGCCCTTGAACAGAACGATGTCGTTCGTAGCCGTCATCAGTCGTCCGTCCTTCGTGGCGTCCCACACGAGCTCTCCGTTCGCGGCACCCGCGAACAGCGCCGCGGCCGCCAATGCGGCAATCGCGCACTTTGACATGTTGCTCATGTTGTTCATCCTTTCTTCATTTTCCATACCATGCTTGATGCAGTTGTATTATAACATATTTTGCGGTCGTTGAGATATCCAATTTGCAATCCCGGGAATGATTCCAAATCAAGGGGAGAGACGTGCTTGTCGCGTCCGCCGTAAGTCCGGGATGTCTCACGCGGAGGCGCAGAGACGCGGAGGTTGAAACCCCTGTGGGGACACTCCCCGCAAGAACCCCTGTGGGGACACTCCCCGCAAGGAATTTCGATATATTGCATAAAACACGCTCAAAGGCTGTATATGTGTTGATTTTGGGGAAGTGAGAATTTTCCGCATTGAATTCTCATTTTGTATTCTGCCTTGAAGCCTGTTGCCCCGCTCCTTGAAACCTCTGCGTAGAATGTGATATAATGCTTGCCGTTCGCCACACCAATGCAACGGAACTATGCACAACGCAGCTATGCGACAAAACAATATGAACAGAGACATCATGCATCACTCCTGCAGGAAACCATCCGCCGCCGCGCTGGCGTGCGCAGTCGCCGCGGCGGCCTGGTCTGCCATGCCGCCGGCCGGCGGTTCGCAAGCGGGCGTGCCGTACGGCTCGCCGACGCTCGCCGCGCTCGAATCGCAGTTCTCGGACCCACCGGACGCGTTCGGCGTGAACTGCTGGTGGTGGTGGCTCAACGGCAACACGGACAAGGACGCGATCAGGAGTGAACTTGCCGCGATGAAGTCGCGCCGATTCCAGGGCGCGATGGTCTTCGACGCCGGCGGACAGTGCCAGGGCGGGCACCGTGACATCCCGGCGGGCCCGGTGTTCGGCGGGAAGGATTGGTGCGACCTCTTCGTGTTCGCACTCGACGAGGCCGAACGGCACGGGCTTTCCATCGGCTTCAACATCCAGAGCGGATGGAACCTCGGCGGCCCGTGCGTGACGCCGGAACATGCCGCAAAGCGGCTCGTGTATTCTCAGCTTGTGACCGAAGGCGGTAGGAAGGGGCTCAAGCTTCCTCAGCCAAAGGCGAAGTTCGGCTTCTACCGCGACATCGCCGTGCTTGCGTTCCCGCTCGACGAATCCACAAAGGCGTCCGGCCCGATAAACTTCCTCGACGCCAAGCTCGCCGCGAAGGAGCTCGGCGGCAGCGCGACCGACTGCCGGTTTCTGCTCGGCAACTCTACGCCGGACAAGTCCGTGCGCGGCAAGGGCGCGGCGCATGTCGTCCGCCGCGACGCAATTGTCAATCTCACGAAGCGAATGTCGAAGGACGGATCCCTCGACTGGACCACGCCGTCCGGCAGGTGGGCAGTGATGCGGATTGGCTACACATGCACGGGAGCGCGCGTCTCGACCTCGAGCAGGACCTGGCAGGGCCTTGCCCTCGACTACCTCAGCCGCGACGCATTCGATTTCTACTGGGGGAAGGTGGTGGAGCCGATTCTCGCGCGCGCCGGGCGCCATGTCGGGCGCACGCTCAAGTTCATGGAGACAGACAGCTGGGAGTGCGGCGGGATGAACTGGACGGACGGCTTCGAGCGCGAGTTCGCGCGCGAGATGGGGTACGACCCCGTTCCCTACCTCGCCGTCCTCGCCGGGCACGTCGTTGACGACATGGAATCGACCACGGCATTCCTCGCCGACTTCCGCAAGTGCATCGCGCACATGATCGCGCACAACCACTACGGACGCTTCGCCGAGTTCGCACACGCTCGCGGCATGGGAATACAGCCCGAGAGCGCGGGCCCTCACGCGGCACCCATAGACGGGATACTCAACTACTCGCACAGCGACATCGTGATGAGCGAGTTCTGGGCGCCGTCCCCGCACCGTCCCCAGCCGCCGAACAGGTTCTTCGTGAAGCAGGCGTCGTCCGTCGCCCACGTCTATGGGAAGCGGATCGTCGGCGCGGAGTCGTTCACAACCATCGGCCCGCACTGGAACGATCCGATCGGGAGCGCCCAGAAGAGCGCGTTCGACCATGAGATTTGCTCCGGGCTCAACCGCGTCTACTTCCACACCTTCACGACCTCGCCCGCGTCGATGGGGCTCCCAGGACAGGAGTACTTCGCGGGGACGCACGTCAATCCGCGCGTGACGTGGTGGGGGGAGTCCGCCGGATTCATCGACTACATGCGCCGCGTGCAGGCGGTCGTGCAGTCCGGTAGGTTTGTCGCGGACGTCCTCCACTACTACGGAGACCATGTGCCTAACATCTATCCGCTGAAGGAGGCGGACCATCCGGGGGCGCTCCCCGGGTTTGACTACGACGTCGCGGACGAGCAGGCGCTGCTGATGCTCAGGGTGGACGGCGAAGGGCGCATCGTCGCCCCGTCCGGCGCGAAGTACCGTGTGCTGACGCTGCCGAGCCACAGGGTCCTTTCGCTTGCCGCGGCCAGGAAAGTCGAATCGCTTCTCAACGGCGGCGCGACGGTGATAGGCGAGAAGCCGGAAAGATGCGTGTCGCTCGCGGGCGGCGCGAAGGCGAAGGCGGAATTCGCCGGGATCGCGGACAGGCTTGGCAAGGGCAGGCTCGTCACGGGGCGCACGGCGCGCGAGCATTTTGTCGCGACCGGGGTGAAGCCCGACTTCGCGGCGGATGGCCTGGTGGACTACGCGCACTACTCGTTCGCGGACGGCGATGCGTACTTCGTCATCAGCCAGGCAAGCGCGGAGCGCGACGTCGCATGCGAGTTCCGTGTCTCCGGGCGCGTTCCCGAGCTGTGGAATCCGCTGACCGGCGAGATCAGGGAGCTTGGAGCGTTCACCATGCGCGGCGGTGTGACATCCGTTCCGCTTAGGTTCGATCCTTTCGGCGCGTACATCGTCGTGTTCAGGAAGCCGTCCGGGAGGAGTGGCGCCGCGAAATCCAACTTTGCCGACTACACTGTCGCCGTGACGCTGGAGGGATCGTGGAAGCTGTCGTTTGACCCGAAGTGGGACGGGCCGGAGGAGGTGGAGTTCCCGAGCCTAGCGGACTGGACCGAGAACGCCGACGAGAGGATAAGGTACTACTCGGGGAAGGCGGTGTACAGAAAGCGGTTCCAGTTCGCGAAGAAGTCGGGGGTGCGCTATGCCTTGCGGCTTGGCGACGTGAAGGACGTCGGCTTCGCGAGAGTGCGGCTCAATGGCAGGGACCTTGGCGTAGCATGGACGCCTCCATTCCGGCTGGATGCGACGGCGGCGCTCGTGGACGGCGAGAACGAGCTTGAGGTCATGGTGGTGAACTCCTGGTACAACCGCGTAAAGGGCGACCAGCTTCATCCCGGCCGCAGGCAGCACACGAAGACGAACATCCGTCTTGTCGGCGGCAAAGGGTACAGGAATCCAGGCCTTTCGTCCTCCGGCCTCTCGCCCTCCGGGCTCCTTGGCCCCGTCCAGATACTCTCTGAACGCCCAGATGGCGAATGACGCCAAAATCTGGTATAATGTTCGTTGTCCGCACGCCGGGGAAGGGCAGGCCCGGACAGTGGATGTGAGTGAGAGTGGGAAAACGAGAGTGGAAAAACAAAGAACGAGGAGATGAAAATGAAAAGAGAGAAAGGAAGCTGGTTTCGGGGAGCGACGCTTTGCGCGTTCGGGGTTGCGTTCGCGCTGGCGGCTTGTGCAGCCAGCGAGGAGGCGCCGGACATCGTGCTAGGCGGGTTCTCCGTCGGCGACATAAAGCTCATGTGCCGCCAGAGGAATGGCTGGGACATCGATTTCCGCCGCGAGGCTGGCGCAGATGGCGTCGAGTACGCGGTCGTCGAGATGACGCGGAAGGAGGGCGAGGAGTTCCCCGCGCCGTTCAACCTCTCATTCAACTTCGCGAAGCGAGACACCGTCGCCGCGTGGCGTCCGTGGTCCGAGTGCTCCGGCTTCGGCATGTACTGGAATCCGAAGGTCCTGCCTGGCGCGGGCGAGACGGATTTCCGCAAGTGGCTTCCGCTCTACGCGTGCTACAGCTCCGGCGGACGCAACCGCGTGACCTTCGCCGCGTCGGAGACGGCGGAGCCGCTCGCGATGAAGGCCGGGATCCGCGAGGAGGACAACCGGCTCTACTTCGCCTTCCACTTCTACGACACCAAGGTCGCCAGGCGCGGCCACGTCGTCGCCAAGCTGCGCATCGACCCGCGCGACGTGTTCTGGAGCGACGCGGTGCGCGAGGCTGCGGACTGGATGACGGAGGCGTCCGGCAGGAAGCCTGCAAACGTGCCCGACGCCGCGTTCGCGCCGCTCTACTCCTCTTGGTACAACTTCCACCAGGATGTCCACCAGGACGAGATAGAGCGCGAATGCGCCATCGCCTCCAAGATGGGCATGGGGACGATCATCGTCGACGACGGATGGCAGACGGACGACACCAGCAGGGGCTATGCGTTCTGCGGCGACTGGAAGGAGAGCAAGAACCGGTTCCCCGACATCAAGGCGCATGTCGCGAGGGTGCACAAGATGGGCATGAAGTACATGCTCTGGTACGCCGTCGCCTGGATAGGCGACAAGAGCGAGGCGCACGCCCGGTTCAAGGGCAAGTACCTCTACCACCAGGACCGCATCGGGGCGAGCTGCATCGACCCGCGCTTCCCGGAGGTGCGCGAATACCTTATATCGACGTTCGAGCGCGCCCTGCGCGAATGGGACATCGACGGAGTGAAGCTCGACTTCATCGACAGCATACACGTGCAGGGCGGTGACCCGGCGCTGAAAGACGGCTTCAAGGGACGCGACATCAAGAGCGTCACCGTGGCGACCGAGCGCCTCATCTCCGACACCTATAGGCGCCTCTCTGCGATCAAGCCGGATGTCCTCATCGAGTTCCGGCAGGCGTACATCGGCCCGTCGATCCGCACCGCGGCCAACATGCTGCGCGTTGCCGACTGTCCCGCCGACATGCAGCGCAACAGGCGCGGCATCGTGAACCTGCGCCTCACCTCCGGCAAGACCGCCGTCCACGCAGACATGCTCGAATGGCACCCCACCGACACGCCCGAGGCCGCGGCGAAGAACGTGCTGAACGTCATGTTTTCGACGGTCCAGTACTCAATGAAGTTCTCAGGGCTCGACAAGAGCCACGTCGACATGATCGCGCACTGGAGCCGCTTCGGCGCGAAGCACGTCGACGCGCTTCAGCGCGGCAGGTTCAAGCCGTACCACCCCGAGCTCGCGTATCCGCTCATCGAGGGCGAGAGCGACAAGGAGCGCATCTTCGGCGTGTATGCCGAGAATGTCGCGGTCTCCACCGGCGCGCTCGACAAGCCGGTCTACATCCTCAACGCAACCGATGCTGATTCGCTCGTCGTCGAGATTCCCGCAAAGGCCAAGATCGTTCCGTATGACACCTACGGCGTGAACGGCATGGGCCTTCCGTATGAAGCCGGATGCCACAGGGTGTCCGTTCCGCCGTCGGGATACGTTAAGATAGTGAAGAGTGACGAATGAAGAATGACGAATGAAACGGAGAATGGAGAGGTGAAGATGAAAAGGCTGTCGCTTTCCCTGTGTTCTGCGCTCCTGCTGGCCGCGCCGCCGATCGCGGCGGGGCTCGTGCCGGCGGAAACCGGGCTTGGCTGGAAGAATGGCTGGGTCGCCGAATGGAAGGGCGACGTGCCGGGGCTGGAGGTCCGCGACACGTCCGCGAAGGTCCGCGACGGCCTAGTGAAGGTCGTGCGCCGCTGGACGTGGACCGGCAAGGAGCCGCTTGAGAAGGCGACGCTCTCCGTCAGGTACCGCGTCGACGGCGACGCGAAGGCGCTGAAGCCGTTCATGCCGGGAATCCTCATGTACGGGAACCCGTCCAACAAGGGCCGCACCGACGGACGCGTCCCGGTCTACGCCGGAGAGAAGGGCGAGTTCGCCATCTTCGAGGAGCACCGCCTCCCGATGCCGTTCGTCCTCCTGGAGGACGCGCAGAGCGGCGAGTTCGTGGCGATACACACGCTGCCTTCGCCCATCCGCGGCGCCGTGCGCGAGGACCTCTGGTGGAGCGCGGGCGTAGAGGCGCGCGACGGCGGCGCGGACATCGTGATGCTCTCCGGCCCCATCGGCTACAACCGCCGCCGCTCCGTGGCGAAGGCGCGGCAGGGCAAGGCGAAGGTCTACGACGAGACGTACGTCACCCTGCGTCCGGGGCAGGTCGTCGAGAAGACGTTCTGGATCCAGACGGGCAAGGCGACGAAGGACGCATTCGGGTTCGAGCAGGCGATGGACGTCTCCCTCGACCTCTTCAAGCCGTACCGCGCCGACTGCTACGAGCCCATGGAGCGCATCTACCGCGTGAAGCGCGACTATGCGATGACGCGCTGGATGGACGTGCCGGCCGCGGCGGACGGCTCGTCCCGCGCGGCCTGCGGCTTCAACATGTACGACTGCGGGGACGGGATGACCGACGTCTACGAGCGCGCGTACAGGCGCCGCGAGATCGTCCTCGGCTGGTGCGGCTGCGCGGCGACGTGCGGCTACGCGCTGCCTGTCCTTGACGTCGACAAGGGCGACTGGGTGAAGGCGCAGCGCTCCCTCGACTTCATAAGCGACACGTTCGGCGCGACGATACGCCCGGCGGACGGGCTCTTCTGCGTGCGGTACAACCTCGACAACGGCAAGACGTCCGGCGGCGACCCCGTGTCGTGCGGACAGGCCCTCAACTGCGTCGTCAAGGCGATCCGCTTCGCGGAGAGGTCCGGCGGCGGACGGCTCGACCCGGCGAAGTGGCGCGCATTCGCGGAGAAGTCGCTCGACGCAATCGCGGCGTCCATCCTCAAGCCCGGCTGGCAGGAGCCGAAGTCCACGAACGCCGGCTTCCTCGTCGCCCCGCTCGTCGCCGGCTCCGAGATATTCGGCAAGAAGGACCACCTCGCCGCCGCGAAGAAGCTCGCCGCCGTGTTCGAGCGGCGCTACTTCGGCTACGACGCCGTCTACTGGGGCGGCACGCTCGACGCGCGCTGCGAGGACAAGGAGGGCGCATACGCGGCGTTCCAGGGCTACGCCGCGCTCCTCCGCAATGCAATCGCCGCGAAGGATGCGGCGGCAGAGCGCAGGTACTCCCGCCTTGCGCGCCATTCTATGAACATGATGCTCACCTATACGATGGTCTGGGACGCGACCTATCCCCCAGGCCGCCTCAGCGACCATGCCTTCAAGTCGACCGGCTGGACTGTCGTCTCCGCGCAGAACCAGCATCTCGACGCGTTCGGCGTCGTGACGACCCCTGACATCTGGTGGATGGGGAAGTACCTCAAGGACGAGCGCCTGACCAGGCTTGCCGACGTCATGTACCGCTCGTGCTTCCAGCTGACCGACGCCTCCGGCTCGCTCGGCGAGCAGATACAGCACACGAACTTCGGGCAGCGCGGCGACATGAGCGACGTGTACAGGCTTCGCGGCGGATATGCCGAGCGCTGGACGGTCTTCTGGCTCACGGCGCACTTCCTGAATGCCGCGGCGGACTTCAAGGTGATGAATGCCGAGTGACAAAGCGCGTCGGATGACAACGCAAGCAGAGGAATGGGAGGAGAGGCATGAAGAAGATTGTTCTGTCGGCGATGATGTTTCTGGAGTACATGGCGATGCCCGTGTGGTTCGTCCCGATGCTCCCGTACGTCAAGGCGCTGCCCGGTGGCGAGGCGTGGACGCTCTGGTGCGGCCTTATCATGGGCATAGGCACGTTCTCGTCGCCGCTCGTCGGGATGTTCGCGGATAGGTACCTCAACGCGGAGAAGGTGCTTGCCATCTGCTACTTCGCGTCCGCCGCGCTCCTCGCGGGTGCGTTCTTCGTCACCTCGCCGGCTCTGCTATTCGTCGTGCTCCTCTCCGTGATGCTCTTCTACATGCCTACATGGTCGCTCACAGCGACGATCGCGATGGCGCATTCGGAGAAGGACGACTATCCGCGCATCAGGGTTTTCGGGACGATTGGCTGGGTGTCGGCGTGCGTGTTCTCGCTCGTCGCGGCGGCGTTCGGCTTCAAGGGCTTCGACTCGTCGCGCTGGATATTCGCCGCGGGCGCGGCCACCACCGCCTTCGCAGGCCTCTTCACGCTCGTCCTGCCGCGGACCGCTCCGCGCGCGAAGGGCGAGAGGGTCTCCGTCTGCGACGCGCTTGGGCTCCGGGCGCTCGTCCTCTTCAAGGACGCCCGCTTCCGCTCGTTCGCGATTCTCCTTCTCCTCGCGATGATCCCGTTCCAGTGGTACAACACCTACTGCGCGGCGTATCTGAAGGACTCCGGCTTCCAGTACCTGACGCTGACGATGAACCTCGGCCAGGCGGGCGAGATCGGATTCATGCTGCTCGTGCCGCTGATCTTCCGCAAGGTCGGGTACCGCGGCGGAATCGTCCTCGCGCTCCTCGCGCTCGTCTTCAGGAACGCGTCGTTTGCGCTGTCGTCCGCCTTCGGGCTCTCCGCGTTCAACTTCAGCGCGATTCTCATCCACGGGCTCATCTTCGGGCTGCTCGTCGTAGGCAGCCAGATGTTCGTGGACGAAGTCGCCCCGCCAGAGCTCCGCAACCAGGCGCAGGGGCTGGTCAACCTCCTCACCGCCGGCGTGGGCGTGTTCGCGTCGAACGTCATATTCGACACGATCCTCGGCACCGCGACCCCGACGCCCTGGACGCTTGCGTACGTCGTCTCGGGGTCGGTCGCGCTCGTGGCGGCGGCGTTCGGCCTGGCGACGGGAATGCGCCGGGCCGCGAAGGCCTGACGAGCCTCAGTTCGCCTTCTTCTTGCGCCAGTAGTTGGCGAGGACCGAGCCGGAGAAGTCCATCCAGATCGAGAACACGGTGGCGGGAAGCGCGGCAGTCGTGCTGCCCAGCGCGGACTTCGAAAGCGCCGCGGCCATGCCGCTGTTCTGCATCCCGACCTCTATCGCGACCGTCCGCGCGTCCCTCTCGTCGAGCCGCAGGACGCGCCCGAGCAGCCTGGCCGCCCAGTAGCCGCCGGCGTAGCCGAGGATGTTGTGCAGCACTGCCGCCGCCACGATCAGTGCGCCGACGTCGCGGAGCGTGGCGTGACCATCGGCGGTCAGCACCAGGATGGTGAAGCATATCCCCGCCATTGACACGAGGGAGAGGACGCGCCCGCAGAGCGCCTTCTTCTCCTCGAATGTCCGGCGGAATGCGTAGCGGACGACCCCGCCTGCGAGGACGGGGACCAGCACGATCTTCAGGCAGTCGATCATCATCTTCTTGGCGGAGATGTCCATGAACCTCCCCGCAAGGAGTTTCATCAGCAGCGGCGTCGCGAATGGGGAGATCAGGGTGGAACAGCACGTCATCGTCACGGAAAGCGCGACGTTCGCGCCTGCGAGGTAGGCGACGACGTTCGACGCCGTTCCCCCGGCCACGGCCCCGACGAGTATGAAGCCGGCCGCCAGCTCCCCCGTGAAGCCGAATATCCCCACCAGCGACAGCCCGATGAGCGGCATTACGACGAACTGGAGCGCCACGCCGAGCACGACCGCCCATGGCGACTTCGCAACGGACAGGAAGTCGTTGGCGGAGAGCGTAGTGCCCATGCCGAACATGATCAGCTGTATGGCCGGGACGACGAGCGAGACGAGCTTTACGCCACCCCAGGAAATGAACGCCTGGGGGAATGCAAAGGCCACCGCGGCGCAGCCCAGCACCGCCAGCCCGAACCCGTGGTCCTTCGCCACGCGCGATATGTTGAATTTTCCCATGTCCGTTAGAATAGCACAACGCGCCCTGGTAGTCAATGCCCGATTTCGCCATCTCCCCCAAATCCCTCATCCCGCTTCCTGAAAAACTCAGGACTTCATCGTTGATAGGCAGGTGGATATATGTTATAATGTCTTTGTATCCGAGATGTCAAACAGAAGAACAACATGCAACTGCTGGCAGAGGGAACAAAAGTCCGCGACACCTACGAGGTGGAACGCTTCCTAGGCGAGGGAGCGTTCGCCGAGGTGTATCGCGTTAACCACAGATTTCTTGGGCGACAGGCGATGAAGGTATTCAAGCAGACATCTACCGACGCTGACGAGGTCGTGAAGATGCTGGGCGAGGCGATTCTCCTGTCAAAGATCGGGCATCCGAATATCGTTCGCGTCTTTGATGCCAATACGGTCAAGACAAAACAGGGCACTTGTGGTTTCTTTACGATGGAGTACGTTCCCGGCGGAACGCTCGACAAGTTCTGGCGGTCGTATGGCACGAAGCGCATTCCCGTCGAGACCTGCGTGGACTTGATGAAGCAGGTTTGCCGAGGATTGAGCGTTGCACACAATGCGAATCCCCCAATCATCCACCGGGACATCAAGCCGCAGAACATTCTTGTCGGCTATGAGGCTGATGGATTGCGTGCGCGCTTGAGCGACTTTGGTCTCGCAAAGGAGGTGAATCCGCTGACTCTTCTTGCGACAGCAGCCGGTACTCTGTCGTTCAAGCCGCCTGAGGCGTTCTCCGGTAAACGGCATAGCGATTCGGCAGCGGGGGACATTTTCGCATTGGGCGTGACGTTGTATCTGCTTCTGACGGATGAGTTGCCATTCCATGTGGATGCCGACCTCGGTTGGGGGCAGGACGTTAAGAAGTGGAAAGTCCCTGACAAGCCGAGTGACTGGAATGTTGGCGTTAACCAGAAGCTTGATCGCATCGTGATGAAGTGCATTGATTTCGATCCCGCGAAGCGATATCAAAGTGCGATGGAACTCTTGGATGTGCTGGAATCGTGGAAGCCGGGCGGCAAGACGGCGGTTAAGGAATCACAGAGTTCCTTGACGATGAAGAGCATTCTTGGTGAAGGTTCCGTGATGGATGAGGCGAAAGGACGCGAGATGGCCAAGGACGCGCGTAGGTTGGCCCGCGAAGGACAGCTCGGTAGCGCAGCCGACAAGATGGAGGAGGCGTTTAACCAGTGTCCGTCTCTCCGGTCCAAATACGCGGATCAGGTTCGCCTGTGGCGCATGGGGATTGCGATGTAGGGAGTGAAGAAGATGGCAGATGAGAAATCAATGTTGTTGCAGATGTGCACGGAAAATGTGTACAACGATAACATCTTCCATGTTTTGGGATTGCCGATTAATGCTACGCCAAAGAAGATCCGAAGGCGTAGAGAAGATGTTGAGGCAGCCAGTACATTAGGTGGGGAAACGTGGAAAAACGAGTTTAGACATCTGCTTGGTCATCGAGGCATACCATCGTTAGAGGAGGTGAACTCTGCGTTTGAGAGATTGGATGATCCTGAATTCAGGGTACTTTCGGAATTCTTTTGGGTTTGGCCAATAAGCGACACAGACACTTCAGCTGATGAGATTATTAATGGGGATAGGCTCCGCGTTATACAAACATGGGAGAATGAAGCACTTTGCATGGGGAAGAGGCGGTCAATAGCCCAACATAATCTTGCTGTTATTTATCAATTCTATGCGATTGATGCAGAGCAACAGATGTTGGATCAGATGAAAAGCAATTCGTCTCTGTTGGAAGATCAAGAATGGGTTGATTTTAAGTCGAAAACTTGTGAGTATTGGGAGAAGTCTTTCTCGTACTGGGAAGAAATTGTTGATAATGACGAGTTTTGGAATCAGTTTGTTGTGCGTCTTCAAATTGTTGACGATCCACGATTGACGATAGGATTGGCGCGACAGATACGAGAGGAATTCCCGATAGCATTCGATAATATTAATGCTGGACTTGCAGTTGCGTATGCTCGTATCAATAAGTTTGAAGAAGCTAAGCGACACGTAGACTACATGGTTAAGACGATGAGAGGTCTTGATAATGTAGATGAGTCGTTTAAAACGATCTTTGAACCAATGGAGCGACGTGTTGCACTTCTGATTGCTCGTTACGATGAAAAGGCGCGGGACGATGGAAAGTCGGCAAAAGAATGTGTAGATGAGTTATTGCATGAGACGGAAGAAATCCGTCGGGTTGCTCATGCGCTTTTGGCGCATGGGCAACGGTTGCGTACAAAGCTTTTTGCAGATATTGTTTCGGCTTGTAATCGGTATCAGGTGATTTATGGTAATGCAACAAAAGATTGGAAGGGCTGCTCTAAGATTCTCAAGAAGCTAGAGACAATGGATAAGACGGACGATTTGGCCCGTCTTATTGAGGAAAACACCAAGGTTGTTCAGCAAAACCTCAAAGAGGACGAGGATTCCCGTATTTGCTGGTGTTGTAAGAAGCCAATGGCTTCTCGGCATACATTTATTGTTCCGATGTATGGTAATGTGTATGCAGATGCGGATCGTTGGGAGATACAGTCTGCCCAGTCGGTGTTCTTGAGGCTGCGGTTTGGAGGTGGACGCGGTTACGGATATCAGTCCCCAGAGATTATTCTGCAAAGGGAGTGTCCGCATCTTGGGTGTACACGATTTGAAACAATTCAGATCAAGGTTCCTTGCTGCCCAGAGTGTGCCACAAGTTTGACATGGGGGAAGGTGAAAAATTATCCGCCTATTGCAAAACTTGTGCAGCAGGGTTTCAAATTGGGTAAGAAACCGGATGATTATGACTCGATGTCGGCCTGGGGCCTTGCTCCTTACATGAACAATATTTCCGAACATTACGTCTCAGATAATGAGAAGGCGGATGGTTCCAGGGAACACGTGTATTCAGGTAGTGATTCGACTGGATGTCTTGTTCCCCTTTTGATTGCGTTATCGACGTTGTTGGTAGGTTGCGCAGTTGCTTTTAACTGATTCTAACCAAGGAGGTAGAAGTGATGAGTGGGAAAAAAGAAAAGAAAATACGAAAAATGATACGTAAGGAACTCCGTCAATCACAAGATCCAAGGCGTATACATACTTTTGCGTTGGAGGATATTCCTTCAGAGAGACAGTCATCGCCAGAAGCGCCAATGTCGCCAGAGGAGAAGAAGCTGATTAAACTCTATTCCACCATCGCGACGAACGTTTGGCGGATGAAGAACCAGATTCTCGACACGGAGACGAAGGAGCCGAAGGACGGACTAGACGGAAGGTCGATCGCAAAGATCGCCCGCTATCTCGCATCTCTTGACGGCGCACTGGAGGACGCCGGCGTACAAGTCGTTGGCGACTACAATGGCAAGCCGCATGATGAAGGCAATGCCGTGAAGGTTATATCCTACGAGGATAGGGTGGGCCTGAAGCGCGACGAGTACATCGAGACGCTTCTTCCGACCGTCCGATGGACGAACGAGCAAGGCCAGACGAGACTTCTTCAACAGGCTGAGGTCGTCGTGGGGCGACCAGCTGCCGCAAACCAGTAACAATCTGAATGAAAGGAACATGAAATGAATCGTACAACAATTGACTTTGGAATCGATCTAGGAACTACCAACAGTGCCATCGCCGTTCTCAAAGGTGTTAAGCCAGAGGTGGTGAAAAGTAACCTTGATACCGACATTACACCATCTGCCGTCTTCATCGGACGCCAGGGCAACATCATCGTCGGGTCTAAGGCGAAGTCTAAGTTGGAAGATGATAGGTCAGCGGAAGACGCCTATATCGAATTCAAGAGGCGTATGGGCGGCGACTCGGTCTATACATTCAAATCGTCGGGGCTGCGCAAATTGCCGGAGGAATTGTCGGCAGAGGTTTTGAAGAGCTTGAAGGGCAATGTACAACAGCGCATGGACGAGGACATCAAGGCCGCCGTCATCACAATTCCTGCGGCGTTCGCGCAGCGCCAGTGCGTCGCCACGAAGCGGGCTGCGGAATTGGCGGGCTTTGTGCAATGTCCGCTCTTGCAGGAGCCTGTCGCCGCATCGCTCGCGTATGGATTTCAGTCCGATTCCGAGAAGCGTTCATTCTGGCTTGTGTTTGACTTCGGAGGTGGAACTTTCGACGCGGCCGTCATGAAGGCGGAAGACGGCGACATCCAAGTCGTCAACCACGGTGGCGACAACTTCCTTGGCGGTGCGGACATTGACTGGGGTGTTATCGAGAAAATCATCATTCCAGAAATCACTGCGTCCCACAATCTGCCGGACTTTAAACGTGGAAATGACCACTGGCGCAGCGCATTCGCAAAGATCAAACGGGCCGTCGAATTCGCGAAGATCGACCTTTCTCGGTCATCGGAAGCCTACCTTGACGGATGCGTGTTTGAGGACGACGATGGAAACGAAGTAGAGCTTGATGGGTTCAAGCTGACGCAGGGCCAACTTGCGGACATTGCCGAACCGTTGATTGCCCGTGCTGCCGAGAAGTGCAAGGCCGTTCTTGCGGAGAAGAACCTGTTGCCGTCCGCAATCGAAAAGACAATACTCGTCGGAGGCCCGACGCTTGCGCCGTACTTCCGCGACATTCTCGCGGACAAGCTCGGGATTCCGCTCGATCACAGCGTTGATCCCTTGACGGTTGTCGCCCAAGGAGCGGCGGTGTTTGCGGGGACGCAGCGCATTGACCGTTCAATTCGTGCGGGAGGTGAGGCTCCTGTTGCAGCTGGTACCTACAAGTTGGTCGTCAACTATAAGCCGATCGGCCCAGATGACGATCCGAAGGTGACGGGTGAGGTCGTTGCTCCTTCTGGCGGTAACATTGCGGGATGCACGATTGAGTTTACAAACCGCACGACGCGGTGGTCAAGCGGAGCGATTCCGCTCAATGACGAGGGGAAGTTCGTTCTGCGCCTTCGCGCGGAACGCGGCGACCAGAACATATTTGATATCACGCTTGTCGATGCGCAGGGGACAAAGCTTCCTTGCGACACGACGGAAATCCCGTACACCATCGGCGTAAGTATCAAGGCGCAGATCACATGCAATGACATTTCAATTGAGTTGAAAGAGAACCAGATACTGATGATGGTGCCGAAAGGGACGGAATATCCGTTTAAGAAGACGACAAGAAAGACCACTACTGATCGTGAGCTGAAGAAAGGACAGCCGGGGAGAATTGTCATCCCTATTCTTGAGGCCAAGGGTGGCGACGCAGGACGACTTGCTGACCACAACATGGTTCTCGGCAAACTGGTTCTGACATCCGACAATCTTCATCGAGATCTTCCGCTGGGTAGTGAAATCGAGGTTACGCTTTCTGCCAAGGAACCGGGGGCGTTGATTGCGGAGGCATACGTGCCTCTTCTTGACGAGACATTTACGGCGAAGATAGATTATGACAGGACGCCTGGGGCCTCAGAAACTGATCTGCGCGATGAGTTTAAGAAAGCCAAGAATGATGTTTCTTCTGCCAAGGAGAAGGGTGAGAGTCAAGATGGTCGGAAGATAGACAACGTGATAGACGACATCAATTCGCTTTGGGACGGAGCGGGAAGCATTGAAGGTGCAAACCAGATTCAGGAGCGTCTTATCGAGCTGCGCATGAAGCTGGACGATATTGAAGAACGTGCGAAGATACCCGAAAAGGTAGAGGAGATCGAGTATTACATTGGACGCGTGGAGAAGTACGAAACCAGCATAACTTCAGCACAGCGTTCGGAGTTGTCTCTCGTCAAGAAGGAATTGGACCGTCTGCGTACGAAGAACGACATAGGAGCCTTGGATCGTTTGCTTGAGCAGTTGCTTGACTTGTGGCGCGATGTGATGCGTGACCGTCCAGAGCATTGGCGAGGCTTGTTGCAGTATGTCTATCAACATCGTGCCGAGATGTCTGACAAGGCAGAGGCCAATCGTCTCTTTGAACAGGGCGCAAAGGCAATTGAGATGAATGATGTCGATATGATGCGCAAATGCGGTATCAGGCTCCTGAACCTTCTGCCAGAGGATGTCAAGGCTGATGCACAGAGAGGACACATTGGTTCTGAGGACGGCGGACTTGTTGTCGGATCGTGACCATGACAGCTGAAGTTGCCATATTGCGTGCGTATGCGTTCGCTACGCAGGGCAAGTATGCCGAGGCCGAGCAGCTTCTGGTGTCTGCGCCGGAGGCGTTGAACACGCCTTCCGGAACAGATTTGTTCGCCCGTATCAAATTTGAACAAGGCGATGTTGCAACAGCGCGGCGTATCTGGGAAGAGTTACTTGTCGTTGATGCAACAAATGAATCTGCGCGGAATGCGTTGGCGGCAATTGACGCGCCACTAGACGTGTCGGAAATTGACGAACCAGCACCATGTTTCTGCCGTCGAAGGAAATATGTCTGCGCAGCCGTCTTGGCGGTACTGCTCGGATTTGCCTTTTCTTTGGGCAAGGCATGGCACAGTGCATCTTCAGCACCTGTAGTCCAGCAAGCCACACCAGAAGTAACTTCGCAGCCTACTGTTATTGCTGAACAGACTTTGAAGATTTCGGAAATCAACGGCAAGGTATTGGCAAGCCTGAAAACCGGCATCCTCACAAATATGACGGATAGTACCATTTTGGTGCTTTCTGGCGGAAGGGGAAAGTATCCATCTGATAGAGCGCGCTGTTTAGCCGTAATAGCAGAGAATATCAATGCGGTCGCAGACTTAGATTTTTCAAAAATCAAGTTGCAGATTGCAGGGGAGAATGAGCAACATGTCAAGTTGTTAATTGAGAAATAACGAGGTAGTATGTTTATGGATACAACAAAAAATTCTCATGCAGATTGTTTAATTGCATCGCCAAAAGGTGCGTCGTCATTTGATATGTGGAAGGCATCTTTTCTTTCATATATTAATTTGACTGATAAATGTGCATTAAAGTATTTTCAGGAGCTGTTGCCCGATGATGCCATAAAGCAACTTAAGATTACTGGAGAATTATTCACTAAGATTCGGGCAAATCGAAAAGCCAAGTTGATTTCCGATAATCCAAATTGGTCTTTGCAACAAGTTGACGACGAGATGATTAATTTTGACTCAGGCGTATCATGGGCCAACGAATATGCGTATAGGGTTTGTAATGGCGTGTTGGATATGAACAAGAAAGTTCCGTGTCCACAGTTTCTGCCATTGCATTCTACTCAGTTTAGGGCTACTGGAATTAGACGAATGATTGATCAAGAGTGGTTTGCTTGGGCTGTGAACATTGCCGATGCGTTACCTTTTGGATGCATTATTGCTTTGCCGCTGGCACCATTCCTGTGGTTGATTTCATTTCTAAAACGGAAATGTCATAGAGTGTAATGCAAAACAATTTCCGTGGAGAAGCCTATGGACATCACAGAACTAAAGAAACTTGTTGAAGCGGGTGAGCATGAAACATTCGAGTACAAGGAATCGACGGGACAGCGTGTCGATGCCTGTGAAACATTGTGCGCGTTTCTGAATGGCGACGGTGGCATGGTGGTGTTCGGCGTAACGCGCAAGGGGAAGTTAACGGGACAACTTGTTAGTGACGAAACAAGACGCAATCTGCTTGAAGTGTTTGACAAGTTTGAGCCGGCTGCGGATATTGAAACGGAGTGGGTTCGCGTGGACGAGACGCATCAGGCGATCGTATGCAGGGTTACGCGTGGAAACGTGCGCCCGTATGTGTATGACGGGAGACCGTACAAGCGGGTACAATCTTCTACGACAGTCATGACGCAGGAAGAATACAACAGGATGTTGTCCGAACGCGGTGGATTCATTAGCGACTGGGAACTTCAGTCCAATCCGCATGCAACAATGGATGACATCAACGCAGACGAAGTGTTGCGAACGGCCAAGATGGCGGTTTCTGTCGGCAGGCTAGATGCCTCAGTCGACATAACCGACCCTAAAGTCATTCTGAAGAAGTTCCGGCTTATGGATCATGATCGGCCGATGAACGGGGCGATGGTGCTTTTTGGCAAGGATCTGACGTACTACCCGCAATGCTACCTCAAGGCGGCGAAGTTTGCTGGCACAACGAAGGAGGTCTTTGACGATGTGGGGATTCATGAGTGCGGAAACTTCTTTGAGTTGTTTGACAAGGCGATGGCGTTCTGCTTCAAGCATCTCAAGTTGCGCGGCGAGGTCAAAGGCAAGTACCGCGAGGAAATGCTGGAGGTCCCCGCCGATGCGTTGAGGGAATCGGTCATCAACGCCATGGCTCATCGTCTTTATACGTCCGTTGGCGGTTCGGTGTCGATTGCAATTTACGATGACAGGGTTGAAATCTCCAATCCGGGCAACTTCCCGCCCGAATTGCCGTTGGAGAAAATCCGCGAAGACCATGGATCATTCCCTCGTAATCCACGTATTGCCGATGTGCTTTTCAGGCGAAAAACCATTGAAGCATGGGGACGGGGCATAAATCTAATCTATTCGGCATGTGTACGTGAAGGCAAACCTCTTCCGACGATTACATGCGATGGACATAGTGTCAAGACCGTCTATAAGCGCCAGCAAGTTAGCCAGAATTGTGCAAAACTGATCCAGAGAGATGAGGAAAATAGCCAGAAAGGTGGCGGTTTTAGCCAGAGCGGCAAGGAACTGGTCCAGAACGGTGAGAAAATGGACGAGGATGAAGAAAAACAGGTACAGACAGGCGAGGAACTGATACTGACTGAAGAGGAAATGATACAGAGAACAACAAAAGTGATACAGACAATTGAGGCGGTGCTACCTACATTGAGGAAAGATGCCAGGGCTAATGCTGAACGGGTGCTTCTTGAAATCGCTTTGAACCCGTACGTAAAGATATCAGAAATGTCAATTAAGACGGCAATTCCACAGCCGACGATTAAGAATGCGCTTGGATTGTTACGTAATGTTGGAATCCTGTATCGGATTGGTGGTGACTATGGAGGCCATTGGATGATCTCCTGGAAAGATGGGAGGTCAGACAATGGATGAAAAGTCTAAAGCAATCAAAGCCGACGGATTGCTTCAGGTTTGTTGGCTGGTAGCAAACGCCGAGGCCAAGAACCTTGGTTCTGCCGAGATTCTGCCGATACATTTTCTGCTTGCGGTCATGAAGGTTATTGATCCCGAATTCCCGAACCAGCTCGACAAGCTGAACATCACATCCGAAGAGTGGGCGGCGATGTGCAAAGAGGCGCAGAGCATCCGGCAGTACATAGATGTCATGCCTGAGCGTGTGACTGGTAAGCGCAGGGGGCTGCGCCAGCGTCTTGCCTCAAAGCGGACGAGTCCACCGATTGAGGCTGATGGATTCCTGCACAGGTCACAGGGATTGAAGCGTGCGTTCTCCGATGCGTGCATGTTTACCGAGGGCGACACGCTCACACTCCGTAAGCTTGTCGAATCGCTGTTTGAGTTGGAATTCGTCTCGTTGGATGATATCAAAGGATGAATGGTGAGATTCTAGATTGCGTTTATGACGCTATCAGAAACCTTGAATACAGCCAAGGCTATAAGGCTACTGTTTCATCGTTAATGGCCTTATCTGACGTAGATATCGGATGCGTTCCAGGGACCAAATGCGACCAATTGTTACAGAAGATATGTGCAACCGTAAACGGGTACTATGGGCCACTTCTGATTCTTTCCCTGCCCCAGAACATACATGCCGAGATTGCGCTTTTTGTAAAGAAAAAGATTCCAGGCATAGACCGAACGGCATATCTAAAGGCTACACCGGCACAAGTGGTGCGAAAATTCACAGGTGATTCGTCGGGAGATAGTATTGCAGACCTTTTAAGGTTGAACCAACGACGGGTACTACCCCAAATGCTACCCTAAATACTACCCCAAATACTACCCCAAAAGTTGCAGATGGAGAGCAAGGTTTGAGCACGATAAAGCAGAGGATACTTGATGCCATCAGAAAGAATCCAAGCGCGTCTAAGCAGGTGTTGGCGGAGTTGATTGGCGGGATAACAAAGGATGGCGTGAAATACCATCTCGTCAAGTTGCAGAAGATGGGTTTGCTGCGTCATAATGGGCCTGTTAGAGGCGGGCATTGGGAAGTCTTGATGCAAGACAGGAGTGATGTCAATGCGAGTGAGGCATAAAACAATTGTGCAGATGGATTGCTTCAGGTGTGCTGGCTTGTCGCCAACGCTGATGCAAAAAATCTTGGTGCGACAGAGATGGGAATGCCAGCTTGGGGTCAATGGCCCCCGGGCTGGAATTGCGTTGTCGTCCGTTGAGGACTATTCGCCAACCTGCAATCACTAACCACCAACGACTAACTACTAACGACTAGACACTAACCACCAACTCACCAACAAACCACTGATATTGATATGAAAAACACAATCCGCTCATTGGCAATCGTTCTCGCGTCGTCACTCCCTGCTGCTGCAGCGTTTCGTCCGCCCGCCGTGCCGCTAGTCTCCTGCGACCCGTTCTTCAGCGTGTGGAGCGCGGCGGATACGCTCACGGAGAAGGAAACCACCCACTGGGCCGGCGCGAAGCAGCCGATCTCCATCACCCTCACCGCCGATGGCAAGACGTGGCGTCTCTGCGGCCTCGAGCCGCAGGCCATTCCCGCCCTGCCGCAGACCGCCGTGAAGGTGATGCCGCTCCAGACGACCTACTCCTTTGCAGGCAGCGGTCTAAAAGTTTCGCTCGTATTCTCCACGCCGAAGCTTACAGAGGATCTTGATGTCTTCTCGCGCCCCGTCACCTACGTGACCGCCTACGTGGAGGGCGCGAAGGAGTGGAAGCTCAACGCCTCGATTTCGCCCGCGCTCGCGACGAACAACGACAAGGCGCAGATGATCACGAACCGCTGCACGGTGGCGGGGCTGCCAGCAATCTCGATCGGGCGCAAGGAGCAGCGCCCGCTCGCGTACAGCGGCGACCGCGTGCGCTGCGACTGGGGGTATGCATGGCTCGTGGGCCCGAGCGCGGCGAAGGACGGCGAGGCGCATTTCCTCCTTGCCTACGACGACGTGAAGGCAATCCAGTTCTTCGGCGACGACCTCCCCGCGTGGTGGCGTCGCGACGGAATTTCCTTCACCGCGATGCTCGAGAAGGCCGAGGCGGAGCGCCCCGCGCTTCTGAAGAAAATGGACGCCTTCGACGCGGAGCTCTACGCCGACCTCGTGAAGGTCGGCGGCGAGAAGTACGCGAAACTCGCGAGCCTCGCCTACCGCCAGACGTTCGCCGCCTGTAAGCTCGCAGCGGACAAGAACAACCAGCCGCTCTACTTCTCGAAGGAACAGGATTCAAACGGATGCATCGGCACAGTCGACATCCTCTATCCGCAGTCGCCGCAGATGCTGTTCGCGAGCCCCACGCTCATGCGCGCGATGCTTGCGCCCGTCCTCGTCTACGCCTCCCATCCCCGCTGGCCCTGGCCCTTCGCCCCGCACGATCTCGGCCAGTACCCCCTCGCCAACCAGCAGCGCTACGGCGGCGGCGAGAAG